>JALYIT010000036.1 GCA_030775645.1 Pseudomonadota bacterium | reverse complement strand
GCGCGGTGCTGCGTGGCGCGGGCGCCGCCGCGCGTGACGGCCCGTATATCGCGACGGCCGGTGGAGAAGTTGCAGGCGCCGGAATGGGGGGTGCCGGTGCTGCGGGCAAACTTGTCGACGCCGTATCGTTGTCGGGAGTCGTCGGCGCCTTGCTGGTTGCCAAGTCCACGGTCACGCTTCGCGTGGGCTCGGGCGCAGTCGCCGGAAGCATCTCCGGCGTTGCCGGCCGCGCTGCAGGTTTAGGGCCGGACAAGAGTTCGGGCACCACCAGCACGATGAGCGCGACCAGGATCGATGCGCCGATTAAACGTTCTTTGACGCGACGCTCCATTTACCGCGAAGTATATTCGGGAAGCGCTTCGAGCGGCAGCAATCCTGCTGCCTCGAGCCAATCGAGCGCGGGCCCGACGGTATGAAACGAACCGAACACGATGATTCGATCCTCCGAGCTTGCACCGCGGAAGGCAGCATCGCACGCGGCGGCGACGCTATCGACCGCCGTGACGCGGCCGCGAACCGTGTCCCGTAATTCGCCCGCCAGTTCATCGCCCGTTCTACCCCGAGTGCCATCGAGCGAAGCGCACCACCATTCGTCGATCGACGCGTTGAGCGATTCGGCGATCCCCCTCGCATCTTTGTCGCCCAGGATCCCGCACACCGCCAGAGACTTCCCATGGAACGGGTTCGCGTTCAGATTACGCGCCAGCACCCGAGCCGCGTCCGGATTGTGCGCGACATCCAGTATCCAAGTGGCGGACCTTAAGGGTTTGATCACTTGGAAGCGGCCGGGCAAGCGTACTTCCGAAAGCCCCTGGGCTACGGCGCCGGCAGTGATGGGGAGGCGCGGCGCAATTTCCTCCAAAGCAGCGATGGCGGCGGCGGCGTTGCTAAATTGTATATCGCCCAATAACGCAGGCGCCGGTAAATGGGGCAAATCCCAGTGAGTGCCGCGGTAGCGCCAGCCTGCGCCTTCAAGAATGTAGTTGTACTCGATGGCAAGACGCTTCAACGGCGCATGGATGAGGCGCGCTGCATTCTCCAAAACCGGCGCCGGCTCGCGCCCGCCGATTACGGCGGTTCGTCCCGGGCGGAATATACCCGCTTTCTCGCGCGCAATCGCCTCGAGCGTATGACCCAAGTACTCCTGGTGATCCAGTCCGATGCTGGTCACGACCGAGACATCGGGATCCACGATGTTTACCGCGTCCAGACGCCCACCCATGCCGATTTCAAGCACCCACGCATCGAGCCGCGCAGCATCCAAAATCAGGAATGCAGCCAATGCGTTGAATTCGAAAAACGTGAGCGCCACAGAATCTCGCGCTACTTCGATCTTCTCGAAAGCCGCCACCAGTTCCTCAGGCCGTGCTAGGCGGTCATGGACCCGGATGCGCTCTTGGTAATGCCGCAGGTGAGGCGAGGTGAACATACCCACCTTGAGGCCGGCCGCCTTCAAGATAGACGCGCAATAGGCGCTCACCGACCCCTTCCCGTTGGTGCCCGCGACGGTGATGATCGGGACCTTGGGTTGCTGCCACTGCAGTCGACCGAGCACCACGCGCAACCGATCGAGCCCGAGATCTATTGCGCGCGGGTGCAGTTGTGTCTGGTAAGACAACCAATGCTCGAGACTCCGCATGGGATTTAAGAGCCAGGCCTTTATGCTGCGGCGGCGGGTTCTTTGCCGCTCAACAATCGCAGCATCGCACCGATGCGATCGCGCATCTCGCGTCGGTCGACGATCATGTCGAGCGCTCCGTGCTCGAGCAGAAACTCACTGCGCTGAAATCCTTCCGGCAGAGTCTCGCGCACGGTCTGTTGGATGACGCGCGGTCCGGCGAAACCAATCAACGCCTTCGGTTCACCGATATTGATGTCGCCGAGCATCGCGAGGCTTGCGGACACTCCGCCCGTGGTCGGATCGGTCATCACCGAAATGTACGGCAATCGCGCTTCCGATAATCGTTTGAGGGCGGCGCTGGTTTTTGCCATTTGCAGCAGCGAATATAGCGCCTCTTGCATGCGGGCTCCGCCGCTGGCCGCGAAACACACCAGGGGCATGCGATGTTCCAGGCAGTGTTCGACCGCGCGCACGAACTTCTCACCGACCACCGACCCCATAGAGCCTCCCAAAAAGCGGAACTCGAAACCGCAGGCGACCAGATCCAAGCCATCGAGTTTGCCAGCCATGACGATCAATGCGTCGCGCTCTCCGGTTTGCTTTTGTGCCTGGACCAGCCGGTCTTTGTAGCGCTTGGAATCCTTGAATTTGAGGGGATCCTCCGGTTCAACCTTGGCGGCAATTTCCGAGGTCGATCCGGTATCCAAAAATTTCATGACTCGCTCGCGGCCGTTGATGCGCATGTGGTGGCTGCATTTCGGGCAGACGTACAGGTTGCGCTCGATCTCTGCTTTGTAGAGTACGGCGTCGCATGCGGGACACTTGGTCCACAAGCCTTCAGGCACCGAACGCGTGCGGCGTTCAGTTTTGATCCGTGAGGGGACAATTCGCTCAAACCAAGACATAGCTGGGAGCCTGTTCATGCATTGTTGTCGCCTCCTTATTGCGAGTAAACCCAACCGCATCGGCTCCGCCTGGCCTGAAGAAAAATCTGCTTCGGTCGCGGCTACGGGAATACTCAGACACGCTCCGAGTTTAAACCAATTTGCGCTTGAGGCGCCGGGATACCGTGGAGCGTGGGGTATTCGACCCGCCACAAGTACAACCCCGCCGCTGGCGCCGTCGCGCCGGCGTAGCGCCGATCGGCGCCCTTGAGCACTTGCTCCATGGCGGCGCCGGGATCCGACTCGCGCTGTACGTCGAGCAACGTGCCGACGATGTTGCGAACCATGTGATGCAAATAGGCATTGGCGGCGATTTGCAACCATACATAGTCGCCCTCGCGGGTCACTTCGATGGCATCGACGCGCCGGATCGTGCTTTTTGATTGGCATTGCACGGAGCGAAAGGCCGAGAAATCATGCTCGCCGCTGAGCGCCTGGGCAGCCTCATGCATGGCGGCCGCATCGAGCGGGCGATGAATCCATGCAGCCCGTGTACGCTGCAAAGCCGAGCGCGCGCTGCGATTTAGTATTGCATAACGATAAATGCGCCTGGTAGCCCGGTGGCGCGCATGAAACCCCAGAGTCACTTCCCCCGCCCATTGCAAGGCGATGCTGGGAGCGAGCTTGGTGTTGGCGCCCAACACCCACGCCCGTGGCGTACGCACCGCCTGCGTGTCGAAATGGATGACTTGACCGACGGCGTGAACACCGGTGTCCGTGCGCCCGGCGCAGATCGCGACGACCGGGTGGCCGGCGACGAACGAAAGTGCCGTCTCAACCGCGTCCTGGATCGACCTGGAGTGAGCTTGCGACTGCCAGCCGGAGTAGTCGGTGCCGTCATACTCGATGATAGCGGCAACTCGGCGGCCGAGATCTATCACGCGGGCGCCATGCGGAATACTCAGACAGGCTCCTAGCCGGGCAGATTCTCGATTAAGCGCTGTGCTTCCTGTTTCTGGCTCGCAGAACCCTCGGTCACCACTTCCTCGAGAATACTGCGGGCGCCTTCCGGATCGCCCATGTCCATATAAGCGCGGGCAAGATCCAGTTTGGTCCCCACTTCGCTCATGGTCACCGGCTCAAGCTCCGGCATGGTCTCGTCGGTCCGAAGCTTGGTGCTGCGCGTAGTCGAGATCGCTTTCAGTTTGTCCGTGGCCGCCGCGGCTGACCCATTGAGCGCCTCACCCACATCGAGATCGACGCGGCGGTTGCGCTGGCTGGCCTCGAACACCTCGGTGGAGAACACTTCATCTTCTGCACGCGGTTGTTGAATCGTATCGCCGGACCCCAGGGCATTGGCGAGCCGATCCAGATCCAAGTCGATGCTGTCGGAATTGAGCCCGCGCAAACGCGAGGTGGAATCCAAGTCGGGCTTACCGAGTTCGTGAACGTCAGAATACTCGGCTGGCTTGATGCGCGCGGTGGGCGCAAGATCTGCAACGTTGCTGCGCGGCATCTGTACGGTCGGAGCAGACTCGGGGCCCAATACAGCGGTTTTGATCTCCTCTTGGTCCGAGCCCATATCAGCGACAAATGAGGCTTCCAATTCGCGCTCGAGCTCGGTCAAATCTTTGTCGCGCGCGCGGCTTTCCGCTTCTGCCATCATGCGCCGGGATTTTTCGTCAAGGCCTGCGACCATGGTCGGCGCATCGGCGGGATGATCGGAGGCGCCGTTCGCCGGTCCGCCGAGATGGGCCAGATCCAGACCCAAATCCTCGATCGACATCTCGGCGGTCTCATCCGATTTGTTGATCTTATCGAGTTTCGATGCAATTCGACGGTTAGCATCGCCGCCTTTGAGTGCCGGGGATTCCGCGGTCGGCGAATCTGCGAAATTCATCAGTTCGGATTCAACCGTGGGCTCTTCGCGGGATGGCATCTCGCGCGTCGGCGATTCATCTGCGCCGCGCTCCGGCCGATCCAGAGTGAAATCCAGATCCGAAGCGGCCCGCAGGTGCGGCGACTCGCCGGTCGCGGCCGAGTCATCCCTGTCCTTGGCGATGGACTGGTCGAGGCTGCGCTCACCTTCAGGATCACCGAATAAGTCGATGTCAACGCGATTCTCGCCGCCTTCCAGATTCAAATCGACCAGGGCACCGGCGCCACGTCCGCTGCCGGCACTCGTGGCAAACAGCGGTTCGTCCGGACAAATCTGCTTGCCCATAATCACGATCTTGTCCCACTCCCCGGCCGGTGCGCGGTCGCGAGTGGCTTCCAGGCTCTTGGCGGTTTGCAGGAAAGCTTCTTTGTTGCCCCAAACGAAATAAATTTCCAACAACTTCAAGCGCAGATCGCGACGATCCGGCTCGCGCTCGAGCGCGATGCGCACCAAGTCGGCTGCCTGGTCGTAGAGGCCGTACGCCATGTGAAAGTCCGCCTCGGCCAGGGGATCCCCCTGATCAAGATTGACCGGGCTCTCACTCGACATGGTGTCATCCGCGGCCTTCAGGTCTGCCGTGGCCTCTCCATAGTGCTGCGCTGGCTCGTTGTAGTCGGGCATGCGATGCTCGCCCGATTCCTCCACCAAGAAGGAGTCATCGCCGGCACGGCTGGCGGCCACTCTGTCGGCAGGATCGCGGAATTCGGCAATGCCCGTTGAATCCAAATCAGGAAAGTCGCCATCGCCGCCGCTGCTGCTGGCTTGGCGCCGCCGCCATGAGGCAATAGCAAGGGCAGCAACCAGCGCAAGAATAATAGCCGCCGGAATCCACCAATTCGCCTGGAGCCAATCGAGCAAGGACCCTGATTCCGCTGCCACCACAGGCTTTTTCACGGGCACCGGTTTCGGCGCCGGCGTGGGTGTCGGGGTGGGTGTCGTGCTTTCGGTCGGCAGCGGTACCGGCGTCGATGTCGGAGGCGTGGAGGCAGTACTGCTCGGTGCCGTTTCCACAGGAGCGGGCGTGGCCGTCGGAGCCGGAACTGGAACTGGCACTGGCGTCGGCGTGGGTGAGGGCGTAACCGCGGTTATCGGCGGCGTCGGGACCGGGGTTTGGGTCGCAGGCGTGCCGAGCTTGTGTTGCAACTCGCTCAACTCATTACTCTTCAGCGTTAGCAGACGCTGAGAGTCCGCAAGCTGCCCTTCCAAATCCTTCACGCGGCCTTTCAGCGCTTGCGCTTCTCCGCTCGAAGCGGACTCGCCGGTGCTCGTACTCGTACCACCGCCTGCACCGGGCGTGATGAGACGCAAATGCCCGGTCGAGGGGGTACCGGATGCTCCGCGCCATGCATCCATTTGGCGATGCACTTCGCTCATCGCCTCGGATTGATTCAAAGCGGCGATCTCATCGCCGCCGGGAACTCGCAGCACTGCGCCGCGCCGTAAGATATTGATGTTGCCGCCAAAGGCATCGGGATTCGCGCGATACATTGCGATCATCGTTTGATCGACATCGGCTTTCGAGCCGGAGCGCAAGCTATGGGCGATCTTCGAGAGGGTGTCGCCCTGGGCGACGCGATAGCTGTTGTCTGCCGTCGGAGCAGGCGCCTGCGTCTGGCTGCTAGCGCCCGGCGCCGTAGCGCGGGGCGCCGCTGCGCTGCTCGTGCTGGATGCGCTGGCGGGATTTGAGGCACGGCTTGCCGAGCGTCCGGCAGAACGGCCGGCTCGCTTTCCAATGGTAGGAGCTTCTGCGTTCTCCTCAGCGGCTGCCGGGCTCGTTGCAGGTGTGGGCCTGGCACGCGCCGGCGCGCTCGCCTGCGGCGTGATCGCTGCGGCGACTGGGGCAGCAGAACTCGCCCGTTCGCCGGGGGTATACACGGGCGGATCGAGCAGCACGGTGTATTCCCGCATCAGGCGCCCGCGCGCCCAGTTCACCTCGACCAAAAATGTCACAAACGGCTCCGGGATCGATTCGGTCGATCGAACCAGCAGCACATTTCGGCCGTCCTTGCTCTTGCCCACCTTGAAAGTCAAGGTTGACAGGAAGGGTGGCCGATCGATGCCATAGCGGGTAAATGCCTCCCTGGCGGCGAGCGTCGCTCGCAACGCGGTCAACTCCTCAGGAGCGGCGGCAATGAGGTCGATCTCGGCGTTCATCGGCTCGTTCAGCGATGAATTCAGATGAATCTCACCCAAGCCCAAAGCCCACGACAAGGACGGGGACAGCAGGCATGCCATCAGCATTAGGCGAGGCAGGATCACAAACATTTCTACTCCCAGGATTCTGGTAGGCAAGCGCACAAAGTTCATTGTGCTATAGGGGCTTGGACGCTAATTCTCACTTGCCTTTTACATAAGCCAATAACTATATCTCACTGCGATCTATTTACCAAAATCTGGGCCACTGAAACTGCGTTATGCGCCGCACATTTCCGAACATTATCAGCCACCACCCAAAAATTTAGACCTCGATCACGGGTCAAATCGGCCCGAACGCGCCCTACATATACCTGATCGGGGTCGACGGCCGCCGTGGCCGGCGTCGGAAATTCAGCAGTCGATTCCGGGTCAATGACCCTCAATCCACTCCCGCGCTGCAGCACGTCAAGGGCTTGAGCGAGCTCGACGCGGCGCTCAAAAGAGGCGTGTACTGCGAGACTATGTCCGAAGAAAACCGGCACACGCACCGCCGTGGCATTGACCGTGAGCGCGGGCAAATCGAGACAGCGGCGCGTTTCCTCCCATAACCGGCGCTCCTCGCGGGAGGCACCGTCCCCTTCCAGCGAGTCGACGAGCGGGATCACGTTAAAGGCGATTTGCCGGCCGAAAGCGACTCCTCTCGCCTTCTTACCGCTCAGCATGGCAACGGTTTCCCCGGCGAGCTCGTCCATGGCGCCGCGTCCGCTGCCCGACACGGCGTGGTAGGTGGCGACCTCGGCGCGAACCAAACCGGCAAGCGAGTGCAGCGGCTTGAGGGCTGTGGCGAGCGCCACCGTGGCACTACCCGGAAGCGCGATCAGTCCGCTCGATCCTACGCGTTCAAGCACCTGCGGATTCACATCGGCCACCACCAAGGGCACCTCAGGGTTCATGCGAAACGCTGCAGAGCCGTCGATTACCCAGGCGTGCGCCGCTGCGCTCTGCGCATATCGCTCCGACAAGACGGTGCGACCGCAGAAAAAGACCAGGTCGCAGCGCGAAAAATCAAACGCCGCTACATCGCCCACGGTCAATTTGGCTTCTTCATCGCTCACCGGTGCGCCGGCGCTGCGTTGATCGTCCAACGCATGCAGCTCAGCGTAGAGCATTTTTCGCGCACGCAGCTCATCGATCACCGCCGCACCGATCAGGCTCGACGCGCCGACGACCGCGATGCGCGGTAATGAGGTGGCGCTCATCGGTGCGTAATGACCGGGGTGGCCGACACCACGTCGGCGCACTGCCCACGGAAGCGCAAGTAGTGATCCATCAGCACCAGCGCCAGCATGGCCTCGGCGATCGGCGTCGCGCGGATACCGACGCAGGGATCGTGTCGCCCGGTCGTGACCACTTCCACCGGCTCGCCGTGGAGATTGATGGTTTGGCCAGGCAGCGTGATGCTCGAGGTCGGCTTCAACGCCAGACTCACCACGATGTCTTGGCCCGAAGAGATGCCTCCCAAGATACCCCCCGCATGATTGCTCTTGAATCCCTGAGGTGTCATCTCGTCGCGATGTTCCGAGCCGCGCTGCACGACGCACTTAAATCCCGCGCCGATCTCCACGCCCTTCACGGCGTTGATGCCCATCATAGCGCTTGCCAGATCGGCATCGAGCCGCTCGAACACCGGCTCGCCCCAGCCCGGGGGCACGCACTTGGCGATGACCGTCACGCGCGCACCGATGGAATCGCCCGCCTCGCGAATGCGCCAAATTAAATCCTCGAGCTCTGGAAGTCGCGAAGGGTCCGGGCAAAAAAATGGATTATCGTAGGCGCTTTGCGGATTCACGGGCTCGATAACGATCGGACCTATTTGGGCAAGATACCCATGCACAGTGACCTTGAGCCGCTCGCGCAGGAATTTGCGTGCAATGGCACCGGCTGCCACCCGCACCACGGTCTCCCGGGCAGATGAGCGCCCGCCGCCGCGGTAGTCGCGAAAGCCGTATTTCTGCTGATAGGTGTAATCGGCGTGCCCCGGTCGAAAGCGATCTTTGATCTTCTCGTAGTCGCGCGAGCGCTGATCCTCGTTCTCAACCAAGATCGCGATGGGCGTGCCGGTGGTTCTGCCTTCGAAAACCCCGGACAAGATGCGCACGGTATCGGACTCGCGCCGCTGGCTGGTGTATTGCGAGGTTCCCGGCCGCCGGCGATCCACATCAAGCTGCAAATCCGCCTCGCTGATTTCAAGTCCCGGCGGGCAGCCGTCCACGACGCAACCCAGCGCGGGGCCATGACTCTCCCCAAAACTGGTCACCGTGAACACCCGTCCAAAAGTATTTCCCGCCACGCCTCAATTCTCCTTGAATGCTAAAGATCCCGCGCCTTCAAAACAAATACACCGTCGCCGCCCATCGAAATGCGCGGCCAGATAAAGGGCAGTTGCGGGAATGCGCGCAATAAGGCTCGTTCGGTGTTGCCGACCTCCACCACCAGGATCCCCTCATCCTCCAGGTGTGACCGAGCGCCGGCCAAGATCTCGCGTACCGAGTCCAGACCATCGCGCCCTGAAGCCAAACCCAGCTTTGGTTCATGCCGGTACTCTGGCGGTAACGTGCGCATCTCGGCGCGCCCGACATAAGGGGGGTTGCTTACGATGATATCGTAACGCCGGTGGGCGACGGCGCTGAAATAGTCGGAATGCAATACCGACACCCGCTGTTGCAATCCAAGCCGACGCGCATTGCGCCTGCAGACCTGCAGTGCCCCGCGGGAAATGTCCGCAGCATCCACGTGCGCCCGCGGAAAGACTTTGGCGCAGGCCAGCGCGATGGCCCCCGACCCGGTGCCGATGTCCAGCACGCTGCGCACGCGGCGGGCTTGGGTCCAAGGCGCAAAGCGTTGCAGCACCAGTTCGGCAATGGGTGAGCGTGGCACCAATACCCGTTCGTCCACGTACAGCTCGAGTCCCGCAAAAAAAGCGCGATGCGTGAGGTACGGAAGCGGCACGCGCTCATCGATGCGCCGCTGCAGAATTTGGCTGATCCGCGCGGTGGTACGCGGCTTCAGCGGTTGCTCATAAGCGCTCGCACCTCGACTATGGGGCAGGCCCGCGGCAAAAAATACCAACTCGGCTGCCTCGTCGCGCGCATCCGCGGTACCGTGACCAAAATATACGCGCGCCGCGCGAAGTGCTCGCGCGCAGCGCTCGATGGCTTGCCCGACGCTGTCGGCGGGCTTGGCGGCGGTGTGGGATAATCGGCGCATGACTCGCCCTAAGCTTTTGGTCCTGATGTTGATATGTGCCGCTGCCGGTGACATCGCGGCGGCGCTGATTGCAACCCATAAGCCACCCGCGGCGCCACTTGCGAGCCGCACTTTACTCGCATGATCGGCCGTCTTTTCGTTTGGTTGCAATATGTACTTCCGCAGCACGCCCTGTCGCGCCTGATCCTGCGCGCCACCCGCGTTCGCTCCCCTTGGTTCAAGAATCGGCTGGTGCGCGGCTTCCTCAGGCTCTACCCGGTCGACATGAGCGAAGCGCTGCAGGCCGAGCCGTCAAGCTTCGCCAGCTTCAACGAGTTTTTCACCCGAGCGTTGAAGCCCGGCGCGCGCAACATCGATCCCGATCCAAACTCTATTGCCTGCCCGGCCGATGGCGCAATCAGCGAGGCGGGCAGCATCGAGGGCGATCTGCTGCTGCAAGCCAAAGGCCGCCGCTATTCGCTCAACGAGCTGCTGGCATCTCGAGCTTGGGCGCAGGATTTCGAAGGTGGCTCTTTCGTGACCATTTATCTGGCACCTTTCAATTATCACCGCGTACATATGCCGCTGCGCGGGCAGTTGCGCTCGACGGTGTACGTTCCGGGCCGCCTGTTCAGCGTCAATGCCATAACGGCACGAAACGTGCCCAAGCTTTTCGCTCGCAATGAGCGCGTACTGACGTTGTTCGACACTTCATTCGGCGAAATGGCACTGGTCATGGTCGGCGCGATGAATGTGGGAAGTATCGCCACCGTGTGGGCAGGCGATATCACTCCGGCCGCACGCCGTCAGATGACCGAGCTGCCCTCGCCTGCGATTTGGCTCGACAAAGCAGAGGAACTCGGCCGCTTCAACATGGGTTCCACGGTTATCTTGCTGTTTCAGCGCGGCCGCGCGCGCCTGAACCCGCAGCTTCGGGCGGGCACCATCGTCCGATTCGGCCAGTCGTTGGGGACTCTTCAATGAGTTGGCGTCCGGCGGCAACGCAGGCTGCGTTACGGCGGCGCGCGGCGATGCTGCGCGCCGCCCGCGCGTTCTTCGAACAGCGTGCCGTGCTGGAAGTAGAGACACCGATTTTGAGCGCGGCCGCGGTGAGCGATCCGCAGATCGAGTCCTTAACCACCCGGATCGCCGGCACGCCCCGCCAAGCTTACCTGTGTCCTTCGCCTGAACACGCGATGAAGCGCCTGTTGGCAGCCGGCAGCGGCGATGTCTACCAAATCTGCAAGGTGTTTCGCGACGCCGAGCACGGGCGCTGGCACAACCCCGAGTTCACGATGATCGAGTGGTATCGCATCGGCTTCGACGATGCGGCGCTCATGGACGAAGTGGAAGAGTTGCTCGGACAGCTGCTCTCTCCCGTGCGTGCCCTTCTATCCGCGGAACGCTTGAGCTATCGAGCCGCGATGCTGCGCCATGCCGGCGTCGATGCCTTCGATGCCGGCGATGCCGAACTTTTGGATGCGGCGGTGAGCCATGGCATCACCTGCCAGACTCATCTCGACCGCGATGCGAAACTCGATTTGCTGATGGGCCTGGTGGTCGGGCCTCAGCTCGGGTTGGCGCGCCCCTGTTTCGTTTGCGACTACCCCGCATCCCAGGCGGCACTCGCGCGCCTAAAAGTAGGGACTCCGCCCGTGGCGGCGCGCTTCGAGCTTTACCTAGACGGTTTGGAGCTGGCGAATGGTTTTCACGAGTTGGCGCAGCCCCAAGAGCAGCGCGCCCGCTTTGTTCGCGATTTAAGCGTGCGCAAAGCCCGCGGCCAGATTCAAGCGCCGCTGGATGAGAACCTGTTGGCTGCGCTCGAGCATGGAATGCCGGATTGCGCGGGTGTTGCCCTTGGATTTGACCGGCTGGTGGCGATCGCAATCGGCGCCGATTCCCTGGCCGATGCCCTATCGTTCAGCATCGATAACGCCTAGCGGCGCTCTCAACTACACGTGATCCGCACTCAGCCTTTGCCGCGGGACAAGTATTCGCCCGTGCGGGTATCGATGCGCAGTATTTCACCCTCGTTGATGAACAGCGGCACACGCACCATTGCGCCGGTTTCCAGTTTGGCGGGTTTTGAGCCGCCGGTCGCCGTATCGCCACGCACCCCCGGATCAGTCTCGACCACTTTGAGTTCCATGTGCGCGGGGGGAGTGACTTGAAGAGGCACGCCGTTCCATAACGTGACGACACAGATGGTACCGTCCTTGAGCCACTGAGCACCATCACCGACTGCCTGTTTGGATGCGGTGAGCTGCTCAAAGGTCTCGGGCACCATGAAATGGAAGAAATCTCCGTCGCTGTACAGATACTGCATGTCGGTATCGACGACATCGGCCGCTTCGACCGTATCCCCTGATTTCCATGTGCGCTCTATGGTGCGGCCGGTCTTGAGGTTGCGGACGCGCACGCGGTTGAACGCCTGACCCTTGCCGGGCTTGACCATCTCGTTCTAGACGATCGCATACGGGTCGCCGTCGATGAGAATTTTCAGGCCGGATTTGAATTCGTTGGTGCTGTAGTTAGCCATCGAAGGCCTCGCGTTGAAGGGCGCGTATCATAGCCGCAACTCAAGGGTTGTGGCCAGTTGATCGCGTACCGGGCCGGTATTGACGTGCGTCCCAGAACGGCTGGATTTAAGGTGTTACACTTTACCGTCGATTTATAAGGATATTGACAGGTGAGCGAACAGGGTGCGGTTCCGATGATTGTCATGACGAGGTCCCAGGACCACGTCGAAGCCATCAACAGCACACTGCGCAAGGCCGGCCACCCGGTGCACTGCACCTGGCTGCCCGACGCCAGCGACTTGGGCGACGCCCTTATCCAGCTGAATCCCGAAATGCTGATTGTGTTCATCGATGAGCTCAGCGTGGATCTGGCTTCCATCATGAAGGTAAAGCAGCAGACTGCGCCGGGCATGCCGGTGCTGCTGGTGCGCGAGAGTGTCGATGAAGCGGCCATTGCCGAGGCGATGCGGTTGGGCTGTCAGGACGTCGTTACGCTCGAAAACCGAAGCCGTCTCCAATCCGTCGCCAGCCGAGAGCTGCGCTCCCATCGGCTGGAGCGGGCGCTGTCGACCACACTGTCCTCGGCGCGCGAATACCGAGAACAGCTGCAAAACTTTCTTGAAGGCTCCGCCGATGCGATTACTCACGTGCAAGAAGGCATCATCGTCGATGCTAACCGCGCGTGGCTCGAACTGTTCGGCTACTCCGAAAGCGACGCCCTAAACGGCATGCCCGTCATGGATTTGTTCGAGCAGGAGACCCACCCCGCACTCAAAGGCGCACTGGTGGCCTGCCTGCAGGGCAAGTGGGAGGGCCACGGCTTGAAGGTGCAGGCGCTGTTGTCGGATGGCTCGAGTCTGGCGCTCGAACTGGTCCTAACGCGCGCCGATTACGACAACGAACCGGCGGTGCGCATCGCCATTTCGGCGCTGCACAAAAAAGGCCGCGATCTGGAAGCTCAGCTCGCCGACGCGGTCAAGAATGACGCCACGACTCAGTTTTTGCAGCAGCGCTACTTGATCGCTGCCATGCGCGAGCGAGCTGCGCAGAACATGAAGGGCGGCGTGCGTCAGATCGCACATTTGAAACCCGACCGCTTCATCGATATTCAGCATTCCATCGGAGTGCTCGCGAGCGAGGATTTCATGGCACAGCTCGCGGAGCTGCTGCGTTCGCAATTGACCAGCACCGATTTGTGCGGACGCTTTGGCGGCAACGGCATCCTTGTGATGCTCGATCGCGGCACCGCGAAGGACGTGGAAACTTGGGCCGAGAACATCGCCAAGCGCGTGCATGCACACGTTTTCGTATTTGACGATAAGACCGTGTCGGCCACGGTGACCGTCGGCTTGGGGTTGTTGCCGCCCACCAATCCGGATGTGGGAGCCGCCGTTACCGACGCGGTGAGCGCCACTCGCCGCGGCCGCGAGCTGGGCGGCAACCAAATGTACGTGGTGGACAAATCCGACACCGATACCCGCGTTCAGGCCTATGACAAGATCTGGGTGAAGCACATCAAGAGCGCCTTGATGGAAAATCGCTTCCGTCTGGTGCAGCAGCCGATAGCCAGCTTGCTCGGCGAGGACAAGGGCATGTTCGATGTGCTGGTGCGCATGCTCGATGAACAGGGAAACGAAGTGCTGCCTGCCGAGTTTATCGCCGCGGCCGAGCGCAATGATTTGATGAAGAACATCGATCGTTGGGTGGTCGGCGCCTCGATGTCATTCGCCGCAAATCGCAAAGCCTCCTGTATTTTCGTGCGTCTTTCGAAGGACACGGTGCTCGATAAGTCTTTGCTCCCCTGGCTCGACACGCAGCTGAAGTCGCTGAAAATCGAGCCCAAGCGCCTCTGCATGCAGGTGACCGAGGAACTTGCGAATCAGTATGTGCGCCCGACGAAGGAGCTGGCAGAGAACTTGCGCAAGCTCGGCTTTCGCTTCGCGCTGGAGCATTTCGGCACGGGACGCGACCCCTTAAAACTGCTGAACGACATCGAGATGAACTTCATTAAAGTGGACGGCTCCTTGATGCAAGGCCTCTCCACCAACCAGATTCAGCAGCAACGCGTCAAGGGGTTGGTCGAGGCCGCAAAACGCAAAGGTATCGAAACGGTAGCCGAGCGCGTCGAGGACGCCAACACCATGGCGGTGCTCTGGCAGCTGGGTATCGAGTTCATCCAAGGCTACTTCGTGAACGCTCCGGAGGAAGTCACGATGTCCGGCGACCGCTAGCAAGCTTCGGGTCTACGCCGCCGATACTTCGAGCCGGTCGACCTGTTTATAAGCGCGCGAGAATCTTTGACGGCGCTGACCCTTCTTGTCCTGGAACTGTTTGAGGTCCTCGAACTTGAGCTTCATCGGCGAGCTGTTGCCGCTATAAACCGTCAAAATTTCGCCCGGTGAAACCACGGCCATTGCCACCAGGTATTCATCGCGTTCCGCGGATTTCTTGCCGGGAATCCCGAAAAGATTCTGCCCCTTCCCGGCGCCCATCTCTTCGATTTGATTCACCGGCAAGGCCAGAACTTCACCGTCGTTGTTGACGAATACGGCGAAAGCCGAAGGGTTAGTTAAAGGCTGCGCGGGCAGCACCAGTGCATTTTCCGGCACTTTGAGCACCGATTTGCCCTTCTTGTTGCGGGCATACATTTCCTTTAAGCGCACCGCAAATCCATAGCCGGCATCGCTCGCCAGCAGCCACAAGTCGTCCGGTTCGCCGATCAGCACGGCGGCAAACGTCGCCCCGTCGGGCGGATCAACCGTGCCGGAGAGCGGCTCGCCGTAACCGCGGGCAGCGGGCAGCTGATGGGCGTCCAAGCTGTAGGCACGCCCCGTGGAATCGACGAACACCGCCTGCTGCAAATTGCGGCCCTTGGCGGATGCCTGGTACTCATCGCCGCTCTTGTAGCTTAATGCCCGCACATCGATGTCATGTCCTTTGGCAGCGCGCACCCAGCCGAGGCGGGACAGCACCACGGTCGTCGGTTCGCTGGTGAGCAATTCCGTTGCGGAGATCGCCTGCGCCGCTTCGCGCTCCACCAATCGCGTGCGTCGTTCATCGCCAAACTCTTCGGCATCGCTCAAAAGTTCCTCGCGCACCAGCTTGGTGAGTCTAGCCTTGCTTTTCAAAATCTTTTCGATCTCGTCGCGTTCCTCAGCGAGCCTTTTCTGCTCGTCCCGAATCTTCATCTCCTCGAGCTTCGCGAGGCGCCGCAATTTGGTCTCCAAAATCTCTTCTGCCTGTTCATCGGAGAGCTTGAAGCGTTTGATGAGCTTCGGTTTAGGCTCATCTTCGGTGCGCACGATGCGGATCACCTCATCGAGATTCAGGTAGGCGATCAGCATCCCCTCGAGGATGTGCAGCCGCGCATTGAGCTTCGCCAGTCGATGATTGAGTCGGCGGCTCACCGTCGACTTGCGAAATTCCAGCCATTCCAGCAGCAATTCCTTGAGGCCCATCACCCGCGGACGCCCGTCAAGGGCAATCACATTGATGTTCACGCGGTAATTGCGCTCGAGATCGGTGGTCGCGAACACATGCGCCATCAGCCCGGGAATATCAACACGATTCGATTTCGGCACGATGACTAAGCGCGTCGGGTTCTCGTGATCCGACTCGTCGCGAATATCCTCGACCATCGGCAGCTTCTTCTGCTGCATCTGGGCACCGATCTGCTCGAGCACCTTGGCACCGGATACCTGGAAAGGCAGCGCATCGATTACGATTTCTCCATCCTCGACCTCGTAGGTGGCCCGCGCCTTGAAGCTGCCTGAACCCGTATCGTACAGTTGCACCAGTTCTTCGCGCGGCGAGACGATCTCGGCGCCGGTCGGCAAATCCGGCCCCTTGACGTGCGCCATGATCTTACGGGTGCTTAAATCCGGATCGTCCAGCAACGCGACGCAGGCTTTGACCACTTCCCGCAGGTTGTGCGGCGGGATGTCGGTGGCCATGCCCACCGCGATACCCGACCCGCCATTCAACAACAGATTCGGCACGCGCGCCGGCAACATCGTCGGTTCCTCGAGGGACCCATCGAAGTTCGGCGCCCAGTCCACCGTGCTTGCCTCCAGTTCCTGCAGCAACAAGTCGGCATAGCGAGTGAGCCGCGATTCGGTGTAGCGCATCGCGGCGAATGATTTAGGATCATCCGTCGATCCCCAGTTTCCCTGGCCATCGACAATTGGGTAGCGGTAAGCGAAATCCTGCGCCATGTGCACCATGGCCTCATAGCAGGCGGAGTCGCCGTGCGGATGGAACTTGCCGATCACATCGCCGACCGTGCGGGCGGATTTTTTGTGTTTTGCACCCGCGGCCAGCCCAAGCTCGCTCATGGCGTACACGATGCGGCGCTGCACCGGCTTCAGCCCGTCGCCTAAGTGAGGCAGCGCACGGTCCAGGATCACATACATTGAATAATCCAGGTACGCACGCTCGGCAAAGGCCTTCAAGGGTTCTTTTTCGATGCCTTCAAAATTGAGTTCTTGATCTTTCATGGCTTAAGGCACGCTATATTTGCGCGAGATTGCCTTTGTTTTCCAGCCACTCGCGCCGATCCCCGGCGCGCTTTTTGGCCAGCAGCATGTCCATAAGTTGGTCAGGGCTGTCTTTCGCATCGATGGTCATCTGCACCAGGCGGCGCGATTGCGGCGCCATGGTCGTTTCGCGTAACTGCAGAGGACTCATCTCGCCCAAGCCCTTGAAACGCGTCACGACGGGCTTGCTGCGCGGACTTTCCGCGGCAATGCGCTTCAAGGTCTTCGCGCGCTCGGCCTCATCGAGCGCATAGAAAACTTCCTTGCCCGCATCGATACGAAACAAGGGCGGCATACAAACGTAAATATGCCCGGCCACCACCAAAGGGCGGTAGTGACGCAGGAACAATGCGCACAGCAAGGTCGCGATGTGCTGCCCATCGCTGTCCGCGTCCGCTAGGATGCAAATCTTGTGGTAGCGCAGGCCCGACAGGTCGCTGGCAGCCGGATCGACGCCGATCGCGATGCTGATGTTATGCACCTCTTGAGATTGCAGCACCTCGCCGATATCCGCTTCCCAGGTATTTAAGATCTTGCCGCGCAGCGGCATGATGGCCTGCGTCACGCGGTCACGCGCCTGTTTCGCCGACCCGCCGGCGGAATCCCCCTCCACCAGGAACAATTCCCCGCGGGCCGGGTCTTGGCTGACGCAGTCAGCAAGCTTCCCCGGCAATGCGGGGCCTGAGACGATGCGTTTGCGCGCCACCTTCTGGCTGTCCTTGAAGCGTTGCTGCGCGTTGGCAATCGCCAGCATGGCGATTTTCTCGCCTTGATCAGAGTGCTGATTCAGCCATAGCGCGAAAGCGTCCTTGATCACGCCCTGCACGATTCCGGCTGATTCGCGCGAGGAGAGTTTTTCCTTGGTCTGACCAGCGAATTGCGGCTCTCGCATTTTCATGGAGAGCACAAAGCTTACGCCGTCCCAGACATCCTCGGGGGTCAGCTTCAATCCGCGCGGAACCAAATTTCGAAATTCGCAAAACTCGCGCACGGCATCCGCAGCGCCGGTGCGAAGGCCATTGACATGCGTGCCGCCTTCCACCGTGGGAATCAAATTTACATAACTTTCCGTGACGTTGTGCTCGGAGTCCAGCACCCACGCAAATGCCCAGTCCAGCGAGCCGCCCTCGATGTCGCGCTTGCCGTAAAAGGTCTCGGCCGGCAGCCACTCGCCTTTACCGAGTTCTTCCGCGAGATATTGATGCAAACCGCCGGTGTAAAACCATTCATCCATCTCGCCGGTGCTCTCATTGCTGAGCGTCACCCGCAAATTCGGACAAAGCACCGCCTTTGCACGCAAAACCTGCTTGAGCTTTGGCACCGCGAACTTATCGGTATCGAAGTACTTCGGGTCCGGCCAAAACCGTATGGTGGTGCCGGTTTTGGATTTCGGCACCTCGTCGACCGCCTCAAGTTTGGAGGTGGGCTTGCCGCCGGCGAAGCTCAAGTTGTACTCCTTGCCGCCGCGGCGCACCCAGCATTCCAAGTGCTTCGAGAGCGCATTCACCACCGACACGCCGACACCATGCAGACCGCCGGCGTGCTGGTAGGTCTTGTCGTTAAACTTTCCGCCGGCGTGCAATCGGGTCAGGATCAGCTCCACGCCGCTTATCTTCTCTTTGGGGTGAATGTCCACAGGCATGCCGCGGCCGTCATCCTCGACCTGCAAGGATCCATCCTTGAACAGGGTCACCGCGATACTTTTGCAATAGCCGGCGAGCGCCTCATCGACGCTGTTATCGATCACTTCATGTGCAAGGTGATTCGGCCGCGTCGTATCGGTGTACATGCCGGGCCGCCGCTGCACCGGATCCAAACCGCTCAATACCTCGATGTCGGAGGCCGTATAAGACGATGCCATCAGTTACCTCATCTTTCGAAGGCGGCGAAGTTTAGCATGCGCCGCAACGATCGATTGCTGGCACCAGCCGCCCGATTCGGCTATCTTCGCCGCATGGGAATTGCAAACCAGCAGAACATGATTCGCACCATCCCGGTGCTGCCGCAACCTTACGGCATCCGCGTGCGACTGGGCCAAGGCGACCCATTTGCCAAGCTGGTCGGCGCGGATTGGCAAAAAACTCATTGGTTCTTTACCGCGGCTGACCGCGATCGCGTCCTCGAGGACATGTCCAGAAAGCACGAATATTCTCGAATCGGGGACCAGCCGGCTCTGGTGTTCGAGAAGGTGGAAAAACTCGGCGAAAGCCGCAGCTTCTGACGCCTTAAAAGGTTCGCCCGAGAAACAGGTAGAACGCGCTGTGCCCGGCGGTATCGTAACCGGAACCTAAGTATACCGGACCTATAAAGGTATCGAACGCCAGGAACAGCGACGCATCCTTGTGCGTCGAGCCGAAACTCGCATCGATTCGCTGCTGCCACACATTACCCATTTCGAACGACGCGCCCACGTAGGCTGGAAATTCGAAAAATCCTTCCCCGCCTCGGCCGATTTTGCGAAAGTAAATGGCTCGCGCAATTGCGTAGTGGGGGCCGAACAAGGAAGTCGGCGCAAGACCTGAAAGGTTGAAAAACCCTCCCAGCGAAAACAACTCCGGCACGGCGGTCGGGTTGATTCTGCCGCCCACCACGCTGCCCGCGGTGGCCCACAACAAGAGTGTGTTGCGTCCTCGCGAGCGCGCTGTGAGCCAATCGGCCTGCACCTTGTCAAAGGCGTCGTCCCCGCCCAGATTGGCGCGGTTGGCGTCCCACTGAAATGTAAATTGCTGCCCGGCCCGCGGAAAATGCAGATTGTCGAGACGGTCGTAGCTGAACTTGAAGAATAACTCACCGTCGTTGTATTTGCGCTCCACGAGATTCGGATTGCCCAGCCGCACTCGTGTCGCGCCGTTGGTGCGGTGAAATCCGGCGCGTATCTCGCCCCAATTTCCAAGGGTGCGTCCGATGTCAAGGTCGGCCTCCGCCTCACGATCGCGGTAGTCGGCAATCAGTACATCCTTTGTATAGAGCTGCAGATCCCGTGCCTGCACCTGCAGTCTGGGCGCCAAGAACCAGGTCCGCTCAGCATTGAGGGGCTGGTAGAACTCGCTGGCTACCTTCGGATCACTGCCGATTTGAAGATCCGTCACCAGCTCCGCGCCTAAATCATCGAGTTCCGTCAAGATGAACCGCGCTGCGGCGTTGTAGCGGCTGTTGCCTTGGAAATTATCTTCGAGGTTCAAGCCGAACCGTATGTAATTTGGACCCCAAGACTTGCGGCGCGCCCGCACCTCGAGGCCGGTCTTCTCATCAGCACCCGCGCCCTGATCCACCAGGGCGTAATCGAGCGTCTCAAAATTTCCCAAGCCATAGAGTTCGGTGATGCGTGCGCCAACCGCATTGATGTCCAAGGACTTGCCGACCAGCGGCTGCATTTCCGCCATGATGGTTTTCTCGTAGCGGCTGGACTGTTCATCGATTCGCACGAACTGGATAGCGGGAAGCGCGGGTTGCCGGGATGCACGCCGCATCAGATAATCGCGATAAGCGCCGTCGCCGACGCTTAACGGGTCGAGCCTTGCAAGCATGGTCCGCGCCTCATTCTCGCCGGCGGCGATGGTCGAATTGGCCGCGGTGAAGTCCGTGGAGCTCGTGGGACCCAGCTTAGGCTCGATCAAGATGTCGGATGCGCCCAACGTGGCGCGTTGGCGATCGGCATCCTTACGCACCAAAATCGCCAACATCTGGTTGGTAATCGACAGGGCCGAGTCCAAGGCAGCTCGCGTCTGCAGCGGAAAACTCACGTTGGAAACGATGAGAATATCCGCGTGCATCTGGCGCGCCACATCGATGGGCAGATTCTCGGCCAGTCCACCATCTACCAACAAGCGGCCCTGGGTCTCGACGGGGGCAAAAACACCGGGCGCCGAGATACTCGCGCGCATGGCGATGGAGAGGTCGCCCTTGTCCATCACCACCGCATCGCCGGTGAGCAAGTCGGTGGCAACGGCTCGAAAGGGCGTGGGCAGCAGATCGAAATTAGTGCTATTGCTGAACGGCAGCGTGAGCTGTCGCAGCGTTTCCTGAAGCTTTTGTCCTTGAATGAAACCCTTCGGCAACAGGATTTGGCCGTGCTTCAATCCTAAGGGCAGGCGTACCAGAAAGTTGCGGTCGTCTTGCTTGCGCCTGAATGCGAGATCGCGGCGTGGCGGCGCGTCGCGGAAAGCTTCCTGCCAATCAACCGAGCGCATGGTGGTTTCAATTTGCGCGGCCGTCATGCCGCTGGCGTACAAGCCGCCGACAACGGCGCCCATGCTGGTGCCGGCGATGCAGTCGATGGGTACTCTCAATTCCTCGAGAATCTTTAAGACTCCGATGTGCGCCATCCCGCGCGCACCGCCGCCCGACAGCACCAGACAGATACGGGGTCGGACTTGCTCAGGCCGGGCCGCGTCCGGCGGGGCCGCGGTGGCGTGGGCTGCGAATTGGCAACTCGCGGCAAAGGCGCAAGCCAATCCAAGTTGTGCGGCGAGCTTCCCCATGATGGGGAGATAGTTTAGAGGACCACGTCGATACTGGAAGCGGTAAACGTGTTGCTGGCGGGATTGTAAAAGCCTCTCGCCAAGAACTGAGTCGCCGGGGTGGGCTTGCCGAATGTCGTAGTGAGCTGCGTCACGAAGGCGGCAAATCCGTTGAATGATTGGATCGTGGTGCCGGCGGCTGCCGCGGTGGCGCCCGGTCCCACGGAGAACACCGGCGAGAACAAGGGCAGGCCATTCTGCGCAGGCATCGCCGCGGCGGAAACAATGGTCGGTGCGACACTTAAGGTCATGAGGTCGACGCTGTCCGCGCCGATCCGAAGCTGCCCGCTGCCGAAGGCGGCGTTGGTACGGTCGATCGTCAAGCCCGCAGAGGTCATGGTGGCGAACGGCGTGCTGGTTCCGGTTCCGGTCCAAATGACTTGCAAGGTTGCAGGTTCGGTCGCTTCCGAATTGACCGCTTCGGCGATGAAATCCGGGGGCGCGGTGCCAAACGGCGCGCTGAAGCCATCAATCCACAGCGGATCGCCGGCCACGGCGCTCGGCAGTGTCAGCGCTCCGGTATTGACCACATAATTGGCCGCGGTGGGATCTTGCGCGGCGCTCACGCCATTGCCGGAAAAGTTATACACGCTCGCTGGCCAGTTGTTGATGGCCTGCAGATTCAAGTTCCAGCGGCCCGCCGCCGCTGAAATCAGCCTGCCGAAAACCTCGGTCGACTGCAGGCGTACAGACCCGGTATTGGTCGTTGCACCGGTAGAGTCGAGCTTCACTGCGCCCGTTGATGAGAGCGAATAAAGGCCGCGTACCGCAATATGCTGGCCGACGGAAATCGAGTTGTAATTCAAGGTCCCCAAAGTGGAGAAACCATCTGCGGTAACCTGCGTCGCGGGTCCCACGGTCACCTGCGCATCCAAGTTTTGGTACTGGATTGTTTGCGAGATATTGGCAAACAGCGTACCGCCGCGCACGGTAAGCACATTTCCGTTGCGTGCGATCACGTCGCCTTCCAAGCCATAGGTGTAGAAATCCTCCAGCGTGCTGCCGGCAACCACATAGACTGAATGGAATACTCCCGCGATAATGCTGGGAGCGTTCGTAGGCCTCGGCTCGAACGAGGTAAACGCGGCGGTTTCGGTGGAGCCCGCCGAGGTTTGTGACAACTGCGTCAGGCCGGAACTGCCGACGTAGGTGGTTCCGCTGACAGTGAATACGGTGTTCGCATCGTCGAATATCGTGAGCGTGCCCAGGCTGTTTACCTCATCGAAGAAGGGCCGCACTACCGTCGTATAGGTGCCGAGGCTCACGCTCGAGTTGATCAAAGGGCCGCGCACACGGATCAATTTGGTGTCCGAGGCGGTGGTGGAAACCGACATGAACGGCTTGACCGTGACGGTAGGCGGACTGGTGGTCAGGTCGATCTTGCTTGACGCAATGAGGTCAAAGGCGAAGGCCAGCCGAAGTGCATTGCTGGTGGCATAGGTCGGCTGAAAGGTCAATTGATTCGCAGGATCGAAACTCACCGTGATGGCGATGGTGGTCGGAGTCGCGCCCGAGGGATCTTTGATGGTCGCGCGCACCGGCACTCCGTTTTGCATGACGGAGATCTGCGCGTTGGTAAAGTCCATGGTGATGATGGCGGAGGTATAGGTATCGACCGGCACACTCGCCGTGGCCCACAACTCCGATAGACTCTCGAGCTTGGTAAAGTCGACGGTTTCCGGCACCGCGATGGCCGTCACTGAACCATTCGTCTTACCGACCAGCACGACCGAATCGACCCTGACCAAGTAGCTGGTGAATTGCCCCACATCATTGGCGGTGGTCAATGAGGTCCAGGCAACACCGAAACCGCTATCGCGATTGTTGTTATGACAGCCGGCGGCAGTGAGTCCCAACGCGCACGCGCCGAGCCAAGCGGCCCACTTGCAGGCCTTATTCGTAAACGGTGGATGCACTACAGGTTCCAATTTGGGTGGGGACTTACGGGATTAAGGCTGCGTAGAATAAAGACTTTCGAGGCTTTGCGCGCAGCAAAGTTCCATTGGTCTGCCTTATGGGCCCACCGGACGCGGCACTTGTTGGGTAATACAGTGGATATTGCCGCCGCCGAGCAATACTTCGCGAGTGGCTATCCCGACTACGGTGCGGGTCGGGAATAAGCGCTTCAGCGCGCGCATGGCGGCCGCATCGCTGCGCATGCCGTATAGGGGCATCACCACGCGTTTGTTGGCGATATAGAAATTGACGTATGAGGCCGCCAAACGGTCGCCGGGCAGTCGCGGATGGCTGCCCTCGTGCTGATCGACTCCTGCCGCCTCCTCGGCCGTCATGAATAGAGGATCCGGCTGGTGAATTTTGTGGACATTCAACCGACGGCCGCGCGCGTCCTTGGCGTGGTGCAGGCGCTGATAGGCATCCCGCGAAATCGCGAACTGCGGATCTGAGCGATCCTCTGTCCAGGTCAGCACCACATTCGATGGGCTGGTGAAGCAAGCCAATTCGTCAATGTGACCGTCGGTTTCATCTCCGTAAACGCCTTTGTCGAGCCATATGACCGTCGTGACCGACAGATAGCGGCGCAAATATTCTTCAATGTCCTTGCGCGACAGTTGCGGATTGCGATTCGGATTGAGCAAGCACTGTTCCGTGGTCAAGCAGGTGCCTTGACCGTCGACGTGGATGGCGCCGCCTTCCATGATAAGCGAGGTGCGATAGCGATCCACACCTTCTAGTTCTATGACCTTTTGCGCAACTTCATCATCGCGGTCCCAAGGAAAATACAGGCCGCCCTTAAGACCTCCCCACGCGTTGAATGTCCAGTCGACTGCGCGCCGGCGGCCTTTGTTGTCGATCACGAAGGTCGGGCCGCAATCCCTCATCCAGGCATCATTGCTGGTCATTTCCACGACGCGGACTATGTCCGGCAAACGCGCGCGCGCATTCTTGAATTGTGCGGCTGAGACACCAACCGTCACGGGCTCGCCGCCGGCAATCGCCGTGGCGACCGCAGTGAATGCCGCCTGCGCCGGCTTCGCCCCTAGGCGCCAATTGTCCGATCGCTCAGGCCACAGCATCCAGCAGCCCGAGTGCCGCTCGAACTCTGCGGGCATGCGAAAGCCGTCCTTCGCGGGCGTTGATCTTAGGTTGCGCAATGCGGGTCTCCGGTCGCGCATGCTAGCATTGCGGCTGCATTTACAGGAGCAAAGGAATGTCAGAAGCCAAGCCGGTTCCCATCAACATCCCGGTCGGGGGCCAAAAAATCAGCATTGCCAACGGCAAGTTGAGCGTGCCCGATCAACCTATCATTCCCTTCATCGAGGGCGATGGCACGGGTCGCGACATCTGGCGGGCAAGCGTGCGGGTGTTCGACGCGGCGGTACAAAAAGCCTACGGCGGCAAGCGCAAAATTCATTGGATGGAAGTCTTTGCGGGCGAAAAGGCCAACAAGAGCTACAACTCCTGGTTGCCGGAGGAGACCGTCACCGCATGCCGGGAATACTTGATTTCCATCAAAGGCCCGCTCACCACGCCGGTAGGCGGCGGAATTCGTTCCTTGAATGTCGCTTTGCGCCAGCTACTCGATCTTTACGTGTGCCTGCGTCCGGTGCGCTGGTTCAAGGGAGTGCCCTCTCCGGTCAAGACGCCGGAGAAAGTCGACATGGTCATTTTTCGCGAAAATACCGAAGATATTTACGCGGGTATAGAATTCGAGCAGGGTACTGCCGAGTGCAAGAAGTTCCTTGATTTATTCAAGCAAAATTTTCCCAAGCAATACGCCAAGATCCGCTTTCCGGAGACTTCGGGTATCGGATTGAAACCGGCATCGAAGGAAGGCACCGAGCGCCTGTTCCGTGCCGCGGTGAAGTACGCGATCGACAACAAACGCAAGAGCGTGACCATCGTGCACAAGGGCAACATCATGAAATTCACCGAGGGTGCATTTCGAGCATGGTCCTACCAGCTGGCGGAGAGAGAATTCCCAGCGCAAGTGTTCACCTGGGAACAATGGGAACGCATCAAGGCCGAGCAGGGCGAAAAAGAAGCGAATGCGCAAATGGATGCAGCCAAGAAGACCGGCAAGGTCATCATCAAGGATGCGATCGCCGACATCACGTTGCAGCAAGTCCTGACCCGTCCGGATGAGTTTGATGTCGTGGCTACGATGAATTTGAACGGCGACTATTTATCCGATGCCTTGGCCGCGCAAGTCGGGGGCATCGGAATCGCCCCGGGCGGCAACATCAATTACATGACCGGCCATGCGGTCTTTGAGGCTACGCATGGAACCGCACCGAAGTACGCGGACCTCGACAAGGTCAATCCCGGATCCGTCATCCTGTCCGGAGAAATGATGTTCAGGTACATGGGCTGGGTGGAAGCGGCGGACGCCATTATCGGCGCCATGGACAAGACCATCGCGCAAAAAACAGTTACGTACGATTTCGCCAGGCTGATGCCCGGGGCGACCGAGGTCAAATGCAGCGAGTTCGGCGATATATTGATCAAGAACCTCTAGCGAGTTCGCAGCTCACGCAACGCGTAACGATCCCGATCTTAAGACAGGTCGACACGCCTCATGTCAAGTGCAGCTATGTCGGTCAATCAAAAGCTCGATCGAGCGCCTGAGCCAAATCGTCCTTCAAATCCCCTACATCCTCCAAACCGATTGACAGGCGCACTGTGCCCTCGCCCACCAAGGATTGTGCGCGCTGCTCCGCCGTATAGGTGCCGCCGTGCAGGAGCTGAGGCGGCATGACCAGGGATTCAGTCGAACCCACGCTGGCAGCGATGGAGAACAGTTTCAACGCGTCCGCGAATCCCCCGCCTTCAGCGTAGCCGCCGTCCAAATCAATGCTCACCACGGTCCCGAAATCCTTCATCTGGCGGCGCGCCAAATCGTGCTGCGGATGGCTCGGCAGACCAGGATAGTACACGCGCGCCACCCGCGGATGCTGTTGCAAAAATCCACTGACGGCGAGCGCGTTGGCGCATTGGCGCTCGTATCGCAAAAAATAGGTGCGCATCCCGCGCTGAATCAGAAACGCGGCGTGCGGATCGAGCGCCGCGCCCATCGGGCCGATGTCTTTGCGCATGGCGCTGATGAGTTCGCCCCGGGCGATAATCGCACCGCCCATCACATCGCCATGCCCGGAGGCGTACTTGGTGAGGCTGTGCAAGTAGACGTCGATATCGTAATCGCCATGGTTATGAAAACCTGCGAAAGTGTTGTCGAGCACCGTCAAGCATCCGGCCGCGCGCGTATGCGAAGTCAAATGTTCGATATCCGCGATCTTGGTGATGGGATTGGTGGGGCTTTCGAAAATTGCCAGGCGTGTCGGTTTGTCCTTGAGCACCCGCTCGATACCGGGCTTATCCTCGATCGACAGCATGGTGTGAGTTACGCCGAACTTGGCCAGCAAATGTTGCACGATGTAACGGGTGGGACCGTAAGACTCGATGAACAGCAGCACGTGATCGCCTGTCTTGCACAGCGCCAGAAGACTCGCGGCGATGGTGGCAACCCCTGAGCCGGTCAGCAAGCAGTCATCCCTGCCCTGCAGCTCGCTGAGCAGCCGCTGCAGTTGCGTGAGGGTCGGATTGGATGTGCGGGAATAAAAAAAGCCTTCTCGTTCGCCGCGCTGATAGCGCAACGTTTGATCGGTATCGTCAAATGAAAACTTTACCGACTGATAGATCGGGGCGACCAGCGGCCGATTGTCTTCGGAGAGCGCCACAGCGGGCGGATGATTCACCAGGGTGGTATTTTTCATGGATACGAAGATAATCCAAAGATGAACTTCACGCTCACAGAAAATCAGCTGATGATCCAAGCGGCCGCACGCGAATTCGCTCAAAAGGAAGTCGCACCGGTGGCGGCACAATTCGACTCCTCCGGGGACTTCCCCATGGAAACGATCCGAAAAGCGGGCGCGCTCGGCTTTATGGGAGTGGAAGTGCCAGAGGAGTACGGCGGCGCCGGCCTCGATTCGATCTGCTACGTCCTGATGATGGAGGAGATCGCCTACGCGGATGCCGCCCATTCGACCATCGTGTCGGTAAATAACACGCTGTACAACAACGGAATATTGCAATTCGGCAGCGAGGCACAGAAGCAGCGTTTCGTGACGCCGGTGGCCTCCGGCGCGGCCATCGGTTGCTACGGATTGACCGAACCGCAATCCGGATCCGATGCCGCCAATATGCGCACCCGCGCTGTGTTAGCGGCGGACGGCTCCCATTACGTGCTCAATGGCAAGAAGGCGTGGATTACCTCCGGCCCCGTGGCGGATTACATGGTGATGTTTGCCTTGACAAATCCAGATAAAAAAGCCAAGGGCATTACCGCCTTTATTCTTGACTGCAACCAACCTGGCTTCATTCGCGGCAAAATCGAACCCAAGCTGGGCATCCGCGCCTCGGCCACCTGCGAGATCCAATTCGCCGACTATAAAATTCCTATCGCCAATCGTCTGGGCGAAGAAGGCAACGGATTTGCCATCGCCATGACGATACTGGACCAGGGACGGGTGGGAATCGCCGCTCAGGCCAATGGAATTGCGCGCGCCGCTTACGATGCGGCGCTCGCCTACGTGAAGGAACGCCGCGCATTCGGTGCGCCCATTGGGTCATTTCAAATGATTCAGGCGAAAATAGCGGATATGAAGACCCGACTCTCGGCATCGCGTTTGCTCATGCTGCAGGCGGCTTGGGCCAAGCAGGCCGCGAAGGCCACCGGCGCCCGCACCACGACCGAAGGCAGCATGGCCAAGCTTTACGCTTCGGAGACGGCCATGTTCAACGCACACGCTGCCCTGCAGATCCACGGTGGCATGGGCTACAGCAAGGAAATGCCCTTGGAGCGATACTTTCGGGACGCGAAAATAACCGAAATTTATGAAGGGACCAGCGAGATCCAGCGAATCGTGATCGCACGCCAGGAAACCGGCCTGCGCTAGGAGCCACCTAGGCCCTAGGGCATTCCGGGGATGAGAGCCCAAGATCAAGATAGGCCGAGCCCAAGGCCAGCTGTTCGCCCCGCATCATCGAGGACTCATGCAGCGTGAAGTCTGCCAACTTGCGCGCGAGAGTTCCCCTTGACGGAGAAATTTCGCACTCGAATCGTAACGGCCGGCGCAACAACGACTTGGGAGACCTAAGCCGCTCCGACACAACTTCGGCAGAAAACTGCGTAAACTAAGTCAAACATGAACGCCGTCGTAGATTTTGTGGACGCAGCGCGAGATCCCTTGGCAAAAGATCCGGAATCGCGATTGCGCGAAATTCCGTACAACTACACCTCGCTATCGGATCGCGAGATCGTGATTCGGCTGCTGGGCGAGAGCACCTGGTCAGTTCTCGAGGGACTGCGCGCTGAGCGTCGAACCGGCCGCTCGGCACGGATGCTCTACGAGGTGTTAGGCGATATGTGGGTGGTCGAGCGCAACCCCTACCTGCAGGACGATTTGCTCGATAACCCAAAGCGACGCCATCAGCTGATCACCGCCATGCATCATCGTCTCGAGGGAGTCGAGAAACGCCGTGATGCCGCAGATGCACAGCGCGATGCCAAAGTCGCTCAACTACTGCGCGCGGCTGCTCAGGCCGTGGAACGATTCGAACGGCAATTCGACGAGGTGGCATCCAAGCGCAAGCAGGCGCGGCGCCTACTAATCAAACATACCCGCGCCGACAACGTCCGCTTCGACGCATTCTCGCGCGTGGCGCACGTGACCGATGCCACGGATTGGCGTGTCGAGCTGCCGTTCCTGGTGTTGATGCCGGACACCGAAGCGGAAATTCCCAACTTAGTGAAAGATTGCATCGCGCTCGGACTGACCGTCATTCCGCGCGGCGGCGGCACCGGATATACGGGGGGCGTAGTGCCTCTTACCCCCTGGTCGGCGGTGATCAACACCGAAAAGCTGGAGACGCTCGGGCCCGTGGAGACCCTCGCATTGCATGGGGCTAGGGCCCAGGCCGCCACCATCTTTTCAGCCGCCGGCGTAGTAACCAAACGCGTATCCGAAGCGGCAGAACGAGCGGGCTTCGTGTTCGCAGTCGATCCGACCTCGGCCGACGCCTCGTGCATCGGGGGCAACATCGCTATGAACGCCGGCGGCAAGAAAGCCGTGCTGTGGGGCACGGCCGTGGACAACCTGGCGTGGTGGCGCATGGTCGACCCGCAGGGCAATTGGCTCGAAGTTACGCGCCTTAACCACAATCTGGGCAAGATCCATGATGCGCCGGCTGCAAGTTTCGAACTGGTCTGGAAGGACGGCACGAAGGCGCCTGAAGAGGCCGCAGTCCTTCGCACCGAGCGGCTCGATATCGATGGCACGAAATTCCGCAAGCTAGGATTGGGTAAGGACGTCACCGACAAATTCTTGGGTGGATTGCCGGGTGTCCAAAAGGAAGGCTGCGACGGACTGATCACGGCCGCGCGTTGGATTTTGCATAAGATGCCCAAGCACACCCGGACCGTCTGCCTGGAATTCTTCGGTCAAGCGCGCGACGCCATACCCAGCATCTTAGAGATCACGCAATATCTCGAAGCCAATGCAAAGTCGAAAGGTACGCTGCTCGCCGGCCTCGAGCACCTGGACGAACGTTATTTGCGCGCCGTGGGGTATGGCACGAAATCAAAGCGAGGCGCGCTGCCAAAAATGGTGTTGCTCGGCGACATCGTCGGTGAGGACGAATCGGCCGTGGCCGCTGCCGCCTCTCATGTGGTGCGCTTGGCCAACGCGCGTTCCGGGGAGGGCTTTATCGCGGTCAATACCGAAGCGCGCCGAAAATTCTGGCTGGATCGCGCCAAGACGGCGGCCATCGCCAAACATACCAATGCATTCAAGATCAACGAGGATGTGGTCATCCCCATTGCCAGATTGGGCGAGTACACAGATGCTATCGAACGCATCAATATCGACTTGTCCATCCGCAACAAGCTTGAACTGCTGGACACATTGGATGATCACTTCTCCGGCGTAATCGCCGCAGATCCCTCCAATGCCGACTTGGCGCGCGCATCCGAAGCGCGCGATCTCATCGCGAGCGTCCGGATACGCTGGCAATACCTGCTTGAAAACATGGACGCGGCGGAAAACGATACGGACCGCGTTTTCGATCGGCTGCAAGACCGCAGCGTCCGGGTCAGCTGGAAAACAGAAGTTCGCGCGGCGCTCGCTCGCATTTTCGTAGGCAGTGCATTTGCGCCCGTTATGGAGCGTTGCGATGCCCTGCACAGGCGCGTACTGCAGGGCCGCGTATTCGTTGCGCTGCACATGCACGCGGGCGACGGCAATGTGCACACCAACATTCCGGTCAACTCCGACAACTATGTGATGCTGCACACCGCGAACCGCGCGGTCGCCAAAATTATGGGGATCGCACGGGCTCTCGACGGCGTGATTTCCGGCGAACACGGAATCGGCATCACCAAGTTGGAATATCTTTCCGACGCGGAACTCGCTGCGTTTCGCGACTACAAGCAGCGAGTGGACCCGGAGGGGCATTTCAACAAGCACAAACTGATGCCGCAAGCCGATTTACGCCGCGCCTATACACCGAGCTTCGGTCTCCTAGGGCACGAATCGCTGATCATGCAGCAATCAGATATCAGCACGATTTCGGATGCGATCAAGGATTGTCTGCGTTGCGGCAAGTGCAAACCTGTCTGTGCCACGCATGTGCCGCGCGCCAACTTGCTGTACTCGCCGCGAGACAAGATTCTCGCGACTTCGCTGCTCATCGAAGCCTTTTTATATGAAGAACAAACTCGGCGGGGCGTATCAATCCGCCACTGGGACGAGCTTTCCGATGTAGCCGATCACTGTACGGTGTGCCACAAATGCTTGGCACCCTGCCCCGTCGGTATCGATTTTGGAGACGTATCGATGGGCATGCGCGATCTGTTGCGCCGCATGGACAAGAAGCGCTTCAATCCCGGCACAGCCGCCGCGATGTTTTTCCTGAATGCCACCAACCCTCAAACCATCAAATTGACCCGCAAGATCATGATCGATTGGGGCTATAAAATGCAGCGTCTGGGCAATCGCGCCCTCAATACCTTCGCCAGAGCCCAAACCAAGCGGCCGCCGGCGAGCACCGGCAAGCCGCCGATCAGGGAACAAGTCGTCCATTTCGTCAATAAGCGCATGCCCCACGGCTTACCAAGCCGCACGGCGCGTGCGCTCCTCGATATCGAGGACCGCAATTACGTTCCCATCATCCGGGACCCGGCCAAGGTCGATAGCGAATCAGAAGCGGTGTTCTACTTTCCGGGCTGCGGCTCTGAGCGGCTATTCTCGCAGGTCGGCCTCGCCACGCAGGCGATGCTCTGGCACGTGGGCGTGCAGACGGTTCTACCTCCGGGCTATCTGTGCTGCGGATATCCGCAGCGCGGCGCGGGAGAGTTCGATAAAGCGGAAAAAATCATCACCGACAATCGCGTCTTGTTCCATCGAGTGGCGAATACGCTCAACTACTTGGACATCAAAACCGTTTTGGTGAGCTGCGGCACCTGCTTCGATCAGCTGCAGGGCTACGAATTCGACAGTATATTTCCCGGCTCAAAGATCATGGACATCCACGAGTATCTGCTGGAGAAAGGGGTACGCTTGGAGAATATCACCGGCACGCGGTACATGTACCACGATCCCTGCCATTCACCGATGAAGAAGTACGATCCGTTGACTGTCGTCAACACCCTGATGAACAGCGCGCAGAATGGGCAGATAGAAAGGAACGAGCGCTGCTGCGGCGAGTCCGGCACGCTCGCGCTCGCCCGGCCTGACATATCCACTCAGGTGCGCTTTCGCAAGGAACAGGAAGTGCGCGTTGGAGTCGAGGAGCTGCGCGCCGCGGGGCATAGCGGCGAAGTCAAAATCCTGACCTCATGCCCGTCTTGCCTGCAGGGCCTGAAGCGCTTCCAAGACGACGTGGAAATGGATGCCGACTACATCGTGGTCGAAATCGCCAAGAATCTGCTGGGACCTGACTGGCTGGCTCAATACGTGCAGCGTGCGAATAACGGCGGCATCGAAAGAGTGTTGGTCTGATGGACGCACCCGAGACCTGCGATGTCGTGATCATCGGAGGCGGCCCTGGGGGCAGCACCGCGGCAACCTTGCTGGCGCGCCGCGGCTACAAGGTGATAGCGCTGGAAAAGGCTCATCATCCGCGCTTCCACATCGGCGAATCGCTGCTGCCAATGAACCTTCCGGTGTTCGAGAGACTCGGCGTGCTCGAGAAAGTCCGCGAACTCGGCGTATTCAAGGCGGGCGCCGATTTCGAAGCGGACAATGAACGCGGTTACAGCACCTTCGCCTTCGCCCGCGCCATTGGCCACAGTCCGCCGCACTCCTTTCAGGTCTGGCGGCAGGATTTCGACAAGATGCTCTACGATCACGCGCGAGCCGGCGGCGCGGATGCCCGCGAGGGGCATGAGGTTTTGAAGGCCGAGCAGAAGGGACCGCGCGAGACGCTGCTCGAAGTGCGCACCGATGAGGGCCGTGGTTATGCGATTCAGGCGCGCTACATCATTGATGCCAGCGGCCGCGATGCGTTCTTATCCGCGCGCAAGAAGCTGCGCCGCAAGAATGACAGACACCAAAGCGCAGCCATCTTTGCTCACTTTCGCGGCGCTGAACTGCGCCCTGGAGAGGACGCGGGGAACGTAAGCGTTTACCGTTTCGATCACGGGTGGATGTGGATGATCCCGCTGCCCGACGGCGTTATGAGCGTCGGTGCAGTCTGTTGGCCGGAATATCTCAAGCAGCGCAAAGGCCGCAGTGCCGAATTTTTCATCGACACACTGAAGCAAAGTCCGGGGCTATGGCGGCGAATGGAGCGTGCGGAGCTGATCAGCGAGGTACGCGTCACCGGCAACTACTCGTATGATTCGACGCGTATGGGAGGCCCGGGTTGGGTGCTGGTCGGCGATGCGTTCGCATTCCTCGACCCGGTGTTCTCCTCCGGGGTCTACCTGGCGATGACCGGCGCAGAAGAAGCGGCCGCGGTCGTCGACATGGCGCTGCGGGAACCTAAGCGCGAGAAGGCTTTATTGCGCAAGCTGGAAAAGCGCCAGCGCGCGGGCATGCGGCGGTTTTCCTTCTTCATCTATCGATTCAATTGTCCGGTGATGCGGCAGATGTTCCGCTCGCCGCGCAATATTTGGCAGCTCGAGCAGGGCGTCATTTCGATGCTGGCCGGCGATTTATTCGATACACCCAAGGTCCTGTGGCGCCTGCAGCTGTTCAAACTGGTCTACTTCATCGCGGGCTTAAGAGACTTACGGCATTGGCGCTCCGGCCACAGATATCGTCTAGCGCAAGCGCGTTCGCAGTTCACCGGCGGCAACACGCCTCTGGATGAGACATGAAATTCAGCGCGCATTTACCCGAGCCCGCTTAGCCTGCACTCGCCTTATCGATCTTGGCTCGACGCGCCATCCACAGGCTCACTGCAACGATCATCGTCGTCACGACCCCGAGGGTAATCGTCGCCAGCACGTTAATTTCCGGACTGACGCCCAAGCGCACCTTGGAGAACACCACCATGGGCAAGGTGCTGCTACCAGGACCAGAGGTAAAGCTCGATATCACAAGATCATCCCAAGACAGCGTAAAGGCCAGAAGCCATCCGGACAAAATTGCGGGGAAGATAATCGGCAGCGTGATCACGAAAAATACCTTCAAGGGGCGCGCGCCCAAATCCATGGCGGCCTCCTCAAGGGCGGTATCAAAGCTCACCAAGCGCGAATTGACGATGACGGTCACGTAGGCCATGGAAAAAGTCATGTGGCCGATGGTCATGGTGGTAATCCCGCGTCCCGCAGGCCAGCCGATAAGTTGCTCCAGCGCTACGAATAGCAACAGCAGCGACAGTCCGGTGATGACTTCGGGCATTACCAGCGGTGCGGTAGTCATCGCGTTCAACGTAAATCGGCCCCTGAACCGGCGGAAGCGTGCCAATCCAAAGCCCGCCAGCGTGCCCAAGATGACCGAGCCGGTGGCGTTGATGACTGCCACCTTTACAGAAACCCACGCCGCGTCGAGAATCTCCTCGTTGTGCAGCAGCGATGCATACCACTTGAGCGTCGGCGAGTTGGCGCTATCCCAAACGGTCACCAGCCTCGATGCGTTGAAGGAAAACACCACCATGGATAGGATGGGGATGTAAAGAAAGGCGAAGCCCAAGCCGATGCAGGTCAGGATGAAAAAGGAGCTGCGATAATTCATCGTGCGCCCGCTGTTTCGCGCGCTTGCACACTCTGGTACCACATCATGAAGGGCACCAAAAGTATCAGCAGCAAAATCGCCACCGCGCTGGCCACCGGCCATGCGCGGTTCGAGAAAAACTCGTCCCATAGCACCCGTCCGATCATCAGTGCGTTCGGGCCACCGAGCAAAGCCGGTATCACGAACTCACCCACGGCAGGAATGAAAACCAGCATGGAACCAGCCAGGATGCCATTGCGCGATAAGGGCAACGTGACCTTGTAAAAGGCTTGCCAGGGGCGACAGCCTAAGTCCTCTGCCGCTTCGAGCAACTGCCAATCCATTTTTTCCAGATTCGCATACAGAGGCAAAATCAGGAACGGCAGGTACGAGTACACGATGCCGACATACATCGCAAACGGCGTGAAGAGCATCGTCAGAGGCTCATTGATAATCCCAATGGACATGAGCACGTTGTTGATTACGCCGTTGGCTTTCAACAGGCCGATCCAGGCATAGACCCGCAGCAACAAAGAGGTCCAAAACGGCAGTATCACCAGCAGCAACAAGACATTTCGCAGCGCAGGCCTGGCGCGCGCGATGCCATAGGCCATCGGATATCCGATAATGAGACACAGCAGCGTCGACAGAAATGCGACCTTGATCGAGTTTGCAAATGCATGCAGGTACAGTGAGTCGGTGAACAGAAAAGCGTAGTTATTAAAATTAACCTTGATCGCCAGGGAGTTTTTGCCCACCCATTCCAGCAAGGGTTTGTACGGCGGAATTGCCAGGTCGATATCAGAAAAAGAAATCTTCAGGACAATGACGAAGGGCACGACGAAGAACAGCAGCAGCCATAGGTACGGCAGTGCAACCACCAGGCCGCGTCCGGTAATGCCGACGCGGCGAAGCTGCCCGCTTAAACGCGCGAAGTTAACGGGTCACCACCACCGGACTGCTCGCATCCCATGATAAATAGACCTGCTGATCCCAGCCGATCGCCTCGGCGTGGCGCGAAGTGTTGGATTGGGTGACGCGCACGACTTTACCCGTGGGCAGCCTGACTAAGTAGATCGATAAATCGCCGAGGTACGCAATATCCTGAACCGTGCCGCGCACCACATTGTCGGCGCCTCCCTGCGGAGCCGCCACGGACATAAATACTTTTTCCGGGCGGAGCGCCGCCCAAACGACGGCACCTGGAGGTGCACTGATCCCGTGGCTCACATAAATAGTGGCATCCAGCTCCGGTGAGCCGATGCGCACATAGTCGGGCTCATCCTCGATCAGCTTACCTTCGAACATGTTCACGGAGCCGATGAAATCGGCCACGAACCGAGAGCTTGGGAATTCGTATATCTCGGAGGGAGTACCGGCCTGAACGATCTCGCCGTGATTCATCACGCCGATCCGACTCGCCAAAGTCATGGCTTCCTCTTGATCATGCGTGACGACGATAAACGTGACGCCTAACTTGTCTTGCAGGCTGATCAATTCAAACTGCGTGTGCTCGCGCAGCTTCTTGTCCAGCGCCCCTAACGGCTCATCCAACAGCAGCAGCTTGGGGCGCTTTACGAGCGAGCGGGCCAGAGCCACCCGCTGGCGCTGGCCGCCGGAGAGCTGGTGCGGCTTACGCTTGGCATAGTCGCTCATCTTGACCAGATCCAGCATGGTCGTGACGCGCTCTTGGATCTCATGCTTGGGCAAGCGGTCCTGCTTAAGGCCGAAGGCAATGTTCTGCTCTACGCTCATATGGGGGAACAGCGCGTACGACTGAAACATCATGTTCACCGGCCGCTCATACGGCGGCACATCACTCATATCCTCGCCGTCGATCAGGATCCTCCCCGAGGTGGGCGTTTCGAATCCGCCCAGCATGCGCAGCAAGGTGGTCTTGCCGCATCCCGAAGCGCCCAGGAGACAGAATATCTCCCCCTTGTAGACCTTCAGCGAAACGTCATCGACCGCTTTGAAATCACCGAACGATTTAGTGATCCGCTCGATTTCCACATAGGGCCGCGCCAACGGATCGTTCCAGAGTTGGGCTTTGAGGACGCCGCCCGAAGATGCCGTCATCGGTTATTGACCCGTCTTGAATTTTTGCCAAACGCGAGTGATGGCACGAGTCTGTTCGGGCGAATCGGCCTTCTGCAAGGCCAATTTTCGCATCTGTTCCGGCGGCGGATAAATAGCAGGGTCATTCTTCACAGCGAGTAACAGCAAAGGCTGCGTTGCAGCGTTGGCATTGGCATAACGCTTGAAATTAGAGACGTCGGCCGTGACCTGGGGCGTCATCATGTAATTCATGAACGCGTAAGCGCTATCGGGATCCGGTGCATCCTTGGGGATAGCCAGCGTGTCGAACCAAAGAATGGAGCCTTCTTTAGGCACGGCGTACTTGATTTCGGTGCCCTTACTGGCCTCGCGAGCACGATCGCGAGCCTGCAGTACATCGCCATTGTAGCCCACAGAAATACACAGATCCCCATTGGCCAACGCCTCGATGTATTCCGAGGAACTGAAATTACGGATGTACGGCCTGATTTTGCTCAACACCGCGTCAGCTTGCGCCAGATCCTCCGCGCTCTGTGAATTCGGGTCTTTTCCGAGATAGCTATACACGGCGCGCAGCATTTCCGCGGGCGAATCCAGCAAGCTGATGCCGCACTTGGCCACTTTCGACGCCACCGCGGGATCAAAGACCAATCGCCAGCTGTCGAGGGGCGCATCGGGCATCAAAGCCCTGACCATCTTTTCGTTGTAGCCAATCCCGTTGGTGCCCCACAAATAGATAACGCCGTGCGCATTGTCCGGATCGTTCAAGGCCAGCTTGCCCATGAGCTGCGGATCCATGTTCCTGATGTTAGGCAGCTTGGTTTTGTCGAGCGAGAGATAGGCGCCGGCTTTGATCTGCCTCTCGAAATAGGAGGCCGAGGGCACCACGATGTCGAAACCGCTGCTGCCGGCAAGCAGCTTGGTCTCCAGCGTTTCATTGGTGTCGTAGTACGCCGAATGCACTTTGATGCCGGTCTGCTTCTCGAAATCCGGCAGCGTGTTCGGCGCGAGGTAATCCGACCAGATGTAGAGATTTAGGACTTTGGCGCCGCCCGCAGCCGTGCCCGCAGACTTTTCGCCCCCGCCGCAACCACCCAGCGGCAGCAAACACGCAAGCGCCAGAATCGCCCTCCGACGAACGCTGAACATCCGACGCTTCCTCAATTTTTTTGGGTAGGCTAGTTATAGCGCAGCAGCCACCTGACTGCACGCGGAATACTAGGGGTAGCTTTTAGACATTCAACAACAAGTGCTCTCTCTCCCACGAACTGATGACTTGCGCGAAGGTTTCGTATTCGGCTTCCTTCACCGCCGTGTAGGCGAGGACAAAGCGATCGCCGAACAAGTTCACCAGCGGCTGGGATTCGCGCAGCAGGCGCAGCGCCTCCGCCAAGGTGCGAGGCAAGGCTATAGCCAAGTCATACGCGCTGCCGCCGATCGGCTCGGAGGGCTTGAGCCCCTCCATCATCCCGAGATAGCCGCACGCCAACGATGCGGCAATGGCGAGATAGGGATTTGCATCCGCACCTCCCACGCGATTCTCGACCCGCCGGGCCTCGGGTCCGGACATCGGCACCCGCAATCCCGCAGTTCGATTGTCGTAACCCCAATGCACATTGATCGGGGCGGAGGAATACCGGCTGATGCGCCGGTAACTATTCACGTTGGGGCAGAATAACGACATTGCGCCGGGCAGGTATTTTTGCAGACCGGCGATATGACTGAAGAATAATTCGGACGGCGAGCCGTCTGGCATGCTGAAAATATTCTTGCGCGTCTTCGGATCGATGATGCTTTGATGCAAGTGCATGGCGCTGCCGGGCTCTTTGGCCATCGGCTTTGCCATGAAGGTGGCGTACATCTTATGGCGCATGGCCGCCTCGCGCGCCGTGCGCTTGAAAAGAAACGCCTGGTCCGCCAGGCTCATCGGATAACCGTGCAGCAGGTTGATTTCCATTTGCGCCGCGCCGGACTCGTGAATCAGCGTGTCGATCTCGATGTCCTGCGCTTCGCAGAATGAATACATATCGTCAAACAAGGGATCGAATTCGTTGACCGCCGCAATGCTATACGCCTGGCGGCCGATCTCGGGACGCCCTGAGCGGCCAACCGGCGGTTTCAAAGGATAGTCGGAATCGATGTTAGGTTCGACGAGAAAAAATTCCAATTCGGGGGCGACCACCGGTTCCCACCCCTGGGCCTCGTACAATTGGAGCACCCGTCGCAGCACGTAGCGCGGCGCCATGGTGACCGGCGTGCCATCCCCATAGAAGCAATCGTGGATCACCTGCGCAGTGGGTTCGGCAGCCCAGGGAACCACCCGCACCGTTTTCGGATCGGCCTTGAGCACGATGTCGATGTCGGAGGGATTCATGGCGCTTTGGTCTTCCGGATAATCTCCGGTGACCGTCTGCAGGAAAATCGCTTCGGGAAGACGCATGCCCTCCTCTTCGGCGAATTTTTCCGCCGGCATCAATTTGCCGCGCGCGACTCCGGCCATATCCGGAATGATCGCTTCGACCTCGGAAATCCCATGTTCTCGCAAGAATTGTTGAATCGTGCTCGCCATACATCACCTTGAAACTTCTGCACGCTGACGGCTGGCTTTGCCAAATGCAGCAAACAACGCGCTCGAAAATGGATCTTCTTCAAACTGCCATTCCGGATGCCATTGCAGCCCCAACGCGAAAGTCGGTGCATCCGCAACGCGAAAGGCTTCGATAATGCCATCCGGCGCACGCGCTTCGACCGTCAAATCGGCCCCCAGTTTTTCAACCCCCTGCCAGTGCAGCGAGTTGACCTTGAGGCGATCCCGGCCTGCGATTTTCTGCAGTTGCCCCCCAGGCTCGAGCAACACCTCATGAGCAGGAGCGTATTGCCGGTCCAGGGGTAAGGATTCATCGTCACGGTGATCGAGATTTCCTGAGACCTCGTGCAAGCGTGGGTTCAAAGTGCCGCCGTAAGCGACATTCATTTCCTGAAATCCGCGGCAAATCGCCAGCACCGGCAAGCCGGCTGCGATGGCGCGCGGAATCAGCGGAAGCGTCGTAGCATCCCGATCTGGGTCATGTAGCGTTCCCGGCTCACTCGCCGGTCCTCCGTAGTGTTGAGGGTCAACATTCGACGCGCTGCCCGTCAGCAGCAGTCCGTCACAGGCATCCAACAAGGATGGCAAATCAATTTCGGACCCCAAAGCGGGTACGAGCACCGGCACCGCATTCGCGCCTCGGGCGACGGCTTCGATGTACTTCTCCCCGACCATGTGGAAATAGTGTTTTCCATACAGCCGGCGATCAGCCGGAATTGCAATGAGCGGCAGGCGCGACATGTTTAAAATATTAAACGTCCGAATGGACGACTAACCTTTGATAACGCAGCCATTACACCACACCGCCGCTGCCTCGTCCCGCCGGACTGTGCAAAAATGGCTAAGATTTAGCCAATTCCAGCACTTAGCCACGTTTTGTGCATCGCAATAATATTGCATTTTGACTAAAAACCTCTGTAGGCTCATAGGCACCCAATCCTGTCAATAGCCATAAAATCTTAAACACTTTGACCTCAATCGATGCGCCTATCCTCTCCGTCCGCACGATCCTTCTACGCATTTGACGAGTCTGCCGCGGCGCGTCCCTGGCTTCGCGGCGAGATCAAGGTGGACGTATGCGTGCTCGGCGGCGGCATTGCCGGATGCTCAGCGGCGCTGCATCTGGCCAAGCGGGGTTACAAGGTAGCGGTGCTGGAAGCGCGCACCGTCGGGTACGGAGCATCGGGCCGCAGCGGCGGTCAAACCATCTTCGGACTGGCGGTGAGCCAGCAAAGGCTGGAACGGGAAGTCGGCCGGGATGATGCGCATCGCCTGTTCGACCTGTCGATCGAGGCATTGGATCTGACCCAATCCCTGATCCGCGACTTCCGCATCGACTGCGATTATCACCCCAACCATGTGCATGTGGCGGTTAAACCGCGGCAGGTTGAGGAACTGAAGCGATGGTGCGAAGAACTGCACGAGCATTATGCGTACCGCTCGGTGCGCATGCTTGACCGCGACGAGCTGCAAGGTCACGTGCGCAGCGATCGCTATCTTGCGGGACTCATAGACACCCGCAGCGGCCACCTACATCCACTCAAGTACACACAAGGCGTGGCCCGGGCCGCCGAAGCGGCGGGCGCCGCGATCTACGAGGACTCGGAGGTGTTGCGGTACGATGAGGGCTCGGAAGTGCGCGTGCATACCGCGCAAGGCGTCGTTCGATGCGCCAATCTCGTGTTATGCGGCAATGCCTATATCGGCGCTGTCGCGCCGCAATTGTCGCGGCGAATATTAGGGGTCGGCACATACATCATCGCTACCGAACCCTTGGGCGAGCAACGGGCCCGCGGTGTGCTGCCAAGCAACGCGGCCATCGCCGATATCAACTGGATCCTGGATTATTTCAGGCGCTCCGAAGATCACCGCCTGCTGTTCGGCGGGCGGGTCAGTTATAGCTCTGTGCAGCCGCCGCGCCTCGCTGATTCCATGCTTGGGCGCATGAGGCGGGTTTTCCCGGCGCTTAGCGATGCAAAAGTGGCGTATGCCTGGGGCGGTTACCTCGACATCACCATGAGCCGTGCGCCGAACTTCGGGCGCCTCGCGTCCAATGTGTTTTACGTGCAAGGTTTTTCCGGCCACGGGATGGCCCTGGCAGGATTCGCGGGCAAGCTGGCCGCCGAAGCCCTCGCCGGCACCGCTGAACGCTTCGATGTGTTCGCCCGCATCCCGCATCGCGATTTTCCCGGAGGGTCCTTCTTCAGAAGGCCATCTCTAATGCTCGCCATGCAGTACTTCCGGTTGCGGGATCTTTTGTGACGCGGCTGAATTTAAGTTCAACGTCTTCGGCTCATTGCCCGCCGAGGCGGACTCGTCTTCCCTGTGCCTTTAATCGCAACATGCTTCGAAAGCATGGCTAACCGAGGCTTAGCTTGCCGCGCCAAGTCCTTTTCCAGCTGCCGGAACATTGAGATCACGGATTCCCCGAAAGGCGTGATGATCATACCGCCGCCGCGCCGCCCTCCGGTCGCGGAAGTAGTGACTCTCTTGTCAAACATCGTATTTAAGTTGTCAACCAACAGCCAGGCGCGCCGGTAGCTCATCCCCAAGGTGCGGGCAGCTTGTGCCAGCGAACCGCAATCCCCGATTGTTTGCAGCAATGAAATTTTGCCCGGCCCAAGAGAGCAGGCTGGGTTGAAATCAACTCTCAAGCGCATGTTGGGCGCGGACACGGAGCGCCGCCTATTTGAGACCGGGTTTTTCCGAGTCTCCGAAACTTGCCGTCAATTTCTGGGCGGTGACGGTCAACGTGACGGAACGAAGGCCGCCGCCGTGCGAGCCGTCGCGCAGCGGGTAGTACTCCACAGTCACCCGATCGCCGGGCTTGATTGAGTTGCGGGTCCAGCCGCCGCGCGTCAAGACCCCGGGGCTGGTGGTCTCTATGCTCCACTCCTGCGGCTCACCAGCGCCTTCAGAACAATGGTCGATGATTGGAAAAGGCCGACCGGCCTTCTCCTCGTCGTGCATTTGCTGAATGCGTTTCGCCGTCGGCGGCGTCCACGGCAGCGGGTTGGTGCGCTCCTGCGCGACTTGATCACTGAGGACCGGGGTCCACACACCGCTGAGGTCGGGCAACTTCGCCAATGCCTGCCAATCGGCTAGGGTTGGGGGCCGATTGGTAACGTCATTCTCCGCAACGGCAACCCCGGCCAAGGCCAAACAGCCGACAAGCAACATCGCGCGATGGGGATGGGTTTTCATGCTTAGGAAAGACTACCGCAGGCGTAGGCCGAAGTGGCCGAATTATTTGAACTGTATGACGAAACAGCGATGAATGCGCGCATGCCGCTCGAAGTCCTGCGGAATGCTGGCCGCACTGATGTCCTCGATTGCAAGATCCGCCAGTGCATCCAAGTCCATTTTGAAGCGGGTAAAGTTGGTGGAAAATACCAGGCGGCCCGAGTGACGCAACAATTTCAGCGACCTGCGAATAATCCCGACATGGTCGCGTTGAACATCGAGCACGCCTTCCATGCGTTTGGAGTTGGAGAAGGTCGGCGGATCGACAAAGATCAGATCGAATCGCGGGCCCTGCCGTTCTTGCTCTTCGAGCCACTGCAAGCAGTCCGCACGGTACAGCGCGTGATTGTTTCCGGGGAAGCCGTTGAGCAGCAGGTTCTCGTGGGCCCAATCAAGATATGTATTCGATAAATCAACCCCGGTGGTGCTGCGGGCGCCGCCCGCGGCCGCATACACCGAGGCGCTGCCGGTATAGCAGAACAGGTTTAGGAAATCCGCGTCCTTCGCCCAGGAGCGAAGTCTGTCGCGCACGATGCGGTGGTCAAGAAAAAGACCCGTATCCAAATAGTCACGGAAATTGACCCAAAATTTGAGCCCGCCCTCTTGAACCGCGTGGCGCTCGGCAACGCTCTCACGCTTCTCGTATTGCTCCGCGCCCTTCTGCGGTTTGCGCACGCGTGAATGTACTTGGGCGAGCGGTACGCTCAGCACCTCGGGCAAGACAGCCAGCGCTTCCCGCCGTCGTTCGCGGGCGCTCTCTTGGTTGACGGTTTTGGGCGGCGCGTATTCCTGCACGTACACGTGCCGTGCGCCCCGGCCGTACACATCGATGGCGAACGCGTACTCGGGCATGTCCGCATCGTAGATACGAAAACAATCGATGTGTTCACGCTCCGCCCAGGGCTCGAGCCGCTGCAAATTTTTGCGCAATCGGTTGGCGAACATTTGTGCACCGGGGCGGCTCGACCAGTCGGCGCGTACCTCCTCGGCCGGCCGCTGAGCGCTCGCTTCATTCAAATCGAAGCGCAGCAACCGGCATTCGATTGTGCCATTGAAGACGCGGTGCGACCGCTTGGCATAAACTCCTAAATTACGAGCCAAGGCTGGATTGCCGGTGAGAATTGCCGCCTCCCATCCCTGAAACTTCTCGCGCAACATGGCGCCAAGTTCCGAGTAGAGGGCAGGCAGTCCGGATTCAGCTCCTATGCGCTCCCCGTATGGGGGGTTTGCTACGACCATACCTACATCGGCTTTCGGCCGGATGACCTCGCTCAAGGAACGCTTTTCGATATGCACCCAATCCGCAACACCGGCCTGCTCAGCGTTGCCGATCGCCATGCGAACGGCATCGGAATCGATGTCCGATCCCAAAATGCAGCGGCGCGCCGCGCGTACGGCGCGGCGAGCCCGCGCTTCGGCTCGCAACTGCTCCCACGTGTCGGGCTCGTGGCCGCGCCATCCTAAGAATCCAAAATACCCGCGATCGATGGCCGGCGCTGCATCCGCCGCGATCAAGGCGCCCTCGATGAGAAACGTCCCGGAACCGCACATTGGGTCAAGCAGTACACCGCCCTGCTCGGCCACTTGCGGCCAGCCCGCGCGCAGCAGCACCGCCGCTGCTACGTTTTCCTTCAGTGGTGCACGACCGCCTTCGCTGCGATAACCACGCCGATGCAGGCTTTCGCCCGAGAAATCCACCGATAAAAGCGCGGTGCGTCCCTCGACGTGCAAGTGCAGCAATACATCGGGACGTTCCGGCTTGATGTTCGGGCGCTCGCCGGTGGCATCGCGCAGATTGTCGCAGACGGCATCTTTGAGCAGCTGCGATCCATAAATGGTATGCCGGATGGACTCGTTGCCGCCGCTGCAGTCGCAGGCCAACGTCGCACCCGGAGCGATGTGCTCGCGCCAATCGATGCGCTTGACGGCCTCGTATACATGCTTCGAACTGCTCGCATCGATGGATCCCAAACTCAACAGCACCCGCGTCGCGGTGCGCGACCACAAGCAGGTACGGTAGCCCACATCCAGCGTACCCTGGAATTTCACATCGTGACTGCGCTCGCGGATATCGTGCCCGCCGAATTGCTTCAATTCTTCGGCCAGCACCGAGGCGGCGCCCACCGGCGCGGTGGCGATCCAATAGCGCACATTGCCCTTGTACTGCGTGCTCAAGACACGTCGGCTATTTTATTGGGTACAAGATCATGCCAATCGAGATTTGGATGATGCGAAAAATAGCGCAGCAATATCTTGTATACATCCACGTCGAATGCAGCGTCGGCGTGGCACGCGCTCAAGGCCGCCATCTCCTCCTCGGACCGGGCAGATCCTAGGTACATCCACTGGTCGAGTACATGAAACTCTCCACCGCGCGTGCCATCCACTGCAAAACCGCCCACCGCCCGCTCACGCAGCGCGATCCGGCCGGGAAACGGCCAGCTTTTGATTTTGAGTCCGGATAAAGCCATTTGTGTACGCATGTTGTGCAGGATCAGGGGCTCCTTCCCGATGCATGCGCCCCGGCATTTGCCAACCTGCAAGGCGAAGCAAGAACCTGCACTCTCTTCCAGGCCCAGTACTTTGAGGCACAGCTGTTGGGCGCGCGCAATGTCGGTGAGTGCTTTGCGTGCATCCTTCTCGGAATGAAACACACCGAAGCTCTGCGCCAATTCGCGCGGTTCCAATGTGTCGATGCGCTGCACGTGCACACGCCCAGATCCGTCGCTTGCGGGCCGCAGGCTCGCCGAATCCGCGTTGCTTCTCAGGCGGCGGTTATAAAGAGGCTTTTGCGTTCTTGACCAGCTGGACTCCAGCAGCATCGCGCCGAGCTCGCCAGCCGTTCGCACCCAATCGACCCGTCTTACGTCCGCCGCCAATTGAGCATCGCGCGAGCCAGCGCGCGTGTCGGCAAGCTGCGTCAAGATGCGCGTGCGTAAGGAATTGCTCTTTCCTATATAGAGCAAGACATCGTTTTCACCGAACAACCGATAGGCACCCGGCATTTCCGGCAGCTCTTCCGCGAGGCCCGGCGGCAGATGCGCGGGCAGTTTCGGTACGCGGAGCATGGCGTGGGCAGCGGCGCTGGACAGCAGCTCCTCAGGCGTGTCGCGCTGCAATTTCGACCACAAATCCCACAGCACTCGGGCATCGCCCAATGCCCGATGCCGGGCGGTGCAAACCAGGCTGTGGCGCTCGATCACTGCATCCAAATTGTGACGCGCATGTTGCGGAAACAATTGGCGGGACAGCCTGACCGTGCATAAAACCTCTGCGGAGAAATCGACGCCGACTTTTCGAAACTCGCTGCGCAGGAAACCGTAGTCGAAGCGCGCGTTGTGCGCGACGAACACCGCGCCGCGCAACTTCTCGAGCACTGTCTCGGCGAGATTTGCGAACAGCGGCGCATCGGTCACCATGTCGCTGCTGATGCCCGTGAAAGCTTGGATGTAAGGGGAAATCGGGCACTGCGGATTTACCAGTGAACTCCACTCTTCGAGAAGCACGCCGTTTTGCACCCGCACGATGCCGACTTCCGTGATTCGATGGTATGCGGGGTTGCCTCCCGTCGTTTCCAAGTCGACGAATACGAGGTTGTCAGCCGCGTCCATCGAGGGAAAGCAAGGGGTTATAAAGGTCGGGCCGACGATCGCGGAAAACACCCCAGGACTGCCGGTAGCGCCGGACCTCGTCCAAATCGAACGAGGCGCTCACTACCGATTCGCTTTCGCGATCCGCTTCGGCGAGCTTCTCGCCGGTGTGGGATGCGATAAAAGAAGAACCGTAAAATGTCATGGTGTACTTCTCGCCCTTCTCAGTGCCGATACGGTTCGCCGCCACCACAGGCATAACGTTGGCGGCGGCGTGGCCTTGCATGGTGCGTTGCCAGTGACCGCTGGAATCGAGAGTGGCGTCTTGAGGTTCGGAGCCGATCGCCGTCGGATATAGCAGAACCTCGGCACCGAGCAACGCCATGGCCCGGGCCGCCTCGGGGAACCACTGGTCCCAGCAAATCGCGACTCCCAGCTTCGCATAGCGCGTGTCGAATACCTTAAAGCCCGTGTCCCCGGGGGAGAAATAGAATTTTTCGTGATACCCGGGCCCTTCCGGAATGTGCGATTTGCGATAATTGCCCACCACCGACCCGTCCGCATCGACGACGACCACCGAATTATAGAAGACATTATTGGCGCGCTCGAACACGCTGACCGGCAGCACGACGCCCAGCTCGGCCGCGACGCCGCGGAAATGCTCGACTGCGGGATGGCCATTTAAGGGTAGCGCGAGTTCAAGGTGCCGTGCGATGTGATCCTTGCAAAAGTACGGCGTCTCGAAGAGTTCTTGCAACAGGATGACCTGTGCCCCACCCGCCGCCGCCTTACGCACCAGGCTTTCAGCACGCGCCATATTGGCGTCCCGATCCCAACTGCACGCCATTTGCGTGGCCGCTACCGTTACCGTTCTCATATGGCGCTCATGCTACCTGAAGAGCCTCGATATGCGGCCAGACAGAGCCGATTAAAAGGTGGGCGGCACGCTGGCGCTCACGATCTCGCAATCCTCGCGTCCCACATTGCGAAAGCGATGCGGCACGGAACTCTTGAAATAGTAAGCGTCCCCGGCGCCAAGCACGCGCGACTCTCCGCCGACAGTGAGTTCGATTTTTCCTCTGACGATCACCCCGCCTTCTTCGCCGGCATGAGTCAGCATTTCCTCGCCGGTATCCGCATTGGGGGCGTACCGCTCGTGCAAGATGGCCATGGCGCGTTTCGCCAAGCGCCCTCCCACCAGACGCAGCTCGACATTCCCCGTGCCGATGTTGGCGAGTTCCTCGCGAGGAAAAAACACTTGCGGTTTGCCACCCAAGTCGAGGTTGAAAAAATCGGCGAGTGTCATCGGAATACCATCAAGTACTTTTTTTAGCGAGCTCACCGATGGGCTGACGCGGTTTTGCTCGATCAAAGAGATGAGCCCATTGGTGACCCCGGCACGTTTCGCCATTTCACGCTGCGACAGTCCGTACATCTGCCGCACGGCCTTCAGATGGGCACCCACATCTAAGCTCATATGTCTATTATAATAGACAGTTAGCGCCGAGATGCGCCAAAAATTGAGCTATGTGTCAATTTTCCTTATCATTGGGATGGTGCCAGCCTCCCCTCGCAAGGACTACCCATGAACGCTCAGCTCACCCCCGCCGCGACGAATCCCGAACTCGACGCCTTTTGGATGCCCTTCACCGCCAATCGCCAATTCAAAGCGAGTCCTCGTCTGTTGGCACGAGCGGAAGGCATGTTTTACTGGACCAGCGACGGACGCCAAGTGCTCGATGGCGTCGCAGGGCTGTGGTGCGTCAACGCCGGCCATGGACGACGCGAGATCACCGAAGCGGTCACCAAGCAACTGCAAACCATGGAGTTTGCGCCCACATTTCAGATGGGCCACCCAATTGCGTTCGAACTGGCGAACCGCTTGGCCAAGATTGCACCGCCGCAACTGGACCGGATCTTTTTTACGAACTCAGGCTCGGAGTCCGTCGATACCGCCTTGAAAATCGCGATCGCCTATCACCGCGCACGAGGCGCCGGTCATCGCACGCGTTTCATCGGCCGTGAAAAGGGCTACCACGGCGTCGGCTTCGGTGGCATGTCGGTCGGCGGAATGGTCAATAACCGCAAGTTTTTTGCCTCCTCCATGCTGCCTGGCGTCGATCATTTGCCGCATACACTGAACATCGAGCACAACGCTTTTTCTCGCGGCTTGCCGCACTGGGGAACTCATCTCGCCAGCGAGTTGGAACGTCTCATCGCCTTGCACGATGCGTCCACGATCGCCGCGGTCATCGTCGAACCGATCTCGGGCTCGGCAGGAGTGGTTTTGCCCCCCTCCGGATACCTCAAGCGGTTGCGGGAGATCTGCGATAAGCATGACATCCTGTTGATATTCGACGAGGTGATCACGGGCTTCGGCCGCGTTGGGAAACCCTTCGCCAGCCAGGCGTTCGATGTCATCCCTGATCTCATGACCACCGCCAAAGGCCTGACCAACGGCGCCATACCCATGGGGGCGGTGTTTTCGCAGCGCAAGATTTATGAGGCGTTCATGCAAGGGCCGGAGAATTCGATCGAACTGTTTCACGGCTACACCTACTCGGCGCATCCGGTTGCTTGCGCCGCGGCATTGGCGGCCCTGGATATCTATGAAAAAGAAGGGCTCCTGACGCGGGCCGCTGCTTTGAGCGCTCAATGGGAAAATGCGGTGCATTCGCTGCGCGGTCTGCCCAACGTCATCGATGTGAGAAACTATGGGCTAATCGGCGGGGTGGAGATGGAATCGCGCCAAGGCAAGCCCGGGGCTCGCGGGTACGAGGTGTTCCTCAAGTGCTTTGAACGTGGGGTCATGGTGCGTCAAACGGGCGATACCATTGCGATGTCGCCGCCGCTGATCATCGAGCCTAAACAAATCGAGCGCATCGTCGAGATTTTAGGATCCGTAATCCGCGAAACCGCCTGACATTTAAGTTTTCGGTTCGAAGATCGAATACCATTTTTTGCAAGGCTCGTTGACCTCCCAGATGCCCTCGAAGCCCGCTGGGACGACGAAGCAATCGCCGGCTTTGAACTCGTGCTTCTCCCCGGACACCGATTCGATCCGCACCCTGCCTTCGATGATCACGCAGAATTCATGCTCGGTGTAGCGAACGCGCCATTTACCGGCGGTGCTGGTCCAGACGCCGCAAAAAAATTCCCCCGAAGCGTCGCTGTACTGATTGGAAACGCGCGTGCGCGGTATACCGGCGAGAATATTTTCGTGGGAGGGATTCGCGGACTCGCCGGTCTGAAATCGATCGAGTACGACAATTTTTGGGGGCACGCTCATACGCTATCGTAGGCTGAGGGTATGCGCGGAAACAAGTGCGGCCAGCTGCTCCTCAGGCAGCGGGCCGCATCCGCTCGTCATGACTGCGCCATTTCACTCATTCTCGCCAACCTGAGCAACCGCAGCGCCAGTTTCCATCTGCAGCGTCAATCTGACACGGCGCTCGAGGGCGTAGCCATCATTATCTCCAGCAGTGCTCTGGCTTTTTCCATAAGCGTTGACCTCAAGTACGTTTTCATTCACTCCCGAGGCGAGCAGTAGGTCGCGCACCGCGTCGGCCCTGTCTTGAGACAGCTTCAAATTGGTATCAACCGTGCCGCGCGGATCCGCATAACCGTCGACTCGGATCTTAAGTTCCGGGGACTTTGCCACCGCCTGCGCAAGCACTTGAATCTGATGCGCAATATCGGGGGTAATCTCCGCACTTCCGGTGCGGAATAAGACATCACCCTGCAGCCCATCGAGGACCTCGGAAGCGTCTGCTTTCGCGGTTTGCACCATTTCAACCTTCTGCGATTGCTCGGCGAGCTTGGCCCCGAGGTCTTGGTTAGTTTGGGCCAGCTGGTTTTTTTCGTTCATCAGGGTCGACCTTTCGATCTGCAGTTGCGACTTATCGGTCACCAGAGCAGCCACCTGCACTTCGGCCTTTTTGGCATCTCCAGCGCGATGCACTCGGTTGCCCAGCCAGGTGCCGAGTCCGGCGCCTACCACCGCGCCAATCGGGCCGGCCGCAAAGGCGCCAATCACGGCACCCGATATGAAGCCCACCGGCTCCTGCGGCGGCCGGGTCTTGGGTTCGCCGGCCAAAGCCGCGGTGCTCAAGCCCATCAATCCAATCGTCCAAACCAACTTGGGATATCTTGTGATCATGACAACTCCTCGCTCCTCGCCATTCGAGGCGACGACCGTCGCCTCATGGGAGACATTACGAGCCCACATTCGGGCGAGGATGAGCTGAAGTCGTGGCAGATTATGGCGAACCCACGACCAATTGCAGCGGTGACTTTAGGTTCAGGCTCTCAGCGAGAAAGGCGTGAAATTCGTGTTGATGTCGTAGTAATCCTCTTTTTCGGCTTTTTTGAGGAAGGCGACAATTCGATAGGTCAACGGCGTGGCAATGATCTCCCAGCCGCTCTTTAACGCATATTGCGTGAACATGATGGCGACCAGATGGGAAAGCGTCATGCGTCCGAAGAAGGCCACAAAATAGAACAGCACCGAATCGACCAGTTCACCGCACAGGGTGGAGCCGACGATACGCGTCCAGAGCCAACGGCCGGCAGTCCAGATTTTCATTTTGGCCAGCACGTAGCTGTTGACGAAGGTTCCGCAAAGAAAAGCGATAATTGATGCGGCAACAATACGGGGCGTATTGCCGAAGATCGCCTCCACCGCGCCCTGAGTGGCGAGAGAGTTCGTTGAGGGCGGCAAATGCACCACCACTGCCGCCATGATGGAAGCAAAGGCCAGCGCCGCGAATCCCGCCCACACGACGCGCCGGTCGCGTCCGTAGCCGTACACTTCGGTCAAAATGTCGCCGAAGATGTAGGAAATTGGAAAGAACAGGACGCCGGCAAGAAACGTCACGCTGCCGCCGAATGCCAGAGGAATCGTCGTTTCCTTCGCCGGTCCGATCAAGTTGGAACACAGCAAAACGCAGACGTAGGCTGCCATCACAAAATCGTAATATTTGAATTGGCGTGGGGTTTTTTCGCTCATATCCTGTGCAGTGTAGCCCGCTAGCGCGCCGACCGCCGACGATATGTAACACGGGCGCGTGAAAACACGCCCACTGTCGTGTTTTGGCGAAGACATCACATCAGGCATTGCGCCGGTACGGTAGATATACGGCTATACACTTCAAGTAGCGGATCTATGGAGCAGGGTAACCCCTCAATGCAATCGGATAGTCCGCTGGTCGATTTTGATGCCGTCTGCCAGAAAGTGCGAGCGGCCATCGAACCGAATCGCACCCACGCCGTATCTTTGCATGACCAAGCCGGTGATGTGCTGTGGCTGAGCGAAAGCTCCATGGGGCCGGACGAACATAATGCGGTGCGCGAGGCCGCCGAAGCCTTCACCAACCCCGCCGCTGCACCGGTGCTGTCGTTTGATTTGGGCGAGTCGCGCTCGGCCGTGATAGTGCGTGCCGTGAACGCGCGACGTGCCATCGTCGGGTTGGTCATGATCGTCATGGACACCCGCATCGTTGCCTCCGGCGCGCCCAAACTCATGACGCCGAAGCTGCAGCGGGCACTGTTGCAATTCGCCGCAATGCGGCCGGACCCTGGTGGCCCCCCCTTAGCCTCACCCGCAGAAACGGGTACGCACCAGCGACTGGCAAGCGCGGCGCCTGCCGTGCGGGAGGCTGCGTCTGCCGTTCGCGCCGCCGCACCCGTGGCGCGGCCTGTCCCAAGCCCGGCAGCCGCAGCACCTCTCATGATCGGACCCCGCACCATCGCTGCTCAACTGGAGCAGATCATCTCGCGCACCCCGATGCGCGCCGCAGGCACCAACCCCTCGAACGTATCGCGGCCCGCGAGCTATGTAAGCCACGTGAGCGCCGCTCGAACAACTGCGCCCGCCCGGACTGCTGCTCCTGCCCGGAGTACGGTCCCCGCCCAAAGTGCACCGCCCGCGTCGGCTCCCGTGGCGCCGACAATCCCATCACTTGAGCTTTCGGAAAAGTCGCAGGTGCCGAAGGGGGTCCCTCCGGAGATCGATCGGCTGAACGCGGCCATGCGTAAGAGTCCGATTGCGCTGCATGTGCAGCGCTTGGTTCCCTTGTCCAAAGGCAGCCAAATGAGCCGATACGAGGTATTGCTGCGCTCCGGGTCGGATGTAGCACCCAATGCCGCGCCGCATGCGATGTTGAAGGCTGCGGTCGAGAACGGCCTGGGTAGCATGATTGACCGGCGCGTCATCACGGAGCTCATCGGCTGGCTGATTCGCCACCCGGACACCTGGCGGACGGATCCGGTGATGTTTTCCGTCAATCTCACCACCACCGCGCTGCACGATGAGCATTTCATCAAGTTCGTCGATCTGTGCTTGCTCAAATCGTCCCTCCCGAAAGGGACTATCGCATTTGAAGTGGACGCGCCAACAGCCCTCACGCTTGCCGACAAAATCAGCGATGTCGCCACGGCCCTGCATCGATTGGGTTGCCCGTTGGTGCTCGATGACTTCGCATTGCGCACGGAATGCTTCGAGCTGCTGCGCTTGCCAGGCGTGCGTTATATCAAGCTGGATCCAGCGATTACCTCTAAAATGCGCACCGACAAGGTGTCGCAGGCGTCGATCACGGGCGTAGTGCAAATGGCCCGAGTACTCGGCATGCACACGGTAGCCAAACGCACCGACACGGCCGCAGAGCAGGAATGGTTGACGGCCCTCGGCGTGGATTTCGTCCAATCAAACGCCATTTCGCCAGCTGAGGCTATCGACAGCCTGCACAAGCCGGCGGCGGCCGTTAGGAATTAGTCGCTGAACTTGACCTACGGCGAAGGTTGGTTCCATCCCCCGCCCAGCGCCTTGACCAGATAAACAGCGGTCGCAAATTGCTGTCCCTGAATCTGCGCCGCCTGGCGTCGATTGGTGAGCAGTGTTTGCTGCGCGTTAATGACACCCAGATACGTCTCGACGCCGCCTTTGTAGCGCTCGCTGGCGATGTCAAAGGCCTTCTGCGCGCTGCGCACGCTCGCATCGGCCTGAATTCGCGCCCTTTCGAGCGCCGCTAAACCCGTGATGCCGTTCTCTACCTCTTCCATCGCGCGTAACACGGTCTGCCGATATGTGGCCACCGCGGCGGCGTAATCGGCATCTGCAAAACGTACGTTAGCCCGGGTGTTGCCGGCGTCAAGAAGCCTTTGCGAGGCCGACAGGCCGATCGACCAGATCCTACTTGGCGCCGTCAACAGATTGGCGAGCGCCGTGCTCTCCCATCCCAGGCCCGGCAGTGCAAGGCCAGGCGCAAGATCGATGATGGGAAAATACGCTGCCTTCGCGACGCCTATTCGGGCGTTCGCCGCCGCCATCGCCCGTTCAGCCGAGGCAACGTCGGGGCGGCGCTGCAACAAGTCCGAGGGAAGCCCTACGGGCACCGTAGGCAATGGCGGCGCCGACACAGCCGGCGCGAGGGTAAATTTCGGCGCAGGTGTGCCGATCATGGTTGCAATTGCGTGTTCAAACTGCGCACGTTGATTCTGCAAAAGCTCCAGCTGAGTCGCCCCGGCTTCGAGTAATGACTCTTGCTGAGCCAGATCCAACCCCGTAGCAAAGCCCAATTCGTGCCTGGAGGAAACAAAGGCAAGTGCGCCGCGTTCCAGCTCCAGGCTACTTCGCACCACATCAATCTCGGCGTCGATCTCTCGCAAAGAGAAATAGTCAGTCGTCAACTCGGCCATCAGAGTGAGACGCGTGTTTTCAAAATCGGCTTGTGCCTGTTGCGCGCTGGCACGGGCCCCTTCCACCTGGCGGCGCACGCGACCGAATAGATCGATCTCCCAATTGACGCTGGGGCCAACGCGGAAATCGTTTTGCACGGTCGATTGTTTGGAAAACGAAGAAGCCGCCAGCGGACGATTCTCTGAAAGCCTGCTGCGGGAGGCAGAAGCGGCAAGATCGACGGCAGGGAATAGTGCGGAACGCGCGATGGTGAGTTGGTCACGCGCCTGTTCCAATCGAGCCGCTGCCACGCGCAGATTCTGATTGTTGTCCAAGGCCTGTTCGGCCAACGGGTTCAATTGCGGATCTTGGAATAATTCCCACCACTTGCCCTTGAGCAGAGTATCGCCAGGCACCGCTTCCTGCCACGGCGCACTGGGCTGCCATCCGAGGGGGAGATCGGCAGAGGGTCGCTGGTAATCAGGACCAACCGCGCACCCTGCCGATAGGCCCGTCAGACCCATTACAGCCCACAGCGCCGCTCCTAGACCCGAGCGCATGTTATCGGATAGTCACGATATCGCCGTCTGCTACAGAGTCGGCTGGATTTAGGATGATCCGATCATCCGGCTTCAAACCGCTGGTGACGGCTACCGTGCTGCCAAAATCGGTCCCCAGCTTAACGGCGTTCAAGCGCACCCTTCCGTCGGCATTTACCGTCGCGACTCGCGGGCCATCGGGGCGAAACAACAGTACATTGGTTGGAACCAAGAGCGATGCCGCATCTTGCTTGATGGGTAAACTCACTTGCACGTATGCGCCGGCGATGAGGGCCTCCTGAGGATTCGGAACCCTGATCTCAACCTGCATGGTGCGTGTCGCGGTGTCGATTGCGCGCGCGGTACGCGCTATGGTGCCTTTAAACTCTGCTGCGCCATGATCGGCCAAGCTGACCGTTACCTGATCGCCGACTTTGACCTGCTGCGCGTAGATCTGAGGAACGAACACATAAAGCCGCAAAGGATCGACTTGCGCGATGGTGAACAAGGCTTTTCCCGCGCCGCCATTACCGGCATCGACCAAGTCTCCCACATCGATCTTGCGGCTGGTCACGACCCCGTCAAAAGGCGCTACCACTTTATTGAAGCCTTGCATATTGCGCAGCCGCGCAGTGTTCGCCTTCGCCGATGCCAAATTGGATTGGGCCTGAACGTAGGAACTGAGCCGTTCATCAAGGTCCTGTTGCGTCACGGCGTCTTTTTCTCGAAGGCTCTTCCAACGCTCCGCGGTGCTTTTTGCTAGAGCCTCGCTGGACGCGCTCTGCTGCTGTGCGGCCGCGGCTTGCGAGAGCTCCTGATCGATTTCCGGCGCCGCGATTTCCGCCAGCAATTCGCCTTTTTTGACTGAACTGCCGATGTCCTTGGTCCAACGCAACACATAGCCGTTACTGCGTGCGTAGAGTGTCGCTTCTTTGATTCCCTGCAGTGTGCCGGGCAGCGTCAAAGGCAAATCGTCCCCGCCCATCTTCGGTGCAGTGGTGGTCACATATTGCTTGGCATGAATTTCAGTGGCCGAGGCCAGCGCGGCGGCTGCAAAGCCGCGCAGCACGAAGATAATGACGCCCCCCACAATGAGAGCAACGACAATTGCAGCGACGATCAGCCTCGCGCGTTTCACAGCCGCCGCATGGTTGTGAGTGTTGGACATAGCTAAATTATCCCACGTGCGAGCTTGCGCTGCTCGAGGCGGCGATGTAGACCGGCGAAAACGGCTGGCACAAAAAATAACGTTGAAACCGTTGCAAATACCAACCCGCCGATCACGGCACGGCCCAACGGTGCGTTCTGCTCGGCACCCTCACCCAGCCCGAGGGCCATGGGAATCATGCCGATGATCATGGCCAATGCCGTGATCAGCACCGGGCGAATGCGGGTTGCCCCGGCATCACGGGCGGCGCTGATCGGATCAAGGCCTTCATTCATCCTCTGGCGGGCAAATGACACGATCAAAATGCTGTTCGCGGTGGCGACGCCCATCGTCATGATGGCTCCGGTCATCGCCGGCACGCTCAAGGTGGTGGCGCTCAGGAACAGCATCCAGCAGATCCCAGCCAGTGCCGCCGGTAGCGCCGTGATGATGATGAATGCATCGACCCAGGACTGGAAATTCACGACAATCAACAGATACACCATGACAATGGCCATCACTAGGCCCACGCCCAACTCGATGAACGACGCACGCATGGTTTGCGCTTGGCCGCGCACCAATATCGACGCCCCGTGCGGCAATTGCGGGCGCGTGTCCTCGACCAGGGCTTTGATTTTTCTGGCGACGCTGCCCAAGTCCCGGCCTTGCACGCTGATATAGACATCGATGGTCGGGGCCAGGTTGTACCTTGAGCTGACGGCGACCTGGGCGGTAGGTGTCACGCTCACCAAATTGCTCAGAAGTTGCGACGAAGTTCCGGCGGGGGTGCGCACGGGCGTACGCAATAGCGCATCCACGCTGTCGATTTGGTACTGCGGCGACTGAGCCGAGACGTTGTAGACCACGCCGTTGGAGGGATTCAACCAAAAGCCCGGTGATGTCTGGGTCGTGCCGGCAGTCGTGATAAGTAGATTCTGCGCCACGTCATTGGCGCTCAATCCGACTGTTTGCAATTGCGAACGGTCCATTTGCAGAGCGAGGGTCGGCAGATCCAGCCGCTGATGAATGTGGGTATCTACGGTTCCTGGAATTTGCTTTATCTGCTTCATGAACTTCGAGGCGAGTTCAAAATTCGCGCGCACATCGGCGCCGGTAAACATCACATCGATGGGAGCAGGCAGCCCAAAATTCAAGATCTGGGCCACCATGTCGGCAGGTTGAAAGAAGAACTCCACGCCCGGAAAGCGCCTGGGAAGTTCCCGGCGCATCTCCTCGACATAGCTCTGGGTCGGATGATGGCCTTCGTTGAGCGAGATTTGAATTTCTCCGTCCAATGTCCCAAATGCACCGGCGTTGCTGTACGTATTGTTGATGCTGCTGATCGCTACTCCCAAATTGTCCAGCACCGTGCCGAGTTCCTTGGCGGGCACCAGGGTTCGAATGAAGGTCTCGACTTGATCCGCCACCCGGGCGGTCTCTTCGATACGCGTGCCGGAGGGCATCCGCATGTGCATACGAATTTGCCCTGCATCCACAGTCGGAAAGAAATCCCGTCCCAAGACAAATACCAATGCGCAAGAGAGGATGCAAAAGCCCAAGAAAGCGCCGGCGAAGGCCCGCCGCTTGTCGAGGACTTCAGCCAGGATGTCGCTATACCCTGCGCGAAGACTTTCAAAGCGCGCATCAAATGCGCGATATATCCTTTGCAGCAGACTTTTGCGGGCGGCTGCGTGTGCCGGTGTGTGATCCATCAGCATCATGACCAGAGTCGGTACCAGGGTGCGCGAGAGAACATAGGAGGCGAGCATGGCGAACACCACGGCCTGCGCCAGCGGCGCAAATAAGTAACGCGCCACGCCGGTCAGAAAAAACATCGGCACGAACACAATGCAGATGCATAGGGTAGACACCAACGCGGGAATGGCTATTTCGCCGGCACCGTCCAAAATGGCTTTGTGAAGATCCGATCCGAGATGAATGTGTCGTTCGATATTTTCGATCGTGACTGTCGCATCGTCGACCAAGATGCCGACTGCCAGCGCAAGGCCGCCTAAGGTCATGATGTTCAGGGTCTCCCCTGCGATGTAAAGGGTGATGATCGAACATAGAATGGACAGCGGGATCGATATTGCGATGATGCATGTGCTGCGCCAATTGCCCAGGAACAGCAAGATCAGTATTGCCGTCAGGCAGGCCGCAATCACCGCCTCGCGCACCACTCCGCTGATGGCAGCCCTGACGAAACCGGATTGATCAAACAGAGGCGTGATCTTGAAGTCTTTCGGCAGAATCTGGGCGGCCGCCGGCAATACCTCGCGCAAGGTACTAACGATGTCCAACGTGGAGGAGCCGCCATTCTTGAGCACGGGCATCAGTACGCCGCGCTCTCCGTTTTGGCGCACGATATTGGTCTGGGGGGAGTATCCGTCGCGCACGTGCGCAACCTCGGACAAATAGGTGGTGGCGCCATTCCTCGTGACGACCGGAATATGGTTGAGCCCCGCAATGGTGTCGGGCGAACCGTTCAGGGCGATTGCGTACTCGGTGGATTCAATCTTGACCGTCCCCGATGGCAATATAAGGTTTTGAGCGTTGACCGCATTGACGACGTCATTCGGTGTCAATCCTTTAGCCAGCAGCGCGGAAGTATCCAGATCGACAGAAATCAGACGCAGTTTCCCACCGTAGGGGAACGGCACGGCGGCCCCTGGGATGGTCACCAGGCGCGGGCGCAAGAAATTCCAAGCAGCGTCAAAAAGCGCGGGCTCACCCAACGTAGCGCTGGAAATGCCCAGCTGTATAACCGGGATTGCAGAGGCCGAGTACTTCATGATCAGCGGCGGCAACGCTCCCGGCGGAAGCTGTCTCAGCTGTTGCTGCTGGATAGCCACGACTTGGGCAAGGGCGGTCGGGATATTGGCGTCGGGCTGAAAAAAGACCTTGGTGACCGACATGCCGGCAAATGTCTGCGACTCGATGTGCTCGATATCCGTCACGGTCGTGGTTAGGCTGCGCTCAGTAACGGCGGTAATGCGCTGACCCATTTCCTGCGCCGACAGCCCGCTGTAAGTCCAGACGATGCTGACGACGGGTATATTTATTTCAGGAAAGATGTCGGTAGACATCTTGCGTAGGACAAAAGGAGTTGCGAGGAGAATCAGTAGCGCCATCACCAAAAACGTGTATGGGCGCCGCAGCGCAACTTGAACGATCCACATCTACTGAATCACCCCTTTTCAGCATACTTGCCGATACCGACCTCGAAATCAACACTCACGTGTGTGCAATCGAGACGTACCGCACTTGCAAATCATTGGAAACAAAGCAAACTATGCCGGTCTGCAACGAGACACCGGGACCGGGCTAAGTGTTTTGTTAGTCCCATGAGGTTCGGTTCCGGTTCCCGTTATGAGCCAACCTCCATGACCCTCACCGCAATAATTGTCGTCTGCGCGCTCATCGGATTGCTTTTTTTCGCGGCCGCCATCCGCCGTTTGCGGCGGCGCAAAGTGATGGGCGGCATGGCGCATGGCGCGGCGGCAATCAGCTTTTTGCTGGCTGCCCTGTGCGCGATGCTCCTCGGCACAAGCCTGCGCGGCTACCAACGCCTGAGCTATGAACAAGCGGCTGCTGAGCTGCAGTTTTCGAAGATCGGGAATCGCCAGTTCAACGCGGTTCTAAACTATCCGAACGGCGATCGCGCCAATTTTGCCCTCAGCGGCGATGAGTGGCAGATCGACGCCCGCGTTCTCAAATGGCACGCCTTTGTTAATCTCGTCGGATTCGATGCAGCCTACCGCTTGGAGCGCATCAGCGGCCGCTACTCGCACATCGAAGATGAACGCACCCAGAACCGTACCGCTTATGATTTGCATCCGCCCGGCCGTGTCGACCCCTGGGAGCTGATCCATCGCTACCGGTCGTGGATACCCTGGATGGATGCTTTATATGGAAGCGCGACTTTTTTGCCCATGGCCGACGGCGCTTTATATGAGATTAAGGTTTCGCAGAGCGGCCTGCTCGCGCGACCTTTGAATCAGGCCGCCCGAGAAGCCGTCGGCAGTTGGCATTAGATCTGAGTGCGCCGATCTGTGAAAAAGAGTCGGCATCGAAGGGTTTGCGATGCAACCCGGGATTTCAGGTCACAGCCCTCTCCTTCGCTATAATAGGGGCCTGCTCCGCGCCGGCTTAGCACAGTGGTAGTGCAACGGTTTTGTAAACCGTAGGTCGGGGGTTCGAATCCCTCAGCCGGCAAACCAAAATATCTGTCCATTCCGGGGACATGGGTAACGTTTTATACCGGAGACATAGGTAACACTTTAGCACCGAACGGATTTTGGGCACATTCGATGCGACCGGTTTCGTGATCGAAGAACCCTAGGTTGTAGTGCATAAAGGTTACCAACCAGATTTTCTCCTCGACTTCTTTGACGCCGACGTTTTGTCCGGCAAACACTTGGCTCAAGTTGATCTTGCGCCGCCCGATACAGATCCGCCCGCACTCTGTGACCGTGATGGTGCGATCATGGAACGGATACTCAACCTCGCTCAAGCCCGTATAGGGCCGCGGCGAAGGCGCATAAATCTCGCTCGGATATTTCATTCCCAGGGCCTGATGAGGCCGCTCGTGGTTGAATACTTGGAGGAACTGATCGAACTTGGCCTGCTGCTGCAGAAAGTTCTTAGCCGGCGGCTTGGTTGCTTCCTTCTTCAAGGTCAAATGCATGCGCTCGTGCCGACCGTTCTGAGTCGGGTGCCCTGGCTTGATGCGTTCGATGCGGATACCGAGTCGCAGCCACCACACAGAGAGTTTGCTCAAGCCAAAAAAGGCGCTGCGGCTGGCGAAGGGGACGCCATTGTCGCTGCGGATACCCAGGGGCAGCCCAAAGTCCTTAAAAGCCCGCTCAAACACGGTAAATGCGTACTTTTCCTGAGTGCTTTCCAAAGCATCGCAGCACAACAGATACCGGCTCGAGAAGTCCGTGATGGTTAACGGATAGCAGTAGCGCCGATCGGCGAGCATGAACTCGCCCTTGTAATCGACGCACCAAAGCTCATTCGGTCGCGTAGCGAGGGACAACCCCGTACCTTCGGCTTTGTAGCGCTTGCGATTGCGCCCCGAATCGACCAATCCGTTCCGATCAAGCACCGCATGCACGGTGCTGATGGCAGGCAGTTGCACCTCATTGTGCAGCCGCCTGAGCTTCTCGCGGATCTTCGGAGCGCCCCAGCTCGGATGGTCCTTGCGAAGCCGGACAATTAAAGCCTCGATCTGAAACGGCAAACGGTTCGCATGCCGGTAGGGCCTGCGGGAACGATCATCAAACCCTTTGGTTCCCGAGTCCTTGTAACGCTGAAAAATCTTGTAGCCGGTTTTGCGCGAGATATCAAAATCCCGGCATACAACCGCCATCTTCTCCCCTTCCAGCAACCGGGCAACAAACCGCATTCGCTCTTCCACCTTGGAACACTCCCGCCACGGCATTTTGCGTCTCCCGCAAAAGCCTGAAAGTGTTACCTATGTGCCCGGAATGGAGTGTTACCTATGTGTCGGTAAGCTCAATCAGTAACACCAATAAGTTACCAGATTGATAGCAAAACACGCCTAATTTGCACCCCGCCATTCTACGAGGCATGAACACCAATGGTATGATCGGATCACACTATTGGTGCGTTTCGTAGGGGGTCATTATGGCGACTGTCCGCAAGACTATTACGCTGACGGATCGGCAAGATGACTGGATCAAGGCGCAGGTCGAAGGTGGTGACTACACCAACGATAGCGAATACATCCGTGATCTTATTCGGCGAGAACAAGAGCGCGGCGCAGGGATCGAGAAGATTCGCTCGGCCTTGATCGAGGGTGAAAAAAGCGGAAAACCAAAGCGCTTCGACGCAAACGCCTTCAAGCGAAGGCTCCGCCGCGTAAATGGCTGAGTACCGACTTTCACCCGCCGCCGAGCGCGACATGCAAGGGATCTGGAAATACACGCGCCGAGAGTGGGGACTAGATCAGGCGGAGCGATACACCGACTTGCTGACCGCGGCATTCCAGGTCTTGGCCGAAGCACCGAAGTCCGCTCCGGCGTGTGATCATATTCGATCGGGCTATCGCCGCCGCAATGTCGAACGGCATATGATTTATTTCCGCATCACCGACTACGGCATCGCGATTATTCGCATCCTTCATGAGCGATGGACGCGCCGGATCACTTGTAATGCCTGTAGCTAGGGGGCCGGCGGTAATCGGCCAAAACCGGGCGGTAGCCGCATCGAACTGGGAGGCAGAAAGCGGGCAGTTAGAAGCGAGCGGGTTTGCGGCGGCATCGGCACGAATAGTGTGCATTAGGCGCGACCGCTCCTCCGAGCAATGCTTAGGTACCCATATATCGCGGTAAACAGATCGTGAAGATGCATCCAGAACCAGGCAAATCACGGATTTTCAATTGACCGTTCATTGCTTCGAGACTGCGCCTACAAATATCAAGCCCAAGCCCGAGCCCCGAGCGATCGGAGCCGACTTGAACGAAAGGCAGCATCAGTTTTTCGCACGCTCCTTCAGGAAGACCGCCGCAATGATCCTCGACTTCAATCAAGACTTGATTTTTGGACGCTTGGCCGCGAAGCCAGACCTCGGTATGGCGAATCGTGAACTTAAACGCGTTATGCAGCAAATTACCAACCGTCGCCGCGAGCATCTCGGGGTCGGCAAAAATCTGAATGTCCTCAACGACGGGCGCGACCCGAAATCGTGATCCTCGCGCCCGCGCGTCAAGCGACGCTGAGGCTTCCACTTCTCCCAGGAACTTAGCCAGGTGGATTGGTTGCAGGCGCGGGGGCAAGCCGGCCGTGACTCTAACTTCGGCGAGCGCGCGGTCAATCAGGTTACTCATTGCCATTAAGCTACGGTCTAGCACGGATGCGGTTGCCCCGCCGACACCGCTCGTCCCTGCCCTGATTGCTTTTGCGGCAAAGGTTGCGGTTTGCAGGCAGTTCCGTAATTCATGCGCGAGTGGTCCAAGCCGGGCATTAAAGCTCTTGAGACCGTCGTCATCCGATGCGGAAGTGTGCCGTGCAAACTCAGTCACGGCACCGGCGATTGCGTTATCGAGGCAGCGATTAAATGTTCGAAATTCATCCACCGAAATCGATGCGTCGGTTTCGAAAGCCAAGTTTGTGACGGCTTGACATACGTCGCCGTAATCCCGGACCACCTGTTCAAGGGTAAACCCCCCACGAAATAAATCACCGCCGTGCAGCGTCGCCGTCGCGCCGAGTTCTGAAGAGAATGTCCCGCGGCCATTACTGCCATCGACGGCGTGATCTTGCAGCGCGGATGTCTGCTCAAGCGCAAGCGTCTCTATGAGCTGATCGAGAAACATGGGTATTCCGTGGGATACCTCCTCGTCGGTAACCTTTGGATTGGACCTGGTGCCGACCATGGCGAGACAACGATCAATCAAGACCGTTCGATTCGTCAAAAGAAAATCACAGAGCATGGCACGATGGTACGTTACCCCCACAAGGGCTTCCGTACGGTAGCGCACAGACACATTTGCGAGAACTCGCGGTCGCGCACTGCAGCAACCTTTATCTGCAGTTCACCGAGAGGAGTTGACTGCTGCAGTGCGCCGCGAGTCTTCACGGCAGGTCTGTAAAGCTGTGGATGGACGCCCCCACCCTGAACGGCATCGACGTGCCAACGTGGAGGTGCTGAGCAACCACCACCATGAAGATTACAACGGTCGGGATCGATTTGGCGAAGAACGTGTTTCAGGTCCATGGGGTTGATGAACGAGGTAAGGCGGTGCTGCGCAAACAACTGCGTCGTGCTCAGGTAACGGTATTCTTTGCGAATCTGTCACCCTGCGTGATTGGCATGGAGGCTTGCGCCAGCGCGCACTATTGGGGTCGTACGCTTTCGCGCTTCGGCCATACGGTACGCCTGATGGCTTCGCAGTTCGTCAAGCAGTACGTCAAAACGAACAAGAATGATGCGGCCGATGCGGAAGCGATCTGCCAGGCGGTGGGTCGTGCGAACATGCGCTTTATGCCGATCAAGAATATCGAGCAGCAAGCCATATTATCCGTGCATCGGGCCGTAGCGCTGGCCAACAAGAATGTACGCACCGTGTGGGCGCTACTTGCCCACGGGCGCGAGTTCAAAGTTGACTACACGCGACATCGTATAGCGGCATAACCGGAAACACTACAGACGAGAATCGGCAGCACAGGAGAACACACCACCGATTGCTCAGGCGATCAAGCAGTGATGGCAAAACAGGTTGGACCGTGGTTGACCAAACCCAGACCGGCAGCAGCACCTTGAGTGTGAGAAAGCTATGGGGAGTCGATCAGCAAAACCCATCAGGGACAGCGGCGCAAGCCACAGCAAAAGTGCGAATGTACTGGTGCAATCTGATCCTGTAAGCCTCATGAACTGAAAGCTTGGCAAAGTGGGGGCGTCCATGTACCGCCGGTCGTCAAGGACGGCTTCGGGTCGAGAGGACTCATTAGCGGTATCCCGCTGCGATGTAAAAAAACGGAATACCTGTGGGCTCCGGCCCGATTCCGGGGGCGTCCAACGTCGTCGAATAATATCCGCCACGGCGCGGGGTAACTTTTCGGGGTAACTCCTCTCATCTATATTTATAAACGCTTACGAAACAGTTTGTTATCGCGCGTATTCGAATCCCTCAGCCGGCACCATATACAAGTTTGTCCATGCCGGGCACATCGGTAACGTTTTATACCGAGGACATAGGTAAGGCGGTCTCAATGGGTCGGCGAAACACTCCAGCTAATCTTAGGCTAGGAGGTGTTTGGCATGGGACGTCCTTCGACGATCACGGCCGCGCAACGCGAAGAGTTTTGGCGACGATATAGGGCCGGGAAGTCTGTTCTCGGGATTATCGGCGCGCTCAGGCAGCGGCGTGGCAATATCAATCGCGTACTTGAAGCCTCAGGCGGTATTCCACCCGCGCCGCGGACGCGTTCCCACAGAGTCTTGAGGTTCGGCGAGCGCGAGGAGATATCCCGGGCACTTGCTGCGGGAGATTCGTTCCGGGTTATCGCGAGGCGGCTAAATCGAGCTAAAAAAAGAGCTGGTCGGTCATCTGCGCACTTCAAAGTCAGATGCATGCGCTCATGGCTTTGCGAGCCGATATTTACTGTCCTGTGAGGCGCTCCCAACCACCAAGGGGAAGTACGCTTTTGCCGTGTTTGAAAGGGTTTTTAAGGAGTTCGGCGTGCCTAGCCCAGCTCCTGATCGAAGAAGCCCAGGTCATATTTCATAAAGCTGACCAGCCAGACCTTGTCGGTGACCTCTTTGACGCCGACGTTTTGCCCCGCGAATACGGTACTTAGGTTGATCTTGCGCTTCCCGAGTACCGTCTTTGTTTTCGCGGGACCACTGGATGTTGAGCTGTTGAATTATCACTGAGGGCGTGAGGAGCTTAAGAGCGGGATGCGGTTACCAATCGTTACTGCCGGCCTCACCCTTGAACGGCCCCACGAGTTCGGGGGTGATCCAGCCGCCATAAAAGCCACCCGGTTGCGCAGTGACACGAGCCCCATCAACCGAACAGTCGAGCTTCGACGGATAGAAGGCAACGCAATCGGCAATGGCCTCGGCACCGGCGAGCGGCGCTGGATAGCTCCATGCCACGTTGCGCAATAGCCGATCAACGTCGATCAAGGACCAATAGCGCGCCGGTCCCTTCCATTCGCAGAAGGATTCTCCCGTTCCAGGCTGGAACAGATGCTGGTTTACGTCATCCCACGGCAGATAAAAGCTCGGTGGATGCGCCGTCTCCAAAATGCGGATGGCACGCCGGGTGCGTGCCACTTCCGCCGCTCCCCAACGAATCAGCACCTCGCGAGAATCTTGCCTCAAGGCGGGCGGCCGCGGGTAGTCCCACACCGATTCCTGGCCGGGACCGGGTACCACCGCAAAACGCGGCCGTTCATCGCCGCGCCAGCGCCACTGCGCGCGCAGACGCTCCAAGCCGTCCGATCCCTTCACCATAGATGCTCTCCTGCGTGAGTAGGGTGCAGCATGACTCAAGCTAGGGTTGCGGCAAAGTCATGGTTGCCGAATGGATTGTCCTTTTGATGACGGCGGACGCCCCAGCGCTCAAATCGGAATCCGCGCCGCAAATGTGACATTGGGAAACGATTGCCCAAGGATTTCTTAAGAAGTTCTTCTCTGCTGCAGCGCAGTCGATGCGACGTATCGTTGAGATCCATGCGGTTGGGCCGTTTGCTTGCGGCGGCGCTTGTGTTTCGGCATGCTGGGCCGACCTCCTGGGAGCTCGTATATGGGAATTGAGCAGCCAGTAATAGCGGACGCACCACTAAACGCGACCGATGGCATCAAGAATCGGCAGTTGTTCGCGTCGTTGTACGACGATCTCAGACAGCTGGCGAAGCGTCAGCTACGGCGCAACGACGGTGCGTTGATTAGCCCGACGACCCTGCTCCATGAGGCCTTCATCGGAATGTCTGATCGGGACGCGATTTTCCCCGATCGGGAAAGATTTTTGGGCTATGCGGCGCGCGTGATGCGTGGTCTCATCATCGATCTTGTTCGCGAGCGGCTTGCGCTCAAACGCGGCGGGGCTTACCACATCACCCAGTTGCCCACGGAGGTAGGGGACTCGGCAGAGAATGCCGGCGATCTCGCGCGGCTGTCGGACGCCCTCGATGAGCTCGCTGCCCGTGAGCCGCGCCTTGCCGAAGTAGTGGACCTCAAGTACTTCTGCGGTTTCACATTCGAAGATATCGCCGCGCAGCGGCGCACCTCCGTGCGCACCGTCCAACGCGACTGGGAGAAGGCACGCCTCATCCTCTTCAACGGGTTAAGCAGCGTCGAATAATCGTCAAGCATACTTCGATGCGATTCATGGGGCTTCGAACTCGGCTACAATTGAAACCCGGATGACCATTTTATGCAGCACAGCTGTGTGGACCGGGACGAAACATTGCCCGCGGACCGTCTGGCATTCAACCCCCCGGGGGAGCGGGCCCGCAGTGCCGAGTAATCCTCGGGGGGTATTCGAAATAGACCCGCCACATTCAACGCCGTAACGATATGTTTAATGGTGCTGCTTCACGGATGAGAAACAGCCCACACTTTCATCAGCCGTTTTTTATGTGCGTCGAAAGTCTGTGCAAGATGCACGGATTGCCCTTGTGTGCTGGTCCCTATGAACCTAAAAATTGGCGCACGACGGCTTCAGGGCATCGTGCACAACGCGGGCGTTACGGTCCGCGAAATATTTCCGCTCGGAATAACTGCGCGGCTGACGCTCTCCTTTATTGCGGTGACAGTGCTTGCTGCCACCGCAAATCTGATCGCCCGTGAAAGCGTTTCCGTCGTCCTATTCAGCAGGCCAGTGCATGAGCTGCCGCCTGCGCAAGTCGTCCCTCCTACGATAAGCTCGCAAGCCGCTCCGCTGCCCGCGCAAATAGAGAAGAAACGATCTGAAGCGCTGGCCGCCGTAGCCGACCGGTTCGAACTTGCGAGCGAGCTGCGCGCCGAGGCGAACTCTGTTGCGAGCGTCAGCGAATATGTGGCTGCCGAAAAGACACTACGCGCCGCCGCAAATGACTTTCCAGTTGGCAGCCTTGCGAAAACAGCGCTTGAACGCGCCGTGACGGAATACATTGATCGCGGTCGCCAAGTCGTACTCCTGGCTGACCAGCGCCGCGCCGCACGGCTTGAGTACTCGAAGCTGATGCAGGCGATGAGCGATAGGCTGCAATCGACACTCGAGGGTGCCTGGAAAATCTTCGGACGAGTGATTGCCCGCCAATCGCTCATAGAGTTACGCGTCGAACTCGATGCAATCCGTGAGCATGGCGAAGGGATAATTCTTGGAGAGTCAGTCGACGCCGGCGAGATTAAGGCCCTTACAGCGAGTGAAGATGCTTTCGCAGCGAGCTTTGCACGCAACGAAACACGCTTCATGAGCGCCGAGGGCGCCGCGTGGGTCAAGGGTACCAAGGCAGATTTCGATGAGCTGGTAGCGCTGCGGCTGAGCTTGGCTTCGCTCAACAGTCGCTATAACGATGCCTTGCACCGTTTTTCACAGAATCACGGCTCCTTGTTTGCCGCGATCAGCATCGCGGGCTCCTTATCGCACCAATCAACGCTGCGCCAAGGAAGATTCTCGTCTTCCCCACCTGCCCCCGCAGCGGCAATTGCATCTGCACCTGCCGTCGCCCCGGCACCCGCACCTGCACCACTGCAACTCGCGCCATCGCCCGATGAGCTTTTAGCAGCAACCGCAATTAGGAAAGTCGACCATCATGCGCGTGATTTGATGGCGGGAGTCACAGCCATAGTCTTGCTTCTTGTCACCTTGATTTCCGTTCTGACCGTGCGCAGTGTTGTGCGTCCAGTGCGCATGATTTTGAGGGGCACGAGTACGCTTGGAGCGGGCAACCATCAAGTGCACGTTCCTCGGGGCGGTATTAGAGAACTGGATACGTTGGCGGAGGCCTTCAATGACATGGCGGCCAGGATCGCCAGTACGCAGGCGGCCCGCCGGATTCATGCAGAAACACTCGAAGAGGCAGTACTCGAGCGAACGCACAAGCTGCAGACTTTGGCGCAGCAGGATCCCCTGACCTCGCTGCCGAATCGACGACACTTGTCGACGCTATTGGACAATGCAGTTGATCGGGCGCGTCGAGAGAACCGCCATCTGGGAATCTATTTTCTCGACGTCGATAACTTCAAGAATTTCAATGATAGTCTTGGACATGTCTTTGGCGATCGCGTACTCATGAGCGTGGCCAATCGCCTGGAAGAATTCGCCGATGGCTTAGGGTTCGTGGCGCGCTTGGGCGGCGATGAATTCACCCTGGTACATGAGAACGCCGAATCCGAGCGGGCCGTTCATGAAACGGGTCTGCGTCTTGTAGAGACATTCCAGCAGCTGCTGTCGGTTGACGGCCGGGAGTTCAGCGTCAGCGTGAGTGTCGGCGCAAGCATCTTTCCGGAACATGGACACGGGGCCGACGAGCTATTGCGCGCGGCCGATTCGGCGCTATACCACGCGAAGGAAATGGGCCGCAGCCGCCTCGCGCTCTTCACGCCGGAGCTGATCCAATCGGCGGCAGCGCGTTTTGATATTGAGCAAGGCCTGCGTCGAGCGCTCGAGCGCGGCGAATTTGAACTCGTGTACCAGCCGGAGGTCGATTTAGCGACCATGCGGGTTGATCTGGTCGAGGCACTGATCCGCTGGCGCATGCCCGACGGGCGGCTTGCCGCGCCGGGAGAATTTCTCGCCGTCGCAGAGCAATCGGGACTCATTACGGATATCAGCAAATGGGTGTTGCGCGCTGCCGTTCAGGCCGCCGCACAATGGCACCATGGTGCATGGCCCGGGGCCCGAGTCGCGATCAATATTTCACCGCGCCAACTGCTGGATCCGCGATTTGCGGATTCCCTAGCAGCACTGCTGCGCGAGTTTGCGCTCCCAGCGTGCGCCATTGAACTCGAATTAACCGAAACGGTGATGCAAACCGGCGCGGGTACCATTGCGGCCCTGCGTCTGCTGCACTCCCAAGGATACGGCATCGCACTCGATGACTTCGGCACCGGCTACTCGTCGTTGACTTCACTCGAGCAGCTACCCCTGTCGCGAATCAAACTTGACCGCAGTTTGATCGCCAGTATCGATTCAAGTCCGCGCGCCGCTGCCATTGCCCGAGCAATCATCGATCTTTGTGAAGGGCTGGGATTGGCCGTAACCGCCGAGGGCGTTGAGAGACCTGCGCAACTGGCCTGGCTTTTGACAAGCCGCTCAATTTTCGTGCAGGGCTTCCTTTTATCCGATGCCGTCCCGTTTGAAGAGGTTTTAAGGCGCCGCGCTGTGGTGATCCCAAAACTACACAACTTGCTCCTCTCACTGGGCGTCGAATCGTATCCGCGATCGGCGGCCGATCTTCGATTGGCATCCGGGGCCAGCGGAAAGTCGGCGCCCATTCCGATTCACCGGGCAATCAAGTCGTAGCCTAAAGTCCCTCGACGATACCCGCGCCGTTGTTCCCGCTGTAGCTCCGTACTGATACAGTAGCGGCTCGTTAGCCTATTGAGGGGAGCCTATGACAACGGCGAGCGGTCAAATCATTGCCGCGATGGCGGTGATGCTTGCTCTTTCCGCCTGCGACATCTCCGTTGACGGGGACGGCTCGAGCAAGGTCAACGGCTCAGTACATGTACCCGCGGGCAAGGCAGCTGATCAGGCCAAAACGGTCAACGGCTCCGTGCACATTGATGATGACGCCACTGTAACTTCTGCAAGCACGGTGAACGGCAGCATAACCCTCGGAAAGCACGCGAGCGCCACATCCCTCAAGACGGTCAACGGGTCCGTAACTCTCGGCGCAGGGGCGCGAGTCTCGGAAGGCGCCGGGTCGGTGAATGGTGATTTGACCCTCGCGGATGGCGCAGAAGTTGTCGGTCCCCTAACTAACGTCAACGGCAAAATAAGACTGACCGCGGCGCACGTGGGCGGCGGCATTAAAACAGTCAACGCCAGCATCAGCATCACGGGCGCGTCGCGCGTGGAAAATGGAATTATGGTCGATAAACCTTCCGGAATCATGTTCAACAGTGCAGACCCCGTGATTGTGATCGGTCCGGGTGCGACCGTCATGGGCAATCTTAGATTCGAACGTAAAGTGAAGCTCTATGTCAGTGATAAGGCCACTATCGGCACTGTAATCGGCGCCACCGCTGTGCCCTTCTCCGGCGAAACCCCACCGAATTGAAACGACGAAAGGAAGTACTATGCAAATCGCGGGCGTTAAACTGTTGTTGGTTGCGGCGATCATTTGCGCCGTGGGTTATGAAACGGCATCGGCAGCCCCTGCCGATGCAGCGCTCAGCGCAGCGGTAGCGAGTCCCGCGCGTACTCCTGCGGCGGTCGCGCGCGATAAGGCCCGCCATCCGGTCGAAGAGCTTACTTTTTTTGGCATCAACCCGAAAATGACGGTAATCGAGCTATGGCCGGGCGGGGGCTATTGGACCGACATTCTCGGCCCCTATTTAAAGCAGAGCGGCCACTACACGGTTGCATTGCCGCCTGCCGGGGGGGAGGAGAATGCGGGAGTTGTTCGGTTTCGTGCACACATAGCTGCGGAGAAGGACAGGCTCGGGACGATTCATGAGACCACGCTGGGAGCCGGGCACTTTGATATTGCTCCCCCCGCTTCTGCAGATCTGATAGTCACCTTCCGAAATTTGCACAATTGGATGGGAGAAGGATATGCAGATGAGGCGCTGGCAGCGTGCTTCACTGCGTTGAAACCCGGTGGCATCTTAGGGATAGAGGAACATCGCGGCAGCAACGACATGCCGCAGGACCCGAAGGGCAAGAGCGGCTACGTTCGCCAAGACTATGCGATCGCGTTGGCGAAAAAAGCCGGCTTTGTGCTGGTAGGATCTTCTGAAATCAACGCCAATCCCCGCGATACCAAAAATTGGCCCGACGGCGTGTGGACACTGCCGCCCACACTTTCACAGGGCGAGAAAGATCGCGCCAAATATGTGGCCATCGGCGAGTCGGACAATTTCGTGCTCAAGTTTCAAAAGCCACACTAAAAGGCGGGCAACTTAAGCCGTTTTTTGCTCTGACAGGCCCAGTTCCAGGATCATGCGCTCACGCATGACGAACTTTTGCACTTTCCCCGTGATCGTCATTGGAAATTCCGTGACGAAGCGAATGTAGCGCGGGATTTTGTAATGCGCGATTTGATCTTGGCAAAATTCGCGCAACTCTGCCTCGCTGGCGCTGTGATCTGGTTTTAGCTGGATCCACGCGCACACTGCCTCTCCGAACTTCGCGTCTGGCACGCCGCACACCTGCACCGCCTGTACTTTGTGGTGCCGGTAGAGAAATTCTTCGACTTCGCGTGGGTATATATTTTCACCGCCCCGGATGACCAAGTCTTTCAGTCGCCCGGTCACATTGCCGTACCCTTCTTCGTCGATCACACCTAGATCTCCGGTGTGCATCCAGCCCGCATCGTCGAGGACCTCGCGGGTCATGTCGGGATCTCCCCAATAGCCTTTCATCACTGAATAGCCGCGCGTATGGATCTCGCCCGGAGTTCCGCGTGGGACGCAGCGTCCTTGCAAATCGACCACCTTGACTTGGACATGGGGGTGCACCCGACCGACCGTCGAAACGCGCCGCTCGAAGGAGTCGTCGATTGCCGATTGAAAGCTCACGGGACTGGTTTCCGTCATGCCGTAGCAGTTGGTGATTTCCGAGACATTCATCTCGCTGATCACGCGTTTCATGATTTCGACCGGACACGGCGCCCCCGCCATGATCCCGGTTCGCAGACTCGACAGATCATAGCGATCAAATTCCGGAGTCGCCAATTCCGCTATGAACATGGTCGGCACGCCGTACAGCGCGGTAGCCTGCTCTTTGTCGACGGTTTGCAAAGTCTTTACGGGGTCGAAACTTTCGGACGGATAAATCATCGCTGCGCCATGGGTTATGGCTGCCAAATTTCCCATGACCATGCCAAAGCAATGATAGAGCGGCACGGGAATGCAGATGCGATCATGCTCCGTCAGCCCAATGCCGCGGCCCACAAAATAACCATTATTCAAAATATTGTAGTGGCTTAATGTCGCGCCCTTCGGCAGTCCGGTAGTACCGCTCGTAAACTGGATATTAATGGCGTCATCCGGCTGCAGGTCCGCCGTTAGCTGATCTAGCAGTGCGCAATCTGCTTCTGTGCCGAGCTGGATGACCTCTTCAAAGCTCAGACGGCCATGGCTCTGCGCAGGCCCTAAGAGGATGACCAATTTGAGTTGCGGCAGTCTGGCGCTGTTCAATTGGTTGGGAACGCAGTCATCGATTTCCGGTGCCAAGACGCGGAGCATCGTCAGGTAGTCACTGCTCTTGAGCTTCTCCGCCATGATCAGTGCGCGGCAACCCACTTTCTTGAGGCAGAACTCCAGTTCGGAGAGGCGATATGCGGGATTGATGTTGACCAAGATCAAACCCAGTTTTGCGCTGGCGAATTGCGTCACTGTCCATTCGGCGCAGTTTGGTGCCCAAATGCCGATTCTGTCGCCTGGTGTTAGCCCGAGACAATGCAATCCGCCGGCAAGTAAGTCTACGCGTCTCTTGAGTTCTGTGTAGGTCCAGCGGACTTGTTGATCCGGAACAACGAGTGCCTCACGCGGCGCGAATCGCTGCGCGGTTTCGTCAAATGCGCTACCAATTGTTTGATATTTAAGCGCAGCATCCGCGCTGCCTTGGACGAAACTGAAAAGCATTCAAGGCCCCCCCTCTCTTGAACTTTCATTCTACGCCACCATGTCGAGCCCGATGAGTTCCATCCGGTCTGTCCGCCGCCTTTTCTTGCATCCCCTTTGGTTGTTTTTGGCGTTGCCGGGCTATGTGGGCTGGCGCCTGCTCTCGGGCATGTCGCTCGGGCCGTTAGGCATCGCGGCGGGAATCGCGGTGTTGGTAGCTTTTTGCCTTTTTATCCCCTTTTCGATGCGCGCGCGAGGCATGCAGGACCAAAAGCTTGCGGACCGCGTATCTTGGGTTGGTTTGACGGCCATCGGATTTTTCTCCTCACTCTTCGTGCTGACCTTTCTCAGGGACCTAGTGCTGTTGGTCGCTCGTCCGTTCATCGCCAGCGAGCAGGCATGGATCGCGCCAAGCGCCCATGCAACATTGCTTCTTACTTTTTTGATGACGACGGCAGGATTGATCGTTGCCCGCCGGCGCCCAGCCGTCGTCAAAATCGACATCCCGGTGATGGGTTTGCCGCAGGCATTGCACGGCTTTTCAATCGCCCAGATTAGTGATGTACATGTGGGACCCACAATCAAGCGTGGATTCGTCGAGGGCATTGTCCGCCGCGTCAATGCATTGAAAGCCGACATGGTCGCGGTGACCGGCGATCTGGTCGATGGTTCGGTTCAGCAACTCTCTGCCCACACAGCGCCGCTGGCGGCGCTGGCAGCCCGACATGGCGCCTACTTCGTTACGGGAAATCACGAATATTACTCCGGTGAGAGTGCGTGGACTGCGGAAATTCGGCGTCTCGGCCTGCGTGTACTCAAGAATGAGCATGTTGTTTTGAAGCACGATGGAGCTTCACTGGTGCTCGCAGGGGTGACCGATTACAGCGCGCATCATTTCGATCCAGCGCAACGAAGCGACCCCGCGGCTGCGCTGTATGGCGCACCCGCGAATGCCGGAGCCAGGATATTACTGGCCCATCAGCCAAGTTCAGCAGCGGCGGCTGAGCAGGCGGGGTTTGATGTTCAGATTTCCGGTCACACGCATGGCGGACAGTTCTGGCCCTGGAACCTATTCGTGGGTTTTTTCCAGCCCTTCACCGGGGGCTTGCATCGACTGAGAAACTTGTCGGTGTACGTGAGCCGCGGCACAGGTTACTGGGGGCCGCCAAACCGTTTCGGCGTGCCTTCGGAAATTACACACATTCGCTTGGTCCCTGCCTCGTAAGCAGACCCCGCTTTCTGGACATTGCTGAGCGGTTCTGTACGTTAGCGGCTGCTTCAGTTTGCGGAGCAAATGAGCAGCGCGTAGCCACGGGTGAGAGGATCCGATGCTTAATCGAGGTTTCCGACATTCATGCCGGCCTGTAGACGGTCGGTATTCGTCAATGAGGCCCGAAGCAACGAGGCTTTGGGCGAACTGAGCGCCCCCGCGCGCGCAAGGATGAAATTGCCCGGCTGTTCCTTCAGTCGGAGAACTTCCTCCGCGAGATCGCCGCGTGCCTTGTACCAATTTGGTCTGTTCGCAGAGCTACGACGGACGGCCGGAGCACGTTTCGACGCATGTACGCCGCGTGGCACGAAGGCGCAACCGATTCCGATGTTCCCACGCGATCGAAAAAGGACGCGCCGCGCGCGCTGCAATTCTCGATTCCTGTACCGCGCAATTTCTTCGGTAAATGAAGGGGGGTTGAATCGCGTAACACAGACCGTGATTCGTGCGCTGAAATCGGCGGAATTTGGCAGTAATTTGGCTCAAGGAAAAGACTTGCGTGACTCAAGTCTCAGAAACGCGTCAAAAATTAAGTGGCGGAGAGGGTGGGATTCGAACCCACGTGCCGGAATTACCCGACCATCCGATTTCGAGTCGGCGCCGTTATGACCACTTCGGTACCTCTCCGGTTAACTTAAAATTCGCCGTGTTTACTTATGGGTTTCTCGCGTTAACTTAAAAATAAATTTGTTTTGGCATATCCGCGGCCAGGCCGGAAGCGCATTTGTCAAGGGTTCGCTGGAGGAAATATTCGTTTATTCTAGCTCATCGGAAAAGAGCTCGCCTCAAGAACCGAACTTGCCCGAACGGCCGCAACCAAATGGACCAGGAAATCGAGCGTAATTCAAACCTAGATAAAAATTGGCCGCGCTGGCTGAAGCTAACGATAGCGGTTTGCGCCCTCGTTTCGCTAAGCAGCTACGCGCCAATTCCCAGCTTGATCGTGCAAATCAAGACACTGGGTGAGCTGCGGGTAGTAACGCGCACCAGTCCGTTAGCCTTTTACCGCGGTTCTGATGGCGTCCCCGAAGGCCCCGAATATGAGCTGGCGCAACGCTTTGCCGATGAGCTTGGCGTGAAGCTCAAGATAACGCCACTGCACAGCTATGCAGAAATCTATGCGGCCCTGACTTCCGGACAGGCACATGTGGCTGCTGCGGGACTTAAAGTTCCGATGCAATCGGTACCGGGCATTGAATTTGGACCGGCCTATCAACACGTGCATGAGCATTTGATTTATCGGCGCGGCGCGTTGAGGCCGGGCTCGCTTGCTGAAATCGGCAATTCTGGTTTGGAAATAGCGGCTGGAAGTTCGCACGCGAAGACCCTTGAGGACGCGCGCAATGCCAGTCCCGATTTGGTTTGGGTGGAGAATTCCAGCACCAATTCCCAAGCGCTCTTGGATGGGGTCGCGGACGGCACCATCGACTATACGATCGCTGATTCGACCGAATTCGCATTGGCGCATGACACGCATCCGGATCTACGGATCGCTTTTGACTTCCCGGGAAACCGTCCTTTGGCATGGGCAGCCAGCAATCACGATCCCAGCTTCGAAAACGACATGTCCGCATATTTCGCCCGCTTGAAGCTCAACGGCGACCTGGCGGCGATTGTCAATCGCTATTACGGCCGATCCGAGGATGGCGAATTTGCCGGCGGCCCAGGTTTCATGCGCCATCTGCAAAGCCGCCTGCCGCTGTATAAGCAGTGGTTTGTAGAGGCCGCCGAACAAAGCAGCCAAGACTGGCGCTTGCTGGCAGCAATCGGCTATCAGGAATCGAAGTGGAATCCGCGCGCATCCTCCTCGGCGGGCGCACACGGTTTGATGCAACTCACCCTCGAGACTGCAACCGAATCGAAGGTGACGGATCTTTCGGACGCGAGGCAAAGCATCTTTGGCGGCGCGCGATATTTCCGCCGGGTGTATGGAAAGATTCCGGCTCACGTTCTTGAACCGGATCGAACTTGGTTCGCGCTTGCCGCCTACAACATCGGGTACGGCCATGTGGAAGATGCACGCGTGTTGGCGCAAAAGGCCGGCCGCGATCCTGACTCTTGGCAGGACGTGCGCGACTTTCTCCCGCTGCTCGAGCAGGAACGCTGGTACACCCAGACCGAGAACGGTTATGCGAGGGGACGCGAACCCGTGCACTACGTCGACAACGTCCGCGGTTATCGAGACATGCTGGAATGGGCCTGGGGCGATGGCCCCAATGCGACCGTTTTGAATTAGCGGCGGCTTTCGAAAAATTGCCGCAACAAGGTTGCGGATTCCTCGCTGCACACCCCGCCGTATACATCCAAGCGATGAGTCAATCGCGGCTCGCGCGGCAAATCGATGACGCTGCCGCAGGCACCTGCCTTGACGTCCCACGCCCCGAACACCACGCGCGCCAGCCGGGCATTGAGAACGGCGCCCATGCACATAGGACAGGGTTCCAAGGTCGCATAGAGCGTGGCGGCCCCCAAGCGGTAATTGCGTAAGGCCTGCGCACCTGCACGCAGTGCGATAATTTCGGCATGAGCGGTCGGATCGTGAGTAGCAATGGGCTTGTTCCACCCCTCGCCGATCACCTCATGATCGAGTACCAGCAACGCGCCAATCGGCACTTCCCCCTCGTCGGCGGCTCGCTGCGCAAGCAGCAGTGCACGGCGCATATAATCGGTATCGCCCGGGGTACTCAAGGGGAAGCAGCGGCTCGGCGCTGCCTGGCAACATGACGGCCCACAAATATCGCGATATACAGAGCTAGCAGAGCCGCTGCGCTGTAGCTCAATGAATTGTGAATACCGATGGTGGCACCGAGTAAGCCGACGGTAAGTCCGCTGAAAGTGCGCATGCCGTTGGCCGACATCGCAAATACCCCAATCACCCGGCCGCGAATCTCCGCTGGAGCGTTCAATTGCACCATGGATTGGGCCATCGAATTGAATGCAAGTTCCACGAATCCAGCAATGAATAACAAAGTGACAGCGACCGCATAAGTGCTCGATCGAGCAAACCCCGCTAGCGCGCAGCACCAAAGCATCGCCAGAATAAACGCCGTTCGAACTTTCGGCGGCAACAGTCCACCGGTTTCAAGAATAACACCCGCGGTCAGGCCGCCTGCAGCGTCCGCCGCCAGCAACATGCTGTAGGTAAAGTCGGGGCGCCCAAGGCCTAAATCGACGGCAAATCCTGGCATCTGCGCCTGGTAGGAATTGCCGATAAAAAACGCGGAAGCGCCGACCAATACGGTCATTGACAGAAGCACTGAATTCCTTCGCACTACCCGCATCGTCGCAAACATATCGGCGTAGCCGCGCAGCCCCTGCGGCCCCGCCGAGGTCTTTGCACTCGGGCCATAAGGGGCGTTGATCAGCCACAAAAATAGCGGCGCGTAAATCAGTGCATTAACAAAGATACCCTGGATTGGGCCGAGCCACAGCAGCAACGCACTCCCGACCGCGGGTCCCACTAAGAAGGCTAAGTAACGGCCAGTCGCATTGAGACGAACCGCGCTCGGCAGCTGCTGCGTACCCACAATCTTGTGGATGAGCACTTGCGATGCGGGCATCCAAATGACTCCCGCCAGTCCGTGAGTCAGCAGCAGAACCATCGCCTTCCACTGCGCTGTGGAGTCGGTGAGAAACATGACCCCCCAACCGACCGATACCGCCATGAACAACAGCATTCCGAACTGAATCAGACGCCGGACATCGAAACGATCAGCCAAGCCGCCCGTATAGGCGGCAAAGGCAAGATACGGCGCCCAGTGACTCACGACCGCGAAGGCAAGCAACGAAGGCGAGTGAAACTTCTGGAACACGACCCAGTAAGAAATCACGTGCTCGATATTGTCCGCCATCATCGCCGCACTGCTGGCAAAGAACAAAATTCGGAAATCTCGATTCGAGAACGCAGTGGATGTGCGGGTCGCGGTAGCTTTCAAGTGACCGATTGTAAGTCCAAAGATCGTGGAAACAGTAGAATATCGTGCTGGCATTGCAGACTACAACCAGACGAGGATTCCATGCGCGGATTTGTGCTTATCGCGGCGTGCGCCGCTCTTCTACCCGCGCACGCCGATGAGGGAATGTGGACTTTCGACAACTTTCCGGCGGTAGCAGTTAAACAAGCTTTTGGTGCCGAGATCTCGCCGGCGTGGCTCGATCACGTGCGGCTGTCGACGCTTCGGTTGGCCAATTGCACGGCGGCGTTCGTTTCCTCCTCGGGTTTGATCCTGACCAACCATCATTGTATTGAGTCATGCCTGGCCGAATTATCCTCTAAAGAAGATAGCCTGCTGCAACTTGGCTTCAATGCACCTACTCGCAGCGAAGAGAAACGCTGTCCCGCACAGCATGCCGATGTTCTGGTGGGCACCGAGAATATCACCGCTGCGGTCCTTAAATCAGATTCAGGACTCAGCGACGCTGAAGCCAACATCGCACGCAAAAAGTTACTGACTTCCCTGGAACAGGCCTGTCAGCAAGCAAGCGTGAAGACCAACTCGGGTAAACTGGAGTGCCAAACCGCGAGGCTTTATCAGGGTGGACAGTATTTTCTGTATAAGTACAAACGCTACACGGATCTTCGCTTGGTATTTGCTCCGGAGGCCGACATCGCTTCCTTCGGCGGAGATCCGGATAATTTTCAATTTCCGCGCTGGTCGCTCGATTTTTCACTCCTGAGAGCCTACGAGGGCAACAAACCGGCCCAAACAACAAGCCATCTACAGCTCGATTTTGCTGGACCGACGGTGCATCAGCTGGTATTCGTTGCGGGCGATCCCGGGGCTACCGCCCGCTTGCAAACTCGTGCGCAACTCGAATTCGATCGCGATATATCTTTGCCCATCACCTTGATGAGGGCTTCGGAACTGCGCGGCCGCCTCATTCAATTTGGCAAGATGAATGTGGGCAACGAACGCATCATCCTAGCCCCTCTCAATAGCTTGCAGAACAGCATCAAGGTGCGCCGAAAAGAGCTGGACGCGCTTAATGACCAGGCGTTTCTCGACGGCAAAACGAATGCGGAAGAGCAGTTGCGCGCAGCCGCGCAAATTGCGGGACCCGATCCCTGGGCCGAGATTGCTGCAGCGTCACAGAGGGAGCGGATCCTTTATCTGCCTTATATGTTCCTTGAGAACGGCGCCGGTTTCATCAGTGCGCTGTTTCGCAATGCGCGACTTATCGTGAGGGGAGCGGACGAACGGCTGAAACCCAACAAAGATCGGTTGCGAGAATTTACTGACTCCGCGCTGCCATTGTTGCAGCGTGACTTGTTTGCGCGGGTGCCTGTCTATTCCGAATTCGAGCAACTGACACTTTCATTTTCTTTCGAGCGCATGCGCGAATGGCTGGGCCGCGACCACCCTATCGTGCGAAGGTTGATGAACACCGAATCGCCGGATGAGCTGGCGACGCGCCTTCTCGCGGAGACCAAACTTGATGATGCCGCATTCCGGAAGCAGCTGTGGGAAGGCGGGAAGGCCGCAGTGGATGCATCTCATGATCCCATGATCGAACTGGCGCGCTCGGTGGACGGCGACGCCCGCGCCATCCGCAGACAATACGAGAACGAGGTGGAAGCGCCTACCCTGGCCGCAGCGCAGAGGATCGCCGCCGCCCGCTTCAAAGTTTACGGCACGAATACCTATCCGGATGCGACCTTCACGCCGCGCCTGAATTACGGAACGGTCCGAGGATGGGTTGAAAATGGCGCGCTGGTCGACCCCATTACCCATCTCGATCGAGCGTTCGAGAGAGCGACCGGCTCCTCGCCCTTCAAGATTCCCCCTAGCTGGATGAAGGTCAAGCCCCAACTGGAATTGAGTACTCCATTTTGCATCTCGACCAGCAACGATATCGTCGGCGGAAATTCGGGAAGTCCCTTGATCGACGTGTCAGGAAAAATAGTGGGCTTAATGTTCGACGGCAACATACACTCAATCGCCGGCCGCTATTGGTTCAATCCTGAAAACAATCGCGCAGTCGCCCTGCATCCTGCCATCATTCGCGAGGCGCTCGATAAGGTATACGGTGCCCGACAGTTATTGACGGAGCTCGAGGCGAAATGAAGCGCTTAAACCGTCAGCCTGTTGAAGGCTCGAGCTAACAGAGACCAGTAAGTCCCAGGCCTTAGACGTTGAATGATATCCAAGAGCCGAGCATCCGCACCGACCAGGATGCGCGGCTCATTGTGCTCGATTCCACGGATGATACGTTGTGCCGCCTCTGAAGCCGAGGTTCGCGCCACACGTTCGAACAGATCGCCGATCTCGCTCGAGTTTGGGTTTTCACGCAAGCTGCTTCCCGCGCGAGCCTTGCGAGCGATGTTGGTCTTGACGCCCCCGGGATGAACCACCGACAGTGTGACCGGACTGTTGCTCATCGCCAGCTCGTGCCGCAACGCCTCAGAGAATCCTCGCACCGCAAACTTCGATGCCGAATAAGCGCTTTGCCCCGCTGGCGCAATAATTCCGAAGATGCTGGAGAGATTCACGATATGTGCCCGCGGTCGAGTTTTAAGATGAGGCAGGAATGCGCGCGTTCCTCGGACGACGCCCCAAAAATTGATATTCATCAACCACGCCATCTGGCTCAGATCGATCTCGTCGAACTGGCCCAACAGCGCAACGCCGGCATTGTTGATGAGGAGATTGAGAGCCGGAAACTCAGCGGTAGCCGACAACGCGAACTCCTGTATCTGTATTGGATCGGCCACATCGACACGTCTGATGGTCGCGCGCCGACCATGCCTCGCTGTAATTTCTTTCGCAATAGATTCCAGCCCTGCTTGGTCCAAATCGGCAAGCGCGACATCACTGCCTCGGGCCGCGAGCTCAAAAGCCAGCGCCCTGCCGATCCCGCTGGCGGCGCCTGTGATCGCGGCGGCAGACCCCTCAAATGGAAATTTTCGCAATTTTCACCTACTTATTTTTACCGGCTTAAATCCGCTGGGTGGAGGTAGTTTTGAATTCGCGATCTTACGCGGCAAACCGCTTGGTTAGCCAGGCGATCAACGGAAAATCGCGAAAGCTTTCGCCCGCCTCTCTAATTTCGAAAGCGCGCGACAGGAATTCAAAGGCTCTGGCCGTGCCGCACGGGGCGCGAGTATTGGCACATACACTTAGGCACCCATCAGTTATCGCAAATGGTGCACGAAGTGCGGCGGGCGCTTGTTCACGGAACATCAGAGCCTGGGGGCGTGGATATCTATGCGGCGATGTTGCCGCAATTGAAATTCGATCCGGGCATGCACGTTCAGTAACTTGCGGTGAAGCTCATCGGCGATCCGGCGAATGTTCATCTTGCCGTGCGCCAGCGCTGTCTCACGCGTGTGCACAGAGTAGTAACCCAGCACTAGGTCTTACGGATGTTTGACGGCCGCACGAAGGCCATATCGGCCTTCGCTCTGAACTTCATGGGTGCTTGCGATTCATCCTGCATTAATGAAACCAAACCGACCAGATCTCATCAACATCCGCTATCTTCTGGAGGTCTCGGACCGGGGCAGCTTCTCGGCGGCGGCCCGAACTTCGGCGTGCCACCTCGCTGGTCAGCAGAAAGATCACCCAGGTCGAGCGAGAGACCGGTGCACGCTTGTTTCAAAGAACAACGCGCTCGGTGAAGCTAACCGACGAAGGCCAGGCCATCGTGGCGCAAGCGCGCATCGGCATGCAGGCGCTTTTGCTCGCACAGGATTTGCATGGTCGAGCAGCTGCTGGCAGTGTCAACCTGATTGCCCTGATCCTTCGGACGCCAGGCTTCCGATCAAGACAGTGGCGGGTATCAACGGCGGGACGCGAAAGTAGGGGGAGATTACGAATGACCGAAGACGAGAACGCGGATGCGCAGGGGATGGTAACGAATGTACCCTCAAGCGCTGGATGGCTTGGCGGGCTCGGCGCCGTCCCATTCATTGGTCTTGCTGCCGCGACACCTTTCCTGTCCGGCCCCACGAAGATGCTCGTCGCCCATGCGATGGCGGCCTATGGGGCAGTTATTCTATCGTTCCTGGGTGGCGTGCATTGGGGGCTGGCGATTGGATCTGAGCGCAGCTCTGATAGGAGAAAACTCCCCTCCAGACTGATTTTAAGCGTTGTTCCCTCGTTGGTAGGATGGTGCGCTCTCTTAATGCGGGAAACGACAGGGCTGTTCATCCTGGCCGCTGCGGTCGCCATGATGCTGTGGGTTGATCTTCGGGCTACCACGCTTGGCGAGGCTCCCCCCTGGTACCCGAAGCTTCGGATACCGCTCAGCCTTGTCGTAATAGCCGCGCTACTTATTGACGCGATGGCGTGAATGTTTGAATGATAAGGTCTTACCACCAATTCACTGACTGATCATCCGCTCGTTCCCGATATGTGCGTTGAATTGGGTTGCGGACAGCAACAGAGCTGCCAAGTGAATCATAGTCTAGGCTGCGCCGGTTTATGTGGCTTCGAGGCGATCGAGAAATGCGTCCGCCTCTTGCAAGAGCTCGTTCCTGCGGTCTTGAGGCCAGCGGGCGAGTGTCCGATAAGGCATGGCGAGTCGCGGATTCGCCGAGAGGCGATCCTCGTGCCGTATAAGAAAAGCCCAGTAGAGGTAATTGAACGGGCACGCGCGCGGCCCGTTCTTCTGCTTCACGTCGTATTCGCACGCCGAGCAGAAGTCTGACATGCGGTTGATGTAGGCGCCGGAAGCGGCGTAGGGCTTGGAGGCCATCCGCCCACCGTCAGCGAACACCGCCATGCCAAGCGTATTGGGCAGTTCGACCCATTCGACGGCGTCAGCATAGACGGCGAGATACCAGCGCTCGATCTCGCGGGGTGCGACACCGGCCAATAACGCAAAGTTGCCGGTCACCATCAGGCGCTGAATGTGATGCGAGTAGGCGTATCGCTCTGTGCTGGCGATTGCCTCGCGCAAGCAGTTCATGCTCGTCTGACCCGTCCAGTAGAAGGCAGGCAGTTTACGCGTCGCGTCAAGCGCGTTCTCGCCGGCATACCCCGGCATCAATGTCCAGTAGACGCCTCTTACATACTCGCGCCAACCTAAGATCTGACGGACGAACCCCTCGACGGCGTTCAGCGGCGCCGCACCCGCGCGCCAAGCCGCTTCCACCGCAACGCATACCTCTCTTGGGGAAAGCAGCCCCAGGTTCAGAGCGGGCGCGAGTAACGAGTGAAACAGCACTGGCTCGCCAGATTTCATGGCATCCTGGTAGTCGCCGAAATGGGGCAGGCTGTGGGAGATAAAGTCTTTCAGAGCACGAAGCGCGTCCGCGCGGGTCACCGGCCATCCGAATTCTTCCAACGATCCGAAATGATCGCCGAAATGCCGCTCGACCAGCGCCATCACCTCACGCGTTATTGCGTCGGGTGCAAAGCGCAGGCGCGAGGGCGGCGATACGCCTGCAGGCAACCGCTTCCGGTTAGCCGCATCAAAATTCCATTCGCCGCCCGCCGGCAATTCACCGTCCATGAGAATCGCATGTTCGCGCCGCATTTCTCTGTAGAAATGCTCCATGCGCCACGTGCGGCGCGCTTGCGCCCAGGCCGCAAAGCGGCTACGGCTCGCGAAGAACCTGCTGTCGGACCGTACCTCGACCGGACGGCCGGCCAACGCCGCCCAGCCCTCGACCATCTTCTCAACACGCCACTCCCCCGGCTCGGTCACTACCAAATATTCAGGACGGTGCCTCGAAACGGCGCGCTGAACTTCGGCGGTGAGTGTGCCGCTGTTGCCTCGGGCGTCCAGTTGCACATAGTCGACGGCAATCCCTCGCAACCGCAACTCATCGGCGAAGTGGCGCATGGCGGACAGCACGAGAACGATCTTCTGCTTGTGGTGCCCGACGTAAGCGCCTTCTTCGGCCACTTCCATCATCAGCACCGTGTCACGCCCAGGGTCGAGATAGGCTAGCGCGGATATATCGGAGGAGAGCTGGTCACCGAATATGACCCTCAGAACGCTCATGGCTGGTCAAACCGCGGTGGCGCGCATGGCGGCGCGGAGGCGCGGCAGCGGCTGGAGCAATACTTCACGTTCCCCCAGTCGCGCGCCCACTTCTTGCGCCACGCGAACGGACGCCCGCAACACTCGCAGCGCCTGGTCGGCAAATTCTCTTTGCGCCGCATTCTGGGCATGGCGTTAACCGGGCACGGGCTGGCCGCGCCAGTCGAAGAAGCCGCCGTTCCCTTCCAAAGCGAGGCGATAAACAACCCCGAGCAGATGGACTGCCGCCTGCGCCCGCCCTCCTCGAGCAGGGCGATCGAAGGCGCCCCAGAGCGACTGTACACAACGACTTGCTCGAAGCGTTCTGCGGATCGCAATGCAGTCGATTTTGCAGGCTCAGTCAGCACGCGCGACTCCTTGAACTTGAATCGTCAACCAATCAGAACAGGCGCATCCGCACAGAAGAAGGATCAACGATCAGCCGCAACGCGAAAATTGTCATCAACAAAAGCTGTTCGCGAAAGCTCGAAGGATCAATCGTAGCGGCGCAGTTACTCCCACTACTGCAGCCGCTAGACGCCCTCCCGGCGCGCGGGTAGGTTTATTCCAAAGGTCCATTTCCAAATATTGCCGCGCTTGACGTACACCGACGTGCCCCAAACAGGTGGAACATTCTGACCATAGCAGGTGCCATCGGCAGTGGCCTTGAATGTTAGGATGCCGACCGCGGGCGAGAGCATCGTGCCGACCCCATCGTTTACCCCGACACTTTTGACATTGCATCCGGCCCCAGACCAGTTCTTTAATGCATCGACCTTGCTTGCAAGGTGGGTGCCAAAAATATTGATAAATGAAATATTCCTGGCCGTAAGGTCCTCCAGTCTTTTGGCATCGTGATCTTTCCAGGCTTCCCAGACTGCCCTTTCGGCCGCGAGCATAGCTGCGGTGCGAGCATCTTGGGGGGCGGACTTAACGTAGTCCTCTTTACGTGTCTCCTGGTCCAGGGGATTTACCTGAGCCTCTCCTGGATCGACAATCGCAGCTTCGGCGTGGAAGGCTGCTTTCCATTGATAGCCGTCCCGAACGAATACCCCTGCCGCCCAACTGTTGGTTGGAATCTTCAACCCGCCGCAAGTGCCGTTAACGGTGATCTTATGCGTCAACAGCGCCGCGCCCTTATCGAGTGGACTCATCTGCTCATCGGAAAGCGCGTAGCTCTTGATCTCACAGTCAGCGCCGGTGTATTGCTTTGTCGCCAATATCTTGTCGAGCCTGCCAGACGAACCCCAGCCGACAAAATTATCCGAAAGAAATGTGTCCCAAAACTTTGAATCTTTGGATTTCCAAGCCTCATAGGCACTTTTTTCGAGCGTTACTAGTGCGACCTTTGTAAGCGCGTCCGCGTCTGTGTTAACAGCCGTCAAAGCGGGATTTGCAGCAGAAGTGAAAATGATAGCCGCTGCCGTGGTTAAACCAAAATGCTTGATCGCCATCATTGTCGCCTCAAATTTAGTTCAAACCCAAAGGCATATTTTTCAGGGTGGTCGCGAGAATTTGCCGAAAACCGAAGCGATTGGGGGCAAGTAGCGTACCCGCTTGCCATACTAAATGCCGACTCAAATATCTTCAGGCCCATAGCCGCTTGAATATATTAGAGCGCGCTTCCCGCCCGCGCATCGGCACCTTCATCCATCACGGGGTGATCCAATCGCCATCGGCGATCACCCGCATTGGGCGGGTAGACCGGGAATCGGTGGCGTCTGCCACCCCGATGGGCGATGGGTCGTCCGCGAAATGGACGATGAAACCCCCTTTGGAAGCGAACCGCTGACCGGGCGCGAGCCCGAGATGCGGGAAATAAGCGCTTGTAAGCCGGCGGCCCACCATCATTTCCAATCTTTCGACCAGGAAATCGGGTACAAAATTGTCGAACACTCCGCCCACAGTTTCCGAGGCAATCACGCACGCCAGATACGTATCAATCTGGATGCGTTCCGCCGTGATGGGGATGTGCTGGACCTTGAACCAGCCGTAAGGAAAGTTCATGCGGGGCACTCTTCGCTCGGGCAGGTCGACCGGGTACGCCATATGCACACTCTTGCGCCATGCGGCCGGGAACGGCGCCGACTCCAGCCCTCCCATCAGACCGGATGCGAGCACCATGTGGGACGGCGGTTGCGGGGGAAGGGATTTCAGGTCGGTGGGTCGCAGCCAGAGCATGAGCAAATCACCGCTCTGAATGCCGGCAAGCGCCTCGGACAGCGCCTTGGAACCAGCGTGCGCGGAAACGGGCCTATCCAGGACTTCCCAGTTCATCGCGGAGGTCGCGGTCCGCAGAGCGGCTGCGCCGGCAAACCCGGCATCGTCTTGCCGGTAGACCTGAACCAATCGACGATGACGGCTCTCCTGCCCGGAACTGCCCGCCAGCCACTGCGCCAGCAGATCGGCCTCTAGGAATACTCCTCGCGAAAAATACGCCGTGTAAAAATCCCCGTCGTTACTCGCCGGGACATCGATATTCGGAAATAGGCAGGGCACATGATTGCTTTCGCAGAATTGGTGCACCGGCTTCCAATTCGACCGCCCCAGTCCCGATAAAATCGCGAATACGGGCTCGGCCGTCATGTGATCGTGAAGCTGCTTCGTCCAGGAATCCTGTGCGCCCACAAGCTCCCAAACGTGCAAGCGCCATTGCCGGGTGACTCGATACGCAATTTCGCGCGAGGATTTCATGGGACGGGTTTCTGCGGCGATCACTGCAGTTTGATTGGCAAAGAAGCGCTGCATCACGGCCAACATCGCTTCCCGTTCGACGGGGTCCGCATCGGGCGTGATGATGGTCGCGAACTGCAACGTGGTATCACTGACGCCGGGTGCCGCCCCCGTACCCAACTGTCCCAGATAGGCAAGCAAATCCTGCATGGCTACCTCGTCCAGTGCGTAGCGCGGCATCAACACGCTGAGGGTGCGTCCGTCCGACGCGACGCCGGTGCGGATGCTGCGGGCGAGAGTCGAGTCGGTGTACGCAACATGGTTCTGGCGGTACCCCTGTACATGTCCCATGTCGACATCGTTCGTGTTGGTGGTTGCCGAGCGCCGCAAATACTTGTCCGTTATGGGCGGGATCACCGAGTTTCCCTCGAAACTGCCAAGGCCGCTCCGGCGGTGGCAACTGACGCAAGCAGCCATCGCGCCTACTACCTCGCCCTGACCTTCCCTGAGACCGTGCAACGGCAGATTCGACGGAAGCATACCCTCCAGGTAGATGCGTTTGCCCGAAGCAACAGCGGAGTCCCCAGCCGTCGCCGCCTGGGAGGGCGCTGGCAGCGAAATCGCCGCAAGCTCAAGCGCCAAAATCGCTGCTTGCAAGAGCACCGCTGACGAAAGCTTTCGCCCGGTCATTCCTTCATCGCGTCTGCCGCGATTTCCGAGCGTAAGGGCGGCGAGAAATAGGAGTCTTTGACAGGAGCGTTCACCACCACTCGATCGATGACCACCCGTTCCGTGCTGCGCACGTCCTTAATAGCGGTTTCCATGACTTGCGGAACCAGAAGTTTGCCGACCTTCTTGTACGAGAGAAAGTACGTTTCGGAGGGCCAAACTCGGCCACCTACCACGCGCGTTCCATCGACCTTGGTCTCCAGGTAAGTTTGCGCATCGACCCAAACATGGCGAGAAGTTCCATCCTTCGTTGTCACCTTCAGGCGATAATTGTCACGGCCGTTGACCGGTTCGAGTGCCTCCACCTCGACTTTTGTACCCTTGACCGGCGCGTCGATCAGGGGACCATCAAGATCCTGTTGCGATCCCGCAGCTCGATCCTCGTCGGGCGAGAACTCGGCCACGATCGGGCCCTTAGGAGAGGGAGCCATCGTCCATCCGTGCGTTCCATTGAACATTCGAATTGCCGTAGCTCCTGCTACTTGCACTTCGAGACGCATCTTTTGCGGCCGCGCGAGATACATCGTATAGGCGACTGATCGTGCCTGACGCGGCACGGCTGGCTTGCGCTCTGCACCGGCTTTGGGCGCCATCCCGCCCATTGTGGTTCCCTCTAGATGACCGAACTGCGTCATCGTCCTGATCTCACGCCACGCTTCTAAGCCGCCCCGCGCCGTGGCGTTTCGCGCAATGATTGAGCCAACGGACGGCAACGCCGGGTCGGCGACGGCGTCCTCGGTAATGGCCGCTGCTCCGATGAGCCAGCCGAACGCCATGAGCCCTACCAGCCTCGCGCTGCCGCATTTTCGTGCCATTCGATGGCTCTCAGCGCTGCTCAGACATCGCCGCAGCCGTTTTCGCAGCCGCAGCAGCAGGCATCTCAAACCGAGAGTCCGGGAGACCGGGGTTGATCAATACCTTGTCGATGATGATTTTGTCCGTGGTGCGCAGACCGTCAATGGTCGCCTCGAAGAGGTAAGGAACACGCACATCGCCCACCGTGCGATAGTCTCGATAGTAGGTGTAGGTCGTTCGGGCCTTACCATTAAATTTTCTGGTCCCGTCAACGCGGGTTTCCAGATAGGTTCCGGCGTCTACCCAGACGTGCCGAACCTCGCCGTTCTTGAGCGCCAACTTGAGCCGGTAGCATGAGCGGCCCTCGACTGTATCCTTGCCCTCCAGCGATATCTGCGTACCATTCTTCGCAGCGTTGATTAAGTAACCATCCAACTGGGGTTCGTTTTCCGCCAGCTTAAGTTCTTCTGCCGTATAGGGTTCAGGCTTTGACCGGCCCAGGAAAGGCCGCAGCTTCCACCCTTGCTGACCATTGAATACCTGCACCGCCGTCTGGCCCTGTACGTCGATTTCGAGCCGCGATTTGTGCGGGCGCTTAAGTTCCAGCCGATAGGGGAGCTGCACTGCCTGCGGGGTCGGCGCTTTCGCTGCCGGCTTGTCAGCCGTCGGCAATCCCGGCCTGCGCTTGCTGCTGGGGCCGGCTGGGGGCGCATCGACGGTACCCTCGAGGGCGGGCCGCGGGCGCGCGGCGTCCATTTTGCCGATGAATTCGATTTCTTCGATCTTGCGCCACGCGTTTTCGCCGCCGCGCGCCGTCAGGTTTCGCGCAACGATCTGCGCTGCGCTCATTCCGGCTGAGTCCGCCGCCAGAGAGACGGCTGCACAAAAAAGCCCGGCGGCCGCCAGCGCGCCAAGGCACGGCAAGTGATTTAGCTGAGCGCGCGAGTTGAAAAAGGTCATGGTGAAAAGCTCCTTGAGTTCATTCGACCGGAAGGCCTTCCGCACGGAAGGCACCGATCTCGATATCGACGAGATTGCCGCGACGGACGATCTTGTTGGCATTGCCAAACAAAATGAAATAGTCGCGTCCCACTTCCGGTTCAGCGGCTTGGCGCAGCTCGCCGACGTTCTCCATGGCCGGAACGGCCAGTTTCGCACCGCTCAGCTGATCTGCGAGATAAGGCTTTGCGTTGTGCGATAACAGCCCGCGAGCCTTCGCTGAATCGGTCACTCTATACTTGAATTCGATCATCCACTCCGACGCCGTCAACCGCACCCCCTCCACCTCGATGCCCCACGTCCGCTCGATGAGGCCGCCGCGTCGTACCCTCCACATGTGCGCAGCAGCGGTCGTATCCGATCCGGTTTGAACCGCCGCCGGGGCCGGCGCGCCTCGCGTTTGTAGACACCCCCCGCACATCGCTGACAGGAGGATGAGCAGCAGGGGAGCCGCGCATGCCCGTAGTATTCTCGCCATGGTCGCCGCGAGCCCCAGCACCAAGAAATTCATTTGATCGGCAAAGCGCAGCAACACCATACAATTTTACAACTTTTGAACTGGTAAATCCGAGAACTGCTTCCAGGCAGTACCAGCAGTTGCCGATCGACCACCCATCCCCGCCGTATGATCCCTAAGCGCACATGGCGGCATTGATCGCCGCGGAGACTGGGCCAGGAGGATCCATGGCCCAGTCTCTACTATCTCATCTGACCGTGCCGCTGAGCTCGATCGTGCCGCGTTGAGCCGGTGCCGCGACGTTGACGGTCAAATCCGTGGTGCTGGTACCCGCCCGCTTCGCGAGGAAATTCACGCTGACCGTGCAAGTCGACCCGACCGCCAGGGTGGCTGGAGCGGTAGGACACGTGGTGGACAGCGCAAATTGACCGGCGTTCTGCCCTTGCAGCCGTATCCCTTGAATAATCAACGGTGCGGAACCGCTGCTTCTTACAGTGATTGTCTGCGACGCCGACGCTACACCGCGGGCCGACGCGAAGTTCAGGGCCGGAGTGCTCACGCTAAGACTTGGCGCGATGCTCATTCCCGAGAGCGCCACCGTGGCCGAGGCCGCCGGTGCCGCCGCGTTTACCGTAAGCGTACCAACCGTCGGAGTACCCGGTGCATTCGCCTGATTCGCCGTGAAACGAACCCCTAGCGTGCGCACCGCACCCGGCGCCACGATGAAGCCGGTTGCCCGGTTTAGCAACGTGAAGCCAGGACCGGTCACATTCACGCCGGTGACGACCAACGGGGTCTTACCCGGATTGGCAACGGTCACGTTTTGGACGGCTGCGCCGCACGGAGCCCCAGTGCCGGCGCGGCAAGGAGTCACACGCACCGCGGCGAACGCCAGTGCCCGGGTGACCAGCAGCTGTCCGGCCACCGGAGGTGCGCCGTTGAACTGCAGAGCGCCGATGTCGTAGCCATTGGCTCCTGCCGCAGTTCTTGCTGCGTCCGGACGGACATTCCCGTCGTAATCCAGCTGTGCTGCCGCAGTGCCGGAGGCCGCAGCGTTGGAGGCCAGCGGTGCTGCCGCATTGCCGGAGGGCGCAGTCGATGCGGCGGGCGCTCCGCTCGCGTAAGCCGAACCGGCAGGGCCCGCAAGATGGTA
>JALYIT010000035.1 GCA_030775645.1 Pseudomonadota bacterium | reverse complement strand
GTCCGGTAGCACCATCCAGTTCCGGAATCGCAACCATGATGGTTGATTCGACGGGCAGCAGCCCGCGCTCCGAGCCTTCCCATTGCTCCAAGGTTTGAAATTCGACCGGATGCGCGGCGATGTAGGGAACGTCGAGGGCGCTAAGGGCATCTTCGGCGGCTTGCGAATCGTTATAGGCGGGTCCGCCAACCAGTGAGAAGCCGGTCAAAGATACCAATGCATCGATCGCAGTTTTGCCCTCGCGGCGGAAGAACTTCTCGATCGCCGGACGCGCGTCCAGTCCTGCCGCGAACGCCGGAATAACACGCAGCCCCCGTGCTTCCAAGGCCGCGATCACGCCATCGTAGTGCGCGCTGTTCCCAGCCAAAAGGTAGGAACGCAGCAACAGAAGTCCGACAGTGCCTTGGTCGCCGCCCTTGGGCAGAGGCTGCGCCGAATCGCAGAGGCGGGTCCGTAGGCGCGGATGATATACGCCCACTTCCGGATAATCGATGGGCGGGGCAACCTTGGCATTACTGCGCAGCGATGCGCGGGCACCGGCGGCGTAGCGACCAATGAGGAAGCGCACCATGTTGACCACGTTGTCTTCCGATCCAGCCAACCAGTACTGCAACGTCAGGAAATATGCGCGTACGTCTTGGGCGGTGCCGGGAATGAACCGTAAGAATTGCGGGATCCGCCGCAGCATTTTCATTTGCTCGGCGCCGGCCGTGCGCGTACCTTTCTTGGCGCCGCGAAGCCGCTTGAGCAGCGCCAGCGGCCCTCCTTGCTGGCCGTCCATGCTGAAACGCCCCATGCGCGTCAACCGCACGACTTCAGCTGCGGACATGGCGCAAATCATCGCGTCGCAGCGTTCGCGTCTCGCCTGCAAGGCAGACAACACCGGCTGGAAGTGATCTTCCATGAACAGCATAGTCGCAACGATGATGTCGGCACCGCTGATATCATCGCAGCATCGCTGCAGGGCAGCCGGGTCGCTGCCCCATTCGTCTGCCGCGTGCATCGTAAGAAGCAGTCCGGGGAAATCCGCCCGCAAGCGCTGCGACGCTCGAGATGTAGCACTTGCTAGGTGACTGTCCATGGTCACCACGACGAGGCGAATCGTAGGCGAGTCAGCGGCTGTAATGCGCTTTGGCATCGTATAAGGTCTCCACGGTGATCACATCGACCGCGCGCTCTGCAGCGAAACGCTCGGTATTGCGGCGGGCTTTGCCGCGCACAAAAAACGGTATTTTCCCCAATTCTTTTTCTGCTTCGGGCGCCCATGAGGTGGCAAGCACAGCGCTCTGCGCATCGGTTGTTGCATGACGGGCACTCGAGCCAAGGTGCGAGGCGGGCGCGTTATCGTTGAATTCGAAGTCGCCGCGGAACATGGTGAGCAAGTGTTCTTCCAAGCCCATCATCAACGGGTGTACCCAGGTATCGAAGATCACGTTGGCGCCTTCGAATCCCATTTGCGGCGAGTAACGCGCGGGGAAATCCTGCACGTGTACTGGGGCGGAAATGACCGCGCAAGGGATCGACAATCGCTTGGCGATATGCCGTTCCATCTGCGTGCCAAGCACCAATTCGGGCTGCAACTCAGCGACTTGGGCTTCCACCGCCAAGTAGTCATCGGTGATCAGTGGCTCAAGCCCGTAGAGTTTCGCGGCCTCGCGTACTTCGCGGGCAAACTCGCGGCTGTAAGTGCCTAACCCGACCACCGTAAAGCCCAACTCATCGCGTGCAATCCGCGCCGCCGCAATGGCGTGAGTGGCGTCGCCGAACACGAAAACGCGTTTGCCAGTGAGGTATGTTGAGTCGACCGATTTTGAATACCAACCGGCATGCGATGACTCCCCATCGAGCGCCGGGCTCGGATCGGTGTGTGCAGCCCTCGCGACCTCCCTGATGAAATCGTGTGTGGCGCCCAGCCCGATCGGCACTGTGCCGATAATCGGCTGGTCAAATGTGCGTTTCAGCCACAGCGCCGCAACGCCCGCTATTTCCGGATACAGCACGACGTTGAAGTCTGCGTGCCCCAAGCGGGACAGGTCCGCTGGTGTGGCGCCGAGGGGCGCGATCACGTTGATGTCGATCTGCAGCTTTTGCAGAATCTGCCGCACAGCTTCAAGGTCATCGCGATGGCGGAATCCTAAGGCTGCGGGACCCAGCACGTTGCAACTTGCACGCGTCCCCACCGGCGGCGGCACTCGCTTGAAGCCCGGCGGCGGCGCCTGCGAGGCGCACATCGTTCGAACCAGTTGGTAGAAGGTTTCCGCCGCCCCCCAATTTTCCTTCTTTTGATAGGAAGGCAGCTCGAGGGGCACGACAGGAATCGGCAATTTCAACGCACGGGCGAGGCCGCCGGGGTCGTCTTGAATCAATTCAGCCGTGCAGGATGCACCGACCAAGAGCGCCTGCGGCTTGAAACGCTCGTATGCTTCGCTCACCGCCCGTTGGAACAACCCTGCGGTATCGCCGCCCAGATCGCGCGCTTGAAACGTCGTGTAGGTGACAGGCGGCCGCCGCGGCAACCGTTCTATCATGGTAAACAACAGATCGGCATACGTGTCGCCTTGAGGAGCGTGCAGTACATAGTGGACATCTTTCATCGCGGTGGCGATGCGCATTGCACCGACGTGCGGTGGTCCTTCGTATGTCCAGACGGTGAGTTGCACGCTAGGCCACCAGTCGAGCGCGCCGTACCAGCGGCCTGGCGAATAGCTCGGCAAGATCGGCGGCCTGATTGAAGCCTTGGATGGGCGTAAACACCAATTCAATTGACCATTTCGTGGTCAGTCCTGCGGCCTCCAGCGGGTTCGCTAGCCCCAATCCACAGACTACAAGGTCGGGCTTTGCGGCATGACAGCGGTCCAACTGATTGTCGACGTGCTGTCCCTCGACGACAGACACGCCGTGTGGCAACAGCGCCAGATCGGCTGCGAGATGCGCACGGTGCAAGTAAGGCGTACCGACTTCAATAAGCTGCATGCACATCTCTCGTGCCAAAAAACGCGCGAGAGGCAGCTCAAGCTGCGAATCCGGAAAGAAAAAAATTCGCTTGCCCGCCAGGATATCCCGGTAGCGCGCCAATGAGCGCAGCGCGCGCTCATAGGAGGGCTGGGTTGCACTGCGAAATATGCTCTCATCCACCTGCCAAGCCCGCGCAGCCGCTTTCAACCAAGCCAGCGTTCCCTCCGCGCCGAGAGGAAATGGCGCCGGAATGAAACTTGCGCCGCGCTCCTGCAACGCGCGCGCCGTATCGGCGAGAAATGGCTGCGCCAGTAAAAAGCGAGTATGGCGGCCGATCTTTGGCAGTTCGGTGGAGCGGCGTGGCGGAAAGAAATCTACTTTCGCGATGCCCATGTCGTTGAGCAATCGGCGCATTTGGTCTTCAACGACATCGGCCAGAGCCCCGACGATAAGCAGATTGGGCAAAGCTTCGGCGGCGGTAGGGGGCAGACTTGGCACCATCGATGCCAGGCACGCGTCCTCGCCCTGCGTGAACGTCGTTTCGATCCCGCTACCGGAGTAGTTCAGGATGCGCACCCGGGGCGAGAAGCGCGTCGACAAACGTAACGCCGCTCGCGACAGGTCTAACTTTATCACTTCGGAGGGACAGGAGCCGACGAGGAACAGCAGCTTGATATCTGGGCGGCGAGCCAGCAACTGTGTGACTACCCGATCGAGCTCTTCATTTGCATCCGCCAGGCCGGCTAAATCGCGTTCATCTATGATGGCAGTTGCGAATCGCGGTTCGGCAAAGATCATGACTCCCGCAGCAGACTGGATTAAGTGCGCACAGGTGCGCGAACCCACCACCAGGAAAAAAGCATCCTGAATCTTTCGGTGCAGCCAAATGATGCCGGTCAATCCGCAGAAGACCTCGCGCTGACCTCGCTCGGTCGAAATGCGCAAATTTCCCGGCAGGGGGGCCTGACTGGAAGTGCCGTTGCCACTCCCGCTGATCATGCCGTAAACCCTGATTCCGAGGGCTGTGACCCAAACCGGTTTCGGTCGCGAGATGGCGGGACCGCCTCGATCCGGGCCGCGCGAAGTTTTATCAAAAACTGCATTGCGTTCACCAAATAGGCGGCATACGCTAGGAGTGCGATGTACATTTGATAGCGGGCATGCAACGAGCCGAACAGCAACGCGCCTAAGTACGCGGTATGAAATGCGAGCACGAACATGCTGACAAAGTCTTCCCAGAAAAAGGCCGAAGCGAACAGGTAACGGCCGAAGACTTCCCGCTCCCAAATGCAGCCGGTGATCATGATCGTGTAAAGAACGAGGGTCTTGATGACTACCGAAATCGTTGCCGCCGCGAAACCCGCACCGGTGACCAAAAAATGCATGACCAGCGCTGCACTGGTCAAAAACACGAGAAACTGGACTGGAGCGAGAACTCCCTGGACCACTGTCCACGGGGACTTATCGCGTCTCGCTCGTTGCTCTGGGGTATACAGCGCCATCGGTGTCGGAACCCTATTCCCCTCGGCGCTATTCTGTCAATACATCTATACGTAAAGTTCGCTTGACAATTTTCAGAAGAATTGCGATTGTCGGGTCGAACCCGTCGATTCGAGTGAAAAATTGAATATGGATCGATCCTAAGAAAGAAAAGGACGTTGCGGCCGGCGGGGGTTTGACCCGCGTTTTCATTGGAGGGTGGACCAATGCACATCGGTGACTACGCAGAGCAGGGGGGAGGCGGGAGCGTTTGGGAGGGTAACGGCGCGCGGCCGTCGAAGGACGAGACGACGGAAGAGTCGCTTCGCATGGCGCGGCTGGTGCGCACCATTGAAGGGGAAATCGTGCCCAGACTGGTACTGGCGCGACGGGTTTCAGGGTCTTTGGAGACCGTTAAGGCAACCGAGTGCAAGCCGCCTGATTGCGCAGATATTAGGGAATTAGTACGTTTGTTGCTGGCTCACGATGCAGGAGTCGCGTCGGCCTACGTGGAAGCGGTGCGGCAGCGCGGGGCCACCCACGAAATCATTTGTCTGCAGTTGCTGGCGCCAGCGGCGCGCGAGCTGGGTCTGATGTGGGAACAGGACGAATGCGACTTCATGCAGGTCACCGTGGGTCTGTGCCGGCTGCATCAGGTGCTGCGCGAGCTGAGCAGCGAATTTTCAGCCAATGAGGGGGAATCCCTATCGGGTCGCCGCGTCCTGCTCGCGCCGGTCCCGGGGGAGCAGCACACGTTCGGGATTACTCTGGTGGCGCAGTTCTTGCGCCGCGCGGGGTGGGAGGTTTGGCACGAATTTCCGACCAATCGCTCGGATATTATCGAAATTTTACGTCAAAATTGGTTTACAGTAGTGGGATTGTCGGTGGCCCGCGATTCCAGCGTCGGCGAGTTGTCCAAGATAATTTCATCGATCCGCCAGTTTTCGCGCAACCCCTCCGTCGGCGTCCTGATCGGCGGTCCTTTGCTGGTGAGCAAGCCCGAGATTGCCGATGCCGTGGGTGCAGATGCCACCGCAGCAGATGGCAACGAGGCGGTTCAAAAGGCGCAGCTCCTGTGTGACAGGCGGGCGGGGCGCTCAGTTAGTAACTAGATGCCGAACGATGCTGGGTGGTTTTAGCGTTCGGCGATGGCAATGAGGTCACGTGAAGCAGTTTAGCGGCGCGAAAAAGTGGTTGACCGATATTGATAGCGAGACAGCAGGCCGATTGATCACCGTTGCCTCGGATGTCGCGTTGGTGGTCTCGGATGTCGAGCGCGGCGTCATTCGCGATGTGTCGTTTGGCAATGCCGAACTCGCCGAAGAATTGACGGACAAATGGGTTGGCAAGCAGTGGGCCGACACCGTGACCGACGACAGCCGGCCGAAAATTGAGGCATTGCTGCGCGAATCGAGCGGCAAGGGGGCGCCGCGATGGCGCGTGGTGAATCACCGCTCGAGCAAGGGCCCCGATCTGCCGGTGATGTATGCGGCAGTCGAACTATCCAGTCATGGTCACGTGGTTGCGTTCGGCCGAAGTATGCAGGTGATGGCGAGCTTGCAACAACAGCTTGTCAATACGCAACAGTCGATGGAACGTGAATACCTGAAATTGCGGCAAGCGGAGGCCCGTCACAGGCTGCTGTTCCAAGTCGCTTCTGAAGCGGTACTCATCGTCGATGCGGCAACTCGCAAGATTCTAGAGGCAAACCCAGCAGCCGGTAGAGTAATGGGCGAAGGCAATAAACGCCTCGTCGGCCGACTGTTCCCCGAGGGCTTTGATCAATCCAGCACGCATTCCCTCCAGAGTCTGTTGGGCGCAGTGGCGGCGACCGGGCGGACCAATGATGTGCCGGTGCGCTCCGCGGACGGCGCACGGGAATTTGTCATTTCTGCGTCCTTGTTCCGCGAGGAACGAGCGTCCTTTTTCCTGGTTCGATTAGCCCCTTCCGGCGCGCACCAGCCTTCTGGCGCGGCGACGACGCAACAATCCAAAGTGTTGGAGATTGTCGCCGGTGCACCAGAGGGGTTTGTGGTTACAGGTCTGGATGGGCGAATTTTGTTTGCAAACCGGGCGTTCCTGGATTTGGTGCAGTTGGCATCCGAAGAGCAAGCGCGCAATGAATCCCTCGAGCGATGGTTGGGACGGCCGGGCGTCGATTTCAACCTATTGACGGCTCAGCTTCGCGAGCACGGATCATTGCGGTTGTTCGCGACCCACGTACGGGGTGAGTTCGGTTCGAACAGCGAAGTCGAAATTTGCGCCGTGTCGGTAATTGACGGCGAAGAACCGTGCTTCGGCTTTACGATTCGCGATGTAGGGCAGCGGGTCACGTTCGACCGGCAGGTCAATCGGGACAAGCCACGCTCCGTGGCGCAGCTGACAGAGTTGGTCGGGCGGGTGCCGTTGAAGGATCTGGTCCGTGAGTCGACGGACATGATCGAAAAGCTTTGCATCGAAGCGGCTCTCGAACTGACGGGAGACAACCGCGCGTCGGCGGCGGAGATCCTTGGTCTCAGCCGGCAAAGTCTCTATGCAAAATTGCGGCGCTACGGGCTGGGGGATTTAACCTCGACCGAAAGCGAGCAGTACAATTTTGAATAACTGACGAGTCGCCGCATGTCGCGCCCCGCAAACGCTGCCGTTGTTGCCGAAATGCCGGCTCCAGCAGTCGTGATCGAGTTGCTAAAGCCGATCACCTGGTTTCCGCCAATGTGGGCTTTTGGCTGTGGGGTTATTTCATCCGGCGTTCCTGCCCAGGGGCACTGGTCGCGGATTATTGCGGGGGTGCTGCTCTGCGGGCCGCTGCTTTGCGCGTCCAGTCAGGCAGTTAATGATTGGTTCGATCGCCATGTCGATTCAATCAACGAACCAAACAGGCCGATCCCCTCGGGCCGTATGCCGGGTCGATGGGGCCTGTATGTCGCAATTATCTGGACGCTGCTATCCCTGGTGTGCGCCGCTGCTCTAGGCCGCTGGGTCTTCGGCGCTGCGAGCATAGGGTTATCGCTCGCGTGGGCATATAGCGCGCCGCCGATTCGACTGAAACGCAATGGTTGGTGGGGTAACTTGGCGTGCGCCGTCTGCTATGAGGGCTTTGCCTGGGTCACAGGTGCCGCGATTATGGCTGGAGGTGTAAGTCCGTCGAACGAGATTCTCCTCGTGGCGCTGTTATACAGCCTCGGGGCGCACGGCATCATGACGCTCAATGATTTTAAATCGATCGACGGCGATCGCCGTTGCGGGATTGGCTCTTTGCCGGTGCGCCTGGGCGCAGAACACGCGGGCGAGGTTGCGTGCGTCGCAATGGCCTTACCGCAGTTGGCCGTCGTTGCGCTGCTCATCGCGTGGGGTCAAACCTACGCCGCCTGTGCGGTAGGGGGCTTGCTGGGCGCGCAGTTGTTGCTGATGCGGCGGCTATTGGTCGATCCGCGCGCGAAGGCACCCTGGTACAACGGTACGGGGGTCAGTCTCTATGTGCTCGGGATGTTGGTGGTCGCGTTTGCGCTGCGGGGCATCGGGCAATGAAGCTTGCGGTCCAGCAAAGTGCGCCGCTTCGCTGGCTCGACATTTTTCGCTTAGGCCTGGTTCAGGCGGCGCTCGGATCAGTTGTAGTCTTGATTAGCTCGACTCTCAATCGAGTGATGGTCGTCGAGTACGCTTTGCCAGCGGTGCTACCAGGGATGTTGGTCGCGCTGCATTACGCCGTGCAAATGATTCGTCCGCGCTTCGGCTATGGTTCGGACAGAGGCGGGCGGCGCACTCCTTGGATTTTGGGCGGCATGGCCGTGCTCGCGATTGGCGGCATACTGTGCGCCGTCGCCACGGTTTCCATCTCATCGAATCCCATCCCGGCATTGGCTCTGGCGGTAATCGCATACGCCATGGTTGGATTGGGGGTGGGCGCCGCCGGCACTTCGTTGCTGGTTTTCGCTGCCAAACGCGTTGCGGAGAACCGGCGCGCTGCAGCCTCAACGATCATGTGGATATTGATGATCGCGGGGTTCGCTATAACCTCGACCGCGGTGGGACACTTCCTGGACCCATTCTCGCCGCGGCGCTTGATAGTTGTGACGAGCATCGCCGCTGGAATCGCTTTTGGGGTTTCGGTTCTCGCGCTTTGGCGCGTGGAAGGGGCACCGGGCATCGTCGGCAAGCAAGCTCCAACGACACCGGCATTGACGGGGACGCCGCCGTTCAAAGCTGCTTTGCAGCGCGTGTGGGCGGAGCCTCAAGCGCGGGGCTTTACCGTTTTTGTCTTCATTTCGATGTTGGCTTACAGCGCGCAGGAACTGCTGCTCGAACCTTTCGCAGGTTTGGTTTTTGGATATTCTCTCGGAGAATCCGCGCGGTTTTCCGGGCTTTGGCATGCCTCGGCTCTGCTCGGCATGATCGCTGTCGGAGTGGCGTGCAGCGGCAAGCGGCGTTTCGGGTCGCTGCGGACGTGGACAGTGGCCGGCTGCTGCGCCAGCGCTGTGGCGTTGTTGAGCCTATGCTGTGCCGACTTGATCGGCCCGCATTGGCCGTTGCGAGTTTCAGTGGCGTTCCTTGGCGTTTCAAACGGTGCCTTCGCTGTTGCGGCAATCGGTTCGATGATGGAACTTGCCCATCAAGGCGAATCAAACAGCGCGGGTGTACGCATGGGAATTTGGGGTGCGGCGCAAGCGATCGCTTTTGCGCTCGGCGGGGTTTTAGGAACGTCCGTCGTAGATTCAATGCGCTTCTTCTTTGGATCACCCGTCGTTGCCTTTGCGGTTGTCTTCGGAGTGGAAGCTCTGTTGTTTTTGATTGCGGCAAGCTTCGCCGGGAAGATCGACTCCAGATCGAAGCGCCGAGCGGCGAGGCAAGTCGGCGCGCATGCTGTATGACAAACCTCGACACATATGATGTGGTGGTTGTCGGCGGTGGTCCCTCGGGAGCGACTGCGGCAAACGATTTGGCGCGACTCGGCCATCGGGTCTTACTCTTGGATCGCGCTGGACGCATCAAACCTTGCGGCGGCGCCATTCCGCCCAAATTGATTGAAGAATTCTCGATTCCCGATTCGCTTTTAGTTGCGCGCGTGGACTCGGCGCGAATGATCTCCCCGACTCAAACCGCGGTGGATATGCCGATTGAAGGCGGCTTCGTCGGGATGGTTGATCGCGAATCGTTCGATGATTGGTTGCGTGAGCGTGCGGTAGCTGCGGGCGCGGATTTGTGTCGCGGTACGTTCGACACCATCGACGATGCTCTGGATGGCACTGCGATCGTGAATTTTCGCGAGTCGGGGCGAGCGGTGCAGGTGCGCGCACGCGCGATTATCGGTGCCGACGGAGCGAGGTCGGCAGTGGCAAGACAGCGCATTCGCGGCGCCGACAAAATTCGGTTCGTCGCCGCCTATCACGAGATCGTGCGGGTGCCGGTCAATCGGTCGGGCTCCTATTCCCCAACACGATGCGATGTGTACTACCAGGGAAGACTGTCGCCAGACTTCTACGCTTGGGTTTTTCCGCACGGCGATACCGCCAGCGTCGGGGTCGGAAGCGCCAATAAGGGCTTCTCGTTACGTGGTGCTGTGCTCGATTTGCGCGCCTTGGCATCACTAGAGGGTTTTGAAACGGTCCGGCGAGAAGGTGCGCCTATTCCGATGAAGCCCCTGCCGCGCTGGGATAATGGGAAGGATACCGTGCTCGCCGGCGATGCTGCAGGAGTCGTGGCTCCGGCGTCGGGCGAGGGAATTTATTACGCCATGGCCGGCGGTCGCTATGCCGCCGCTGCTGTGTCGAAATTCTTACTCAATCACGATGCGCGCGCATTGCGCGATGCACGGCGCGATTTTATGAAAGCACACGGTACGGTGTTTTGGGTTCTCGGAATCATGCAGCGCTTTTGGTACTCTACCGACAAGCGTCGAGAACGCTTCGTCAGCATCTGCAGGGACAAAGATGTCCAGCGATTAACGTGGCAAGCTTATATGCATAAGAAGTTGGTGCGCGCGAAGCCGATGACCCACCTGAGAATTTTTGCCAAGGATATGGCGCATCTGTTTGGTCTGATCAGGACGTGACGCCTGTGTGGGGCAGGCGTGCAAGGCCAACAATAGCCGCTGCCGTATCGGCGCTCACCGTTGCAGCGCTGGGTGCGATCATCACGCGTCTCGGGCATTGGTATTACCACCTGGCCAAGCCGAGTTGGCAACCGCCTGATTGGTTGTTTGGCCCCGCGTGGACTCTTATTTTTGCTCTCTCGGCCATCGCCGGTCTGAGGTACTGGCGGCTAGAACGAAGCAAGGCCGCGAGAATCCGGATCATTGCAGCGTTCGCACTGAATGGCTTGTTAAACACATTCTGGAGTCTGTTGTTCTTTAGGCTTGAGCGACCAGACTGGGCGCTTATCGAAGTAGGCTTCCTGTGGCTCTCGATCGCGCTGCTCATCATATTATTAGCTCGGGCCAGTGCCCTGGCGGCCCTATTGCTGCTGCCTTACTTAGCTTGGGTCAGTTTCGCGGCGGTGCTGAACTGGAAAATAGTGCAACTGAACGCACCTTTCCCAAGCGGTGGATGAATTTTTCGCCACCGGAGCGGTTGCTGGCGCGATATTGGCCGCCATGCTGCTCGAGCTCGTAGTTTTGATGTGGTTTCGGCGTCGAACCGGGCGCGGGCCAAGCGTTGCCGAATTGCTCACCGGTTTGGGCGCCGGTGCCGCGTTGTTACTGGCGCTGCGAGCCTCACTGAAGGGCTTTGAGTGGCGCCAGATTGCAGTCTGGCTGGTAGTTGCCTTGGTGGCACATGTCGCCGATTTAACGCTGCGGTGGAACCGCGTGCGCGCATGATTGCAATACCGGCGCTCGCTTTAGGCGCTGGAGACCTTTTTTAGCGACGAGGACGAACGAATGAAACCGAAGATTTCGAGACGATTTCTGGTAAAGCGCGGCGTGACCGCGATTTCAATCATGCCCTTTCTTGGCCTGATATCTTTGGCGGCGCGAAGCGCCGGCTTAACACCCCTTGATCCTAATGATCCGACGGCAAAGGCTCTCGGTTTTGTCACCGATTCAACCAAGGTGGACGCCGCAACCAACCCGACGCATCTAGCCGGCCAGAAATGCGGAACTTGCGCGCAGTTTCAGGCTACAGCCGGCGAGGCCAGTGGCGGCTGTAATATCTTTGCCGGTCACGCAGTTCCTCAAGGCGGTTGGTGCAGAGTGTGGGCACAAAAGCCGGGCGCCTGATTTGAATCACGGACATTCGTGGATGTCGGTTGCCCCGGGTGAGCCGTCGCTATAACACGCCGCGCAAATGCGCCGGGCCTGGTTTTCGTGTTCCATACGCGTGAGTTGAAGTTACTCCTCGCCATTTTTGGCAATCCGCTAATCTAGCAACGCCATGTTGTTATCACTGCAAAGGCGGCGTGTATTCCTGCTCGGCGCGACAGGCACGATCGGCCGAGCAGTTGCGCACGCTCTGGTGCGGCGTGGTCACGAAGTCGTGTGTTTCGCTCGACGCCGGCCGGCGGTTGGCGGGTCACAGCCTGCGGATGATATTGTCAGGGTGCTGGCGGGCACCACTGTGCGCTTGGGCGATGTAAGAGACCCGGTTTCCCTGGAGCGCGATGGATTTCGCGGCGAACGCTTTGACGCTCTGATCTCCTGTATGGCTTCGCGAACCGGCACACCTCGGGATGCGTGGGCCATCGATCATCTCGCGAATTGTAACGCCCTCGCAGCGGCACAGAATTCTGGTGTAGCGCATGCTGTTCTGTTGTCGGCAATCTGTGTTCAGAAGCCGGTACTTGCATTTCAGCACGCCAAGTTGGCCTTCGAAAAAGTTCTTATCGAATCTGGCGTGAAGTACTCGATCGTGCGACCCACGGCATTCTTTAAGTCTTTGTCCGGGCAAGTCGAACGAGTCAAGCGGGGTAAACCCTTTCTTATCTTCGGGGACGGCACGCTGACGGCGTGCAAGCCGATCAGCGACAAGGATCTCGCAAACTACCTACTCGATTGCTTGGAAGATGAAATGCGTTGGAACCGTATTTTGCCGATCGGCGGGCCGGGCAAAGCCATAACGCCACGGCAACAGGGCGAGCGCTTGTTCTCGTTGCTCGGGCGCCCAGCACGATTTCAACAAGTTCCCGTCCGGATCCTCGATGGCGTTATCGCGGTGCTCGATATCGCCGGCCGAGTGCTGCCTCAGCTGGCCGAAAAAGCAGAACTGGCGCGCATCGGCCGCTACTACGCTACCGAATCCATGCTCGTTCTAAACACCGAGACAGAACGCTATGAGGAAACAGCCACTCCCTCAACTGGATCCGAGACCTTATTTGATTTCTACGCGAGTCTGATCAACGGCCGAGCGGCGCCTCAGCGCGGCGATCATGCGGTATTCTGAGTTCGAAATTACCTCATGAGGTTGGCTTACTCAAGCACGTATGCTTAAAAATCTACTTAAGACACTGCACGAGATCGGGGCGGTAGGCACCATGGGATCATTCGCCGCTGCCATCGTGCTTCTTGCCACCGCCCCCACGAAACCGCAGGTTGCTTATGCGGCTGTGCTGCAAGGGATCGCCTCGATCACCAAATGGTTGCTGATACCCTCGCTTGCAATCGTGCTCGTCAGCGGGCTGCTGGCGATAGCCGCGAACGCCGCCTACAAGAACGCCGCTTGGGCTTGGGTGAAAGCGCTGCTGGGTATCGGTACTTTCGAAGGTACGTTATTAACAGTCGCCGCAAGCGCACGACACACCGCCGAACTTTCCGCGCTTGCGGTTTCGGGCCAAGCTGATGCGGCTCAATTCGAGCAGGCGCTGCACACGGAGTGGGGCGGACTGTTCATACTGTCGACGCTTGCTCTCGTCAACATTTTTCTCGGCGTGTGGCGACCGCGCCTGTATCGAAGTGCGGGAAGAGCATGAAATAATTCATGCAGCGCTGCGCACGGGCGAATCGACCAGCCGACCCTTATCCACGTGCAGTGTGCGTGACGCATGATCGGCCGCAAGCGGGTCGTGAGTCACCATGATGATGGTCTTTCCCTGTTCCCGATTGAGTGTCTGCAG
>JALYIT010000034.1 GCA_030775645.1 Pseudomonadota bacterium | reverse complement strand
ATACGCAGGAGTGCAACGACGTTGCCATGATGCTGATCCAGCATCACAAGGCGTCGGAATATTTCGACCGCGCGCGCGACCAGTTCGAGCAGATTTACGCCGACAGCGCGGACGGCGCGCGCGTGATGGCGCTGGTGCTGCATCCCTACATCATGGGCGCGGCGCACCGCGTGAAATATTTCCGCCAGGTGATCGCGCTGATCGCGGCGAAAAAGGACGTCACGTTCATGACCGGCGCGCAAATTGCCGATTGGTACGTGAAGGAAGCCGCTCCAGGCACGTAAGTCTCAGCCGTGCTCGCCCTCGGGCGCCGTACCTTCGGCTCCCTCGGCTTCGGGCGGAAGTCCGGCGGCTTCGCGCTCGGCTTTGCGCTTGGCGGAGCGCTCAATCAGCTTCTGCAGCTTTTCGTCCTGCTTGGAGCGGGTGGAGCGGTCGCGGTCCGAGCGCTGCTGGCGGTAATTCGGCTTGAAAGCCATGACTACTACTCCTTGGGTCCCGACAGACCGCGTACGCGGCGCGCCCGCTCGGCGGCCGCCCAGCTATACGACTATTGGGTGGCCTTTAGCCAACGTTGCGCCGCCCGGCTTAGTTAAGGCGCCCCGGATACGCCTTTCTAGAACCCAGAACCATGAGTGATTTTCAATGCGGGATACACACGAAAAGCCGCGCCGATCTGGATTAGAGCCCGACGGCCAATCGCCGACTGCCGGAGGTGCTGGCGCATCACAGCGACTCGATCCGCGTGCTGCACACGCTGCGCCCGTTCGCGGTCGCGATGGCAGGAGACGGCGAATACGGTCCCTGGAAGGATTGAGCGGCGGGCAAGGGCGCGCGTTGTAACCCCAGGGCAATCGGGTGAAGTGGTTCGTGACAAAAGGCTGAAGTGCTGAATCTGTTGTCATCCACTGAGTCGCAGGTGGAGGACGGTGATGGTTTCCGACGGGACACGATTTGCAGCGATCGCGGAGACGACGAGTTTCCTTCACTATTTCAGCCAGTTGCCGGATCATCGTCAGGCCGGCAAGGTGGATTATCCGCTGCCGGAAGTCCTGCTCCTGATTCTTCTGGCGGTTCTTGCCGGGGCGGAGGCGTTTACCGACATCGCCCGGTTTGGCGAGCGGAAGATCGAACTCCTGCGGCGGTTTCGGCCCTATGTGAACGGCACGCCCTCGCATGATCATCTCGGCGATATCTTTGCCACGCTCGACGCCCGCGCCTTTCAGCTTTGCTTTGTGGCCTGGGTCGCGGCGCTGACCAACACGCCCGCCGAGGTCATCGCGATCGACGGCAAGACCTCGCGGCGCTCGTATCAGACGAAAGGCTCCAAAGAGGCGATCCATATCGTCTCTGCCTTCGCAGCGCGGCAACGCATCGTGCTAGGCCAAGTGAAGGTGAGCGAGAAGTCGAACGAGATCGTCGCCATTCCGGCGCTGCTTGACATGATGTCGATCGAGGGCGCGGTGGTGACGATCGATGCGATGGGCTGCCAGCGCAACATCGCCAGCAAAATCATCGAGAAAAAAGCCGATTACATTATCGCGCTGAAGGGCAATCAGGGCACCCTGCGCGAGGATGTCGAGGTCTTCGTCGATGAGCAGAAAGCCTTGCAATATAAGGATACCACGATCAGCACGCACGAAACCGTCGACGGCGATCACGGCCGTATCGAGACCCGAAACTACACCGTGATCCACGATGTCGCCTGGCTGCAGGAGCGCCATCAATGGCCCGGCCTCCACGCCGTGGTCGTGGTCGAAAGCCGGCGCGAAATCAACGGCAAGATCACCGACGAGACGCGGTTCTACATCACCTCGCTGGTGATGCTGGCCGCCGCGGTCGGCCCGATGATCCGCGCCCACTGGGCCATCGAGAATTCCTTGCACTGGGTCATGGACATGGTCTTTCGCGACGACGAATGCCGCGTCAGAACCGACAACGCCCCAGCCAACTTCGCCACCTGCCGGCACATCGCCTACAATCTCACCCGAAAGGCCCCGGGCAAGGATTCCATCCGCCTCCGCCGCAAAACAGCAGGCTGGGACGACGAGTATCTCGCAAGCCTCATCGCCGCATGATTTTTTCACCCGATTCCCCTGGTCCGGGCCGGCAAAAGCCAGCATTCCAAATGTCAGGCACCCGTGCTATTGGGACCTGCGATTCAAGCACAACGACGAGAAATGAGGGCTAAGTTGATGGGCGAACAAAGCGCGGTTTTGGCTACCGAAACCGTCAATGCGTCCAGCTGGTCCAAGGTGTTGGCTCGCTACCGCAACCCGAATTCACTACGCAGCCTGCTCGAGATCGTCATCACCATTG
>JALYIT010000033.1 GCA_030775645.1 Pseudomonadota bacterium | reverse complement strand
AAGACGAACCCGAACGCCTAAGGAGGCGCGTGCGCCATCCGGTCGCTTTGGCAGACGTCGCGGACCCGCAATTTCACCAGGTCGCACGACCGCAGCTTGCTGTCGAGGAATCCGGACCGCTTAAATTGCCTTCGGCTTAAGGGTGGGTCATTCATGGTCTCTTCCCTCAATGTATTGATGCGGCCCGATCGCACCTGGGGGCTTGCAGCAAAAGGGTCCAGTCTTCACCTGGCCCTTGCCATTGTCCATTGTCCCAGCCTCCACAGTGACGGATCCGTCCGTATCACTCAACGTCAAGCGCCCGGCCAGGGATGGTCTTATGACGAGCCTAGCCGAATTAGTCTTGCCGTGTGACAGAAAGACTCCGAATTCGTTGTCGGCCTCGCTACCCAAATACGCCATCACGTCCTCCTCAGGCTTTTTCACGGCGACATACGCTTCCTGGGGTGAAGCAACAATTTGCACTCCGCCCCTGTCTTTCGACCTGTAGAAGCGCGCAAACGAACGATCCTTGCCGGCCACGAACCAGATATGTCCGCCCTCCGCGTCACCGATGACGGCCTCGGGAGTCTCGTGTTCGGCGTCGAGCCCGACGCGAAAAATGACCTTGCCTTTCTCATCGAACACCTGGAACGGGGCCTGCACACGCGATCCTGCAGCTGCATGAGATGCTCCACCGTTGGCGACTTCGGCTTTCTTTGCGGTTGCCAACTCCGCCGCAAGCTGGGCCTGCGAGGTTTCGATCGCCGCGAGTCGCTGTTCCATTTTCTTCGTCTGCACATCGTCATCGCTGTTGTTTTTGACGTCTTCGGCTTTCTTTTCCAGCTCAGTGACCCGGCCGGTCAACAGATTCAGTTGCTGACGAAGCAGCTTGACCTCTTCTGTAGGTGCCGAGCTTGTGACACTGGCGTGCGCGCCCAGACCTTGCGATCGTGCATCAGAAAGACTTAGCGCAATGACGGTCACCGCTGCGAACAGCATTCCGTTGGCGCAGACGATGGTTAGTTTCGGCATATTCTCAACTCATTAAGGCCTTGAACGATCTTCGGAGGCACAAGGACGCTGATCGACAAGCCTGTGAAGCACCTGCAGGAAAAAGGGGGGAAGGCGCCGATCACGGTGATCCGCCCGAGCGGGCTTGGCTGGAGGATTCAATGTGCCGGGCCTTCATCTGTGCTGCGTCATGCCGTGGCGGTTGCGTGCTCCTCACTTTCGATTTTGAAATACATTTGCGCAATGTCCTATTCCTCGCTTATCGAGTCCAATCCGCTCTCAAAAATCTTGCGGTGGTATATTCATATACGGAAAATTTTGCTGAATTGGACACTCAAATGAAGAAATCTTGGAGTCACTGGTAAGACGAGGTGGCGGTTGCAAGGCGCACGGCTGCTCGCGCCTCGGCGATAGCCGGGCTGGCCGCGTGGTCGTAACGCAGGCTCGCTTCCAGTGCCTTCGCGGCCCATTCGCGGGCGCCGGTCGTATCGCCGCTTCCTCGCAGCACCGCGCTGTGCACCAGCCACAGCCGCGGTTGCGCTCGTAAATCGTACAGACCCTGCACCCGCTCCATTGCAGCCAGTGCCTGGCGGCTTCCGTCGAGGGCGCGCGGGGTGTCGCCATCCGCAGCCGCGATGCGGGCAAGTCCCGCACGGGCGAGAGCGGGTTCGAGCAGGGGCCGGTCCCCGGCCTTTTCGACCACGGCGTGAAGTTCGACCCGCGCGGCGGCAAAATCTGCGTCGCCCGGCTTCGAATGGTCCAACAGAAAACGCCCCCAGCGTTCGCGGATGCGCAACGTCCGGGGGGAATCGGGCGCCTCCTTGTCCAGGAACTCTGCGCGCGCAGCCTCCAGGAGCTTGCGTGCTTCTGGGGTACGGCCTACTCGATCGTAGACGTCACCCAGCTCGCGGCGCACTTCGCGCACATCGGACTCGGACGTGAAATGCGTTAGATAAGTCTGATGCGCGGCTTCCAACAAGGGGACCGCCTCCAGCGCTCGACCCTCGGCGGCAAGACATTGGGCGTAGATCTCGCGCGCCCACATGTCATTACTGTTAGTCTTCCAGTCCTGCGGGATCGTCGCTAACATCTGCGCGAACAGCTCATTTGCACGTTCGCGTTCGCCGCGCATGTGCAGCAACTGCGCGTGAAAAGCGAGAGTCAACCAGTAATTCGATTGGTGCTCGCCAAAAGTCTTCCGCGTCAAGGCTTCGGCACGTGAGTAAGTGCTTTCAGCAACGACGAATTCGCCAACACTCTCTTGCTTTCGCGCCAGGTTGATCATCAATTGTGCGATTAGTGCATCGTCTCGGTCTGGCGCAGCCTCCGCCACCGCCAAAGCCTGCTCCTGGAGCTGCTTGGCTTGCACACTCTCGCCGCGCTTGGTGTGGTCCATCGAGGCCATGTTCAACGCGGCGGCGTAGTCGCTATTGCGCGGTGCCACAGCTTTATATAAAGCAAGGGCCTGGTTCAGAGCGTATTGCCGCTCGGCGAGACCGCCCGCGACCGCGCCGAGCACCCGCGCCTTGGTTCGCCACCAATTGGCGCGCGACAGGGTCCGGTCTTGACCCGAGCTTTTCAGCAATGCATCGGTCTCTTCCAGCAACCGCCTGGCCTTGGCGAAATCTTCTCGGACGCATGCAGCATCAGCCGCATCGAGGAGCCCGTCGATTACGACGGGATGAGTAGGTCCGTAGTGGGCACGCGCCAACTCGATTCGACGCTTTTGTATTTCCGCAAAGCGTTCTTCCTCGGACAAATAGTCGTAGATCGTGGCAGTGAGTCCCAACAGTTCGATCTGCAGGTCCGGCTGTCCGGCAAACTCTTGCTCGATTCGACTGGAACCGTGATCGAGCACCTCTTTTACCGTCATCTCGCCGCGCGGCTTGTCTGAGGCGATGCGTGGATCACTGGCGCGAAATATACTGACCAGGAAATCCTTAGTCGCGGTTGCGCGCGACGCTTCTACGCGCGCTTTATGGGTTTGCCACAGAGCTACTGCGGTGCCAGACAGTATCGCCGCGAACACGAAGGCCGCGGCACCGACTTGCAAGGTATTGCGTGCTATGAATTTGCGCCATCGGTAACTTACGCTATCGGGACGCGCGGTAACGGGAAGATCTCCGAGGTGCCGCTCCAAGTCCGCAGCGAATTCCGCTACCGTGGGATAGCGCTCCATGGGATCCTTTTTCAGCGCCTTGTTAAGAATCGCATCCAGATCGCCGCAGAGCTGATGTCGTACCGCGATATCAACGGCGGCTCGGCTGGCAAGTGGTACTTGGACATGCAAGATCGCTTCACTCCAGCTTGATGCTTGGGCGTCTTTCAATCGATAGGGGCGTACCTGCGCGAGTAATTCATAAGCGACGACTGCCAGCGAATACACGTCGGCGGCGGTACCGATAGTCTCGCCCCTGACCTGCTCCGGCGACGCGTAGTCGGGGGTCAATAATCGTCCCCCCAGTTGTGTCAGTCGGGCATCGGCAGTTCCGCCTTCAATGAACCTGGCGATCCCGAAGTCGAGCAAGCGCACCGCACCCCCGGCGGTAACCAGTATGTTTGCGGGTTTCAGATCTCGATGCACCACGAGTTTGGAGTGGGCGTAAGCCACTGCTTTGGCCACATCAAGAATCAACACCAGACGCTCGCGTATCGATAGCCGGCGCTCCCGACAGTACACATCAATTGCCTGTCCTTCGACATACTCCATCGCCATAAAGGGACGACCGACCGCGTCGACGCCGGCGTCGTAGAAGCGGGCGATGTTGGGGTGCTCCAGGCCGGCCAAAATATCCCGTTCGCGCGTCATCCGCTCGCCCAGGCTGTCGGCCCAGGTAATGACGGGAAGCTTCAATGCCACGGATCGCTTGAATGCACCGTCGGCCCGCTTGGCCAGCCAGACGAATCCCATGCCGCCGCGACCTATTTCTCGAAGGAGTTCATAGGGACCGACATGCTGACCGGCCTGCAGCCCATAAGGTTCTGGATGCAAAGCCGCGTCGCATACAGCCGCGGCGATTCGACCTTGCAAATTGATGAGGCCAGCTGTCTCGGGCGCCGACTTGGCCAGTAGAAGCCGCCGCAATGTTGGCCTCAAATCATCGTAAGATTCTGATAGGTGGTCGACCCACCCAAGGCGTGCTGCTACCGGCAAGTCCAATGCCTCGTCCAGCAGACTCAGTAGTACTGCGTACTCGCCGGCGGTGCGCTTCATCGGTTCCCCCTCTCGTCAACACAAGCGTTGACGCATGACCTCTCGATCCACGCCCGGCTCCTATTGTCCAAGCGTGTCAAGCAACAACAGCCGCACTTTTTCAAGGTCTCTGCGAACGGTGCGACCGGTAACTCCGAGGCACTCGGCGATCTCATCGTTGTCGAGGGCTGAGAAGTACCGCATTTCCACCACGCTTACCAGACGAGCATCCACCGCCGCCAGTTCGTTCAGAAGATCATTGACTCGAATGATCTCACTCGCGGACGATTCCATTGAATCCGGAAGATTTGTGTCCAAAGTCACGTCGATGCTCTTGCCGCCCCGGCACTGCGCTTGGGCCTGCCTCACGTAATCCACCACGACCGATCGCATCACATGGGCGGCGTAAGAAAGAAATTGATGGCGACTCTGGACGGCTAGCTTGCCTACTTTGACGAAGCGAAGGTAGGACTCGTTCACCAGCGAAGTGGTGTCGAGCATCACCGCATTGTCGGAACCGCGCACTCGTTTATGAGCGAGAGTACGTAACTCGGGATAGAGGATGACATAGAGTTGATCAATGGCGGCGCGGTCGCCGCCGGCTGCGGCCGCGAGGATCTGAGTCACATCAGCAACATTTTCGGTATCCATCGCGCCCAGTGCTCATCCGCCGACAGGAATTAGTCCACCTATCCTTCGGAGTAAGCCACGGATGACGACGTCGCGCAAGGCGCGGCCCGTGCGATTGAATTCACATAGGGACTGACCAGAGAGACGCGAGATTACGCAAAACAATCTGAGCAATATGTATAACATATTGCCGGTCTCTAACCCCGTCGCGCCAACCCTGCTCGAGCGCTTGACATACCTGGTTGCTTCGGCGAGGCATTGGCATCGTCACAGCCGCGTCAGTTCAACCCGACGATTGCGCGCGCGACCCTCCGGCGTGTCGTTTTTTGCCTGCGGCTGGGATGCGCCGAGGCCGTCGCTCGTCAGTCGATCGGCGGCGATCGCATAGCGCTCGACCAGCGCCGCCTTCACGGATTGCGCCCGCCGGCGCGACAGGTCCAAATTGGACACATCGCCGCCGACATTATCGGTGTGACCCATGATGCTGAGTTTCCAGTCCGGATTGTTCTTCAGGATGGCGGCGATCTCCTTGAGCATCGGCTCGGAGACTGGCCGAATGTCCGCTTTAGCGAATTTGAAATAAATCCCGTAGACGAGCGCATGTTTGTCCTGCGCTAAGGAACGTTCGAGCGACGTCATCGCCGTCTTAGGTTGAGGAAATTCAATTCGTGTAACTGCCGTGGAAAAGCCCGGTCCCTTGCCGCGCAGCATCATTGGATTTTCAGGGTCATCGAGAACCACATAATCGAAGTCTGCGCCGTCGCCGTCATCGGCCAGCCGGCCGGCGACGTGCAGCGCCCGCAAGGCTTGAAGTTGACCATTGACTTGAACTGTGACTTCGATCGCTCCGGTCCCGACGCGCTTCAACGTTCCCGTCATCGTGCGTGCGACTACGGTGGTTCCAAACTGAGGTTCAATGTCCAAATAGGTCACCGTCGTATGCCCGGCAGCGCGAATCTCATTGACCATCACAGCGGAAAATTCCGGCGTCGTGCCGGGAAATTCCTGCGGATCTGTTTCATGAAAGTACCTACGAATGGTCCTGGCACTGCGCATATCCCCCCGCCGTACGGTGCGCGAAACCGTGATCTCTCGAACCTCGCCGGAATTTCGGGAGCCTCGCCTGACCTCGTTACTTTGACAGAGGCGGCCGTCAGGTCACTGAAAACATTGACTGTTTCGTAGTCACCCTGACTGGCGCTTACAACGGCCCGCATCACCGTCAGGCCTTCCACAAATGGAATTTGATGTGCCTCATCCGCATAGGACATCGACGCGCACAACACCATGCCCACCGACATGAATAATCGCCATGCCCAGCGTGGATCGCGAGTACCGTTGGCCTGACTTTCATGAGTGGCAGCGTATATGACCATATTCAATCCAGGTGCTTGCACAGCATGTCTTGGGAGGGAACAATCCGGGTAACGTCCTTGTTGAAGATATCCTTCTTGGCATCGCCTACACTCTGACCAAGCGCTTTTGCCGACGCCCCCACGGTTGCCACCAGATGTAAGTCGGTGCGGGTACATGGCGACAAAACGGTAGTCCCGGTATGACTCATACCGGCCGTCGTAATAAGTTCGATGAAAGCCGCGGCCTCGCTTCCCATTGCAGCGTCGACGATCTTGACTGCCGTGACTTGGCTCATCGGCGACGACTTGAACTTAGCGAGCCCCTCGGCGCCGAATGCCTTACTCACGAGACGATCGAAGTACTTGTCGGCCTTTTCGGCGGCGTCCTTTACTCCGTCGAACTTCAGAACTTTGCTCACGCCGATACTCAACTCAATTCGCGGTGCGGCGAACCCAAGTACGAGGCCGACCGCAGCCCCTGAACCTGCTTCGGACTCATCGAGTTTGATGTCGCCGGTGACACTACCGTCGGCATCGACATTTCCGCTCTTAACAAGGAACGATTGGTAGCCATCGTAGGTAATTCGAAAGGCACCGCGCGCGAACTCATACTGGGCGCCGAAGGCAGGCTTGATGAGCACGGCGGAACTGATCTCCAAGAACAACGGCAGGCCGCCAAGATATTGGTATAGGGGAATTTCGATGGCTGCCGGCAACTTCATTCTTGCGTTTCCGCGCAATGTGCCTTCGGCCGTTGTCTGGACGACCCATTTGAAATTCATCACACCATTCAATTTCTTATAAGTCGCCTGCGCGCGCTCGACCACGCTGTGCTGCACATCGATTTCGGACGAGAAATCGAAGTCGGCGAGATAGCCCTCGCCCGTGATCACGGCGGCCACGTTGGCCAGAGATTTCTTCAACTTCAATGACAAGTTCAAACGCCCCGGAGCAGGGTCCGCAGAAAAGTTTGTTTCCCAACCATCGATCACGGCGTGATAAGGGGCGCTGGCGAGGTTGCCAAAGGCATCCTTCCTGCCCTTCTCTTCAGCCGCTTTGCGGCGTTCTTCGGTCGGGGACTGGCCGTACGCCGGCGGGACAACTGCATTCAGCGCTGCTTGCCAGCCTCCATGTGATCCGTTCGATGCTCCTATTTCCTGCGAGGAGCCGAACCGAATGGGCGTTTCGACACGGATCTTGGCGTCCACTACGATGTCAGGGAGGCCCGCTGGAATTGTTAAGATTGCGATTTCATCACCGCTCGTCTCGGACTCAATAATCTTTCGCGCTAGAAGTCCATTGATCACCACGACCTCGCCGTTGGCCATAGCAGGGATGCCGCCTCTCCTTCGGTCGAAAACGAGTGTGGAGCCGTCGCTGCTAACGCTGACGAGGGCGTTCAAGCCAGCGGTTTGTTCGACCACATGCACGCCTGGCTTATAGGTAAAGTTGGCGTACCCCGATCCTCCGGCATTGCGCGGCGCATTGCTCATTACATCCGCGGACGACGGCACCTGCGGCTGACGCGTACAACCCGCAGCCATTAGCATGGCTACGACATATGCAACCGCGCGCCGGGCGCGTCCGACGGCAACTATCCGGGTGGTTTTCACAGGTGTAGTCCTTCAGCACAATGAGAACATACTGTAGAAGACGCATTCCACCTGTAGAAGACGCATTCCACGGACTTTTCGGACATCGGTAGCACCGATTTTTACATCGTTGATCGAGACCTGAATCCCTGCCAGAGAATAATTACCTGTCCGGATGTACCGAGCTATAGCCAATGCGTTTATGCAGCGGGGGGAACCCGCCAGCGAAGACGAACTGCTTACATATACGCGGCCGAGAAGGCACTCCACGCGAGGCTGCGTTACGAGCACCCGGCCAGCCCGGCTGTCGCCGAGGCAAGCAGCCGTGCACCTTGCACCGTCACTTCGACCTAACTGACCCTAAATTTTTTTATTTGAATGTCCAATACAGCGAAATTTTCCGTATTCATGATTAGACCGCTGCAAGATTCTTGAGGACCGGATAGGAATCGATAAAACGCGAAACAGGAAATTGCGCAGGCAAGACATCACTCAAAAAACCAAGAATCATGAAAATGAGGTCTCTGGAAGCAACCATCGGCGATGACCGCGTCAACGGCAAGTGCCTGCGCTCGGAGAACCGTCAACGCCCCCGACGGCCAGCATTGCTGCCGAGTTCGCATTGCAAATGTTAAGGACCCTTTGATGAACGAAAAGCGAAAGGATGTGAAACAGCCGGATCAGGGAATCAGTATGCGGGGGGGCGGCATGCTGTTCTTGCTTTTCGCAGCCATGGTGTGCTGGGACACCATTGGCGCCTACCACGCCAGCACCTGGGTGCGTCTGGGGTCGCCCACCGACGGGTTTGAAGTCCCGCCAATGGTGGCCGGAGTATTTGCGCTATTTCTAGCCTTGTTTGGTATCTACATTCTTCTGGGCGTACTTGACCGAAAGCGAAAGTAAAGTACGTGGAGAAATGTGATGGCCTGTGGTAGTTAAATTGCGCGACAGCTCTCAAGCGTGCAGTGGAATGATGCCCTTGCAGTTTTGCCACGGGCTTGCAGGCTAGGGGATTGCATCGTGAGTAGAGGTCTTGCTCAAATACTCGCCGGTCGCCCGGCCACCATGGCGGCCCTTATCGTTCCGTTTGCGCTACTCGTCGCGTGCGGCAGACCGGCTGCGGTACCTGCGACAGAAAGCGTAGAAGTCGGGCAGCGGCAAAGTAACCTTCCTGCAGCGTCCGCCACGGGCGGCACAGCAACTCGCCGAACTGCCTGTTCCATCGTCACAGGACCCGAGGTCGCTCAAATTCTTGCCGCTCTCATCGGCAAGCCAACGGAAGAAGATGCGGATGGAAAAACGTCCTGTGTGTATCCACCGGGAGATGCCGGCAGCAGCGAGCAGGCGACTCTCGAGATTGAGTGGGATCACGGCGCGGCCTCAGCAGAGGATGCTCGACTCGTGGAGGCATTGGGTGGCAGCGAGGCGGGTCGAGAAATCGTGCACCGCGTTAGCTTGGGCGATCAAGCCGTGTACAGCATTGACGGCCAAATGAGCATTCGCGCTGGCAACACACTCATCAACATAGGCGTGACGCCGGGCACCGATTCAGAGTCCAGGGCAATAGCCATCGGCAGGTTAGCGCTCAAGCGGCTTTCCTTAACGCTGGACGCGGCTACTCCGGCGTTACCGGGTCAGCAAGATAGCTCGGGCGTATCGCTCACCCGTAGGGAGCACGCGAAGAAGGATGGATTTCCCGAGGAATTGACGGTCGGCGAGCAATGCCCGGAAATCGCCGACGGGCCGAATGATGCCGAAGCGGCATTGATACCGCTGAAAGTCGGTTTAACCCTGTCTAGCATATGGGACGGCGGAGGCGACAACTACGATCACGAGTGTCTGCTCCAAGTCGTGGCCATGACTCCGGCATACGTCGATGTCACGCATAGTTGTCCGAAAGGCGCTGATCATCACAACGTTTCGAACAAGCGGCGCATTTGTCGCGGCGATTTTCGTGACGCTTACTTTTATCGCACGGAAACGTCCCCTAAGGCACCCGCGGTCGTCTATCCGTCGACTATGTTCAGTTTGTCAACGCACTCCTTCCACGAATTGAAAACCACCGGCAAAACGCGCCACCGATATTTCGAGATAGATGATAACTGGCGGTCGTTGGTCAAACCGTTGGAAGTGGACATCGATACGATCCTGCGTGATACCCGCGACCGGCAACCATACAAAATTACTGTCAACGGTGGGCAGGTTGACTTGCCGACGGTAATCACCGTCTCGCAGGATCAGCGGGTCAAGGCAACGGTCCTCGACGATGAGCGTTTCCCTCTGGTGCTCCGCTATGAGACGCCGGAGGGAGGCTTGAAAATGATTTATACGAAGATCTCTTACCCGACCGGGACGGAGTTGGAACAGCATCTTGCGACGGACAGGCATGTCGATGTCTATGGAATCTACTTTGATTTCGCGAGCGATCGGCTTCGTGTCGAATCGACTCCGGTTCTTGAGGAAATCGCGGCAGTACTCTCGAAGAATACCGATTGGAAATTGAGCATAAACGGCCACACCGACAACGTCGGCGGTGATGCAGCCAATCTGGAGCTATCCAAAAAACGAGCGTTAGCGGTCAAGACCGCGTTGGTGCAGCGTTACGGCATCGCCGTCGGCCGCTTGACGACAGGGGGACTCGGGGCGGCCCAGCCTCAGGCGACGAATGATACGCCTGAGGGGCGCGCTCGAAATCGCCGGGTTGAACTGACGCGGCAATGATTACCCATTGCCCAATAAAATACATTGCGCCACATGCGCACATCACGGCCAAATTACTGGAGGCTTGCAGTGGCAATCTTCATTTCAATTGAACGAACGCGGCGGGTAGCCGAATTTGCTGCACAAGCGCGCCCCGGGAGGCCGAGCGATGGGTCACACGCAAAAAATGCGCTGCTCGCGCTCCTAGGCGCAAGCGCGCTCGTGTTGTCCTGCGGTGCTGGAGCGGACGTCACGGTACAAGAGCAGACGACCATGAACTTCGCGATCATCAAGGCCCATATCATCAGCACTGAGCAAATCGCCGGGGACAAGCAAAGAACAGAAAGTAATATGCGGTGCGATGGAGTGATATCGCTACTGTGCGGCAAGGCCCAGCAGGTGGACATCGTGCGCCTCGACCGCGGTGTCACGTGGAAGATAGAGCCCAAGAAAAAGCGCTATACGGAGAGCCCGCTTCCCACGCCTGAGCAGACCCGCACACTGACGGAGCGCACACACGCGGCGATGGAAAAACTCAAATCCTGCCCCGCGGCGCGGCAAGCCGCTCAATTCGATACCTCCAAGTGTGAGCTCTCGGAGCCTAAGCTCACGGTGGAAAAAACCGATGAAATCTCGAGCATTGCTGGGCACAATGCCAAGCGTGCCAACCTGAAGTTGACCCAGACCTGCAAGAGCAAGGACGCCGCTTCTCAGACCTGCGATCTCATCTATTCCTTGGACATTTGGCTCACTCCTGATGAGATCCCCGGCATCGCTGCGCAACGGGAATTTCAGCGCCGCTTCTTGGCCCACCTGGGAGTCGGGGATGCCGTGACGACCGCGCAGCTCGGGCAGTACATGGCACCGTACGCGGAGGTGATGAAGCGGCTGAAGGAGAACGCGGCCGACCTCAAAGGCTATCCGCTCAAGTCGGTTTTTCGCTTTGCTTTAGGCGGAGCCTCGTGCGCGGCTGCAAACTCGGCGACTTCGAGCAGGACGGCTGACGCGCTCTCGGAGGCTGGCAAGGAGGCTCGTGTTGAGGCCGCGAATTCCGCTGAACAAGCAACGCGGTGGGGTACTGAAGACGCCGTGCAGCGTTCGACCGGTAGCACCGTCGGCGGATATGTGGCCGGTTCGGCAGTCGGGGCATTCGCCGGCAATCTAGTCGGTGGCTTGTTCGGGAAAAGACAAAAAACCGAAGCGACGAAACCCGCGGCTGATGCCGCCGCGGGCAACACGCCTGCGGTCACTCTTGTCGCGGAATTGACCATGGAAACGGCGGCGCTCAATACCGATCCGGTCCCGGCCGAGCAATTCGAGGTTCCAACGGGCTTCACGAAGCGTGTCGACGATACGACTGCTGAGCCGCAAATGCCCAGCTGTCCGGCCAGTAACCTCCAGGGGCAGTCACAATGAAAGATGAAGCGTCAACAGAAGGGCAGCTGATGATCGCAATGAGAAATTCGCGACTCCCAGCAATGATCGTAACGGCCTTGTGCATGGTAGCGTGCAGCAAACACCCCCCGTATGGTGTGCCGGGCGAGCAGGCTGCCATACAGCCGACGATCAAGGCGGCTGCGGCGCAGGCTGTGGCCACGGTCTGCGATGTGGTGACAGCGGCCGACATGTCGAAGCTCCTAGGTTCGCCCGTTAACGCCAAGCCGCAACGGCTGGCCAGTGATTGCGTTTATGCGTCGGCGGCAGACGGCGGACCGAGCGCAGAGATCAAAATCGAACGGGGGGACGGTGAGGCGGCCATGCTTGGCACGACATTCGCCAATCAATTTGAGCCTGGGTTGGCGAACCCGCTGACCGGCCTCGGTGATCAGGCCATCAGCGCCGGACCGATAACCATGATCCGGCGGGGCGACGACCTCATCCTCATCAGCGTCTCCGGCGTCGAAGATTCTCTCGCGGCGGTGAAGCGTATTTACGCCGCCGTCGATGCGAAGATACAGCACTGAAATGCGTGCCCTCTCAAAGTCCACTGGCTACCGGCGCGATGGTGAACGATCAGCGCGCCGGCAGTAGGACTAGGGTGAATTTTCTGGAAATGTAGGATCGATCGCGGAATGTTCGCAAGCGGTGGCCGAATTGCGCAAATCATGTCGGATCTGTTGGATTCTAAAATGGAGAAGTGCCATGTCAAAGCTCGTGCGCTCGGTAGTTTTATTTGCGGGTGCGGCCGCGCTCGTCGCCTCGCGCGTTTATGCAGGGTCAGATTCACTGGTGGTGGTGGTGGCGAACGGCCCGCTCGCAGGCACCTATAAAGCGCCGGAACAGGACATTATCTGCGGGCACGAGATGCCGCCAAAGTATCAAAATCCCGGCTACGCAGTTACCTGGAGACGCTTCACGGGATACGCGGCGAAGGAACTCGGGGAAGCCGCCATGGAGGTTTCGAATCCGGACAAGCTTGGGGTCAAACGCGTCATGGTGGATATCTCATTCGGAGATCCAGACCACGATCCAACCAATTACCACATCTTCACAGACGCCGTCACGTTTAAGCTGGGGGGAGGGGGCTTCACGATGGAGTTTGACGGCAAGACGGATAAGGGTATCCGGCTACGTGTCACTGCCTCGTGCTCGAATGTCGAGGAGATGTGAGGTCGTCCCAATCACTTGCGTGAGTGAAAGGATTCAGAGATGTAATCGGGACCCAACATACCCCCTCGGCGCCATCGCCCGGATCCCGTGGATGTCGCGCCTACTTGGATGCGTTGGTGCGCGCTGCTGAACGCCCGGTCCTCAATCCGGCGGACCGACTTTGGTGCAGAGTTGTGTTAATCCTGCACAATTTTAAATGTGATGCCAGCCGCGGCTAAGCGCGTCACGAGTTTGTCACCGAGTGCGGTGACTGGAGTCAGAACCCCGCCGACGCCGGACGGCGGGACGGTGAGCGGGATCATCAGTCAGCGCCAAGACGAATGCGGATTCGCACAAGCATTTGACGGTGATTCTGTTACCGGGGGTCGCCCTGCCCGTGCATGACGCCGCGGACCGTTACACCACTCGGCGTGCGAGCGATGAAAGTGGCCTCGAAAAAACCGCCGTCCATCACCTTGTCCGTGGGGCCATCTCCGGGACTAGGCAATAATGGCTTCAGCATTCGCCGGCCGAGTCGCGAGCCGAGCATCGATTCGAACATGCGGCCCGCCGTCGCTGCAACACGTGCCGATGAGGACTTTTTGAAACCAGAATATTCCTGGTAATCAAATTGCGTGCCAAGCAATGCCTGGGTGCGGCGCACGACGCGCGTGTTGATCGATCTCATCACGAATGAAGTGACCCACCTTTGAAGATCTGCGTTATAGCGCACACCGGTGGGATCGGCGTTGCGCTCTCGTTGAGCCTGCGTCGGCGCCGATCGATCCGGGTTCAGCAAGTACGGGTCACGCACGGTCGCGATTTGACCGCTCTCGATCAAATGATAGAACGAAGCGAGTGTTCCGCCATTGATACCGCCGCCGAGCTTAAAGTATGCAGACATGGATTCGCATTCCAAATGCAGTTCTTCCCGGATATGCCGCGCGGTTAACCATGCCCCAAAATCCGAGGGAATTGAATCGAAACCGCAAGTTGGCACAATTCGAGTGCCTTGCGACGCTTGACTATGATGTCGATCGATCAGTCCGCGAATCCAGGGTGTCTCGCCGGTAATATCGCAATAGTGGGTTCGATGACGGACACAGGCGTCCACCAATTGACTGCCGTACAGACTGAAAGGGCCTGCAGTGCTTGCGACCACCCGAGTGCTGGCAGCCGGCGCGTCAAGCGCTTGGGTGTCCTGCGAATCGGCGGTGATCACGTCGACGGCGGCGGTGTTGACGGAATCTAGCTTGACACGATTGCGCCCCGCGATAGCCCATCGCAAGTTCGCGGGCGCCTTTTTCTTGCAGTAGTCCATGGTTTGCCGGCCGGTGAATCCCGACGCGCCATACAGCACCAGGTCATACTTGCGATCACTAGGGTTCATGCCTCATCGTACTCCCTCAAACCCTAACCCTGCTGTGCCCAAGCCAGGACTTTCCTGTAGCGGGCGGCGGTCTCGACTGAAAAAACGCGCTGCCGATAAGCTTTCGATGACTCCGGTCGATTCCGAACTGCTTAAGTGAAGTCCTCGATAGTGCGCTCGGGTTGATGCGTGGCTCCAAACGCCTGCCCACGATAGAGAAATGTAGCAATACGCCCTACCGCAGTGTTAGCGTCAGCACGTTACTCCTGCATGCTTGAACGCTGAATATACGATACGTATGCCCATGCCGCCCAAAAATCCCGCAGATCCACTTCGTATTGGTATTGTCGCGTGTTCCGCAGAGGGCGCCGCTCTGTGCTATCGGACTATTTGTTCCGAGGGAACCAAAGTCCTCGGTCCTCACAACCACCCCGAAATATCGATGCACTCGCACTCGCTCGCGAAGTATGTTCGGTGCCTTGATCATGACGACTGGCAAGGAGTTGCAGAACTCATGCTTTCATCCGCCGAGCACCTCGCAACGTGCGGCGCAGACTTCGTGGTCTGCCCGGACAACACCATCCACCAGGCCCTACCAGTTGTGTTACCGAGATCGCCGCTGCCGTGGTTGCATATCGCCGAGGTGGTAGCGGACGTTGCGCAAACGCGTGGCTTTCGGCACGTCGGCCTCACCGGAACTCGCTGGCTCGTCAACAGCGAGGTCTACCCAGAAAAATTAAGGGCAAGGGGGATCGGCTACACTCGACCCGATTCGCAGGAGCGGCAGGAAATTAGCAGAATTATTATGGACGAACTCGTTAATGGTGTGTTTAAAGCCGAATCGGTTGCCTACTTTCAATCCGTCATCGAACGAATGAAAGGCAACGGCTGCGATGCGGTCGTACTGGGCTGTACCGAAATCCCGCTGATCATCGATGATGCTAATTCGCCGCTGCCGACGCTAGATTCTACCCGCTTATTAGCGAGAGCCGCGCTCAATCGCGCTGTCGGTGCTTAGCGCACTTTATTTTACCTATCGTCAAGCCTGCGAACGTCAGGGGTTTGGCTCAACGCAAGAGAGACTAGGAGATGCTGCACAGCAGCGAATCTCCGGCTTTTGCGAGCAATGGAGATACCCTTGGCGCTTTGCGACTCCTGTTGATCCGAAGGGGGAAACCAGTGACCTACGTTCCTAGCGGTACGGAATTAGCCCGACCGTTCGTCCCCGCAAAGAATCTCGACCTAGCGAAGCGCTTCTACGTCAAGCTGGGCTTTGAGAAAGTCCTCGACAGCGACGTCGCTATCTTCCGGGTGGGTTCCAGTAGTTTCATATTGTCCCCCTTCGATGAAGCCGACAACTTTATGATGCAACTCATGGTCGACGACTTGGACGCGTGGCGGGCACACCTCAAAGCTCTAAATCTAGAGACCGAGTTCGGTGTGCCAGCACCGCGTGCGCCGCAAGTGCAGCCTTGGGGTTTGCGCGTGGCCTACCTTGTCGACCCCTCTGGTGTCCTCTGGCATGTGGCGCAGCGCCGTCCTGGAAAGGCGCAGGACGAGTGAAATGTCGACGGGATTTGCTGGCGCTCAATATAGATTTGGTATCGGTCATGCAAACCAGAAGATGGAAATGCACTGCGATTCTTCGGCACAATGAGCAGAAATGCAGCTTTTCGAACTTACCCTTCTTCTGCACGAACTCGCAGTCCGACCGGAGTGAACAGGCTTATGGTCCCGGTGCCACGGCTCTGGGGTTACACTCGGCATCAACCCCACAATCGTTGTGTCGGATTACCGGACCTCCGAGTAATTTAGCGATTGTTGACCTTTTTTCGAGCGCGGATGTCCATTCAGCACCTTCAAACACGTCTTCTAGTTGGTAACAATCATTTTATGGAGCGAGTCATGACAAAATATATCAGGCAAGTAGCATTCGTGGCTGCCATGGCAGTCGGCGTTTCAAGCATCCTACACGCGGAAGAAACCGAGGATCGGTGCAGCAGCACGACGCTCAAAGGTCTTTATGTGTTCAACACCGCGGGGTTTAACGTAGTTGCAGGCGTGGCTCAGCCGGCTGCTATATTGGAGCTCATCCGCTTCAACGGAGATGGCTCGCTATCGGTTCCCGCAGCAACGGTGAGCATGAACGGCACGATCATCCGTCCCGCAGGCGGGGTGGGGACTTACTCGGTGGCAGCTGATTGCACGGGCAAAATCGTATTTGGTCCCCCCGGGCCGACGTTTGATTTCGTGTTAGCGCCGGGAGGCTCCACGCTCTATATGATTCGGACGGGGCCGGGCTCGCCGGTAGTCCAGGGGCAGGCCCACAGACTGTCGAACTAGGCTGGGAAGGCGCTCGCATCAGCAACGGAGCCCACGCGCGGCGTTGAGGAGACTTGCGAACTGCGGCGACCTTGCTCCATCTAGCTTCGCGAGAGCAATCATCCGCTCAACCGGGTGCGGATGATTGCGCTTTGCAAGCGTCCGCGGTCTAGCTGGCTAATACATAGGCGCGAGGGGTTTGTATCGCTTCGGTCTCAAAACAAAACCCCGGCCCGTGGCCGGGGTTCTGTGAAACAGCTAAACGCCGGCAATGTGCTTTTTTCTGAAGACGGTAAATATCTGGGTGCACAGTGCAGCCTTCGTTTGTAAGGCCTTTCTCTCGCATTCCCGGGTCTGCGAAGCGATTTCTTGAGAGTTCTTCGCGGTATATTCAAAACCAACTTAGGAAAATCAACGAATCCTTGTGGCGAGATCAAAACCTGGCCAAGAGAGATGTTGTACAAATAATAACTAGTGTTTTGCCGAAAGACGAAAGTGCCTTCCAATGGTCGGAACCAGGGCTGGGCGTGTGGGCGATTTGCCGCGGACACTTAAGGATCTCTACGGACGCCTTATAACGCGGTATGACGCGCCTGCCACTCACAATCGCAAGTCAACGACGACATTTGGCGGCACTCGTGGTGCGAAGCGATTGTGACAATCCCCGAAAAAGCGGACCTTTAGCTTTTTCAATAACCTAACTCGATTGAGCAAAGCCAGATTTACAATTTCTCTTCCCGTGCCAAGGCAATGAAATTGTCAATTGTTCGGGGACGGTAATAATAATTGTAACCCCCTGACAGGCAGGACCACCGGGGAGTAGAGTTTTCCACATAGGAGAGCTCTTGTGAAGAAATCGAAATTCAGCGAAGAGAAGATCATATCGATCATCAGAGAAGGGGACGCCGGCGCGAAAGTGGCTGATCTGTGCCGCAAGCACGGCATGAGCGATGCGACGTTCTACAAATGGAAGGCCAAGTTTGCCGGCATGGATGTGTCGCAACTGCGGCGACTGAAGGATTTGGAGACCGAGAACAGCCGCCTAAAGCGGATGTACGCGGACCTTTCGCTCACGCATCAGGCGTTGCAGGATGCTGTTGAAAAAAAGCTGTAACGCCAGTTCGGCGCGCCGAGCTGGTGGACGTCATGGTTGCTGATCACGGTCTGAGTGTTCGCAAGGCCTGCGGCGCTGTCCGCCTGTCTCGCTCGGCGTACTACGCGCCGTCGAAGCCTCGTGATGATGATCCGGAGATCAACGCGATCCAGGCCTACATTGCCGAGAATCAGCGCCACGGGTTCGACAAACTCTATCCGGTGGTGCGCCGGCAAGGCTTCGGCAAGCACCGGCTATATCGGATATACAAAGCGCTGGGAATGAATTTGAAGCGCAAGGGCAAGCGACGGCTGCCGGCGCGCAT
>JALYIT010000032.1 GCA_030775645.1 Pseudomonadota bacterium | reverse complement strand
GGGACACCGCCACGCCGACACCCAAGCTCAGGGCAGGCAAGGTGCGCACCACATCGCTGCATGTCCAGCCAAGCGACATGGAAATGCCGCTTCCGAAAGGGGCAATCCAATGCCTTCCCAAGCGGCCGCGACCGGCATGCTGCAACTCGGTCAGGCAGACATCGGCGCTACCCGGCGGCGGCGGTCTCGCACCCAGCAAGCGCGTGTTGGTCGAGTCGACGTCGAACAACAATTCCAACTCGTGCAAGTGGGATCGACATTCCGGGGCAAGCTCGGCGCGGATGCGCTGCGCGTCCAACAATTCAACGGGACATTTAAGCCGGTAGCCCCGGCGCGGCAACGCCTGAACTTCAATCCCGAGCGCACGCAGCTTCTGTACACCCTTCCACACGGCAGCACGCGTTTGGCGCAGCTCACCTGCAAGCCATTGCCCGGAGTGCATCTCGCCGTCTGCCAGCAGCCTCAGCAGCGGCGGAGGCTTTATGCCGCTCGGGACCGAAACAACCATAGCCGCCGTGCACGATTTTCTTTTCCCGCGCGCATGCGGGCGATGTTGCTGCGATGAGTAAAGATCACAAAGAGGGCAACCACCACGCAGAAAGTGCAGAGCGGGACATTGCTCGGTTCCAGCGCCAGCACCGCAACAGCCAGGGTGACTGTCGACAACATGGTGGCCAGGCTGACGAAACCGGACAACGCAACGACGATGAACCAACTGACCAGCAGGGGCAGCAGTAAGCGCAAGTCGATGGCTGCCATCACCCCCACCACGGTTGCGGCTCCCTTTCCACCCCGAAAATCGAACCAAACCGGATACACATGCCCCAGGATCACCGCAAAACCGCAGCCCACCGTGAGCCATTCGCGCGACAGCGCTGGGTCGATGCCAACCCACGGCAAGACCGCAGTCGGCAGCCATAACACCGCGATGATCCCCTTCGCAATATCGATGAGGAGAACGATCAACCCGAACAGCTTGCCTTGGGTGCGCAACGCATTGGTGGCCCCTGCATTGCCGCTGCCCATGCTGCGGATATCGACGCCGCGCAGGCTGCCTAAAATCAAGCTCCCAAGTAGGGTGCCCAGCAAGTACGCGAAAATCAATTTGGCGCCGAGTTCCAGCATTCGGCGATTATGGCTTACCGACAGAGGCGGGCACGCGTGCAGCGGTATCGCGCTTCGGCAAGTGGATTTCCGCCAGCATGCAGCGCACGCCGCCCCCGCCCACGCGCTCGATCGTGGGGATCGAAACCGGCACCAGTTCTGTGTGTGCCTCCAGAATGCCACGCTGCGTTGAGTTCAAACTGTCCAAGGCGGCCGTGGAAAGGGCGAGGACTTTAGACTTAAGGGTCGCAAGTTCCAGCACGTTAGCTGCAAAGTGCCCCATTTGTTGCTGAGTTATATCGACAATTTCATGACCGGTTCCGCGCAGCTGCGAAAAAACGGCTGCGCGGTGCGCAGCACTGGCGAAGGACTCTCCGCATACCACCGCAAAATCGGTGCCGATCCCCAACATCACGTTGGTGTGATAGATCAAGCGCCCCTTGCTATCCACGGCATCGAAAGTCATCAGTTCATAGTCCAAAAGCTGTGCGAATTCGCCCAACACATCCAGATCCGTACGCGGCGACGAACAGGCGTAGGCAACGCGATGCACTCGGTCGAGCACCACGCTGCCGGTGCCCTCCAGGAACTTCGCCTCTGTTTCCCGATGGCTCAAATCGACGGTGCGCGACACCCGAAACCCGCCGCTGCGCACAACTTGCTCGAGGATTTCTTCTCGCCGCTCCGCACGGCGGTTGGGCGCCAGCATCGGATAAAGCGCTACCGTGCCGTCGTGATGGAAGCTGACCCAGTTGTTGGGAAATATCGCATCCGGCTTTACCGGTTCGTCACTATCGGCGGCCACCAGCACTTCAACCCCCGCGTGGATCAAGGCATCAGCAAGTGCATCGAATTCCTGTAGGACGGCTCCGTACTGTGCGCCTGCGACCCCCGGAGCGTGTTGGAAGGCGTTGGTGTCAGCGGTTTGCGGATTGCAGCCGAATCGGGCAGGCCGCACCATGAGCACGGACCGGGCACTTTGCATCTCCGCGTGAGGATGATCTGCGACCGACATAGGGGTGGCACTATACTAGCCGTTTTTTGGGGTAAACCTTGCCGGTATCAGTTGCCAGATTCATGGGGGTAATGGCGCTCGCCATCGCTGCCTTCCAGGTGCAGGTTGGAGCCACGCCCGCGCGCGCAAACCCTGCCGCGAAGCCGCAAGCACCGGGCGTTGCCACGCCGGGCGTCGCCAAGCCGGCCGGTTATCCCTTTTCCTATGAAACGCTGCTGGAAGATGCCAAGCGCCGCGCCGCCACCCCCTACTCTCCCCAGCGCAACAGCTTACCCGCGGCGATCGATAAACTGAGCCCGGAGCAGTACCGCAGCATTCATTTCAATCCCGATGCAGGTATTTGGCGTGGGGAGAAGCTGCCATTTCGGATCGAGCTGCTGCGAGCTGCCTACAACATGCCGACATCGGTTACCGTCTCGACCGTCGAAGACGGCGTTGCCAAGGACCTGGTCGCAACCCCAGCCATGTTCCAAACGGACGCCACGCCGCAGCCACTCGGGGGAGTGTCGCTGCCGCTGTCGGGCTTCAGGATCCGATACCGTATCAATTCCCCTAAAGTCTGGGATGAATTTTTGGTTTTCCAGGGCGCGAGTTACTTCCGTGCGGTCGCAAAGAATCTCCTGTACGGGTTGTCGGCCCGAGGCCTAGCAATCGATGTCGGAGAGCCCGCAGGCGAAGAGTTTCCTCTCTTCACGCATTTTTGGATCGAGCACCCATCCCCTAATGCGACGGCCATCGTTATCTATGCGTTGCTCGAGAGCCAGTCCAGCGCGGGCGCGTACAAATTCACCGTGCAACCGGGCGTAGAAACTCTAACCGACGTCGAGCTCGCGCTGTTTCCGCGCGCCGAAATGCGCGTTGTGGGAATCGCACCTCTGACCTCGATGTTTCTGTTCGATGAAAGCAACCGCGGGCGCTTGGATGACTACCGACCGGAGGTGCACGATTCGGACGGGCTGCAAATCACAACCAAGTCGGGCGACCGCCTATTTCGCCCGCTCGCCAATCCGCTGAAGCTCCAAGTATCGACCTTCACAAAAGATGCGCCTGAGGGTTTCGGGCTCGTGCAACGCTCACGGCAACAAAGCGACTTTCAGGATTTCGACATGCAGTACGAGAGGCGGCCCAGTGCGTGGGTCACGCCCAAAGGCGATTGGGGCGCCGGCGGTGTCGAACTAGTGGAAATTCCCTCGGGGCGGGAGACCAACGACAATATCGTCGCGTTCTGGCGTCCGGCGCAGCCCCTCACGCCGGGACATCCGGCGCAATACGCCTACAGGTTGACGTGGTGCGATGAGCCGCCGCTTCCAAAGGGTTGGGGGAAAGTCATTGCCACTCGCTCCGGTGCCAGCATCGACCGCAAGCGGCGTGTGTTTTTAGTGGATATTGTGGGTGCCGGCGAAAAGCTCGATGGACTGCGCCTTGACCTCGGCGCTTCGGCAGGCGCGATCTCCAGTTCCAGCCTGCTCTCCAATCGCGAGTTGCATGGGCTTCGCGCCAGCTTTGAAATTGATCCGAAAGATGCCAACTTGATCGAAATGCGATTGCGCGTCATGCGCGGCGACACGCCCGTCAGTGAAACCTGGCTGTATCGATGGACATCCAGCTAACCGCTGCGGCTCTAGTGCAGAGCAGTACGCCGCCGGGAGGCATGCCCCCGGAAGCGCCCATGCCTATGCCCGCACAGGACCTGCGCCACAAGCCCTGGCGGGAACGGGGAGATCTCATTTCGGCCGCGGTCCTGTATGCGCGCTTCATTTTGATCGCCGTCACCATCGGCGTGACCACCTATGGCGTGTATCAGATGCTGCAAGTGGTGCGCTTCGCCAGCATGACTTTCTTGCAAGGCACGATGATCTTTTTCTTCGCTATCTCCTTGGGTTGGATAGCATTCGCGGCAGGCTCGGTGCTGGCAGGTGCCTCGAAAAACCGCGAACCGATTCAGTCGGATAAGTCCGCGGCCGACGCTTCGCTCACCGCACTGGTCATGCCCATCTACAATGAAGACCCGGCACGCACCGCGGCAGGGCTGCGGGCCATGGGTGAGGCGCTTCAGCACATCGATGCCCACCGCAGCTTCGAAATCGTGATCCTGTCCGATTCCACGAATGCCGATTCATGGATTCGCGAAACCCTGGCCGTGGCCAGATTGCGCGCCGCGTTGCGCACCATCATGCCGGTCTGGTATCGGCGGCGCTGGCTGAACATCGCCCGCAAATCCGGCAATGTCGAGGACTTCGTCTTGCGTTGGGGTGGACGCTACGATCATATGATCGTGCTCGATGCGGACAGCCTCATCGATGCGCCGACTCTGCAGCGGCTGGTGCTAGCCATGAGGGCGGATCCAAAATTAGGGATACTGCAGACGGCCCCGCAGCTCATCGGGGCGAAATCTTTTTTTGCCCGGCTGCAACAGTTCGCATCCTGCGTCTACGGCCCCGTGATCACGCGCGGATTGGCAGCGTGGTCGGGCGACAGCGGCAACTACTGGGGACACAATGCCATCATCCGCGTGGCCGCCTTCGCACAGTACTGCGGCTTGCCCAAGCTCGAAGGACGAAAGCCTTTCGGCGGCTTCGTACTGTCGCATGATTTTGTCGAAGCCGCTTTGATGCGCCGTGGCGGCTGGAAAGTTCGCTTGACTGCCGAATATGGTGGCTCGTGGGAGGAGTCTCCGCCGACCTTGATCGATATCGCCATTCGCGACCGCCGCTGGGCACAAGGCAATTTGCAACACATGAAAATTATCGGCAGCGCGGGCCTGCGGTTGATCAGCCGCATGCACTTAGGCGTCGGCATCATGAGCTATTTGTCCTCACCGCTCTGGCTGGTGATGATCGGCATCGGCTTTGCTCTCGCGATTCAATCGCGCCTGATTCGCCCCGAGTACTTCAGCCACGATTTTCAATTGTTCCCCACGTGGCCCCGCTTCGACGTGGCCCTTATGATGGCGCTGTTCTGGTTCAGCATGGTGGTGCTATTGATTCCCAAGATGATCGGCCTGATTCGTGCGCTTCTCTCGAGGAGCATTCGGCGCGGTGCCGGCGGCGTCATCGGTGTTGCCGCGAGCGTTGTCTTGGAAGCCATTCTGTCGGCCCTCTACGCCCCCATACTGATGATTGTGCAATCCCGCCACGTCTTGGAGGTTTTCATGGGGCGTGACTCCGGATGGAAGCCGCAGCGGCGCGACTCGGGCGGCACCTCGTGGGCGGATGCCTGGCGCTTTCATCGGCGGCACATGGCCTTAAGCTGTGTCACTGCGGTCATCGTCTATTTCATCTCCCCGCCCCTGCTCGCCTGGGTATCGCCGGCGCTGCTGGGGTTATTTCTGGCGGTGCCCTTATCTCGCATCAGCGGCAGCGAGGGCTTGGGTAAATTTTTATCGCGCTTCGGGCTACTGCGAACCCCGGAAGAAGTCGACACTCCTGCACTGGTCAGGCGGCGCGAGGAGTTGCAGCGAATCGGCGAAGCGCTGCCCAGCGACGGCTTGCGCTATTTGGCCCGGCATCGCGAGGCGCGCGTTGCCCACATCAATGACAATCTGCCGCGCCCCGCGGACCCCCGGGGCCAGCCGGATCCGCATGTCTTCACCGCGGAACAAAAACTCATCGATGCTGGATCGTTGGATGAGGCTTTGCAGTGGCTGACGCCGACAGAACGAGTCGAAGTGGCCGGCGAGGCACGCTTTCTCAATCAGCTCGCGCTGCTTCCCGACACTGCCCAACCCTCCTTCTCGATTTAGGATTGCAAACTTATGATTCATCGACGTGAAATTCTGAAGACTGCCGTGGTGCTCGCCACTGGGCAACTGCCTTACGCTAAGCTGGCCGGCGCAGCGGCTCCGGCACAAGCTCCGGCCGCGGGCACGGGACCTGCGAAGCCTTTCGACTTCGCGTGGCTCAAAGGCCAGGCCCGCTTTCTCGCCGGCAGCCCTTATCAAGCATCCAAAGAAGCGTTGCCATCGACAATGGCCACGCTCAGCTACGATCAGTACCAATCCTTGAGATTTCGCAGCGAACACTCGCTGTGGGGCGATGCCGGACTGATGTTCCGCTTGCAGTTCTTCCCGGTCGGCCGCGGTTTCTCGCAGGCGGTTCACATGTACGAGGTCAGCGAGGGGCAGGCGCGCGAGATCATTTACGACCCATCGATGTTCGAATTCGACAAGGCCGGTATCGATCCTAGCGTGATGCGTGACAAACCCGGCTTCGCCGGGTTTCGCGTGCAGTTCGTGACGGACTGGCGGGCTGATGTCGCCGCATACCTTGGGGCGGCGTACTTCCGCGCAGTCGGAGGCGATACGCGCCAGTATGGATTGTCAGCCCGAGCGCTGGCAGTAGACACCGCCTATCCCCGACCCGAGGAATTTCCCCACTTCACCTCCTTTTGGTTTGAACGACCGGCGAAGGGACACAGCACGCTGACTTTGCATGCCCTCATGGACTCGCCCAGCATTGCCGGGGCACTGCGTTTCCAAATTTCGCCGGGCGGCACCATGTTGATGGACATCGATTCGGCGCTGTACCCGCGCAAGCCCATTGATCGACTGGGCATCGCACCGCTCACCAGCATGTTTTTCTATGGCGAGAACGATCGACGTGCTGCCAATGATTGGCGGCCCGAGATCCACGACTCCGATGGGCTCTCGATGTGGAGCGGCGCCGGCGAGTGGATCTGGCGACCGCTGGTCAACCCCGCGCAAAATCGTTTGAACTCGTTCTTCGATGAAAACCCGCGCGGCTTCGGTTTATTGCAGCGGGACCGCAATTGGGATCACTATCAGGATGACGGCGTGTATTACGACCGGCGGCCCAGCCTTTGGGTCGAGCCCAAACCGAGCGGTCACGGCGGTTGGGGTAAGGGCGCCGTTCAATTATTTGAGATCCCCTCAGTCGATGAAACTTTCGACAACATCGTGGCGTTTTGGAATCCGGCCGACAAAACCAAGGCCGGCGACGAATTGCTTTTCAGCTACCGGCTCTACTGGGGCACCCGGTTGCCGTACGAGTCGCCCTTGGCGCAAACCATTGCCACGCGCACCGGCATCGGCGGCGTCGTCGGCCAAAAGCGCCAATACTTTTCGTGGCATTTCACGGTGGACTTTTCCGGCGGTGAACTCGGTGCACTCTCGAGGAGCGCCAACGTTGAAGCTGTCGTTACCGCCTCGAAGGGCACCTACGAGCGCGTCACCGTGCACTATGTCGAGGAGTTCAAAGGTTATCGGGCATATTTCGACGTGCGTCCGGCGGAGGACAGCAACGAGGCGATCGATCTTCGCCTCTACTTGCGCATCGATGGCAGGCCGCTGACTGAAACTTGGATCTATCAGTGGATGCCCGCGCCGGTGAAGGAGCGCAAGGCGTTTCTGGGCTAAAGCGCAGCCCGCCTGATCAGCTGGCTGCGCCGAGCGCAACGACGTGTTCGCGGCCGGACACCACGACGCCGCCCGGTTTCTCGACGGTCACGGCAAACGCCGCCGGTTTGTGCACCATGAGTTGCGCGCGAATCGGAATCACGACTTCGCTGCTGTCCGCCGGCACATCGAACACCCCGCCATCCACCGGATAGCGCTTGTCGCGGACCGCATCGAAAATCCAAATTTGATACTGGTGCACGGCTGGGTCGTTGGGCTTAAGCCCCGTGAAGTGCATGAAGCCTCGCTGGGTGGCCGGGTCCCAAACCACATCGCCTTGGACACCCGCGCCGGCGGGATCCTTGGTTGCAGCCAGCGGAATTTTCAGCGAATCGGATTTTGCGAGCAGCGCCGCGCGTTCCTCTTCCGGGGTCGGCGGTACCAGCGGTTCAACCGGCTTTATCGGGGGACTCGGAACCACTTGTACCACCGGCGGGATGGGTGCAGGCGGAGCAGGCGATCGGAGCCAGCCGAAAATGGCCAGCACCAGAGAAGCGGCAGCCGCCAACCAGCCGTAAGCACCGTATCGAGGGGCCCGGGACCTCGCCGGCATCTGCGCGGCCTTCGCGTCACGCGCCTTGCTCAAGTCGACCACCCTGTCAGCTGATGTGAAGTGTTCCGTAGCCTGCCGAGCCAACGCTTCAGCCAAGGCAGCGGGAAGCGGCTGCTGCGCTCCGCCACCCGCCAGCGTGACGGCTGCAGCCGCGCGCTCGAGGTCGCGCGCATAGGCGCTTGCCACTTCGCTGTCCAGCACGTCGAGCGCCCGTTGCTCAGCCGGGGACAAGCCTTCGGTGACTTGCTTGATGAGCAAATCCAGCATGGCTTCGTCGGGCTGACCTGGAGGATGTGAATCTGTCATCACACCCTCACCGAGACGCCGTCGGCATTGACGTTCATGTATTCGCGCACTTTGATCAAACCCCTGCGCATAAACGATTTCACCGTGCCCAAGGGCATACTCAGCCGAGCCGCGATTTCCGACTGACTCAAACCATGCAGCAAACCTAACTCCAATACCTGCCGCTGTTCGGGACGCAGTTCAGCCAGTGCTCGAGTGGCTTGCTCGGCCTCGACGGATGTCTCCGAGGCAGTGCCGGGATCGGCCCACGCGACGGTTTCCAACATTTCCACAGGATCCATCGGCGGTTCAGCGCTCGTCTTGCGCAACCTGTCGATCAAGCGGCGGCGCGCGATCATCGCGATGAATACCTTGTCGGACCCCTGCGATGCGTCGAAACGGCCGGCACTGCGCCAGATATCCAAAAAGATTTCCTGAGTCGCATCCTCGGCATCCGCTGGCGTCCGCGAGAGCCGGCGCGCAATACTCCACACCAATGGACCGTATTGGTCGATGCACTCCCGCACGGCGGCGGAATCACCGCTTGCAATGCGTTGAAGCAAGGACGGATCCATTAATTGCCTGTTGAGCTTGTTATTCGAAGCAAGTGCACGGCCGGATTCAACTTGGGAGTTGGGGCAGAAGTCCGGCATGATAATGGTAAATGGCTGCGGTAGGGAGATCTCATGGAGCGGAAGGCAGTCGGGCAAATGGGGTGGTTCAGAGGAACGGTGGGCGTGCTGACCCTGCTCAGCGGAATAGCGCTATTCGCCGTGGACGGCTTGAGTATTCACACATTTGTGTCCGGGCTGATCGCCTTTTTATGTTTAATGGGCCTCGAACGCCTATTTTCCGGCTTGCTGGGAATGATCGTCGTGCTGGTGCAGTCGCGGCGCCCAAACCGCACTTGAAATGGCGCGGCCGGCTAAAACTTGGGCAGACGCAACTTTTGCGTATCGCCCAGCGGGCGCCGCAGTTCGCTCTCGCGCCTGAGGTGCGATGTAGACTGTTTGGGATTCAATATCACCCATCGCCATTTTGTCAGCTGATATTTGAGCAGCGGCAAGAGCGCGGGCTCTGATTCAGAACCCTCCTCCGGAGGCATCAACGTCGAGCAATACAAGTCAAAATATTCGGCGTACAAGGCTTCATATTGCTGCATGGGATCGAGGAAGGCGGGGTCACGCACGAGATCCGTGCCCAGATGGCTGGCGCATAAATAGCTGCCGGCTTTGCGCACATAGGCCGTGTGCTCGGCGACGACCGCGTGCTCATAGACGAGGGTGCGATGAAAGTGCGCCAGTATCCTGGCGCGTGCCTGGTCGCGGACGTTGTGCCGCTTCAGATACTCGAAAAGGGCCTTGCCGTGAATCAGCCGCAGCGAGGCACGCCTGAGCGCCACCGCTTGATTGCGCAAAGCTACAAAGTCGGCGACCTGGCGCATCAGGCCAGAGTGCTCGAGCTCCCACGCAGCGCACGCAGCGGGCGTGGCGAAGATGCGCTGCGCGACCAGATGTTCCTGCTGATCATGGCTACGCAATGCGCCTTCCATCCGGTCCGTGGATTCGCGCATAAGTCTTGCATGAGTAAATGCGCTGCGTTGCACCAATTACATCCCTCAGCAGCGCTTAAAAAAAGCGCAGACAATATGTTGAATCAGTAGGTTAGGCGTTCTCGTGCGCAATGACCAACGTCGCCATATAGCGACGTCTGATAGCGGGACGTCTAGGACAGTTTTAGTATTGGCGCGAGAGGAGCCAATGAGCGAGGGAGCGCAGTGTGTCTGCGCGTTCGCCGAAGGGCGCGAGCGCCTGAATCGCCTGGTTGTGCAATAGCCGAACCCTTTGCTGGGATGCGGGTATGCCAATGACCCCAGGATGCGTGGGCTTTGCGCGCTCTCTATCCGCGCCCGTAGCCTTGCCCAGGGTCGAGGCGTCGCCCGTTACATCCAGCAAGTCGTCTTGGATCTGGAACGCGAGACCCACCGCATTCGCAAATCGCGACAACCCGTTGTAGAGGTTAGTCTCGAGCGGCGGCGCGCACTCTGCCGCCATCAGCACGCTGGCGCGAATCACCGCGCCGGTCTTGCGGGCGTGCATGTCTTCCACTTGGCCGATGTCGAGCTGGAGGCCTTGTACGGCCAGATCGATCGCCTGCCCTCCGGCCATGCCGAGCGTACCGATCGCCTGCGCGAGCATGTCGATGAGGCGCAGCCTTATGGCGGCCGAAGCCGGCAAATCCGGATCGCGCGCCAGCAGCTCAAAAGCCAAGGGTTGAAGTGCGTCGCCGACCAGAAGCGCGGTGGCCTCATCGTATGCCTTGTGGCAGGTAGGCCGGCCGCGGCGCAAATCGTCATTGTCCATAGCCGGCAAATCGTCGTGCACCAGCGAATAGACGTGCACCAGTTCAACGGCGCAAGCGACGGCCTCAACCTCGTCTTCGGACAGTCCCACGGCTCGGGCGGTAGCGAACACCAAGGCTGGCCGAATCCGCTTGCCGCCCCCGAGAACGCTGTAGCGCATCGCTTCGTGCAAGCGGCCGGGCACTACATCCGCCTCGGGAATCCGTGCCGCCAATGCCCTTTCCATGCGAAGGCGCCAGCTTTCCAGCTGCGCGCCGAAGTCCTCTACATCATCTCGTCCTATGCGCCGATCAGCTGACTCGTTCACGGCCCACGGCTCACGCGCTTGATGTCACTGACCGGTATCGCAGTCACGGCAGCGAAGCGCGTACCGCCATCGGTGTATTCGAAGGGCAGCTCCGGCGCCATCGGCCCCGCAACGCGCGGCCCGCGCAGGGAGGTGAGCAGCGCCTTGATCGGCCTACTGAATGCATCGTTGACGGCTGTTCCCTCAAAGCCGCAGTGCGCCATGCAGTTATCGCAGCGCGGGTTTTTGCCGACGCCATATTTTTCCCACTCGGTGTCCTCGATCAGGGCCTTGTAGGTCGGAGCATATCCCTCGTCGGACAACAGATAGCAGGGTTTTTGCCAGCCGAAAATGTTGTATGTCGGATTGCTCCACGGCGTGCATTGATAAGTTTGATTCCCGGCCAAGAAATCCAGGAACAAGGCCGAGTGGTTGAATGACCACGCGGGCTTGCCGGACGGCCGGCGGCTGCGACTGAAAATATTGCGGAACAACTGCTTGCTGGCATTGCGTCCCAGGAACACATCCTGGCGCGGTGCATGATGGTAGCTGTAGCCGGGGGATACGGTGATGCCTTCCACGCCCAGCTCCATCGCCGTGTCGAAAAATTCGGCCACGTCATCAGGATCTTCGCCATTGAACAGCGTGCAATTCACCGTCACCCGAAAGCCCTTGTCCCGCGCCAATTTGATCGCGGCCACCGCCTTTTCGAATACACCTTCCTGGCACACAGACTCGTCGTGGCGTTCTTTATTGCCATCCAGGTGAATCGAAAAAGTCAGGTAAGTCGAGGGACTGTATTCATCGATGTGCTTCGACAGCAAGATTGCATTGGTGCACAGGTAAACGAATTTCTTCCGAGCCACGATGCCCGCGACGATCTGCGGCATTTCCTTGTGGATCAGAGGTTCGCCCCCCGGGATGGAAACGATGGGCGCACCGCACTCATCGACCGCGCGCAATGCATCTTCGACGCCGACGCGCTTCTGGAGGATTTCCTTCGGGTAGTCGATTTTGCCGCAACCGGAGCACGCCAAATTACACTGGAACAACGGTTCCAACATCAAAACCAGGGGATAACGCTTGTCGCCGCTGAGCTTGCGCCCGGCGATATAACGCGCGACCTTGTACATTTGCAGGAGTGGTATAGCCATATGACTATATTACCAGCAGCGCCCGGCGATGGTCGCGCCAGATTCGTGACCATTCGAGCATAAACCAGGGCGTAAAAGTGCTAGCACCGTGTTTGGCGATTTCCCGTTGCAGGGCTTGCGGATCAATCCAGCGCCAATTGAGAATTTCTTGCGGATTTGCCCTAATGGGCTGGCGGCTTCGTCCTACGAACACGGAACAGAGCTCATTTTCCGCTCCAGTTGCGTCGAACTGGGCTTGATATTGGAATTTGAACAGAAAATGCAGGGGACATTCAATCCCCAATTCCTCATACAAACGACGTTCTGTGGCGATCTCCATAGACTCATTACCACGAGGGTGGCTGCAGCAGCTGTTGGACCAGTACATCGGCCATAACCGCTTGGTCGCCGCGCGCTGCTGAATCAACAATTCGCCGCTTTCATTAAAAATCAGCAATGAAAAAGCACGATGCAGGATCCCACGGCCCTCATGACATAGGGTTTTACTGAGAAAGCCCAAGTCGCGATCATTCGCATCGACCAGAATGAGCGCGTCAGGATCGGCCAAAGCGTTACTCAAAGTAATACTCGGATAGCAGATGTAAGAATCGACGTACGCATCTTAAGAATCATAACGGCTCGCGCAGCGCCGTGTCAGTTCGCCAGTAAACCGTTTTCACGAAACCAGCGGATGGCGTCCGCGAACGCTTCGACAGGCGGTCGAGATCGATATCCCAGTTCTCGCGCCGCTTTGGCGCTTGAAAAAAACATGAGCTTGCGCGACATGCGCACACCCTCCAATGTGATTCGGCCGCTGTGTCCCGTCAGCGCGGCGTAGCCTTCGGCTAGATACGCCATGGGAAGCACGAGGCCGTAAGGCAGGCGCACTCGAGGCGGCTTGCGCCCCACCAGCGCGGCAATGAGCGCAAGAATTTCCCGCAGCGACATGTCCTCGCCGCCCAGGATATAGCGCTCGCCGGCCTTTCCTCGCTCGTACGCCAGCAGGTGCCCGGCAGCAACATCATCGACGTGCACGATATTCAATCCGGTATCGACATAGGCAGGCATTCTCCCGGCGGCGGCGTCGAGCACAAGTTGGCCGGTGGGTGTTGGCTTCACATCTCCGGGCCCCACCGGGGTCGAGGGACTGACGATGACGACGGACATGCCTTCGCGTGCCGCTTCGCGCACCACTTCTTCGGCCAAGTACTTCGAACGCTTGTAGTGGCCGATCATATTCTCCAGCGAGGTCGGCGTGGCTTCCTCGCCGGGCGTGCCGTCCGCCGGGATTCCAATGGTAGCCACGCTGCTGGTGTAGACGATGCGTTGCACGCCTGCGCGGCGCGCAGCATTCAGGATGTTGCGCGTTCCTTCGACGTTAGCTTCATACAATTGCGACGGAGCGCGCGCACCGAGCCGGTAATCCGCGGCAGCGTGGAACAAGGCTGGACAGCCTGCTGCCGCGCGCTCGAGGGAATTCACGTCCTTGAGGTCGCCCTCCTCGATCTCGACGGGCAGACCGCTGAGATTGCGCCGATCCGAGCCCTTACGCGCCAGTACCCGCACTTCCCATTGCGCCGCCAACAGAGTTCTGGCCACCGCCGCACCCACAAATCCCGTCGCACCGGTCACCAGGGCTTTCATGCGATGTGTGCACCGATCACGCGTAAGGAACGCATCGCTATGCGATACCGCTGAGTGAGCCGGATCAACCCAGCGATCTCGCCGGGCGCAACGACAAGTCCGGCAAGCAGCCGCCCAATTCGCAGCCGACCCGCTCGGCTGGCGTTGACGACCGTTCGAGGCAGTCTATCGGCAGCGGTATCCACGATGACACGCACAGCAATGAAAGGCAGCTGGTGATCGGCGGCTACCTGCGCGACCGCCGCACTCTCCATGTCGACTGCCACCGCCCCGCTATTGCGAAACGCCGCTGCTTTGTCTGCGGGTGTGTCGATGGGGCGCGCGCTGGTCAGCAGGCTGCCTTCGCAGACCGCACGTAAAGGACTGACCGCGGCGGCAACCCGTTCGCGCCACGATTGGGATGCCGCGAATCGAGTCCCATCGGCGCAAATCAATTCGCATGGAAGGACGACGCTGCCTGCCTTCAGTGAAGGATCGAGCCCGCCCGCCATTCCAAAGGTCATGAGAGCCGAGGCCCCGGCCTGAATCAAGGCGAGCGCGGCCCGCTGCGCAGCCGCCTGACCAATACCACTGACCGCGAGCAGCGCGCCATCGCCAAGCGAGGCCAGCTCGCTCAAAGGGGGATCCCCTCCGCGAGGCAATGAAGCTCCTAGGGTGCGTGCTTCGGCAGCGAGCGCCGCGACGACGCCCACCCCGCTCAATGAATGGCTGCGGCGCTCAATGAGCGATCCCGCGGCGCTTCAGGTTCCGATATGCAGCGAGGGCCCAGAGCGGAAAATAAGCGCAATAGCCGTGGTAGCGTAAATAAAATACCCGCGGGAATCCCGGCGCTGTGTAGCTAGGGTGACTCCACAGATGGTCGCCCTGGCGAGAGTGCAGCAAGAACTCAGCACCACGGCGAACGGCCTCTGAGTCGGCCTCTCCGGCTGCCATGAGCCCCAACAGCGCCCAAGCGGTTTGATACGCCGTGCTGCCGAACTGTTCGGCGGGCCTCGATTGCCAGGCATAGCTGTCGTTGCTCTCGCCCCAGCCGCCATCCGCATTTTGCTTTTGCTTAAACCAGGCGACGGCCCTCTTCACCATGGGGTCATCGGGACTCACATGCGCCTGCGCAAGGGCCGTGAGCACGGACCAGGTGCCATATATGTAGTTGGTGCCCCAGCGGCCAAACCATGAGCCGTCCGCTTCCTGCTCCTTGCGCAAATACGCAATCCCCCGATCCAGCGCAACCTGATCCTGCGGCCGGCCGATGCGCGCCAGCGCCGTGACAACCCGTGCCGTGACATCGCTGGTGGGTGGATCCAATAGCGCACCATGATCGGCGAAGGGAATCTTGTTCAAGTAGTAACAGGTGTTATCGGCATCGAAGGCGGCGAAACCGCCATCGCGACTCTGCATCCCGACCAGCCAATCGAGCGCGCGGCGCACGCTCTGCCCGTAGCGGCCCGAATCGCGTGCCTCATGCATGGCCCAGGCGACCACCGCGGTGTCGTCCAGATCCGGATAGAAATCATTGGCAAATTGAAAGGCCCAACCCCCGCCAGGCAGATTTGGCCGCCGCACGCGCCAGTCGCCTGGCTCATCGAGCAACTGCTTGGTTTTCAGCCAGTCGAGTGCGCGCATGGAGGCCTGACGCGAGGTCTCATCGCCCGCTTCCTGCATGGCGAGACATGCCAGTGCGGTATCCCAAACCGGAGAAACACAAGGCTGGCAATAGGCGCTCGTCGGCCCCACGACGAGAAGCCTTTGCAGTGCTCGCTTGGCGGTGACACGCCGAGGATCATCCGGGGGATACCCCAGGATCATCATGGCTTCCAGAGCATTGACCATGGCGGGGAAAATGGCACCGAGCCCATCCTCGCCATTTAGCCGTTCAAGCATCCACTTTTCCGCACGACGGGTTGCACGCTCGCGCACCATCGTCGGTATCAAGGGGTCGATCAGACGCCCAATGTGGTCGAATACCAGGAACGCTTTGGCCAGCAGGTCGGCGCGGTGGAAGTAGTGCCGTTCTTTTTCAGGCGGCGTAGTAAACAACTCACCGATGCCGACGCCACGCGGATTCTTAGCCTTAGGTCGGCGAGTGCACAGGATGAACAAGGGCACCATCACCGTACGCGACCAGTACGATACTTTGTCGATGTGAAACGGAAACCACTTCGGCAGCAGCATGATTTCCACGGGGATATATGGCACGCCGCGCCAAGGCAACTCGCCGAAAAGCGCCAAAGCGATCCTAGTAAATACATTCGCTCGAGCTGCGCCGCCGCGCTCCAAGATCGCCGTGCGGGCTTTCACCATGTGCGGGGCTTGAAAATCATCGCCGGCAAGCTTCAGGGCGTAGTAAGCCTTGATGGTGCAACTCAAATCCAGTTCGCCGTTGTGGTAGAGCGGCCAGCCGCCGTGCGCCGCCTGCTGCGCGCGCAAATGATTGGCAATCTTTGCCTCGAGCGGCGTATCGATCTCATCCAAGAAGTGCATCATCATGATGTACTCCGCTGGAATGGTGCAGTCTGCCTCGAGCTCGTACAGCCAGTAGCCTTGCTCGTTCTGCTGCGCAATCAGCGCATCGCGCGCCGCGGCAATCGCGCGGTCCAATGGAGAGGAATCGGTTACCCGCTTGAGCGTGACGATATCGCTACGCGCGTCCGGCAGCTCCGCGGGAAACGGAGTGGGTTTCGGCGCGGTTCGATTCACGACCCCGAACTCCCGTAGCGGCGCAGCTCGTGCCCGGCGTCGCCCGCACCATCCGTCACGACCAGTGCAGGACGCGATTTTCGCGCCTCCGACAGCCCCGTCAGCGGCATGCCGCGCGCGGCCATGCCGAACAGGCGCCGCAGCATCCAATCATTGCCGATTAAGGTGTTGGTCATGAGCATGGTCAGGCTGACGGCTGTTCTCGATATCTTGACTTGGGCACCCGCGGTAAAGGCTGGATTATGAGCAATTTTGCGCAAGGTGAGGATAGCCATACCGATGGCCCATAAACAGAAGCGCCTGATGCCCCGCTCCTCTTGGGGAATTAATAATGTGTAATCCAAAGCATTGCGCAGATGCGCATGCGCAACGCCAACAAGTTCGGTGATTCCCGCACTGAAGCGTACATCCTTCAGTTCTTGCGTGACCTGTCCCAGCTCAACCCCGTGCCTAGTAAACACATCCTGCGGCAACCAGCAGGCGCCCCGGCTGCGATCCTCCCAGACATCCTTCAGGATGTTGGTCATTTGCAAGCCTTGCGCGAACGATGAGGCCAAGGCGCTCAGGGGAGCGCGACGGCGCGCAATCTGCGCCGAATACTCGCAGAACAGCTCGGTAAGCATCTCGCCGACGACCCCCGCCACGTAGTAGCAATAGTCGTCCAAATCGCTGGATCGGGGCAGTCCCTTGACGCTGGCATTGAACTGAAAGCGCGGCATGCCGTAACACATGAGTTCGACGCACCGCTTTATCGCAGCGAGCTGGTTAGGGCCTAGTTTCGCCGTCACACGGACGATACGGTCCATGTTGCTCACCAGATCGCGCTCCGTCGGCAGGGTTCTGTCCGTCAGTCGGTGCGCAAGATCGCTCGCCAACGCCGCCGGTTCGCCGATTCCGCCGACCACGGCACTGAATCGTTGTAGGAACGCCAGGGTTTCGGGGGGCGACAAGGCCGGTTCGTCTTCGATGGTGTCAGCAATTCTGCAGAGCAGATAAGCGCTGGTGACAGGCACGCGGAGCGCTGGCGGCAGTTGCGGTATGGTCAACGCAAACGTGCGCGAGACATGCGGCAGAATCTGATCCTGGTAGACCTCATCTGTACTAACGGAATCCATGCAGGCAGTATCTCGGAAACGCGGCAAAATAGCATCATGGCAGCCGCGACGCTATGCTGCAAATTCGCAACATCTGATCTAGCTGATTGCCACTATAAGGGTGGCGCAGTATAAACTGCTGCGGTATGAGCGTCTCCCCCTTAAGCTATCCGCTGCTCGAATCCCTGGCTTCGCCCGCTGACCTGCGCCGGCTGCCGGCTGCCAAACTGACCGAAGTGGCGCAGGAATTGCGGCAATTTCTTATCCAGAGCGTGGCAACACGCGGCGGCCATTTTGCCGCCGGATTGGGCACGGTCGAACTGACGATCGCGCTGCATTACGTGTTCAACACCCCGGATGACCGGCTGGTTTGGGACGTTGGGCACCAAGCTTACCCGCACAAAGTATTGACGGGACGGCGCGACAAATTACATACCATCAAGCAGGACATGGGGCTTGCACCATTTCCAACTCGCAGCGAGAGCGAGTACGACACGTTCGGTGTGGGGCACTCCAGCACATCGATCAGCGCGGCCTTGGGAATGGCCGTAGCGGCTGCGCAACGCGGCGAGGATCGGCGGGTGGTGGCCATTATCGGCGACGGTGCGCTGACCGCCGGCATGGCATTTGAAGCGTTGAATCACGCCGGTTCACTTCCCGCAGACCTGTTGATCGTACTGAACGACAACGATATGTCGATATCCGAGAACGTCGGCGCACTCTCCAACTATTTGGCGCGCGTACTATCCGGCAAGATGTATTCACACCTGCGCGATACCGGCAAAAAGGTGCTGCGCCACATGCCGACCGTCTGGGAGCTGGCGCGCCGATCGGAAGAGCACTTTAAAGGCATGGTGCTCCCAGGGACATTGTTCGAAGAAATGGGATTCAACTACATCGGGCCGGTGGACGGCCACGATGTGAAGGCGTTGGTCGATACCTTAAGCAACCTCAAGAAACTGCGCGGCCCGCAGTTTTTGCACGTCGTCACACGCAAGGGCAAGGGATACGCGCCGGCGGAGGCGGATCCGATCAAGTGGCATGGACCGGGTCCGTTCGACCCGGCCAGCGGTCAGATTTTCAAGGAGGCGAGCAGCGGGCCCACCTATTCGCAGATTTTCGGCAAATGGCTCTGCGACATGGCTGACCGAGATCCGGCCATCGTCGGCATCACGCCGGCCATGCGCGAAGGATCGGGCCTGGTTGAATTCTCTAAACGGTTTCCCGCTCGTTACTTCGACGTGGCGATCGCCGAACAGCACGCGGTGACGCTTGCCGCCGGCATGGCGGTGGAAGGATTGAAGCCGGTTGTGGCGATCTACTCCACCTTTCTGCAGCGTGCCTATGATCAGCTGATTCACGACGTGGCGCTGCAAAATCTTCCGGTGATTTTCGCGGTCGATCGCGCGGGGCTGGTGGGCAGCGACGGCGCCACGCACCAAGGCAGTTACGACCTCTCATTCCTGAGATGCATACCCAATATGATCGTCATGGCGCCCGCGGACGAGAACGAATGCCGGCAGATGTTATACACGGGCACGACATTGAGTTCGCCCTCCGCGATTCGCTATCCCCGAGGCACTGGGCCGGGCGCAGCAATAGCCGCCGAAATGACCGCGCTTCCCGTCGGTGTGGCGCAGCTGCGCCGCGAGGGCCGCAGTGGGCTCGCCATACTGGCCTTCGGCGCACTGGTCGATTCGGCGCAGAAGATCGCGGAGCTCTTGGACGCCACCATCGTCAACATGCGGTTCGTCAAACCTCTCGATGAAAAAATGATCGTTTCGATTGCCACCCGTCATCGCGCCATCATCACCATGGAGGAGAACGCCATCATGGGCGGCGCCGGTGCAGCGGTGGGCGAGTTTCTTAACGCAGCCGGCCTGCAATTGCCGCTGCTGAATATCGGCATCCCGGATCGCTTCATCGAACACGGAACACGCGACACCTGTCTCGCACGAGCCGGGCTTGATCTAGCGGGACTCACCGCCAGCGTCGAGCCGTGGTGGGCCCTGCAAAGTCAGGCCCGCAAGCGCTCCGTCAGCAGCGCTTAACGGCCTTCGGCCGAATTATCTCCCGACGTCTTGACGCGCCCGCGATCGCTCGAGCAGCGCGGCGATCTCTCGCGAGTTTGCTTGCCTCGCCATCTGCAACGGCGTGCGGCCTGAATGATCGGCAGCATTAGGGTCCGCACCACGAGCGAGCAGGAGACCCACCGCCTCTCGCCGGCCGTTGATGACGGCCAGCATGAGGGGAGTGCGCCCCTGTTTATCCCGTTCGTCGAGCGCGGCACCTTGATCCATCAACACTTGAATCTTAAGCGAGTCGCCCGAGGCCGCAGCCGACAGCAGTCCCGAGCGCTCTGCCGCAGCGTGTGTTCGAGCCGACTGCAGGCGGTTTGCGGAGACTTCGCTCTGATCGAAGCCGGCGGCAGACTCGGCGAGCGGGGCGCTGCGAGCGGCTGAAGCATTGTCAGCGCTCGCCGGGGCAGTTTCCACCGCGCTTTGAGCAAACTCACCCGGCTTCCGGCTCCGCGCCTTCTCAGCAGGCGCCATTTCGGCCAGCGAACTCTGGCGATCTTGCTGCGCGGGACGCACTGATTCTGCTTTCGGCGCTGCTTTTGCCGCGGCATTCGCCGAAGCCGCAGGTGCTGGGAATTCATTTCTCAATTGGGCTTGCGATGTTGGCGATTGAGGCTCTGATGCCACCGCCGGGCCTGCCGGCGCGTTGCCCGTTTGAGGCGCATTGATCGTTTGCGCCAGCCTTGGACCGTGTTCCCATATATTCGGTGCGAATAGCATCGCCGCCACGAGCGCGGCGCCCGCGGTTCCCAAGGCGGTGATTTTCCAGCGTGAGTCGTTCGCAGCCCGGCGAGAGACATCGAAGGGCTGTTGCGATGTCGCTATGGCGCGCTGCTCCGCAACGCGGCGGCCTTCGGCGAGAATAGCCGCCCGCACCGCCTCGCTTGGGGCCGTGGGTTTGGTGTCGCTGGCGCGCCTGTAGCGTTCCAGCAATTCCTTATCGTGTGCGCTGTCTTCCGGCGTCATGCGTATTCCCACAACAACTGACGCAGCTTCGCCCGCGCATAGCGCAGCCGGCTCTTGACCGTCTCGAAGTTGGACTCGGTGATGTTGGCAATTTCCTCAACGCTAAGATCCCCTTCCGCTTGCAACAGAAACGCGGCGCGTTGCTCCGTCGGCAACTGCGCGACCGCATGCAGCAATGCCGCGGCCTCGTGTTGAGATTGGACTGCGGCCGGGGGTTCGAGTCTCGCATCGGCAGCCAGCGAATCAAGCAGACTCGCCCCCTCAGAATCCGTCTTATCCGCGGCTTCCATGCTCTGCACTCGAGCACTCGCGCGAATCAGGTCAACCATGCGGTTGTGAGCAATGGTAAAAAGCCAAGTGCTGAATTTGGCGGTGGGTTGATAGCCGCGCGCGCTGCGCGCAACCGCAAACCACACTTCCTGCATCAGATCATTGGCACTGGCCTCGTTGCGCACATTGCGGTGCAGGTAGCGAAACACCCGTGACTCGTGCCGTCTGTACAAGGCTTCGAACGCGGCGGCTTCGCCGCGTCCGAAGCGCAACATAAGATCCTCGTCACTCTCCGCAGGCAGGCTCATTCACCCCATTATCAACCGCCCGGCGGATCCGGTACATACCTCGGCAGGTTCGAATCGGGAAAAGGGTTGGGGGCCGCATGCCATGCAGGCCGCGAAGAAACCACTCCCATCGCCACCAAGTTCTCCCAGCTGTCATAGCGAATCTTAATCACTTCATTCGGTCTGCTCGATAAGCGGTCAAAGCTTGTGCTCTGTACGAACGATGCCTCGCGAGCCCCGTGCCCGGTACCGAGCTTTTCCGCGGGCGCCGAGTTGGCCATGTTCGATTGGGCCTGCAGTTCGGCGGATTTCGCAGAGGAACCCAAGGAAGAAGCAGTCGGACTTTGCGGAGCCGCTCGAGCGGCGCCACTCTGGTCGCGGGAGGCCGAGGGCTCCGACCGCTGATGGTTGGTTTCATAAACGGCAGCCGGAGCAGGTCGCTCGAGGAACAACGCAACGCCGATAACGCCGATATTTGCGGGTCTGCCCGTTCGTTCCGCGTATGATCGACCGGCCGACGTAAAGTTGAAGGCAGCGATTTCCGCATCGCTCTTGCGCCAGCCGGCAATTTCATAACTGTCGCCGCCGTTGAGCACGTAGCCGCTCTGGCCCCACGCACCGGTCTCGCCGCTGACCACGTTTATGCCGTCTACGGCCGTTACCGCCAGCAGGCGCTCGCCGCGATGGCTCTGCACCATGATGGAGTAGCGGCCACCGGGTCTGCCCGCAACCCAGTATTCGCCGCGGCATCGGTAAGTGGGCAGCACGCTGCCCGTGTCACGATCGATGATTTGGATATCGGCGAGACTGCCGACGGCCTGTGCATCGATGGCGATGCCAATAAGTAAAATCCCTAACCATGCGCGTTTCATCTTGAACTCCGTGTTATCTGGTCCTACCTGGATCGAAAACCGCGGCAAAAAGGGGTTAAGATTCGCGCCGACAATCACGGGCTCGGTCGAGTATCGCTGGGCCGGTGGCAGCTTGAATAACACCAGCGACAACTTGTCCTCGCCAAAAAAATGATACTTTTATTGTTTTCTTAGAAAAGGGATGCACGATGAACTCTAAGCAGATCCAAGGCGTTGGCGTTGCCGCCGCGGCGACCTTGATGCTGGCCGGCGCTTGGACAGCGCCCGCTTGGGCCGCCCCCGCCGGCGCGGCGCCCGCGAAGCCGGCGCCTGCAAAGCCGTTGGCGGCACCGCCGCCAAGCGGCGGCGATATCCCTGCTGACTTCGCGGTCATCACGGAGGGGAACGACTATATAAAGCGCGACGTCATGATCGCCATGCGCGACGGGGTCAAGCTGCACACGGTCATTGTCATTCCGAGAGGCGCGGCTCGCGCACCCATGATTCTCGATCGCACACCTTACAATGCCGGCAAATTTACCTCGAGCACCGAAAGTCCGCGCCGCGCTCTGGTGCTGCCCTTGAGCTTCGGGGAACTCGCTGAAGCCGGCTACATCATCGTCGCCCAAGATGTACGGGGGAAATATAAATCCGAAGGCGACTATGTGATGAACCGGCCTCTGTCCGGGGACTTGAACCACACGCCGGTGGATCATTCCACGGATGCTTGGGACACCATCGATTGGCTGGTGAAGAACGTCCCGGAATCCAATGGCAAAGTCGGCACCATGGGCACCAGTTATGACGGCTTTACGGTGCTCATGAGTCTCGTGAACCCGCATCCGGCGCTGAAGGCTGCAGCGCCCTTCAATCCCATGGTGGATCCCTGGATGGGCGACGACTGGTTTCACAACGGTGCGCTTCGCCAAACGTATGCCGATTACATCTTCGAGCAGACGGCGGAGAAGTCATCGGAAATTAAGTGGGTTGCGCCCCGCTACGACGCTTACGGAACCTGGCTCGCCACCGGCTCGGCAGGCACGCTGGGCAAGGCCTTGGGAATGGATCAACTGCCATTTTGGCAGCGCCTCATCGCGCATACAGCCTACGATCACTATTGGAGCGCCCAGGCAGTGGATAAGATCCTCGCCGCACATCCCCTGACCGTTCCCACCCTCTATGTTCATAGCCAGTGGGATCAGGAGGACATTTATGGCGCGCCCGCGACATTCGCCGCGACGCGCGCGCAGGCCGGCGTCGGACGGGACAATTCCTACCTCGTAATCGGGCCGTGGCGCCACGGCGGCGGCAACGGCGACGGCTCGTCTTTGGGGGCGATTAAATTCGATGGCGACACAGGCCGCTGGTTCAGGGTGCACGTGCTGCTGCCATTCTTGGACTCCCATCTCAAAGACGGCGCGCCGAAAGCGGACATCGCCACGGTGACTGCCT
>JALYIT010000031.1 GCA_030775645.1 Pseudomonadota bacterium | reverse complement strand
CCGGCGCCCGGCGCAGCCGCGCGGCTGGCGGCAACGGCCGTTGGCGGAGTCTTTGATGCGAAGGCCGCAGCTTTAGGCGCAAACGCTGCGGGCTTGGCTTGCGATGCAGCTGTTGCAGGTTTGGGTTTGGGCACAACCGCTTCGGTCAGCACGGGCGCGTCGACGGCAATAGGAATAGGGGTGCTTACAGACTCTGCGGCTCTTGGTGAGGCCCCCGGGGTTGGCGCTTTCGCGACCGAACCCGCGGCAACGGATTTTTGCAGAGGAATGTCGAGCTCTGGTAGCGCCCACTCGGGTGCCAGCTCAACCGGCAGAACGGCAGCGGGCGGATTCTCCGATTTAGGCGCAACGGTTAGCGTGACACCCGGCACCGCAAGCAGTGGAATGTCGACAGGAACCACGAGTTCCGGTGCGTGCCACGCCATATCTATGGATATTTCGGATTCCGCCTCGGCAGTCTCCTTCGTAGCGACTTGAGCCTGCAGGCGCTGTGCCTCCGATAGCTTCGGTTCCACCTTTGGTTGCATGCTTGCAATAACACGTAAGTCCGCCGGACCGGCAGTCGCCGTCAATGCGCCGGGGTAAGTCTCCCGAACTTCGGCAAGAACGGCATCGGCTTGGTCTTCGTTGGCAAAGGGTCCAAGGCGAAGCCGATATCGAGTCCGACCATCTTCCGTCACTTGAATTTGGTAAATATGCGCGTCACGGCATACGTCAAATGCTTTTGTCGGGGTGTTGATGAGCGCGGTCGACACGCTGAGATTAATTACGAATGGTCCGTCACCGCCGAGGCGCTGCACTTCGGTGACCGGCTGGAACAGGTCCTCGATGCTTAGGTGCCAGATTTCACCGGCCATTGGCGCATTTATCGACGTTGCCATAAATCCTTTTCGAGAAACGGTTGGCGTGCCCCAAGATATTGGCGAAGCCGGCGGAATGAAAGCGTGATCAACGTCTCTGGGCTGCGACAGGCTCGAGCTTTATGTCAAGGCGCAGCAATCAACATATCTTAAAACCAGTAAGCCGCCGCGCGACTTCACGGCCGCGCGCGCATTAAGTAAACAATTGCTCGCAAGCGGGGCATCACGCAGACTACGAAGCCTTGTGAAGACCCACCCGCCCCGTTCGGCCAAACTTAAGCGAGTTCGCCGAGCAGCCGCCGACATGCGGGCGCAGGCGCTTGCGGCAGCGCGAGGGCTCATCGTCCAGGGCGGTGAAAGCGTTCTTACCATGCGCGCGGTTGCGGACGCCGCGGGCGTGACGTATCCCAATCTCAGCCATCATTTTGGATCAGCCGCGGGCTTGCATGCCGCGATTGCCGAAGATCTGGTGCGGGAAGTGCTTGCGGGCCTGCGTCTCATGGGGGAGCAGATGGACGGCAAGGAGCACGACTATCGACGCGTTGTCGATCGTGTGTTCGATTTATTTGACCGGCACGGTTTGGGCCGGGTTTTAGGCTGGCTGGTGCGCTCGGGCGAGGCGGCTCGTCTCAAGCCCGTGAACAAACTGCTCGCGGAATTTATTGCCGAGAGCTCTGCAGGTCTTTCCAGCGCCGGTGGCAAAGGGATAGCGCGTGTCGCACTCATTGTCACTTTTGCGGCGTACGCGGAATCATCCGTGGGGTCATTGCTGGGCGATGTGCTGGGGGTCTCCGCATCCTTGCGCCGCCGCTATTTTGCCGATGCCATTGCGGCATCGCGGAACTCTTAATTGACGGACCATCATTACCTATTGACGCGTGCATAAATAGCGCCTACCTTGCCAGGATCAAATCCCAGGTTCCCGTCATGCAACACGCATCTCACACGCCCGCCGATCTCACCATCAATCCGCGCAACCTCATGTTTGGCCGCGGCCGCTGCTGCGATCGGTGGTGGAACGGCGGCGATCCGATCGCAACTGCATTTTACAACGGATTGTCGCTGACCTTTCCCTTGGGAGAAGCTTTTTTCATCGAAAGCGTACGTCATTTCCGAGATGCCGTGCCGCCGGCTCAGCAAGCGCAAATCGATGCCTTCGTCAAACAAGAAGCCGCGCATAGCCGCGAGCACAGCCATTTCAATCGCCAGGTACATGATGCCGGATACGAAGTGTCGGTCATTGAATCTGAATTGGCGGAGCGCTTGGCGAAAGCGAAAGACCGTCACCCCGCCGTCAATCTTGCAATGACGGTGGCGCTCGAACATTTCACCGCAATCATTGCGCACGCGTGCCTCAAGAGCCCGCGGCACTTCAAAGGCGCATCGAGCGATGCCGGGCGGCTGTGGAAGTGGCACGCCATGGAAGAGATTGAGCATAAGGCCGTTGCATTCGACACGTTTCTCGAGGTGACCAAAGGTTTGCCGGCGTTCAAACGTTGGAAATTCCGCTCCTTTGTGATGCTGCAAGTGAGCAACATTTTCTTAAGAGCTCGCATTCGGAACATGAGAGTGTTCTTCGATCAGGATGGCATCAACAAGCCCGGCACGTGGCTGCGCACGACCTGGTATCTCTTAGGCTACCCCGGCTTGCTGCGGCAAATAATTCCCGCGTGGCTGAGCTTTTTCCGCCCCGGCTTTCATCCCTGGCTTCAAGATGATCGCGCGCTCCTGCGTGAGGCGGAAGCCACGCTTGATTTGCCGATATCGCCAAAGACGGGCGTGGCGAGCTGACGGTGTGCGCTAACTCCACTCCAGCAAATCGCAATGATAGAAGTCCTCGTCGAATGGAGTATCGATTATGGAATCGTGGAGATAATAAGTGCCAGAAGTTCGCCTGGAAACCCAACGACCGACTTCGGGGGCAAGCCAGAGCGTTTCCTCACGCACGCAATCCGTCCGCGACAAATCAGGGTGCGTAAAGTTGATCCGATTGGTATAGCGCAGCGCCAGGAATTCTCCCGCAGGCACACGAATTCTCTCCCACGCGTGCGCGTGCATCGTCTGTTGCCAAGAATTTTCCCATCCTGAGAGGGGGGTTTTAAACTTGGTGTTGAAGATCGACGACCAGCCAGGCCGCAGCTCCGTGGGCCACAATGGAATTGGCGTCTCGTAGACCTGCAACAGATCCCAATGCGGATCAACCAAAATCATGCCCCACGGTTGCTGCACCTCGCCCTGAATCTCTGCAGCCCCCGCAGGTTCGTCCCCTAGGAGCCATTTTGAGCCCCACGATCGGTGCCTCTCTGCAGCTTCGCGCTGACGCTCAATATTGATGGTTTCACCAACCTCCGTGATGCGAGCGACCTGAGTTTCCACCAATTTGCCGGTAAAACCATCCCGCTTGGCGTACCGCCACCATTGGCCGGGATTTGGCCGACGCACGCCAGCAGTTGGATTTTGACCCGCGACGCGAGCGCCAGGAACGAAGGTTGGCGCCAGCGTGCAGCCCAGCGGCAGCGCAATTGAAGACAGCAAAAACGCTCGTCGAGATATTTCCTTCATACGGCACCTCCACCCGAGGTCCATCGCCACACTGGGTACTCAATCGTGGCGATGGACCGACCGACATTCATTAGAACCTGTAGTCGACCCCCGTCGAGAAGCCCATCAGTCGGCATCCCCCCCACGTGGTGGGGCCGGCGCCGCTGTAGTCGATGTTGGTCGCGTGGGAGGCGTCGTGACAGTCGTATGACAAGCCGCGCCCGCCTGCACCCAAGTCGTAGTGCGCGTTGGCGTGATTGATGGTAAGCGCCGTGTCGACATACCAAGTCAGATACTTGTCGAACTTGTGTTTATAAAGCAACGCAAACATATCGGCGTGGTTATCCGAGTTGAGCGGATCGTAATTGTGCTGGCCACCTGTATCGCCATGCGTCCTTGCCGCATGCGCCCAACCGGCGCTGACATTGTCCTTCTCGTCCAGTGCCTGCGTGAGGGCCAACCAGCTGCCACTTCGCTGACGCTCGTTCTGGAACTCCAGTGCTGCGGGAAGCTTGCGGCGCAGATGTTCCGCGATTGCACTGACGGTAAGCCCAAATCCGAACTTATACTGGGCGCCGATCTTGACCGCGGACTCATCGGCGATGTCACCGAGGTACCCCGGCGAACTCACCGCCTGCTGATCGGGGGGAAGGGCGCCAAAGCCCGCAAAATCGATGTACGGGCTATTGTTCGCGAACAGGGCTGCATACCCCGGCGCGTTCGCGCCGATCCCATCGCTGTTGCGGTTGACACTCTTATGCAGTTCGTACGCGGCTGTGGCATAGAAAGGCCCAGTCTCAAACCGGAGGTCGACGCTGAAGGCGTTGTCAAAACCGCCGTCGTCGCAGTTGAGCGGCAGATTGCCGCTGCCCGGTACATTGCCGCCGTTGCAGTCAGGGGAACCGGCCGACTTAATTGTGTTGTCGAAGCTTCGGTTCTGACCCGGCGAGTACAGGACGTTGAAGCTGACAGTCTTCCCCAAAAACTTCGGCGACTCGTACATGATCGCGTGCTCCAGCCGTGTACCGAACTCGACCCGGTTGTCGCCGCCGCTGTTGGCCATTACGACGTTGTAGTCGCCGAGCATCTCGGCAAACGGATTGAGGCGCTGAGTCGACTGCCGGTACGGAGCGTAAAGCGTTCCAAACTTGATGCTGCCCCAATCTTTGCCGCGGAAGCCAATGTAGCTGTCACCGTACCCCAGCCCGAACCGCTCGACGCTCGATTGCGCCGTATTTGAACTGCTGGGACCGGGCGCCGCGGTGATGGCTATATAGGCTTCGGCCTGATAAATGAAATCCAGGCTGTCGTTAAGCTTATGACTTCCACGATAGCCGATGGCGGACTTGTTCGTGGACAGCGCCGGCTGATAGCCGTTGCGACCGACCGGGGGGGCTTTTCCCGGCGGCGTGGGCAATCTGTCGATCCCCTTAGATACATAATCGGCCGACACGTCCAATCTGCCGTAGAAGCCGCTGAGGAGCTTCTTGAGCTGCGGCTCGGTCTCTTCGGCTTTTTTCGCGACTACCGGCGGCGGTGCGGTCACTTGCGCGGGCGGCGGAGGCGGTGCGGTCACCACGGGTGGCGCGGCCTGTTGTCGCGACAAACCTTCCACTTGCTTCTGCAGTGCGTCCATACGCTGCATCATCTGCCGCATTTGTTCTTTCAGCGCTTTATTCTCCTGGGCATCATCGGCCAAAGCAGTGCCCTGGACGCAGACGGTGGCGGCGCATGCTGCGAGCGCTATCAGCATAGGCTTCGCCAGTTTTGGATAGAGCATCTTATAAGTCCTCTTAAAGATCGTTTGTGCGGATATTCCAGGAATACACCCTCATCTCCTGAGCCGTGGTTCCATCCCCTTTACAGCGGTACATTTCTCTTAATCTGCCCACACCGAGAGTCCAAACACCCGCGCGAAAGCCTTTGCGAGCCGAGCGCCCCTGAAGTCTGCGGCGGTCAGCGATTTGAGCAAGCGGAAAATTAAATCACGAGGCTGCGGTAGAAAACGCGGATGCGCAGCGCCCGATCTCATTTGCCCACTCCCTCATCGATGCCGACGTAGACGGTGTGCCACACCGCTTCTGTATTCTCGTCGTGGTATACCATATATGATTGTCTGGACGAAACAAAGTGTTGTTGTTTTCGCGCACCTCGAGGTGTAGTACGGCAATTTGCCGCCGGATCTGTAGGAAACGGGAAACGCTTCCGGCCATGCTTCTGCGGGTCTTTTTTCGCAATGAGCGCCCAGGCCTTGGCAGATGATTCACTGAACGCCCAGCCCGTCTTGCCCGACAAGCAGAACTTGCAGGCCTGTATGGTTAAACAGCAAGCTTCCAGCAGCGGTATGACGGCCAAAGACCGCAAGACGTGCAGGGCCGTACTGCAAATCCTCAGAAAGGAATCGAGCGAGTATTGCCAAGACGTAAACCTTTATGTACTTTGCACTGCAAAGTTATTTGACGAAAAAAGGTAAGTTCTATGCGCAAGCTCTGCTCAGTGCTATGCAGCCCTGACCACCACTTCCTGTCCGCCTGCGCCATGGGTATGGCCATTAGCTTCTCCAGCAGTTGTTTCGCCGGAGACGGGCCGCTAGGGATCGACTCGAAGCTGCCCTTGGATCAGAGCGGCATTTGGGCGCGCAAGTATCAGACCGGCTTGGAGACCGCCGTGATAGTGACCGAGGTTGCTGGCGCGTTATGGTTCGGCAACGACAACAAAATGGGACATACGTTTTGGCAAACTATTGATGCGTCCGTGATTTCCGGGTTGAGTGCGCAAGCCCTCAAATACGCCACCGGTCGCCCCCGGCCCTACCAAGGAACTGCCAATCAATGGCGCAAAGGGAGTTGCTGCCAAAGTTTCCCGAGCGGGGAAGTCACGTTACAGCAGAGCTTCGTCACGCCTTTCATCATCAACTATGCCAAAGAGAATCCGTGGGTGTGGTCGCTGGAGCTTGTGCCCGTCTTCGATGCAATCGGGCGGCTCAAAAGCCAAGCCCATTGGCAAACCGATGTGATCGCGGGCGGTCTGTTGGGGGCCGGAATCGGGTATTGGGCAACCACGCGTGCAATACCGCTCTCGGTACAGGTATTGCCGGACGGTCTTTCATTGGGCTTCAGCAAGCGATTTTAAATCTCCGTGGCAACTTCCTTTGCATTGTCAACGGCTGGCATGCGGACATAACGTTCTGCCAGCGCGGGTAGGACAAACAAATTGAGCAACGTTGAGGACAACAAGCCGCCCAGCACCGTGATGGCCATGGGCCCCTCTATTTCCTGACCGGGGCGGTTGATGCCGAAGGCCAAGGGCGCCAATCCCAAAGCGGTGACCGCAGCAGTCATCAGGATGGGCACAAAGCGTTCGTTGGCGCCGCGTATCACCAACGCGGTATTCCAGGTGGCGCCCTCCACTTCCACCAGATGTTCGTAATGCGCGAGCTGCAATATGGCATTGCGTGCGCTGATGCCGAACACGGTGACGAGCCCGACCACCGATCCCAACGAGACGCCGATTCCGGTGAGCGCAATCGCCAAGACGCTGCCGATCAAGCTGAACGGTAGATTAGCCAACACCAGCCAGCTGTTCGCTCGCCAATGAAACGAGACAAACAAAATAAGTATGATCAGACCAAGCGCGAAGCCGGAATAAATAATGAGCTCGTTGCGCGTTTGCGCCTCTGCCTCGGCGGCACCGGTAAATTGGACGAAGACGCCCGGTGGCAGCGCCACGGATCGGCCGATGGCTTTTTGTGATTGTTGAACGATTTTTTGCAACGATCCCTTGCTTACGTTGAAAGTCACGCTGATGCGCCGCTGGCCGCCGTCGTGCTGGATGCTGTAGCGGTCTTGGGTTACTAAGAGATGAGCGATCTGTGACAGCGGCACCGGCCCCGCCGGGCTCGTAATCATCAGTTTCGCCAGTTGGGCGGGTTGATGGCGCAGATCATCGGGCAGCAACAGCACCACGCTCACGGTCCGAGTTGCTTGAAAGGTTTGACCCACCAGTGCGCCCGCATACGCTGACTCGACCGTATCCAGGACATCTTGTACTTTGAGGCCCGTCGCCGCCATGGCCTGCGGGATCAATTCGATCGCGATGGCCGGTGTACCGCCCTGGTGTTTGAATTGCAAATCCACCACGCCGGGGATCTTGCCCAGCGCTGCGGTTATTTTGTCGCCGGTGGCGTCAAGCGCCGCTAAATCATCGCCGAAAACTTTTACCGCGACCTGTGCCGTTTCGCCGCTCAAGCTTTCGCTGATGCGATCGCCCAGAAATGTCACCACCTCGCTTTGCAGGCCGGGGTAGCCTGACAAAATCTTACGCAATTCATCTTGCGCCTGGTGTTGATCGACCTTGGCGTCCGGCTTGAACTCCACGTGGAATTCGCTGCGGTGAGGACCCCACGTATCTTCGCCGAGTTCCGCGCGGCCCACCTGCTGTTCGATGGTCGAAACATAGGGCAACGCCAACACTTCTGCGCTGATTTTCTTCCCCATGTCGAGCATGGACTGCAAGGAGGTCCCGGTGGCGGCACTCGAGACCTGCAAGACGAAATGTCCTTCGCGAAAATCGGGCATGAATGTGCCGCCCAGAAACGGCAACGCTGCCAGTGCGGCCAATACCAAGGCGATGAGCAGCACCGCCACAAGCCGAAAATGGTTGGCCACGCCGGCGACTGCTGAACCCTGCCAACTCTTGAGCCGCACCAGCCACCGGGGCTCGGGGCGCGCATCGTGGCGCCGAAGAAAAAGTGCGCACAGTGCCGGAGTCGATGTCATTGCAACCAGCAGCGAGGCGAGAACGGCAAATATAAAGGCCAACGCCAGCGGGCCGACGAAGTGGCCTTGAACGCTGGAAGTGAAAAGCTCGGGCAAGAACACGGCAACCACTACGGCGGTGGCGTAGATCACGGGTCCCCGCACCTCGAGAGAGGCCTCGAGCACGACGCTGAGCCTCGGCTTGGGTTGGGGCAGCGTGCCGTTTTCGCGCAAGCGCCTCAGGATGTTTTCGATCCCAATGATGGCATCATCGACCAGCACCCCCAGCGCGACGGCAAACCCGCCCAACGTCATGGTGTTGAGCGTTAGGCCCATACGATTGAGCACCGCGATCGCCGCCAGCAGAGACAACGGAATGGCCGTGAAGGCAATCAGCGCGGCGCGTATATCGCGGAGAAACAAATACAGCACGGCCAAAATCAAAACGGCGGCGATCATGAGCGAGTCTTTTAGATTGCCCAACGCCCGCTCGATAAAATTGGCCGGCCGATGCAGCGCCGGGTACAGCGTGATGCCTTGCGCTTTCAGCGCGGGCACTAAATCGTGCAGCGCTTTTTCGACCGCGAGCGTAGAGGTCAGCGTGTTGGCGCCGTATTGGCTGGCGAGGGACATCATCACGCCCGGCTTTCCCATGACCAGGGCATCGCCAAATTTGAGCGCCGGCGCCATTTTCACTCGCGCCAGATCGCGCAGCAGTATGGGCGTGGCGTTGCGCTCGATGACGACCGCTTGGCTAATGGCATCGATGTCGGGCTGCGGCGTCGGCGACTTGATGAGTACGCGTTGCGCCGCGAGATCGATGAACCCTGCGCCTCTCATCGGCAGGGCCGAATGCGCCGCCTCGGCTAACTGAGTCAGCGTGACGCCGAAACTGGCAAGTTTGGCCATGTCCGGCTGAATTTGTATTTGGCGCACATCGCCGCCAAAGACCAGCACGTGGGCGATCCCGGGCACCGCCAACAGTCGCGGCTTAATGACCCAGTCGGCCGCATCGCGCAGCGCGAAAGCATCAACTTTATCGGACAACAGGCCGATCTTCAGCAAATCCATTGTGCTTGAGACCAGCGGTGAGAGCTTAGGGGTGCCCACGCCGGCGGGAAGGCTGCTGCCGAGTTCGGAAAGCCGCTCCGAAATGCCTTGCCGGGCGATGTGAACATCAATCCCATCCGTGAAGGTGATCGTCACCACCGAGAGTCCCGGAATAGATTCTGATCGAAGCGTGGCAATTCCGGCCGCCCCGTTGACGGCATTCTCAACCTGCTTGGTCACCAATTGCTCGACCTGTTCGGGTGCAAATCCCGGCGCCTCGGTTTGAACATCGACCTGCGAGGGTACGAACTCGGGGAACACGTCCAATGGGGAACGCATTGCACCCCAAGCCCCCAGAATCAGTGCAAAAAGACTCAATGCGGTCACGGCGCCGAAGTGACGCACGCAAAGGCTTACGATAGCGCGCATCATGACTAGTCAGCTTCCGGACCGGAATTCGATTCCTGCGCAAGCAGCTGCGCCGCGCCTTTGACGACGACGTTGTCGCCCGGCTTGACGCCTTCGGTAACGAAATAGCCATCCTCGAACGGCTTGGAGGTGTCTAGCTGCGTTCTGACGTAGGTCCCTGTCTTCTCCTCGATGAAGCACCAGTATTTGCCGTCGCTGATGACAGCCGCTTCTGCCGGTACCAGCGCCCCCAATTGCGCCGCGCCGATCGGTGCCCATACCAGAATCCTCTCGCCCTCGCCTACATTTTTTGCACGCAGCAGTGCATAGAAACTGCGTCCGGGCACGGTCGCATCGGCCGGGGCTGGCCAGGGGGAAGTCAATTTCCACCCCATGCTCCCCGCAGATGTACCAATGCGGGCAGCCCGCAGGGTCTTCGGAGCATCGCCTTGCACAGCGCCTAACGGAAAGGTGACGCGAACCAACTGAATGCTGCCGTTAGCCAATCCCGGCAGCAGGCTTTGGTTGCCTCCCTTGGCCCACGGTGGATTTTGCCCATAAGTCGAAGAGAGGCGCTGTTTCGATAACATCAACGCAGCGCTATCCACCGCTGCTTTTTGTGCAGCAGCTTCTTCCACATCTGCCGACATCGCACCCGGTGTGCCGGACAAACGCTTGGTTCTCTCCAGCGCCGAACGGCTTTGTTTTCCGGTGGCCTCTGCGGTGGCAAGTTCTGCGACTCCCGTGGCAATCGCTTCGTGCGCAATGACCATGCCGTATCCTGCAGTCTCCTCTGCATGTTCAATCGCTTTGATCTGTTCGGTCTGCAAACCGATTTTTCCGATCTGCTCCGGCGTCAGCGTCACCTCGCCCGCAGGCTTCTCCGCGTCCTTACCCTCTGCTTTGTCTTGCGCTTGAGCGGCATCGCCGGGCTTTGCATCCGGAGCCGCCTTCGTTTGCGGTGCGGATCTTGCTTCGGACTTAGTTTGCTCCGCTGGTTGCGACTTATGGCATCCGTTGAGGACGAGGATGACAGAACAGCCGGCAGCGGCGAGCAACAATTGCATATTCATGGGGTGCCCTTGGTGAAAGAGAGGGACGCTTGCACTTGCCAGCCCCCGCCGAGCGCTTTACAAAGCGCGACCAGCGCCTGAAAGCGTGCAAGCTTGTACTGCGTGTATTGCTCGCGCGCTGTGTATAGGGTGCGTTGCGCTTCTAGCAGCGTCAGGAAATCTTGGGTCCCGGCCTTGTAGCGAATCGATGCCCCTTCGAAGGCGCGCGCGCTTTGCGCCAGGTTCTCTTCCTGCAGGGGCTTAGCATCGTCCAGGTGCCGCAACGCGGACAGCGCGTTTTCAACATCCACCAGTGCGGACAAGATGGCGGCATCATAGGCGGCCACCAGTTCCTCTTCTTTGGCTTGAGCTTCGCTTCTCACTGCGCGCAAACGGCCGCCGTTGAAAATCGGTTGAGTAATCGCAGCGCCGAGATTCAAGGTCGTTCCAACACCGCTTAAGCTGAGGATGGCGGCGTTCAATGCCGGATTTTGCACTCCGCCGCTCGCGGTGAGCGATAACGAAGGGAACAACGCCGCGCGCGCGACGAGCAAATCGGCATTGGCAGCGCGCATATTGGCCTCGGCCATGAACACATCGGGGCGACGCCTCAGCAGTTCAGAAGGCAAACCCGAACCCACTTGCGGCTCGATCACCGAATCGAGCGTCTGGCCCTCCACCGAAAACTGCTCCGGCGCCCGCCCTAACAGAATCGCAAGGGCAGCGAGCGCCTCGGCTTGTTGTTGTTTAAGGTCGGGTATGACCAGACCCGCGGTCGCCACGACTGCTTTTTGGGTTGCCAGCTCCACGGGGTTCGAAAACCCTGCGTCATAGCGGAACTGAATGACTTCGAGCAATTTCTGCGCGGCGTCCACGTTCGCTGCCGCAATCGCCAGGCGATCGCTCAGCGACAAGATCTGAAAATAGCTGTTCGCGACGCCGGCGAGGGTCGTCAGAGCGATAGTATCCCGGTCGGCTTTCGAAGCCTGCGCCAACAATCTCGCGGACCGTGCGCTCGCCCTATTCTTGCCCCAAAAATCAACCTCATACGTGGCCGAGAGCAGCGCCGCCCAATCGGTTTCATGCCCACTGCCCTGGGCGGAATGCCCAGCGAGATAATTCGCATTTCCAGCGCCATCGACGCTTGGCAAAATTGCGGCGTGCGCTTGCCGCGCGCGCGCGTCGGCCTGTTTGACTCGCGCGCGAGCCATCGTCAAATCAAGATTGCTGCCCGCGGCTTGATCGATGAGCGCTTGCAATTCAGGACTGCCGAAGCCCTTGTACCAATCTTGGCTCGGCCAAGCTTGTGCGTTGTCGGTTGAACGATTCTCGAACGCAGCCGGCAAATCTGGTGCTTTCGGCGGCACTTCATGCAGCGCGCACCCAGCACCTGAAATGCCTAATGCGATCAAGCCGAAGTGGACGTTAAACCTCATTCTGAAATTTATCTCCTAACACAGCCGCGCATTTTTATGCCGACTCTCACGAAATACCGCCGACAGACCCGGTTTTTCAACGCCCTCTCATCGACAGCCCATTGCGACAGTAGGCGGTTCCGCTCCGGCACTTGCATACAAATTTGTAAGGATATTCTTCCTATCGTGAGGCATAGTACGTCGCCTCTTCGCTGCATAGAGTCTGGACGTAAGGAGTCTCCAATGCCAACTATTCGCGCTGCCTCGCGTGTTTTGATCAAGCTGAGTCTTTGCACGGGGCTTATAACCGCACCGCTCCTCCAGGCGAGTGCCGCCGGTGCCAAGATGGAGGTCCTGCAACGCTGGAAACTCGGCGGCGAAGGCGGCTGGGACTACCTCACTTTGGACACCGCCGCACAACGGCTTTTCATAACGCGCGCAACCCGCGTTGATGTCATCAGTACGGAAACAGGCAAACTTCTGGGCCCCATTGCAACTGCGCAAGGTGTGCACGGCGTAGCGTTGGCGAAAGCGCTGAATCGCGGTTACGTAAGCAACGGACGCTCAAACTCAGTGACCGCGTTTGAGCTTGATACCCTCAAGGTCATCCAGGAGGCGAAGATTCCCGGCGGCAATCCGGATGCGATTATGTATGAACCCACCGGCAAGCACGTGTTCACCTTCAACGGCATGAGCAAGAACGTCACGGTTTTGGACGCCGCAAGCCTGGCTGTTGTAGCGACAATACCTGTGCCGGATAAGCCGGAATTTGCCGTCGACGACGGCCACGGCCAAATCTTCGTGAACATCGAAAGCGATCCGGGTCAGATTGTCGCGATCGATACGCAAAAGCTGACGGTAAAGAGCACCTGGCCATTGCCCGGCTGCAACGGCCCGAGCGGGCTTGCCCTCGATGGCTCCCACCACCGCCTGTTTTCGGTTTGCGACGGCAAGGTGATGGCCGTCACCGATGCGGTCAGCGGCAAGCAAGTCGCACGCGTGACCATCGGCGAGCATCCGGATGCGGCCGCTTATGATGAAAAGCGCGCACTGGTGTTTAGCTCCAATGGCGACGGCACCTTGTCGGTGGTGCATCAAGACTCCCCGGACCGCTACACGCTTGTCGACACCGTGCAAACGCAAAAGGGCGCGCGCACCATGGCCTTCGACGAGAAAACCGGAAAGATATACCTGGCTACCGCTGATTTCGGCCCTGCACCCGCCGCCACAGCCGACCAACCCCACGCTCGCCCGGCCATAATTCCAAATTCGTTCGTGGTGTTGGTGGTAGGGACACGCTGAGGGTGACATCAATCGAGCGTTTCAGCAGTTACCGGCGATTCTTGACAGGTCCCAGCATTTCCTTTGCAATGCCAGTCGCCCTTAGGATTTAGACAACGGGGGTCCATCATGCTGGAGCTGCGCCAGGCGCTTGAAGATATTAGCGCCATCCGTGGTCAGGTCGCGCGCGGGACGCAATTTCGCGGCTATGGCCCTTTATCAGTGGCCTCTAGCGGCATCTTGGCGCTCGGGGTCGCCGCGGCTCAGTCCCGCTGGCTTACGGACGGCAATGTAAAGGTCTTTCTTCTGGTCTGGATATCGACCGCCGCGGTAGCGGTGTTCCTGGCGGCGCTCGAAACCATTGTCCGGGTGAGAAGAGTTCACTCGGGAATAGCTATGGAAATGATCCAGGCTGCTGTGGAGCAGTTTCTGCCCTGCATTGTGGTCGGAATTTTGCTGACGGTGGTCATGCTGCGAGTTGCGCCGGAAGCCTCGTGGATGCTCCCGGGATTGTGGGCAGTGATGTTTAGCCTGGGGGTGTTCGCATCCTGCCGGTTTTTGCCCCGGCAAATGTTCGGCGTAGGCGCGTGGTATCTGGCGGCGGGACTCGTCTGTCTGTTGCTGAGCGGCACTCACCGTACACTGTCGCCCTGGGCGATGGGTATACCGTTCGGCGTCGGGCAATTGCTCGTCGCCGCCGTGTTACGTTATGGCTATGAGGAAACCGGTGCAGACAGTTAATCGAAAAACGCAATCTGAGTCGCCGTTCGCCTATGACGGGCTTAGCCGGGTCATCCATGAGCGCGCTCGGCTTGGCGTTCTCACCTGCCTGGTCACACACCCTAAGGGAATGTCGTTTCCGGAAATGAAAAAACTGTGCGCGCTCACGGATGGAAACTTGAACCGCCACTTGCAAGTGCTTCAAGGGGCGCAGCTCGTTACTCTTGCCAAAGGCTCTGACCGGGAACGACCTCAGACCTTTTATCGGATAACCGCGCTAGGACGTAAGCGCTATTTGGAATATCTCGCAGTATTGGAACAGGTGATTCTTGACGGTGCGCCCGCTGCAAGAACTCTGCCTGAGAAAAGTTCGGAGCACAATCGGCCGTGATTGGTCCGTGCACAATTTATGATTTCCGCCATTCGATTGCCCGCTCTCCTGCAGCGTCACCTCGATGCCACCATGCAGTCCTTTTTGTATGGACAGTCGAGCCGCGGAAACGACTTCTCTCATCCTTTGAGGGAAGAGGCGCTGGTGCCGCCGCATTCGATATCGTGGCGCGTATTTAAGAATCCAATAGCGCTGTTCGTCGGTGGAACCGCAGCCGTCATACTCGAACTGGCGGAGCCCTCGGTGCGAGCGGGGGTGTGGGAATTCTCATCGTTTCGCAAGAACCCACTGAAGCGCCTGCAACGCACGGGGCTGGCGGCGATGATCACCGTATATGGGGCACGCAGCATTGCTGAACCCATGATCGCCGGCGTGGTGCAGATGCACTCATCGATTCAAGGCACCACCGCAGCGGGGATCAAGTATTCGGCCAATGACCCGCGCCTGCTCACTTGGGTGCACGCCACGGCAGCATTCGGATTTGTGGAAGCCTACAACCAATACGCAGAACCGCTTAGCGTTTCAGAATTCGATCGCTTTTACGCTGAGGGTATGCCGTCCGCGGAGCGATACGGCGCGCTTGATCCCCCTCGTTCCATGAGTGACATGAGGACGCTGCTCGAAGCCAATGCGCCGACATTCGCTCCTTCTTCCATTATCTTTGAATTCTTGCGCATCATGGACGAGACGGCCGCGTTCCCACGCCCGCTTCGATGGATGCAGCCGATGCTGGTGCGGGCGGCGATCGACCTCATTCCCCAGCGGATCAGAGAGCAACTTGGCCTAGTGGAACGTGCGCGTCTCGCTCCGCATGAGCGATGGCTGACGCGAATGGCTGGCGCAGCATCGAACCGGATCGTGTTGCCGGCAAGTCCCGCGGTGCAGTCGTGTCTTCGCCTCGGGCTGCCCATGGGCTACCTTTACGCGTAACTCCGGTTGGCGCGGACACAGCGGCACCTAGTCGTTCAATGGATGGTCCTTAGGCAATTGATGGGCGTACCAGTTCGCCAGCCGATGCCGAATCGTCTTCTCGCTCACTTGCTCCTCCGGCATCGGTGCAATCACTTTGTCGTGGACCAGAAGCCGATAGACATACAACGCCTTGTCGCTCGCGGAGTCGGTCGCTTCGAATTCGACTGCCTTGCGGCCTTCCGCATATTTGACGCCGGCCAACAGCGCAGCTTTGAATAATTCCGATTCGTGTTTCAATTTCTTCATGACATTAGCGCCCAGGGACTAGATGAATGAGATCCTCCGCATCGCGCTCGACTGCCGACCGGCTGAATCGCAATGGTACGTACGATCCTTCAGCCCACAGCGGGAATAAGTCGCGATAGTGCGCGCTCATCGGATCATCCGATTGCCCGGGCGTGTTGATCACCACTGAATTGTCCCACGCGCCGACATCCATGACCATGCGCACCGAGGCGCCGGCGACCACGGAGAAATCAGAGGAAAGATAAGCTTGGGCGCGAGGCGTGGACGCGGAACCCGGCAATTGCAGTGGTCCTACCGAGATCTGCGCTTGCAGTTGGGGATCAGACAATGCGGCGACTGCGGGCTCGAACGTCGCGCGGTGCAACCTGCCCCACGTCCAAGTCGCGGCCGGTCCCAAACGCTGTTTCAACTCCTCCACGGCCGCCGTCAAGCTTTCCAACAAAATCGCGTTGCGCGCGGCCGCCGGATGGTCTCCCAGCGAATTGCCGGCGCCCTCAAGATATTCGATCACCGCCTCGAGATGCGCATCGCCCAACAGCTTACGCGCTGCCTCCGGCGTGGCTCGAGCCACCGTCAATCGGCCGAGATGTTTCGTCGCCCACACCTCATACAAAGCGGCCGCCGCGCTCGAGGTGCTCTCGTCGTGATCCCACGCTTTGAGCAAAGCCAGTGCCTGCGCGATCTCCGAATCTTGAGGGGACAGCGATCCAAGCAGTGCTACCGCGCGCCGTGACTGCACGCTGACCGAATCGGTCTGGATCGCCATCGAATCGGCGAGCGTCATATTCGTGTCAGCACGCAACAGTTCATTGATGCGATCGATGCGCGAGCGGTCGGTCCATTCGAAAGCAATGCGATTGCGTTCGTTCGGGTAGCCGCCGGGCAGGTTCATCTCGTTGGCAGTAGCGAAATATCCTTGCGGGGGATTCAGGAGAGAGGGCAGCACATCCTTGCCATGGAAACCACTCCACTCGTAGCGGCCCTGTCCTGGCACGGGCAGCAGGCCGTCCCAATTCTTGCGCACCGGTGCGCGGCCTGCAGCGATCCAGCCGATATTTCCCTTGACGTCGGCATAGACGATATTCAGCGGCGGCGCGCCCCAGGCATTGCCGGCGGCTTTGAAGTCTTCCCAGGTTTTCGCCGTAAGCAGCCGCGAGGAACCAAAATAACCCGAGAGGCCGGGCTCGTTCCATACCGTGCGAATGGCAAAGGCGCGATTCTGTAGTACATCTTCGGCCAGCACCGGTCCATGACGCGTGAAGCGCAGCTCGACCTCGCGCGGCATGGCGCCCTTCACTTCTATCGTCTCTCGGACGAGGCGCATTTTTTCCCAGCCGGATCGGTAGCGATAACTCTCTGGATCCCCCTTCTTCAGTTCATAGACATATAAATCCTCTTGATCGATAGCGAATATCGTGATGCCGAAGGCAATGTCGTCGTTGTGTCCAAGGGAAATTCCCGGCAGCGCCGGCTCGCCCGCGCCTATGATATTTAGTCCCGGCGCATTCAATCCCACCACGTAGCGCAACGAAGGCACCCCCAGGTGGCGATGTGGATCGTTGGCGAGGATGGGCCTGCCGGTTTGCGTGCGCGAAGGCGCGATCACCCAGTTGTTCGAGCCTTCGACGGCCTGGGCATTGATTGCTGCGGCCAGCTGCATCTCGGGAGGCAGCTCGGCATGCCGGTTGGCCGGATCCAGTGCTTTAAAATCCACGGCCTTGGTTGCCGATATGTAATCCTTGAGAACATCGGCGGGCACATCGCAAGGATTGAGGCCGGAAGGAATTGCCATTTTGTGTAGTTCGGGTTCGATCTTTCGTCGTAGCCGATCCGCCTTCAGACCCGCCGCGCAAACGACGCGGGCGCGTGCTGCTTCCGAGGTAATGTTCGACACCAACGCATGACTGCGTATGCGCAGGACATCCTCCGGCATCCATGTTTCGGGCTGGCTCATCGTCAACTTAAATTCGAACGGCAGCGGTTTGGAACCGCTGCGCACCTCGCCGACAAAGGCGTTCACCCCTTGGACAAAAGCCTCGACCCAGGCTTTGGATTCGGGCGCGTACGCAGCCCATTCCTCGTCCATGTCGCCGCGATAGAGAAACAGGCGCGCCGCACGGTCTTGATCAATGTAGGCCGGACCAAAGGACTTCGACAGCAATCCCAAGCCGCGCTTGCGCCACAGATCGATTTGCCAGAGCCGATCGCGCGCGGCGTTGTAACCTTGCAGTAAAAAAGCATCGTGCGCGCTCGCCGCGAAGATGTGTGCGATCCCCCAATGATCAATCACGATGTCGGCCGGCGCGGTCAAACCGGCAAGCTTCCAACTTTGCTCGCGCACGGCTGACGAGGCGGCTGCGGCCGTTGAATTCTTGGATGGCGGCGCCAGAACCACCAGCATCGCGATCAGCGCGCAAATCCGGCAACCCCAGTACGTCATTCCGTTCTCCGTTGTTCTATCGCCAAACAGTGGCCTTGCACGCTTCGCTTGTCAAAGCCTGCCGGCGCACTCCTCGAGGATCGATAGCGAGGGGTGCTAAGCTATGGTGCGCTGACCGAGCACCCAACGGGATGGTTGCGCGTTCATTCATAATTTCAAAAGGGGTAGATATGCGTACGCTTTTAACTTCGGCGATCGTCATCGCCATTTTCACGATGGCAGGATGCGACAACGCCAAGAATCCCGAAACGGTCGCGAAAGACGTCGCGAAAGCTGAGCAAAAAGCCGCCAGTGAAGTGGCAAACAGCGAGAAGCAAGCTGAAAAAGACCTGAATAAGGCTGCTGAAAAGGTGGACGACAAGCTGGTCGACTTCAATAACACAGCGGCGAAAGAAGCCTACAATCTTGCGGTGGCAAAAGCTGACGGCGACCGCAAAGTCGCGTTGGCGAATTGTCTTGCCCTGGGCGGCGATGCGCAAAAGACATGCAAGGAGCAGACTGAAGCGGACTACAGCGCCGCCAAGGCCAATGCAAAAGCATCTGCGCTTTCATTGAAGCAATAAGCCTTCGACGGGCCGGCCCCCACGGGCCGGCTGACCCTAGGGTAGAAATTCCTTGGGCAGCGGTGTCGCTGCGGATTCGGCCTGCCAGAGAATTTCCAGCACTCGCCAACCACCGCTGACCTTGATGGCTTGAATGCTATTGATGCCGCGTGCTACCTGCTTGCCATCGCTGTGCAGAACGTAAGTACTCCAGAGATGGACAATCCGGTCGAAGCGTTCGGCGTCGACCTTCACTTGTTTTTCCTCTAGCAAGGCATGGCCACGCGGTTTGACGCGCGCGATCCAATCGTCCACGGTCAGAACGGTATAGTTCGCTGCGTGCTCCGCTGCGCCGTCAACGACGACCAGCCGCGCCTCGGGAGTAAAAAGTGCTTGCATGCAGGTGCGGTCCTTATCGGCGTAGCCGGTGATCGCCGCATCGATCGCTGCAGGGATCGCCGCCGGCTCTGCGGGCAGGCGGCATGCCGTGCTCGGCAGCTGCGATTGGGAATGGGAATGTCCCGCGAGGCCGCAAGCAATCATTCCGAAAAACACGATACGCAGCATACGGGCACCCCTAAAGATTGAAGAATTCGGAATCATACGCTTTGCAAGTGGCCGAGCGGGATGCGCGCGCTGCGCTTGATGGTTGCCAGTACCACGCTCGATTGCATATCGCGCACGTTGGGCACGCGTATCAGCTTCTTCAGCACCACATTGCTTAACGCATCCAGGTCTTTGCCATAAACTTCCAGAATGAAGTCGTAGCTGCCCGTCATCGCGAAGCACCTCGTGACTTCGTCCATGAGTTGAATTTCCCGTTCGAAGCGCGCCACGGTTTCGTCGGTGTGCTCGGTGAGTTTGACTTGTACAATCGCAAGCACGGCAAGGCCGACCTTCGGCGGATTGAGGACCGCCGCGTAACCCTCGATTGCGCCCTCCGACTCCAGGGCTTTAATGCGCCGAGCGCAGGGTGTGGGCGACAGGCCAATAGATTCGGCAAGGTCGACAACCGACAATCGGCCGTCGCGCTGCAGCGCGTCAAGTATCTTGGCATCAAAGCGGTCAAACGGCATGTCGCCTCCTATATTCATCGTTTCTTTGGTGATTATCACCAATTATAGGCGATATTGTAGCCAATTTTGGCGATACGCTTTCTCTGGCTATACTAACCTAGAGCACCATACGAGGGATTGCGATGCTGGCCAGCTCCCTACATCCGCAGCGCCCGGCCAAGCCCGACGCCGCTAAGTCCGCCATTGATTGGCGTGCGGTCTTACGCCAAGTCTCCGTCTCGCGCGCGCTCGATGATCTGGAGGAGTTCACGCTGCTCAAGGACCGCAAGGTTCTGTATCAATTTTCTGCTCGGGGACACGAGTTGACCCAGGTGTTGCTGAGCATCCAACTCACCGGTCTGCAAGACGGTGTTGGAGGCTACTACCGTTCGCGGCCGCTGCTGCTCGGCCTCGGACTTCCGCTGGAAGAGGCGCTTGCCTCCACTATGATGCGTGCAGGCGGGATGAGCGACGGCCGCGACATCGGCGTGGTGTTCAACATGCCCCGCAAAGAGGGTCCCTGCGTGTTGCCGGTATGCGGGGGCGTCGGCGCACAGTACACGCCCGCAGTCGGATGGGCTCAAGCGCTGCGCTATCGCGCCACGCGCCTAGGCGATCGGGCTTGTATTGGCAGCATCGCCGTGGCGCACGGAGGTGAAGCCTCGACCGCCACCAATGGCTTCTGGGCGGCGCTGAACATCGTCACCACCGAACGCTTGCCGTTTTTATTTTTCATCGAAGACAACGGCTACGGAATTTCCGTCAAATCCGAACACCAAACCCCGGGAGGCAACGTTGCTGCAAATCTTGCGGGCTTCCGCGGTCTCAGGGTGCTCGATGGCGACGGGTCGGACCCGATTGCCGCGGCCGCCTTGATCGAGGATGGCGTCGCCGGCGTCAGATCCGGCGCCGGTCCGACACTGCTCAGACTGCGCGTACCGCGGCTTTCGGGCCATTCTGGGCAGGACACCCAAGCCTATAAAAGCTCGAGCGAAATTGCCGCCGAGAAACAACGCGATCCGCTCGCGAAGCTGCGCGAGCAATTGGTGCCGCACACGATGTCCGCCGCCGACTGGGATCAAGAGATGGCCCAAGGCCGCGCCGCCGTCGCGCAGGTCCTGCAAACGGTGGAGCGGCGTCCGCTCCCGAACCCTGCCCATATCAAACGCTATGTATTTTCCGAGGTAGGCGCAGACGGTTCGACCGATTTGCAGCAGCAAGGTGGAATACGCAGTGCAGGCATGATTCCTTCAGCGGGCTCCGAGCAGCCCCGCCCCGAAGGTGCACGCATCAACTTAGTGACAGCCGTGCGCCGCACGCTGGAGCGTGAGTTGGCGACGAACCCCCGCATGCTGGTATTCGGCGAGGACGTAGGCCGCAAAGGCGGCGTGCATGCCGTTACGTTAGGATTGCAGGAAAAGTTCGGAGCCGACAGAGTGTTCGATACCAGCCTCTCCGAGGAAGGCATCATCGGCCGCGCGGTGGGCATGGCGGCGGCCGGTCTCATGCCGGTGCCCGAGATTCAGTTCCGCAAATATGCCGACCCTGCCGCCGAGCAGCTCAATGACTGCGGCACGATGCGCTGGCGCACTGTCAATCGGTTCGCGGCCCCCATGGTTGTACGAATACCGGGCGGATTTTTCAAATGCGGCGATCCGTGGCATAGCCAGTCCAACGAAGTTCAATGGCTACATGGCGTGGGCTGGCGGCTCGCCATGCCCTCGAATGCGCAGGATGCCGTGGGATTGCTGCGCAGCGCGCTGCGCGGCAATGATCCCACGATATTTTTCGAGCATCGATCGCTGCTGGACGGCGGCTGGGCGCGCCGCCCCTACCCTGGCGATGAATTCGTCGTGCCTTTCGGCAAAGCCAATCTTCTGCGCGCGGGCACGATGTTGACGGTGGTCACCTGGGGCGCCATGGTGGAGCGATGCGAGCAGGCGATCGATGCCAGCGGCAAATCGGCCGACCTGCTCGACTTGCGCACCCTGTCCCCATGGGATCGCGAGGCGACTCTGTCATCCGTGCGCAAGACTCGCCGCTGTCTGATCGTTCATGAAGACACCATGACGGCTGGCTTCGGCGCGGAAATCGCTGCCGTGCTCGCGAAAGAAGCCTTTTTCGATCTCGATGCGCCGATCGAGCGGCTGGCCATGCCGGATGTTCCGAGTCCGCATAATCCCGTTCTTCTGGACGCCGTGCTGCCCAGCATAGAGACCATCACCCGCACAATCATCAGCCTGTCTGAAATCTGACATGACCGGCATTCTAGACGTGCTGGTGCCGGCAAATGCGGAAGGAACGCGCGCCACGGTCTTGCGCTGGTGCAAAGCCATCGGCGATCCCGTAGCGAAAGACGAACCGCTGGTAGAACTGGAAACCGACAAGGTCACAGTAGAAATACCTGCCCCTGTAAGCGGTACCCTCACGGAGATTCTCAAAGCCGTCGACGCCGAGGTCAGTCCTGATGAGGTGCTCGCGCGCTTGAGGCTCGACAGCGAAACAGCATCGACGGAACCGGCCGCAACAAAATCCTTCGCTGTCGTAAGCACGCCGGCTGTCCCGGGCACCGGCGATGCCCGCAAGTCTTTGAGTCCCTCCGTGCGGCGGCTGCTGCAGGAGCATTCGCTGGCGGCGCGCGACATCGAGGGAACTGGACGCGATGGCCGCGTGACCGCTGAGGATGTAACGCGCCATCTGTCGCAACGAACAAGCGAAGTCTCGCACTCCGCGGTTGCTCGCAGCGGTACCGTAGTTCCGCACAGCGCCATGCGCCGGCGCGTGGCCGAACACATGGTGCGAAGCCTTACCCACGCTCCGCATGTCACGACGCTGTTCGAGGCCGACCTCACCCGCGTGCTCAAGCACCGCTCATTGCACGGCGCGGGCTTCGAGTCGCGCGGCACCCGCTTGACTCTGACGGCTTACTTCATCTGCGCCTGTGTTCACGCACTGCGCGCCCATCCGGAAGTGAACGCGACGTTCCATGAAGAATCCCTCGAACTGCACGCCGACGTGAACATTGGTGTGGGTACGGCACTCGGGAATAAGGGTTTGATTGTCCCTGTGATTCATCGTGCCCAATCCTTGAGTCTTTTCGAGACTGCACAGCGCCTGAATCGGCTGGTGATGAATGCGCGCGCCGGCAAGCTTGCTCCCGAGGATGTCCGCGGCGGAACCTTCACGATCTCCAATCACGGAGTCGGCGGAAGTTTACTCGCGGCACCCATCGTCATCAATCAGCCGCAAGTCGCCATTCTCGGTATCGGCAAAGTCCAGCGCCGCGTCTGCGTCATGGGAACCGGCGCCGATGAGAGCATCGCCGTGCGTTCTATGTGCTACTTGACCTTGACTCTTGACCATCGCGCCTTGGACGCATTCCAAGCAAACGCCTTCTTGGGTTCGGTCGTCTCGGCTTTAGAGCAGTGGCCGGACCAGGAAGCCTAGGAGCTTCCACACATCGACACCCATACGGGTTGCAACGCTCACTTCAAATTCTAGTCGGCTGCACCTGCCAGCTTGATCCCCCCGAAGCGCTGCATGACGGAGGCGTCGGCGGCCGGCAAGGGCCCGGAGAGTTTGGCCGCGATTTTCGACAGATACACCTCCGACGGCACCATCACTTTGGCGTAAATGTCGCGGCACAGTGCCGCCGCCTGCACTCCCGGCCAATTGGGTCGCAACAATTGCTTCGGCAGCAGCGGATCTCGCAGGTGCAAGCGCCGATACTCGTGGATCAACAACGTTCGTACGAGAAAGCACTCTTCGGCACCGATATCGCGGCGGCCTTGAAGAGCCGTGTCCACGACGTGAAAGCGCTTCACGAAGCGCTGGTACCTCTGACCTAGATCTTCCAGATCCCACCCCAAATCAACCAAGCGTCGTGGGGCGTCGTCGTCGGCCAACGTGGCATCGAATGCGATCACCCGCGACAGCAATCGCGCCGAGCGCCGCTGCGAGCGCAGCTGCCGCGCATCGAACTCGGGATGCGCGAACACGTTTGCCGAAATCTCACCAAAGCCGCGCCACACCAATTCCATGCGGATCGCTTTGCGTTCAAGTGGCGGCATCGGCGGGACGATGGTCAGCGTCCATCGGCCCGACCATTCGGCGTCGGGTTCGCCGTAAATCCGCTTGGTCGCATCGGCGAACCGAGCGCGGCCGTTTTTCGACAGCCGATACTCGCTATGCTTGCCCTCGCGGCGGCCCTCGAGCCAACCCTCTTGTGCGAGCCTGGCGGTGGCGGTGCGAACCAGCCTCTCATTTAAGCCAAAGGGTTGCGCCAATGCTATGAGGCTGCCCAAGGCGACGGCTCCGCCTCGCGGCATGATGCAGTCGCCAAAAATGGTCACGATGAGCGAGCCGCCGCGAAGCGGCCGCTGGCGCCGGAAGCGTTCTACCAGATCGGCGGCAGGCGAAGCATTTTTAGCCATTCGGGACTCATTGTATTGGAGTCATCGTTATGACACAAAAAAGATTGCATATGCGTATTTTGTGTATCACAATGGCAACCTCGGCAAGGCTGTTTTGGGAAAGCTATGTACACACAAGGCTTGGATGGACACGTGCCGGATGCTGCGACGCGCACCGATGAGGCTGCGCTGGAGCATCGCTTCCTCGCCCGCGTCGACGCCGAGGAAAAGATCGAGCCCAAAGACTGGATGCCGGCTCGGTACCGCAACACCTTGATTCGACAGATTTCCCAGCACGCCCATTCGGAGATCGTGGGCATGCTGCCCGAAGGCAACTGGATCACGCGTGCGCCCACCTTGAAGCGCAAGGCGATTTTGATCGCCAAAGTTCAGGATGAGGGCGGCCACGGCGCGTACCTCTACAGCGCCGCCGAGACGCTCGGAGTGAGCCGCGATCAACTGGTTGATCAATTGTTGTCAGGCAAAGCCAAATATTCCAGCATCTTCAACTATCCGACACCGACTTGGGCCGACGTCGGCGCCATCGGCTGGCTGGTCGACGGCGCCGCAATCATGAATCAGATCCCGCTGTGCCGTTGCTCTTACGGCCCCTATGCACGCGCCATGGTCCGGGTGTGCCGCGAAGAGAGCTTCCACCAACGGCAAGGCTACGATCTGATGCTTCAGTTGTCGCGGGGCACCGAAGGTCAGAAGCGCATGGCGCAAGAGGCGCTGAGTCGCTGGTGGTGGCCTGCGCTGATGATGTTCGGTCCCTCGGATGCGAATTCGACGCATACGGGCGACTCGCAGCGCTGGAAAATCAAGCGTTTCTCGAATGATGAACTGCGTCAGAAATTCGTTGACTTCACCGTGCCGCAGGCGAAGTTTCTGGGATTGACTGTTCCCGATCCTAAGCTGCGCTGGGATGAGAGTAGGCAACAGCACGCATTCGGGCCGATCGACTGGAGCGAATTCGATCAAGTCTTGAAAGGCAACGGTCCGTGCAATGCGGAGCGTATCGCCGCACGCCGCAATGCGCATGCCGCGGGGGCATGGGTTCGCGAAGCGGCAAGCGCCCATGCTGCGAAGCGGCGCAAGCCCGCCGCGAGCTTTGCCGCCTGAATTGTTGGAGCCAAGCCGATGGAAGATAAGCACCACTGGCCTTTGTACGAAGTGTTCGTTCGCGCCCGCGGCGGGCTCGACCACAAACACGTCGGTAGTTTGCATGCGGCCGACGCGGCTATGGCCTTGGATCACGCACGCGATTTGTACACCCGGCGACAGGAGGGCGTGAGCATTTGGGTGGTGCCCTCCAAGGCCATCGTTGCTTCCGATCCGGCCGAAGCCGATTCGTTGTTCGAGCCGGCGCGCGACAAAATCTATCGTCATCCGACGTTTTACGAGATCCCGGACGAGGTCAAGACGCTGTGAACGCAAGCTTGCCCACGATGGATGCGCAAGCGCTGTTTCGTTATGTGTTGCGCCTCGGTGATTTGAGCTTGATCCTCGGACAGCGGCTCGGTGAATGGGTGGGTCATGCTCCGGCGCTCGAGGAAGACTTGGGCGTGGCCAACATCGCTCTCGACCTGATCGGTCAGGCGCGGTTATTGCTGACCTACGCCGGCGAGATCGAAGGCCGCGGCCGCGATGAGGATAAGCTCGCCTACCTGCGTGAACAGGGTGCGTATTTCAACGCGATATTGGCTGAGCAGCCCAACGGCGATTTCGGGCAAACCATTGTTCGGCAAGTACTCATCGATGCGTTCCAACTGGAACTCTATGAGCGCATGACCTGCTCCAGCGATGAGCGTTTGGCATCCATTGCCGCCAAATCCGTCAAAGAAGTTCGCTACCACTTGCGCTATAGCAGCGGATGGCTGGCGCGTCTCGGGGACGGCACTGCGGAGAGCCACGCGCGCGTCCAGTCGGCGCTGAACAGCCTTTGGCCGTACACCGTGGAATTGTTTGCCGAGGATGATTTGGACCTCTTAATGGCCGACAGCGGCATCGCCCCGCGATTGTCCGAAGTCTATGCGGCGTGGTCCGCGCGCTTGGACGCGATACTGGCCGACTCAACCTTGCTGCGGCCGGCGGATCGCCCGCACGCCTGGCATGGCAAGCGGGGTCAACACAGCGAGCATCTCGGCTATATCCTCGCCGAGATGCAATACCTGCAACGCGCTTATCCGGATGCTCGCTGGTGAGCAGCGTGATGGTGAGCGTACAGGAGCGGGTGCGGTCAGCGTGGGATGCGCTCGCGCGCGTCGAAGATCCGGAGATTCCCGCCGTGAGCATCATTGACTTGGGCCTCATTCGTTTCGTGCAAATGAAGCCCGATGGAATACTCCATGTGGGCCTATCTCCGACCTATGTCGGTTGTCCGGCGACCGAAGTCATCCTCCGGTCGGTGATCGAGGCTCTCGAGGAAGCGCATGTCGGAGGCTTCGAGGTGAACACCGTGCTGTCACCCGCGTGGACCAGCGACTGGATTAGTGCTGAGGGCCGGCGCAAGCTCTTGGCCTACGGAATCGTTCCCCCGGAACGCTCGGTGTCAACTATGCGCGATGTGCTGCGCAGCGAGCTGCCGGCAGCCTGCCCCCGATGCCAGTCTGTCGACACCGAAACCTTGAGCGAATTTGGCTCGACGCCTTGCAAAGCTCTACATCGCTGCCGAGCGTGCCTTGAACCCTTCGAATACTTCAAGTGTATCTAAGATGGCGGGTTTAGCTTTCCATCCCCTAAAGGTCAGGTCCGTCGAGCACGTTGCGCAAGATGCCACCTGCGTGACGGTGGAAATTCCCGCCTCGCTGCGCGAGACATTCGCCCACCAAGCCGGGCAGTATGTCACCGTGCGGCGTACGATCAATGAACGCACCGAGCAGCGTACCTATTCCATCGTCACGGCGCCGGGCGCAGACGCGCTCAAGTTGGGAATCCGCATTCAGAGCGGCGGACGCGTGTCGGGCGACATCGCCGCCAATTTACGCGCCGGCGACACGCTCGAAGTCGGCACGCCGATGGGGAAGTTTCGTACCGCCATCGATCCTGCACGCTTATTTTCCTATGTGGCTTTCGCCGCGGGCAGCGGCATCACGCCCATTCTGTCCCTGGCAACAGACATTTTGGCCCGAGAGCCTTCTAGCCGGTTCACGCTGATATACGGCAATCGCAGCATTGCAAGGACCATGTTTCTCGAAGAAACACTGGCTCTGAAGAACAGATATCTGGATCGCGTGTCATTGCTTTTCGTCATGAGCCGCGAGCCGCAGCAGACCGAACTGCTCAACGGCAGGATTGATGGCACAAAGGTGTTTGAACTTGCCAAACACATCGCCGATATCCGGAGCGCGGATGAATACTTGATCTGCGGACCCGGCGACATGGTCGATGAAGTCCGAAACGCGCTCAAAGGATTGAATGGCAACGCCACCATCCGCTTCGAGCGCTTCGCCGGAGCGAAATCACGGCCTGCGGAAACTCCGATCAAGGAGAGCGCCGCTGCTCCGCAGGAGGTGCTGGCCATGATTTCGGTGGAGTTGGATGGGCGGCGGCGCAGCTTTCCCATGGCACCGAGCGATGCATCGGTGCTTGAGGCCGCGGAACGCGCGGGCTTGGAGTTGCCATTCTCCTGCCGCTCGGGTATCTGTGCGACTTGCCGCACCAGAATCATTGGGGGCGCGGCCGAAATGATGCATAACATCGCCTTGGAGCGCTGGGAAACCGACGCCGGCTTCGTGTTGTGCTGCCAAGCGCGGCCCACGACGCCGACGCTCGAAATCAGCTACGACCAAAAGTAACGCCGGTCACACTCGGGGGATCCTATGTCATACGAAACCATTTTATTCACGGTGGATAGCGGCGTCGCTCGCCTGACATTGAACCGGCCCGATAAGCTCAACAGTTTCAATGCACAGATGCACATTGAGGTTCGCGAGGCGCTGTCCAGCCTGGCCCCAAGCGGCGCGCGCGTATTGGTGTTGACCGGCGCGGGCCGCGGATTCTGCGCTGGCCAGGACCTAAGCGACCGTGCGGTCGCGCCCGGCTCCTGCGGCGTTGACCTCGGCGAGTCGCTGGAGAATCGCTACAATCCCTTGGTTCTGGCCCTGCGCAATCTGCCAATGCCGGTGATTGCCGCGGTCAATGGCGTGGCCGCGGGTGCAGGCGCCAACATCGCATTGGCCTGCGATATCGTGATCGCCGCCCGCTCGGCGAGCTTCGTGCAAGCCTTCTCGAAACTCGGTTTGATTCCCGATTCAGGGGGCACGTGGTTCCTTCCTCGATTGGTGGGCAACGCCCGTGCAACGGGCCTTGCCATGCTGGGAAACAAGGTGCCTGCCGACCAGGCGGCTGACTGGGGAATGATTTGGCAATGCGTCGAGGACGGCGATTTCGCTGCTACCGTCGACGCGCTTGCGCGGCAACTGGCGGCGGCGGCGACTCGCGGCCTTGCGGCCACCAAGGAAGCGATTCGCAGCAGCTGGCAACATTCCCTCCCTGAGCAGCTCGATGTGGAGCGTGACCTGCAGCGTGAGCTCGGGCGCTCAAGTGATTACCCCGAAGGTGTCGCGGCATTTACCGAAAAGCGGGCGCCCCGCTTCACCGGCCGCTGACATGAATTCACAGAGTTATATTTCCGGACAGTGGCGAAGCGGCGGCGGCCCCGGGGTCGCCATGCGCGATGCCACCAGCGGGGAATTGGTCGCGACCGCCTCTTCGGACGGCATCGATTTCCGAGGCGCGCTCGATTACGCGCGGGAGTCAGGCGGCCGGGCGCTGCGCGAGCTAACGTTTCACCAGCGCGCCATGCTGTTACGAGCGCTCGCGAAACGACTCGGCGAGTGCAAAAAGGAATTTTACGAGCTGTCCTTCCGCACCGGCGCGACGAAGAGCGACGCAGCCATCGATATCGAGGGCGGAATCGGGACCGTATTTTCCTTCGCAGGCTTTGGATCGCGGGAATTGCCGAACTCTCGGGTCTTGGTGGACGGCGATGTCGAAGGTTTATCCAAGGGCGGCAGTTTCGTTGGGCAGCATCTGTACGTGTCCCGCGAGGGAGCGGCGGTCCACATCAACGCCTTTAACTTCCCGGTGTGGGGAATGCTCGAGAAACTCGCACCGGCGATATTGGCCGGCATGCCGGTCATCGTCAAACCCGCAACGGCGACGGCGTATCTCACCGAACTGGCGATCCGCCGCATCATCGACGCCAATATTCTGCCGGCGGGCGCGCTGCAGCTGGTATGCGGCAGTCTGGGAGATCTGTTCGAGCACTTGAATTGCCAGGACATCGTGTCATTCACCGGATCGGCAAGCACGGCGGCGCGATTGCGAACGCATCCGACCATTATTCGACATGCCGTGCCTTTTATTGCCGAAACCGACTCGTTGAATTCCAGCATCTTAGCGTTGGACGCCGTGCCCGGCACGCCGGAATTCGACCTGTTCGTCAAAGAAGTCATTCGCGAAATGACCGTCAAGGCTGGGCAAAAATGCACGGCCATACGCAAAGCAATCGTGCCCGCGCGGGTGGCGGGCGAAGTCGTTGCCGCCATGCAGGCTGCGCTCTCCGAAATCGTAGTGGGCGATCCGCGCTCTGATGGCGTGGGCATGGGTCCGCTGGTGAGCCAGGAGCAGCGAACCGATGTGCTTAGAAGCGTCGCGCAGTTGCGCGGCGAGGCGCGGCTGGTGGCCGGGGACCTCGATCATTTCGACATCAAGGATGCCGACCGAGACCGCGGCGCCTTCGTGCCGCCGCTGCTGTTGTTCTGCAATGATGCCAGGGCAGCGAGCGCCGTACATGATCTGGAAGCCTTCGGGCCGGTAGCGACGGTGCTGGCCTACGCCGACACCGCTGAGGCGATTGCGCTCGCGCGCCGCAGCGGTGGAAGCCTCGCCGCGTCGGTATTCTCCGCCGATGATTCGCTGGCCTCTCGGATCGTCCTGGGATTGGCGCCTTATCACGGTCGAATTCTGGTGGTGAATCGCGGCTGCGCGAAGGAATCGACCGGGCATGGCTCGCCGCTCGCGCCGCTCATTCACGGTGGGCCGGGCCGTGCGGGCGGCGGCGAAGAAATGGGCGGCATTCGCGGCGTGCTCCATTACATGCAGCGTACCGCCGTACAGGGCTCGCCCGACACCATCACTGCTGTCAGCGGCCGCTGGGTGCGAGGTGCTCGGCAACTCGATCCAGGCCGCCATCCCTTCACTATCCCCTTCAATGAGCTTAAGTTGGGGGACACCAGCAAGTCGATGTACCGTGAAGTGACGATCGCTGACATCGAGGCATTCGCGGCCTTAACAGGTGATAATTTCTATGCGCACATAAGCGAAATCGAAGCGGCGCGCAATCCGCTGTTCGGCGGCCGTGTTGCTCATGGTTACTTTCTGATTTCCGCCGCGGCCGGTCTCTTCGTCCACCCTGACTATGGGCCAGTGCTCGGCAACTACGGCCTGGATGAGCTTCGCTTCGTGAAACCCGTCAAACCCGGCGATCGAATCAAGGTGCGTCTCACTTGCGCGGCAAAAAACCTGCGCGCGGATAAGGGTTGGGGCGAAGTGGCCTGGGATACGGAGATCACCAATCAAAATGAGGAGACCGTCGCCTCCTATCGAGTGCTCACCATGGTCAGCATCCATGCAGTACCCGATTCGGTAGGCAGACATTGATGCTCATCGACGCGGCCCGCTACGCCAAGGATTACCCCAGCCTGCAATTCCTAGCCCCTGAACCCGGGATACTTGAGCTGGTCATGTCCAACAAGGAACGGTTGAACGCCGCCACCGAGTCCATGCACCGGGATCTTGCGCTGGTGTGGCGCAGTATCGACATGGACGATGCGGTGCGCGTTGTCATCGTGCGCGGCGAAGGCTCGAATTTTTCCTCCGGCGGCGACTTCGACATGATCGATCGAATGATCGAGGATGAGGCCACTTTGATCCGCGTTTGGAAGGAAGCCAGCGATCTGGTCTATAACCTCATCAACTGTTCCAAGCCCGTGGTATCCGCCATTCGCGGCAGCGCCGTCGGTGCGGGGCTCGCGATTGCGTTACTCGCGGACGTGTCGGTGGCGGCGGAGAACGCGCGAATACTTGACGGGCATACCAAGCTCGGTGTTGCAGCCGGCGATCATGCCGTCATCATCTGGCCGCTGCTGTGTGGCCTTGCCAAGGCGAGATACCATTTATTGACCAACAAACCCTTGTCGGGCTCCGAAGCTGAGCGCATCGGGCTCGTTGCGGTCGCCGTACCGGATGCCGAAGTGCTCGACACGGCACTGGCCATCGCCCGCACGCTCGAATCCGGCAGTGCCACGGCCATGCGCTGGACCAAGCACGCACTCAACAATTGGCTGCGCTTGGCAGGTCCCAGTTTCGACACCTCGCTCGCTCTGGAATTTCTGGGCTTCAGGTTGGCGGACGTGCGCGAGGGACTGAGCGCAGCGCGGGAGAAGCGCCGTCCGGCCTTCGACCCGCCAAAACCCCCATAGCGTCGCACGATGAGCGCGCTCGATCCGATCTTCCATGCCACGCGCGAAGAGCTGGAATCTTTGCAGCTCGAACGCTTACGCTCGACCCTACATCATGCCTACGAGAACAATGCGAGTTACCGGCGAAAATTCGATGCCGCCGGAGTCCGCCCCGGCGATCTTCACTCGCTAGACTGTCTCGCAAAGTTTCCCTTCACGACCAAATCAGATCTTCGAGAAGCGTATCCGTTCGGCTTCTTCGCCGTGCCGATGGAAAGAGTGGCGCGTATCCATGCCTCCTCCGGCACGACCGGCAAACCGACGGTTGTCGGCTACACCAAGAATGATCTTAGCGTGTGGAGCGGTCTCGTGGCCAGGTCGATCAGGGCTGCCGGCGGCCGCGCCGGAATGAAAGTGCATATCGCCTACGGTTACGGACTTTTTACCGGCGGCCTCGGCGCGCACTACGGCGCGGAGGCGGCGGGTTGCACCGTGATTCCGATGTCCGGCGGCCAAACTGAAAAGCAGGTGCAGCTGATCTGCGACTTTGCGCCGGACATCATCATGGTTACGCCCAGCTATATGCTCGCGATTCTCGATGAGTTCAGGCGCCAGGGGCGAGACCCGGGCGCAACATCATTGCGGGTGGGTCTTTTCGGCGCCGAGCCCTGGGGCGAAGGAATGCGCAGCGAAATCGAACGTGCGTTCGGTATCGATGCCTGCGACATTTATGGGCTCTCCGAAGTGATGGGTCCCGGCGTCGCGCAGGAGTTTGCGCAAACGAAGGATGGGCCGACTATCTGGGAAGACCATTTCCTTCCGGAAATTGTTGAACCGAGCACTGGCAAGCCGGTGGCCGACGGGCAAGAGGGCGAACTGGTATTGACCTCGCTGGTCAAGGAGGCCATGCCGGTGATCCGGTACCGTACTCGGGATCTGACGCGGCTGCTTCCAGGCAGCGTCACGGCGATGCGGCGCATCGCCAAAATCAGCGGCCGCTCCGACGACATGCTGATCATCCGCGGCGTGAATGTATTTCCATCGCAAATTGAAGCAATGATCCTGCGCTGCGCCGGACTCGCGCCGCACTATGAAATTGAGGTCACGCGGCCAAACCGGCTCGATGAAGTTCAAATCCGGGTCGAGGCCCGCACGGATCTGGATGTGGAAGCGCAATCAGCGGCAGCGTCGGGCCTCGCTGCAAAACTCAAGGATCACGTCGGGATCTCGGCCGACATCCGCATCGTGCCGCACAACTCCCTGGCGCGCTCCGCCGGCAAAGCCAATCGCGTCCGCGACCGCCGTTAGAATCGCTCGGATCAGCGGCTACCGTTTCGGCGGTACCGAGAATGTACCCACTGCGTGCGCAACCATGTCCGAATTTGATCCGGAGTACAAAGCCACTTCACCCACGACCAAGGCGCGGCCCACTTTCATCAGCCGGCACACGCCCTTGATGGGATGGGCCGATGAAGGCTTTTTTAAAAAATTAATGGTCAAGCTGGTGGTCACAGCCAAAGGAACCATACCGATGGTGGCAAGAATGGCAACGTACAGAGCAACATCGGCGACCGCCATGAGGACGGGACCGGATACGGTGTTTCCTGGGCGAAGCTGCGCCGCGCCGATGGGGTGCGACACGGTGGCCGAGCGGTCACCCGCTTCCTCCACGACGTATTGATTGTGCGGAAATTCGCGCGCCAGTAACTCCACGATTTCCGCTTTGCTCGACATAAGAATACTCGCTACAGGTTGGCCATGGCGGAACGCAGCAGCAGCTGCGAATACAGAATGTGAAAGCGCAAAAGCAAGCCAGAGGCACCGCGCCGTGGCGAGACCGGCCTCTTCTCATTACATTTTGCGGCAACAGCCGATCCGAACAGAAGGCGCGTTCCACCGCCTTCAACGGGCGCCACGCAAAACCACGATCGCGTCCGCTCGTAGCGATCGCACATCAGCAATTGGGTCGTGGTGCGTTGCCCTACATACCATACTGCAAACTCGCCGGCGGAATCGTTGGCGAGACGACCCGCCTCCAGCTTGCTCGAAGATGCCCCAAGCAGAGCACGCAATATGAACCCCTCGATACGAAAGAGCGGCGAGGTGTAGAACGCAAGGACGAAAGCGGCCAAATCGACCTTGCCAGGGGTGGTAATGGCAAAACAGTCCGCGTATGCACCCCATCGCTCGGGATGAATGGTGCCGCGGTAAGTTTTCACAAGCGCGTCATCCGGCAGCGCTTCTCGTCGCACTGAAAACACCGCCACTCCTACAAACGAGATGTACCTCGTCGCAGCATTGCATTGTTTGTATAATTTTGCGACGCGAGTCCTTTTTGCCCTGCCGACGAAGCAGTCGGGCCCCTAGAAGCGGAGATTTGATGAACACCGGTAAATGCCACGATCTGCTGAGCTTGCCAGCCATTCGGCGGGCCGCGGTACTCTCAGCGCTCCTCATAGCGGGTTGTCACAAGGGCAGTTATATCTGCCCGACCTGCGGCGGCGGGACGAAGACGGCGAATCTTCAGGCCAGCATCAGTGGCCTGGTAGGATCCCGGCTGGTGCTGGAAAACAATTCCACACCGCTGAACCAGTTTAACGGACAGGCATCGAACGGCAGTGCTGTTCTGCTGGGCACGGCGAGTTTCAATTCGGGCTATAACATCACGGTACGCACACAGCCGACCAACCCGTCGCAAATTTGCGTGGTGACCAACGGCACCGGCAATGTGGGCAATACAGACGTCACCAACATCGCCGTGGCGTGCACCACCAGTCCGCCGCGTTTCCTCTACGCCGTGAATCGCGGCTCGGGCGATATATCCGCCTACGCCATCGATGTCACCAGCGGCGCACTCACCGCGATTGCAGGATCGCCGTTCACGAGCGGCAGCAATCCCGTCGCCGGCGCCGTCGATCCCTCCGGCAACTACCTTTATGTGGCCAATCAAGGCAGCGCCAGCGTCTCGGCCTTCACGATCAATCGTACCAGCGGCGCACTTGCCGCGGTTAGCGGATCACCTTTTCCGACCGGCGTGGTTCCAACTTCGGTGGCCATCGACCCTTCGAGTTCCTATGTTTACGTCACGAGCCGCAGCCCCGGTACGGTTTGGGGGTACGCCATCAACGCCGGCAGCGGCGCGCTCACTCCCCTGTCAGCAGGTATCGCAGCCACGGGCGGGTCGCCTTCTGCGGTGACCGTTGACCCTCTGGGCGATTTTGTCTATGTGGCGAATGAGGCGGACGGAACATTCTCCGCCTTTTCCGTCAAAACCGGTCTCCTAGTCGCCGACACAGGCTCGCCCTTTCAAGCGGGCGCCAGTCCCGCGGCATTAGCGCTGGATCCGACTGGCCACGATATCTATATTGTCAATTCGACGGCCAATACGCTGACCGCGATCAGCGGACTGCCTGTGAGTGCCACCACCACTCGTACCCCCATCAGCGGATCGCCCTACGCCACCGGGCTTCTGCCCACCTCGATTGCCTTGGGCGTAGTCGACAGTCTCGTGTACGTCGCCAATCAAGGCTCGAACTCCCTGTCGGGATTCAAACTGAATGCCACGACCGGCGTGTTGACGCCCGTGCCCGGGTCGCCCTTCCCCGCGGCCCAGCCCACTTGGGTTGTGATCGATCCCACCGGTCGATTTGTTTACGTGACGAATTCAGGCATGAACAAAGTGTCCGCATACGCCATAGCACCGACGAGCGGGGCGCTGACGCTCATAGGCTCGCCATCTGCGGCGGGCCTGATGCCCACTGCCCTCGCCATCAGCGACTAAATGAATTGCGGGTGCGCAAGCACGGCTGCGCGCCATGACGCGTCCTGATCGTGGCTGCCGAACGGAGCTTGGCTCTCGCTGCGCTGCCATTTGTCCAGCCATTCCGTTCCCAGCAGTGTGTGCTCGTGCGGCGCAGCCGCGGCTGGCGCCGATAAGGCTATGGTCGTTTCGGCCTTGGGGCCCGTGCCGCGGCCTTTTGCGACATAAAAACCCGCCGCCAGCATCGCAGCTCTCACGCTGGTCGAGTACGTGTAGGTAAAAAGCTCCGCCGGCTTTTGCGAGCACACCGTGGCGAGTTCTCTAAAAGCCTGAAGTGTCCACAAGGCGCTATCGGTCTTGAACGAAAATGGATCGAAGAAAATCAAATCTGGCGGGGGCGCATCGAACTTTCGAGCGGCGAAGTCGCCACGCCACAACAGCCAATCGATAGCTGCGCTGCTGTGACTCCAGCGCTCCTCTGCCAGCAATTTTCGTGGGGCGGCGTGCCGCAGGTGTTTGAACCAACGGGGGTGATGCAGCGCGAGCTTGAGCGCATCTAAATCGTTTTCGAAACTCACCAGCATGAGGCGCCGCGCCTGGGATGCCCCTAGATCCTCGGCAGCACGGATGGCGGCCATGGCATTGGCCGCCGCGCCTAAGCCCACGTCCCAAACTACCAACGGCCGCTCACACGAAACCTTCAGGCGATCGGCGAGCCGCGACTGCTCGATGTATAGCGATTGCGCTTCCAGGGCCGAATCACCATGCGGATGCATGGTCTCGCCCGACATCGAGTCGCGGATGTATCCCACGCTCTCTCGTATGATGACCTCATACCGTCCGCGCTTGCGCTTCAGTTCGCGCAGCGCGGCTCGGGTAACGTGCGTTGGCGCTTTGCCGTAGCTGTCACGAGCGTCTAGCACATCGCGTTGCGAGAGATAAAACGGCAGCCACGTGCCGGCGAGAATGTGCTCGCGCATGGTGCGCATCAATCGCAGGTAAAAATGAATATTGTGAAGACTCAGCAACTGCCAGCCAGTGCTTTCATGGACGCGTTGCAAATGGAAAAGATAAGCAATCGAATAGGTCCTACAGGTGTAGCAGCTGCAGGCTGGATCGATGGGGCCTTCCATGCCGCGATAGGCCGCGCGCCGGAGATCCCGCCTTCCGACACTGGTGAAGGCCACTCCCTGCCTGGCCAGAGAAGTCGGCAGAATGCAATCGAACATATCCACGCCGCGGTGGACGGCTTCAAGCAGATCGCGTGTTGTGCCCACGCCCATGAGATATCGCGGCCTGTCCCGAGGCAGCGCTTCAGTCACGGTGGCGGTGCAATCTTCACGCTGTGAGTTGCTCTCCCCGACCGCAAGCCCGCCGATGGCGAAGCCATCGAAGGGCATTTGAGTGATGGCATGGGCGCTCTGGATCCGTAGATCGGTATAGCTGGCTCCCTGCACGATGCCGAACAGCGCCTGCGCGGAGTCGCCTCGCGCATCGAGGCTGCGCTGCGCCCAGCGATGCGTCACTTGCATCGCACTGCGGGCGACGCTATGTTCCACCGTCGAGGGCACGCATTGATCAAGCGCCATCATGATGTCAGCGCCAATCGTTTTCTGCGCTTCGATACTGCGCTCCGGGCTCAAGCGCACCAGCGTGTTGTCGACATAGCTGGTAAATTCCGCAAATTCTTCGCTCAGGGTGCGGCTTCCCGGCAGCGAAAATATTTGATAGCCCCCCGAATCGGTCAGCACCGACCGCGGCCAATTCATGAAGCCATGGATGCCGCCGAATTTTTCAAAAATTTCCATACCCGGCCTCAATAGCAAATGATAGGTGTTGGCCAGCAACACTTGAGCACCGCACTCCAGCAGATCCTCGCGGCGCTGCGATCGAACCGCGGCGTGCGTCCCGACGGGCATGAAGGTAGGGGTCAGCACTTCATTGTGGCGGGTGGTGAAGCGGGCGGCTCGCGCGCTCGATCCTGAGGCTGTGGCTTCGAGCGTGAAATGCAGGCGCCCGGCGGCAGCCCTCACTTTAGAGCGAGCTTCGAGGATGCAATGACGCGCTTGACGTGATCGAGCTCCGCCCGGCTGGATTGCGCACCGTTTTCCGTGATCTTCAGCAACGTCGCGTAGTAGTCCCGGGCCTGCGCGTTGTCGCCCGCCGCTTCCGCCGCCATGCCCGCATTAAGCAGGCCATTAAAGCGGTTAGGACTCAAGGTCAGCGCTTTTTTATACTCGGCCAACGCTTCTAGCGGTCGATTGAGTTCGAGCAGCATGTCCGCCAGCATCTCGCGTGCGGGTATATCGACTTCTCCTTGGCCCACCTTGTCCTGGAGGTCCGCGCTTTGCCGCATTTGCTTCAACGCATCGGCGGATTCGCCCTGCGCAAATGCAATCCACGCCAGCATCTCGCCGCGCTGTATCTTCGTGCCCGTAGATTGCGCGAGGTAGGCATTCCTTCCCTGCTTGATCTTCTCGATGAGCGAATCGTAATCGCGCAAGTCTGCCTGTGCCTGGCTTGCGTGGTGCAGGTGCCCTGCAGCCACCGTTCGCGCCCAATAGGTAAGCGTCTGCGTTTGCGGCGGAGCGCTCGCAATTGCGGTGCGCGCCGCGGCGGCGTTCCAGTCACGCATCTCCAAGTCAAAAAAAATCGGCAATTTCGTGCGGTAGTAGGGGAACATGCCGGTCATGTAATGCTCGCCCATGTCCGACATGGATTCGAAGCGGTCAATTGCGGCTGCCGAATCGGCGAGTACCGCTTTGGCGCGTGCTTCCTGGCCGCTTTGCAGATAGGCATAAAGCAGAAAGTCATCTGAGTGAAACTGGTCCATTGCGCCGCTCTGCTTTCTCTCCTCTGCCGCATGAGAGGCGGCCACGGAAGCCACGTTGGCGTCGATGTCGGCCTGCCACAGCCCTAATCGAGAAAATATGTGGCCCGGCATGTGCAACGCATGGGGCGCTGATGCGGCAATCTCACCGTAGTGTCGGGCGGCGACCAGGCCGTCATGCGCCAGTGCGGGCGTGTCGCATGCATGAATGATGTAGTGCACCACTCCTGGATGATCCGGATATTTCGCGAACAAGGGATTGAGCACTGCCATCGCCTGATGATTGAGAGTCAAGGTGTCATCGGTGGGAGCCTGCGCCGCGAGCAGCGACAGGGCGTAGAAAGCGCCGGCGTCCGTGTCGTTGGGAAACGCTCCGTAGAGTTTGCCCATGGCTTGGCTGTATGCCTCGATGCGCGACTGGTAGTCGCGCCTATCGGATTTATAGAAACCTCGCAGCGCCGCCACGTAGCCGCGTTCTCGTGCGGACTTCGCAGGATGCGCCTGCGCCGCCTGCATTTCCTTCAGGCCTCGCGCGACGGTCTCCTCGTCGGGCCGATCCCAAATCTGATGGAACACGCTCATGGCCACGCCCCAGTGCGCCATGGCACAGCTTGGATCAGCCTTCGCGATTTCCTCGAATTGGCGCTGTGCTTCCTGATACCAAAAATCATGCAGCAACGCGACGCCACGGGTGAATTGCCCCTGCTCCGCCGGCGCACAAGACACTTCGAAGGACACGGTGCCGAGACGTTCAGCGGGCTGCTGCGCCTGCGCAATGCCCGAAGTTGCCATCACACACATCGTAAGCAGCATTAAAGTTTTCATGACGTGAATTGTATGACAACCCGGTTACCATAGGAGCGGGTGATAGAGGGGGAATCTCATGACTGCAAAGAACGGTGGGGGATTAAGGGAATTCGGGGTTTGGGCCCGTCGGCCCCGGCCGCCGAAGAAATTGACTTTGCATCGCAACGCCAGCCCTTGCACATGACTCGTTGCTTGGAACTCCGCGCTGATTTACGACATGATCTACACTCAAACCGACTGGTTGAATTCCCGGAAATTGGGCACATGCCGCAGATTCAAGATCCCACTTCCCACAGGGCGCTCCTGGAGGGCTTACTTATATGAACGGCTTAAGTTTGCTGCAAGCGGGCACGATAGTTGATAAAGCACTGGAACACGGCAAAACACTGGGTCTGCCGCCGCTCACCATTGCGGTGCTGGACGGGGCTGGTTGCCTGGTGGCTCTTAAGCGGGAAGACGGCTCGAGTCTGCTGCGGCCCGACATAGCGCAAGCCAAAGCTTTCGGCACGCTGGCGATGGGAATGGGCAGCCGCGCCATTGCGCAACGGGCATCGGTCGCGCCCGCATTCGTCTCCGCCGTGACCGCGCTGGCCGGCGGACGAATTATTCCGGTTCCGGGCGGTGTTCTGATTCGATCGGACAAACTGATCATCGGCGCGGTTGGAATCACCGGTGCGAAGTCTGAGCAAGACGAGGCCTGCGCGGTGGTGGGGATCACGGCAGCTGGATTCACCGCCGATACGGGTGAGGAACCCGCCTCCTAGGAGTGCAGCTAATGCCTCCAATCCCACCTATGCGTCCGAGAGCGGCATCTTTCGCAGGCGGTTACCTTGCGCTGTGGGCTGCCGCCACGGCCTATCTCGCGTTCAAGGGTGCTGACTGGATCTTCCCCGCGATCTCCCTTGGAGTATTCGGTGTGGTGCTGACGGCGTTGAGCATAGCGCTGACCCGCAAAGCAGAGCCGCCGCCGATCGCAGTGCGACGCCCCAAGCTGGAATTGGCAGTGCTGCTGGCTTTTCTTCTGCTCTATGCGGTGGCTTTTTTAGGATTCGGAATGAATGCGGTACGCGCGGCCGTTCCACCGGGACGCGAGCAGGAGTTGCTGCTGCTGGCGGTTAAATTAGTCGTGCATGTGGCAGCCCCGGCGCTGTTGTTGGCAGCACTCGGCGCAAAGCTGGCGCCGCTGTTCAGTAGCGGAATCGCCCGACCGGGGTTTTGGCTGCCATTGCTGGTTCTCGGCGCCATTATTCTTGCCTTGATCAGCGTGGTCTCGCCCGCGCTCAAGGATCTTGCGCAGTTGCGTGCCTCCCCGTTCACCCTCGCATGGGCAGCACCGGCCGCGTTCATCTGGGTATCGCTCGAAGCCGGCTTGTGTGAGGAGTTCCTGTTCCGCGCCGTGTTGCAAACACGGTTGGCTGCGGTACTCAAGACCGAAGCCGGGGCTGTCGTGACCGGCGCGCTGCTGTTCGCGTTGGCTCACGTACCCGGGCTGTACTTGCGGGGTCATCCCGGAGTCGACGGATATTCCACCGATCCTCTCCAGGTGGTCAGCTTCACGGTGGCCGTTCTTTCGCCCATCGCACTTTTGTTCGGGACATTATGGGCACGTACGCGCAGCTTGCTCCTGATCGTAGTGCTGCACGCCTTGGTTGATGTCATGCCCAACTTGCCTGAGTTCATCCGTACCTGGACAGGGTAAGGCCGTGGAAATCTCGCAAATTTTGCGGACGAATCGGCTGCTCCTGAGGGATCTGGTATTGTCGGATTTGGATGCGGTTCACGAGTATGCATCCGATCCGCTGGTCACCAGATTTACTTCGTTCGGGCCAAACACGTTAGCCGAGACTCGTTCCTTCCTTGACCGCACCATCGTTGCCAGTGCTGCAATACCTCGTCGTATCTATACCTTTGGGGTACTCGAGCAGGCCTCAGGCCGCCTCATCGGCAGCGGCGGCGTGGAGCAATGTGACCTCACCGGCCGCCACTACGCTCTTGGGTATTGCTTTCACCGTCAATGGTGGGGCCTGGGATTTGGCAAAGAAACTGCCCGCGCGCTGGTGCAATTCGGATTTGAACGTCTGCGAGCCCATCGGCTTTGGGCCCACGTGTTTCTGGGCAATGTTGCTTCGGAGAAGATCCTGGAAGGGCTCGGGTTTCGTCGTGAAGGTCTCGCCCTTCAAAGCCTGTTTGTGCGAGACGCTTGGCACGATATATTGACCTTCGGTCAATTGCAGACGGAATGGATGGCTGGGGCGAGGGCCGCCTTATGATTCGCGCGCTCGCGATGCTCGTTCTAGCCGTTGTCGACATTACGGCTGTGTTCGCTCAAGTGCCCCCGTCTTCGCTTGAAGTTCTGGTGCTCGGCTCGGGCGGCCCCGGAGCCGCCGGCCGAGCGGCGTCGAGCTATCTGGTACTCGTGGATGAAATTCCTCGAATCCTGGTTGACGCAGGTCCCGGCTCCTTTGTTCGGCTCGGCGAAGCTCAAGCCTCTTTGGCGGATGTAGGGCTCGTGCTGCTCACTCATCTGCACATCGATCACGCGGGGGAATTACCCGGCTTGTTCAAGGCCCGCGCCGTTTCGAGCGCAGGTCCGATCGAGTTCAACGTCTGGGGCCCTGCAGGCTCACCGGGAGGCGGTCAGAATGCATACTTCCCCAGTACGCGAGACTTGATGCAACTGTTATTCGGGCCGAAGGGGGCGCATGCCTACTTGCGCGATTTCGCCGCGCCTATGACCATCCATGCGCACGACATTCAAACACGGCCCGGAAATGCCGAGGCTCGCGAAATCCTGAAGCAAGGCGATGTTTCGATCACTGCCATCGCAGGACATCATGGCGACGCGCCCTCCGTGATCTACCGCATCGAGCATGCGGGCAGGAGCGTTACATTCTCCGGCGACATCGATGCGGCGGGACTTGCGGCGCTACGACGCATTGCGCGCTCGACCGATCTGCTGGTATTCAATAGCGTGGTGTTGGATCCGCCGGGGTCTGCTGCGGTTCTGTACAGCTTGCATACGCCGCCAAGATCTATCGGCAAGCTGGCGCGAGATGCGGACGTGCGCGGGCTTTTGCTGAGTCACATTTCACCGGCCGTTGAAGACAACCGCGATGCCGTCTTGCAATCCGTCCGGGAAACTTATGCGGGCACCGTGACTTTCGCCAGAGATGGCATGAGAATTCGGCCCTGAGCATTACACGCGAGCTTCATAATCGCTCTTTCGGTTAAATGACAGACACACGGTCCGCGAGCGAACCGCGCCGCGCATGGCGTTGCCGCGCAAGTGCGGCACGCGCCAAAAAACCCGCTGGTCACGGCGCACCAAGTGACCGCGGACATGATGCAACCGAGGTGACTGGCGGCCGCTGAAATCGCCCGTCGCTTCGGGTGCGGCTACGGCCTCCAGACACGCATTGACTTCGACATGATCGAGAAGAGGCCTGCGCCCGCTCGCCATGCGTTTGCGGTTGATGGCGGCGCGATAAATCGGCAGGCAGCGCGTGGCATCCCGTGCGCTCAACAGCAGAAGAAATGCCAGCAAGAACGGCGCATCCCATGCGACGGATTCGATCGAACCTAGGATCAGGCGGCGTTTAAACCCGGCGTCAGCGGCCCCGCCGCGATAATAGGCCGCCCAAGATTGATCGAATCGAAACTTCACGTGGCCCAAAAGCGAGGCCGTTGCGGGGTTTCCGCCGTCGGTGGCATCGAGAAAGCCGCCTGAAAAGATATCTTGCGTGCCCTCATCCGCGAACTCGCCGCGCAGGTCGAAATGCGTTTCAAGCGGCGAAACTATGGGCTCGGCGCATTCTGCGGCATCGGCGTCGAGCCAGAACGTCCGCGCAACCGCGCCAAGCCCATTCGCGGAGGCCTGCAGCAGCATGCCGGCTTTGCGGCCAATTGCGGCCGCGTCAAACCTAGCAACCGATTGCGTCTCGTGAATCACACGCTTGTGAACTTCATCATTCCATTCAATCCAAAGCTGAGGCGCCGGCATCCGCAATAGGTCCAGGCAGCCGACCAGCCGTTCCCCGTCCGCAAATGCGAGATCCGTGCTGGCACGAGTCAAGTCATCGCCGAGTACGAATCGCAACGGGCAAGCGGCGACTTGATGAGCGAAGCGGCTGGCTCCCGCGACTTCGAATGGCGTCGAGTCGTCTTCGCAACACAAGATCAAGGGCTTGTGGCAGTGGGCAACACGGTCCAATAAACGCATTGCCTATGAGATGCCCCGAAGGCGCGCCGTGTTTATAGGACGCGCTCGAACTCGTCCCGGAAATCGACGAATTCGTCCCGATCCTTACCGCCCGCGTTCTGCGCTCACCCAAGCGGAGTGATAGAGAGCGCCGACACTACCGCATTGCCGCGCCTCGGCCGGAATGCGAGTATTAAAACGCCGCCGTCCACTCGGACGTCGAACGTACGATCCACGCCTCGCAGCTGACCGCCCGCCGCTTTAAAAACATCGAAGTCCTTGAGCCGGGTCGTCCCGTTCGCCTCGACATCGAAAATCCGCATCCCAGTTACACCGGCCGTCGGCTCTTCGAATCTAAGCAGCACTTGATAGCGTCCGTTCGGCAGCGGCACGCGATAAAGGAAATCGCCCTCGCGGTAGCTGTCGTAAAGTTTCGCATTGGCCGCTACCATGTCCCGCAGATCCACCCTGCGCCCGACGCCACCGACAAAATACATATCCGATCCAAAGCGCTGCCCGTCCGCGAGCAGACACCCGGCGAGATCTCCGGCCTTGATGTTGGCGGCACGGTCCGAATGCGACAACATCCAGCGCATCGAGTCCGTGACTGCTGAGCCGGCAATTTGCGCGGTGACAACAAACTCATTGGCGCCTGCGCGCAAGTGAACGGCAGGCCACAAACAGATTCCGCTCGAGCAGGGCGCCGCCCCAATGTCATCTCCGTTCAACGTGAGGCGCGCCTGCTCCGCGTTGCTGTAGGCCTTCACGTCCGTCACCGCGTATGCCCGATCGAGATAGCGCCGCCCCGCTAAATGCAAGGTCGGCTGGCTGCTCCAATTGGCGCGATAGAAATAGTAGGCATCCTTGCGAGTCTCCCGGTCATGGCTGACCAAGCCCTTGTCGTTGATATCCGTCAGGTCGCCTTCCTGACGATAATCGCTGGAGAAATCGAAAAGATTCCAGACAAAAGCGCCCCACAGATACTCACGCGACGCGAGCGTGGCCCAGGATTTCTCGTGATACCAGTTTTGGTACTCCTCGGGATGCGGCCTGCCGTGAAAATTGATCGGGCCGCCGGTGGCCTCATCGGTGTGCTGGGTCAGTGCCGCTCCGGCGCCATATTCGGACACGGATATGGGTAACTCGGGATGGCGCGCATGCGCATCGTCCAACATCTTGCCGAAATCCGAGACGGTTCCCACATACCACCCGAAATATCGGTTGTAGCCGACGGTGTCCCCGATCCCGACCAGAGGCTCGCGGCCCAAGGCAACGGCGTTGCCGATCTCGCAGCAATCCGCCAACGTCGTGGCGCGCGAAGGATCTTCACGCTTCGCCAGTTCGTTTAGTGACTTCACGAGCACCGCGGGTTTGCTGGGCCCTTGGGTCATCGTTGCCGTCAAGTCGATCTCGTTGCCGATCGACCATACAACAATGGACGGATGGTTATAGTTCTGACGCACCAGTTCAGTCAGCTGTTGGTGCGCATTGGCCGTCAGCGCAGCGTTCGCTTGTGAGCCGTAGAAAGACACTTTGTTGACCAAGGGAAGCTCAGCCCAGGCAAGTATCCCGCGCGTATCGGCTAGGGCGTAGGAGTACTCATCGTGCTGGTAGTGCGCCAGGCGCACCGCATTGGCGCCGAGGTCTTGAAGTAGATCGAAATCCCGCCGCTGATCGGCAGCCGAGATTGCCCAGCCCTTCACGGACCGATCCTGGTGCATGGAAGCGCCTTTCAGAAATACGTGCTTGCCGTTCAGGAACAAGCCGTGTTCGGGATCGAACTTCACGCGGCGCAAACCCAACGGCTGGCTCACCGAATCGAGAATCGCGCCGCGCTTCGAACGGATCGTCACGACCGAGCGGTAAAGGTAAGGATCTTCCGAGCCTCGCCAAAGCCGCGGATGCTCTACCCGCAGTTGCGCATGTATCGCGGCGGTTCCTGGCGCTGCCGTGGTGTCAAAGGAGCGCGAGGCCACGGTGACCCCGGTCGCGTCTTGAATTTCGAATTCCACCGCGACGCGCCGAGCAATTTTAAGGTCGTTTACGATGCGGCCCATCGCGGCTACCTTCGCCGCTGCTTCCTCTACATCGAGCGCGCGCAAATACAATCCGGGGCCGCCGAAGTCCAACATATCCACGTGCACGACGCTCGTGACGATCAGCAACACCTTTCGATAAATGCCGCCAAACATGAAGAAATCGCCAGACAACGGAATCACATCCTGCGTCTCGCACCCGGCTGCGGCCTGCTGTTGTCGGCCTTCACGACCAGTACATTGTCGCCGGAAGGGTTGATGGAGGCGGATGCGTCGAAGCGAAATCTCGAAAACGCCCCCGCATGATTGCCCAGATAGCGGCCGTTAAGCCAGACATCCGCCACTGTTCCCACCGCATCGAATTGCAAAAAGTAGCGACCGCTGCCGGCGACTGGCGGAGCCTTGAAATGCAGCCGATACCAGCCGATCCCTTGCACGTCGTTTGAGACGGGGGAACGCTGCGTGCCTTCATTCCCAATCCGATTCCACGTGTGCGGCACGGTTATCGAGCTCCATGTCGCATCGTCGAACGCCGGCGCTTGGGCGCCCGACACGTCCGGCGCTTGCCGGAAACGCCACCCCGCATCCAGAGGTACGATGATCCGCACATCTTGCGCGACAGCCGCAGCCGCTGCCCAAAGCGCGAGTATTGCTCCAAGCAATCCGCGTGTATCTCGATAGCGCACTGCTCTCCCCTCTAGCCGCCAAGCCGTATCGTCATGGTACCGGGGCGCGACGCTGCAGCCCTTGAGAAACTCAATGCTCACACAGGCTAAGAGACACGCACTTTTGCGCGCCGTGCGCACGACTTAACGTAACAATGCCTCGGTATCCTGACCCTGCACGGCTGTTCCGCGCAGGCGCCGCGCACGCTCGTGTAACTTAGTGTTAAATTGTAGGGCTATTGCACCGTCAAGCTGCAATGCAACAAGGAAAGGGATTGATTCATAATTTGGTCACGAATTCCGCGCCTAGCTCTGATTCGGCGGAGGCCATCGCCCGTGACGTATCCGCCGTCAACAGGCTTACGGCGGTGCCGACACTGTTGCAAGTGTTGTGTGAAACCACAGGCATGAGATTTGCCGCCGTCGCGCGCGTGACCGAAAGCACGTGGACGGCCTGCGTGGTGAACGACGCTATTAATTTTGGCTTGAAGCCAGGGCAGCAATTGGATCTACAATCCACACTCTGCATCGAATCCAAGAGATCCAACGAGGCTATCGTCATCGAGCAAGCGAGCACCGACCCTCGCTATTGCAATCATCAAACCCCCAAGATCTACAAAATAGAAAGCTACGTATCGGTACCCATCATTTTGGCCAACGGGCGATATTTCGGAAATCTGTGCGCCGTTGATCCGGCTCCTGCCAAAGTAGCCGACCCGAAGATCCTCAACATGTTCCAGCGCTTTGCCGCGCTCATTGCGATGCAGTTGGACAGCGAAATGGCACGACAGCAAGATCAAGAGGCATTGCGCGAGGCGAATTCGGCCAATGATTTGCGTGAACAATTCATTGCCATCCTAGGTCACGATTTACGCAATCCGCTGCAGGCGGTTTATTCCGCCGGGGTGTTGCTTGAGAAAAAGGTCACCGACCCCGTACTACAGGGTGTGGCGGCTCGCATCCGAGTCAATGTGAAGCGGATGTCGTCGTTGATCAATGACGTGTTGGATTTTGCGCGCGGCAAGCTTGGCCAGGGAATGGGCGTCAAAATCACGGAGGTGGAGGACATCGATGCCGGCTTGAATGCAGTGGTCCGAGAGTTTCAAGATGGCCAACCTAATCGTCAGATAGTGTCGAATATCAGCGTGATCCGCAAAGTGCGATGTGATCTGGGTCGAGTTCAACAGGTCGCTTCCAATCTCATCGGCAACGCGTTGCAGCACGGCTCGCCCTCCGGTCCTGTCAAGGTCTCCGCGCGAGCCGAGAATTCCGAATTGGTTATCAATGTCTGGAATGCGGGCGAACCCATACCGCCTGAAAGTATCGGCAAGATTTGCGAGCCGTTTTGGAAACAGTCGCCGAACGGCAATCGAGAGGGGCTTGGACTGGGGCTGTATATTTGTTCCGAGATCGTGCGCGCCCACGGCGGCACCTTGTCCGTGACATCGAGCGAACAGAGCGGCACCGATTTCACAGCACGATTGCCCCTAGATGCCGATCACTTTGACTACAACACCGGCAATGGTCGCGCCCATTAAGGGACCGATGATAGGGACGAAGGCGTAAGCAAAATCCGAGCCGCCCTTGCCCGGGATGGGCAGAACCGCATGCATGATGCGTGGGCCCAAATCGCGCGCCGGATTGATGGCATAACCGGTCGGACCGCCCAATGACAGACCGATCCCCCACACCAAAAATCCCACCAGAAATGGACCCAATCCCTGGCTCAAACCGACGCCAGTGCCGTACTTCGAAGAAATTGCCGCTGCCACGAGCACCAGCACGAAAGTGCCGATGACTTCGGCCAGGATGTTGGCCAGAGGTGCCCGTATCGCGGGGATGGTCGAGAAGCAAGCCAACTTGTCCAACGGATCCGGTGTTCTTTCCCAATGAGGCAGATAGGTCAGCCAGACCAACAGCTGGCCGAGCATGGCACCAAGGATTTGCGCCGGCACATACGATGAAAACCGGCTCCAATCCCCCGTAGAAACGGCTACACCCACCGTCACTGCGGGGTTCAAATGTCCGTCGCTGCCGATGGCGAGTGCGGTGAACACGCCCGCCATTACCGCAAAACACCAACCGGTAGTGATGACCATCCAACCTGATTTTTCACCCTTGGTTTGGCGCAATACCACATTCGCGACCACGCCGTTGCCGAGCAGGATCATGATCATCGTGCCTAAGAATTCGCCGAGGAATGCTGAATGCATACTCATTTACTCCAGCCAGTTGAGAGAGCGTCCGACGGCTCTCTGCCAAGAATCATAAAGACCAGTGCGGCGGGCTTCCGTCATTTTTGGCTTCCAGCGCTTGTCGACCGCCCAGTTGCTGACCAGATCATCGCGGTTGCGCCAGTAGCCGACCGCAAGACCTGCCGCATAGGCGGCACCCAACGCAGTGGTCTCTGTGATCTTCGGTCGCACCACCGGAGCATCGAGAATATCTGACTGAAATTGCATCAGCAGTTCATTTCCGACCATCCCGCCATCCACGCGCAATTCCGGTATCCGGATCGAGGAGTCCTGCTCCATCGCACTTAAGACTTCGCGCGTTTGGAAAGCCGTTGCTTCGAGCACCGCCCGGCCGATGTGCGCTCGAGTCGCGTAGCGTGTCAGCCCGATGATGGTACCGCGCGCACCCTCGTTCCAATGCGGCGCATACAGCCCGGAAAAAGCCGGTACGAAGTAAACGCCGCCGTTGTCCTCGACTTCCCCCGCCAGCCGCTCCACTTCGCTGCTGCTGTCGATTAGCCGTAAGTTGTCGCGCAGCCATTGCACCAATGCACCGGTCACCGCGATCGAGCCCTCCAATGCATAGCAGGCATTTTCTTTGCCCATTTTATAGGCAACGGTGCTGATCAAGCCGGCGGCGGAAGCAATCGGCTTCTCGCCCGTATTCATCAGCAGAAAACATCCGGTTCCGTAGGTGTTCTTCGACTCGCCTGGCCTAAAGCAAACCTGGCCTACCAATGCCGCTTGCTGATCTCCGAGAATGCCGCTGATCGATACGCCGAGCAGCGCCGGCGTTCGGGCTTCACCATAGACTTCGCTGGAAGCAACAATACGCGGCAGTACGGCGGCAGGAATGAGAAATTCCTTGAGCAAGCCGGCATCCCACTCAAGGCTCGCAAGATTCATCAGTTGCGTGCGGCTGGCGTTGGTGACATCGGTAATGTGCAGCCCGTTTTTCGGACCGCCGGTCAGATTCCACAGCAGCCAGGTATCGATATTGCCGAACAGCAGATTCCCGCCTTCGGCCTCGCGGCGCGCTTCCGGCACGCTATCCAAGAGCCACTTCAGCTTAAGGGCACTGAAGTAGCTGGCGAGGGGCAATCCAGTCTTGGCGCGGAAGCGGTCGGGCCCGCCGTCGCGGGCATACTCCGCGACGAGCTGATCGACGCGCGTGTCCTGCCAAACCAGCGCGTTGTACAGCGGTTTACCGCTTCGCCGATCCCACAGTATCGTGGTCTCGCGTTGATTGGTAATACCGACCGCGGCCAGATCGCTGGGTCCCAATCCAGCTCGCCCCAGTGCGGCGCCGGCTACTTCCTGCGTGTTTTGCCAGATTTCCATGGGATCATGCTCGACCCAACCGGGCTTGGGAAATATCTGCTTATGTTCCTTTTGCGCCGAGCTGATCATATTGCCGCCACGGTCGAACACGATGAATCGCGTACTCGTGGTCCCTTGATCGATTGCCCCTACGTATCGAGTCATGGCGTTCTCCTTTTTTTTTGCCAACGAGAGCTGTTATATCAGCCGGCCGCCCCCTAGCCGGCAGCGCCTAGCCGGCGGCGCCTAGCCGGCGTCCGCGTACAATTTTACTAGCTCGGTTAGAAAGTCGCGGCCGATGTAAACCGATCGCACGCTTCTGCGCTCATTCAAACCATGGACGCCGTTGCCATCCGGGTCACCCCAGCCGAAAGGCGCGCCATAAACCGGAATGCCGATGGCCTCCAGAAAGATGCCGTCGGTAGCCCCGGTCGACATGGACGGAATGAGCGGCACGCCTGGAAAATATTTGGCCACCAATGTTTCTGCGGGACCAATAATCCTGGCATCCAGGGGCGGCGGCACGGCGATGGGGCGAATGGGCGGCACCGGTGTCACTCTCACGCCTGTATCGCCGATAGCCGCGACCAGCGCAGCCTGGGTCGCTTCGACTGTTTCGCCCGGGAAGATGCGGCAATTGACGTTGGCGACAGCGCGTTGCGGTAGAGCGTTGTTGGCATGACCGCCCTCGAGCAACGTGGCGACGCAAGTGGTGCGCAACATGCTGTGGTAGCTGCGGTCCTTTGAAACGATGAGTTCGGCGGCCTTGTCGCTCGGATTTTTCGACAAGGTCACCATCGCAGCCCCTAGATCGTCGGCGCGCGCGGCACCCGCCTTTGCGAAGAAGACTCGCGTGGTGTCGGAGAGCTTCAGCGGAAACTCGTGATCGCGAATCTTTGTGAGGGCATCGGCCAGTTGGTAAATCGCATTGTCTCGGATGGGAATGGAACTATGTCCTCCGGCATTGACCGTCTCCAACCGGTAGTTCTGCGATGCTTTTTCACCCACTTGGATCGCTTCTACCAACAGCTTGCCGTGGCCGTCGGTGCGCCCGCCGCCGCCCTCGTTCAGCGCGAAGGCTGCGGCAATCAGATCCGGCTTGTTCTTCGCCAGCCACTGGGCGCCATTGAATGCATAAGTGGTTTCCTCACCGCAAGTCAGCGCGAGCTTGATCGTGCGCTTCGGGTGGTAGCCGCTCTTCTTGAAGCGCATCAGCATATCGGCCCAGGTTGCGTCCATGGCCTTCATGTCCGCCACCCCGCGGCCATAAAAGTATCCATTCTCTTCGATCAAGGTGAATGGATCTCGGGTCCAATCTTCGCGCTTGGCTTCGACCACATCCAGGTGCCCCAGCAACAACATCGGCTTTGCCGTGCTCGAGCTGCCGGGCAGGATGGCTACCAAGCCGCCCTCTTTCGGATGGTGGGGATCGGAAAAATAGGTCAGGCCCTTGTTCGTGAAGCCCGCCGCTTTGAGATGCGCACCGATCTTTTGCGCCGCGGCCGTGCAGCTTCCCGACGACAAGCTGGTGTTGGTCTCAACCAGCTCTTTATACAGTGCGCGAAATGCCACTTGATCGGGCCGCAGCGGCTCCATCGGCGCTTCCTGCGCCGGTGCTGTGCCGTGCATCGCCGCCGCGAGACCGAATACGCCGAATAATAGTTTGTACATCCTGGATCCTAAATATCGATTGCCGCAATCTTCGCCGACTCCTTCCACAGGCGCTCAGCGGCCGCGTCATCACGGCCGCCTTCAGTCGGCATCGCGGGACGGCATTGATAGAAATACTCACCGCTGATATTGGCGACATCGGGAGACGAAGCCAAGTGGACGATCGTCTGCGCGCCCTTCTCGGGGGAAATTGCGAAGGTCTTGGCTATGCGCACGACCCGGGATAGCACACCGCCGCTTGCGTCGCCGAATCGGGTGGCAACGAACCCGGGGTGCAGACAGTTAGCCGTAATACCCGTCGCCTTCCAGCGCCGCGCAAGCTCACGAGTAAACAATATGTTGCACAGCTTGGACCGCCCGTACGCTCTCATCGCGGTATACCCTTTCGAGCTTTGAAGGTCATCGAAATCCAGCGTGTAACGCTTGTGGGCGGCAGACGCAGTACTGACAACTCTCGCCGGCGCGGCCGCCAGCAAACTGGCCCGCAAACTCAAGGTCAGCACGAAGTAAGCCATGTGATTGGTGGCAAACGTCTTCTCCAGATTATCCGCCGTGATCTCGCGCGAGCTGAACAAGGCGCCGGCGTTGTTGATGAGCACATCTACACGCGGCTCCGCTGCGGCAATCTGCGCGGCGACACGTTTCGTTTCGGCGATCAGCGACAGATCCCCGTAGTAGACGCAATGGGCACTACCGCCGGCGGCGCTGAGCCGTGCCAACATTTCCTGGCCGCGCGTCAGATCGCGCGCCACCAGCACGATACGTGCGCCCATCTCGGCCAGGCGCGCCGCGGCCACCTCGCCAATGCCCGAAGTCGCACCGGTTATGACGACGACTTTGCCTTTCATCGAGCCCCCGTTTTTCAGACACGGCGAACTGTATCGCATCTGCTATTCTGAAACCCAACTTCCAAGGCGAGCCCATATGAAAACAATGAATCTCGTTCTCGCCCTGTTCATCGCGATGTTTCTGGGTGCACCACTCTCGATCGCGAAGGACGCACCGCCAAAGGATCTATGGGAACGAGTCGAGCATCACGACGCAGACTCAAACGGCGTAAAGATCCATTACGTAGCACTGGGAAAGGGGCCGCTGATCGTCATGATCCACGGTTTCCCCGACTTCTGGTACACCTGGCGCAAGCAGATGGAGGTCTTGAGCGCGCGCTATCGCGTCATCGCCGTTGATCAGCGCGGCTACGACCTGTCGGACCGCCCTGCTGGCGTCGAGCAATACGCCATGCCCTTGCTGGTGAATGACATTGGTGCAGTCATCAAGGCGGATGGCGGCAACAGCGCCGTAATCGTGGGACACGACTGGGGCGGCGCGGTGGCCTGGACTCTGGCCATGACTCACCCCGAATGGATCCAAGCGCTCGTCATTTTGAATCTGCCGCATCCGAGCGGCATTCAGCGTGAAATCAAGACCAATCCTGAGCAGCGCAAGAATAGTCAGTACGCGTTTAACTTTCAGAAGCCCGGCGCCGAGAAAAATTTAAGTCCGGAGAAATTGGCAGCCTGGGTAAAAGACGATGCGGCACGCACCCACTATATTGAGGCATTCAATCGCTCGGATTTTGGCGCTATGCTGAACTATTACCGCGCGAACTACCCCCATCCGGACCAGGAGCCGGCAGCCCCAGCGCCCTCGCCCCTACCCAAAGTCACGGTTCCAGTACTCGAGTTTCATGGGCTGGGCGATCAGGCGCTGCTGCCCGGAGCACTCAGCGGCACCTGGGACTTGGTCGAGAAGGACTTTACTTTGGTGACCATCCCCGGCGCGGGACACTTCGTGCAGCAAGACGCACCCGATCTCGTCACAACGACCATGAGCGACTGGCTCAGTCGCCGCATTCACTAAGTGGCCGCGCGAGCCTCTTGCAAATAGAGGCGGTATCGATCTGCCGCAGCGGCAGCGAATTCTCGTGCTTCACGTTCGTATCGATTGTTCCAATAGCCGCACCGCACTGACTCCAGCAGATATCGCCATCGCGTCAGATGGCCAGGCCGCCACTGATGTACGACGTGGAAGTACTCATGCAACAGCATTTCGTGGTTTGCGATGAAGTACGCGCCGCTTTTTTTAAGCAAGATGCGGTTGGGGCGCGTGGTGGCGCTCATATTCAAGTGAGCTCGGGCGTAAAGCGAATACTCGATGACCACCACGGTATCCACCGGCTCGCCGAGCACTCGCTCGAGCGCCGTAGTGACGCTATGTGGAACCACGAACCTGCGCGCGCCCTGCCTCATGGGTCGATTATGTGAGATTTCACACCCACAGTTGAGGGTGTCCGCCTACAGACGAACGTACCCCCTTCCAACACGATGGCTGCACTCACTGAAGCAGCAAGAGACCAGTATGGACAAAACGCAAGAATTGCAGCATCTCACCGACGATGTCCACGGCCTGTTGGGCAAGGTCGCCAACGATCGAAGCCCGCAAGTCGAGCAATTGCGCGCGCGCGTCGGTGAAACCATCCAAAACACCAAAACCGCGTTGGAAAACGCAAATAATGCGGCATTGGATGCCATCAAAAATGCCGCTAGCGCGGCCGATGACTATGTGCGCGACAACCCGTGGGTTGCCGTTGGTGTGATCGCTGGAGTCGCCGCATCGCTTGGATTTCTCGCGGGGTATGTGGCGGCCCCCCAAAGAACATTAAAACGATCTTTGATGGGCATGATTCGCCGATAGCCGTTTAAAGGGGAAATTCCATGGATATGGTCGTGATCTTGATAATTCTGTTGCTGCTCTTTGGCGGCGGTGGCGGTTTGTACTGGGGCATGGGTGCTGGGTGGGGAATCGGCCCGATCGGGCTGATCATCGCTGTGCTCGTGGTGGCATTCTTACTGTATGGCCGCCGCGGGCGCCTGTAAAACGACTGAGTGATCGAGTGAATGATTGCCGTTGCACTGCTGCGCAACGGCAACCTCGTTTCCTAGCGCCCCGAGACAGAGGCAGCCTAGCGAGGTAACCTATTTTTGTTTGGGCAGCAGCGGTTTGAACAACAGATCCTGATAATCGTAGCTGAAATCGGCCAGCGGCGACACCGCCTTCATGGTCACGCGCTCGACCTTGCCATCGGCATCAAGACCGAAACTAACATAAGCCGGCTCTATGGTCTTATCGTCGAAACGCGTAATGAAACTGTCGTACTGCCAATGTTCGAGCGCTCCACCCATTCGCGGAGTGGATTTAAAATCGATCGTAAGGCCACCCTTCGATTGTCCTATGTCGATATTGCCATACCAAGGATCGGCATACGTGCCCACATAACGCGCGAGGGCTAGCGAAGGGCCGACTTTCGCGGGCTTGGCCGCAGCCGCTTGATAGACCTTCAGGGCCTCCCGCACGCGCTCTGTTTTCTCCGCCCGGAGCTTTTCCGGCCAAGTGTCGGCCGACAGCCCCAGATAATGATCGAGCAGTTCGTACATCAATCCAACGATAATTTCTCCGTCCTCGCTGTTGATCTCGATGGAGAATCCTACGTGCTTTTCGGGAATTAGCACCACCGCGGTAAGGAATCCAAACACCGCCCCGCCATGCCACACGATTTTCGCACCGCGGTAGTCGCGAATATCCCACCCCAACGCGTAGGTATTGAACATCGGTTGAGTAGGCGCCAACGCGCCCGAGCGCGGCGTGATCGGCTGGAGCACAAGCGGTGTCCACATTTGATCGTGCGCCGCCTGGCTGAACAGTCTGCCATTATTGCCGGGAAGCGCGCCGCCGTTGAGCTGGATCATCAGCCAGCGGGCCATATCATTGGCGCTGACCGCCAATCCGCCGGCCGGGGAAGCATTGCTGCCCAGGTTGTCGCGCTCGTTCAAGACCGATTGATCACCAACCCCGCGCAGGCCCCCATTCATGCGGGCGTGCGGCTGAGCACGGTCGATAGTCGCGAAATGGCCTTCGTTGTCGGTGGTGGAATGCAGCATTCCGGCCGCTTTGAGCACATGATCGGCGGTGAATTTCTCCCACGTCTCGCCGCTGACATCCTCGATCAACTGACCCGCTACCATGTAAAGAACGTTGTCGTATGCAAAGCCGCTTCGAAAGCTGGTCGCAGGCTTGATGTAGCGCAGCCGCCGCACCGATTCGGCGCGGCTCAAGTTGGTTCGAGGCACGAATAACAAGTCTCCGGCTCCCAGTCCCAACCCGCTTCGATGCACGAGCAGGTCACGGATGCTCATCTCCCGCGTCACCCACGGGTCATACATTTGAAAACCGGGCAGATGATCGATCACCTTGTCGTCCCAGCCGATCTTGCCTTGATCGACGAGTATGCCGAGCGCGGCTACGGTGAATGCCTTGCCGGTGGAACCGGTCGGAAAAATCGTGTCGGCATCGACGACATCGGATGAGCCCAGGCGCTTGACACCGAAGCCTTTGGCCATCGTGACCTGATCGTTCTCGACAATGGCGATAGCCATGCCGGGCACGCCGATGTCCTTGCGCAAGTTTTCCACCCGGCCCTCGAACCCGCCGGGCGGCGCGGCAAGGGCCGCCGCAGTGCAAAGAATCAAGGGCGCCATCATTAAAATTCTCATACGAGCTCCGGTTGAATTTCGCTCAAGGCGGTGGTTTCTAATGCTCGTGCCGCTTCGATGCGCCGTATCGCCTCATCTAGCATGAACAGCATGGCCGCCGCGATCGCAGCAATCACCGCAAGAACGGCGAAGAATTGTGCGTGGCCGATGCCGCCCCACAGCGTGCCCACCACTCCTGCCGTCAGTGAGCCGGTGAAAATAGCAAGAAACCACGCCGCGACGGTGGTGGCACCAAATCCAATGGGTGCGAGCCGCGCGAACAAACCCAACCCGGTGGGCAGAATGTAGAGCTCGCCCAAGGTAAAAATAACGAAAAATAAAACCAGCCACATCCAGCTGGCGCGCCCATTACCTGCGGCGAACGCCACTGTGGCGAGCAGCAGATAAGCCGCGGCGACAATCAAAGCGCCCAACGCCATTTTCCTCATGGAGAATTCCGCGCGTCCTGCCGCGGCGCGTCGTCGCCAGCGTGCGAGCAGCAACGGCGTCATGATGATGACCAGCAATGGATTGAGCGCCTGAAACCAAGTCATGGGTATGCTCATCGCAGCGGTCGTACGATTGATGCCCACGTCGGCCCATAAAGCCACGGTGTTGCCCACTTGTTCATAGGCACCGCGAAATACCGTCACCGCAACACCGACCGCGACCAGCAAAATAAAGGTCGAGCGCAAGCTTACCGCCGGTACTCGAGCTCTCGTCTGACGGTTTCCGGCAACTCGAACCTGCTCCGGCAAATGCCTGCCGCCAAGTATGTAAATAATGAGACCGGCGAGCATGCCGACGCCGGCAGCACCAAAACCCCAATGCCAGCCGTAAAATTCACCGAGCGTGCCGCAAATCAGCGGCGCGAGAAATCCGCCTATGTTGATACCGACGTAATACACGTTATACGCCCAGCCGCGGCGCGGATCTTCAGGACGGTAAAGGCCGTCGATTTGGCTGGGTAAGCTGGGCAAGAACAACCCATTGCCGAGGGCGATCGTGGCGAGCGCGAAGTAAAAAAGCGGTTCGAAGGTCATCATGAAATGACCGGCCGCCATGATGCTGCCGCCGATGATCACCGCGCGGCGCTTGCCCAGCCGCCGATCGGCAATGATGCCGCCGAAGATCGGGGTGAAATACGCCAAGGCCGTGTACGTGCCATAGATTAGGGAGGCTTTTTGCTGTGGGATGAGCAATTGCTTAGTCATGTAGTAGACCAACAGCGCGCGCATGCCGTAATAGGAAAACTGTTCCCACATCTCGGTCAGGAACAGGATGGTGAGGCCGCGCGGCTGTCCGAACCACGTTTGCTGGGGCGCGCTCATGCCCTAAGCGCTCGTTCCTCCCCACACATGCTCACCGCTCCATGCCTTGCCATCGGTGTAAGTCATGCTGGGTGTTCGATCCTGAGCCAAGAATATCGGCCCGTCCAAATCCACCACGTCGCACAGTTGGCCGAGCACGAAGGCAGGTGCCATCGCAAGACTCGTGCCCACCATATTGCCAACCATGACGCGAAGGCCCAGTCGTCGAGCCTCGTGCGCCATCGCCAGCCCTTCGGTCAGGCCGCCGCACTTATCCAGTTTGATATTCACCATTTGGAAACGTCCCACCAGACCGGGGATATCGCCCATGCTGAGCGCGCTTTCATCTGCCGCGATGGGGATCTTCGGTTTGTAACCATCGAGGTCCGCCTCGCGCCCGCGTTTCAAAGGCTGTTCGAGCAGCGAGACATTCAAGGGTTGCAGTTCAGTCACGAGCGTATCCAACGCATCGATGGCATAGCCCTGATTCGCGTCCACTCCCATCCACACCTCAGGGCGCGCCGCGCGCACCGCCCGCACTCGATCGACGTCTATTGAAAGATCGCCGGTCAATTTCAATTTCAGCGCTTTCGCCTGGGCGTATTTGCGCGCGCCTGCGGCCATTTTCAAAGGCTCGTCGGCCCCAAGAGTGAAGGTAGTGATGAGGGACTTGGGCGGCGGCAATCCTGCCAGCTGCCACACCGCCACGCCTAAGCGGTGCGCATCGAGTTCCCACAAAGCGCAATCAATGGCATTCCGTGCACCCCCGGGAGGCAGCAATCTTTGCAGCGATGCCCGATCCACGCCCGCTTCGATGTCGTCTCGCGCCGCTTCCAGCGTTGCCATCATGGTCTGCGCGGTATCGCCTAGATAGTAGACACCCGAGGCTTCGCCACGGCCGCGATAGCCTCCGTCCGCGACGGTGGCAACCAGCACATGTTGCTCTTCAAATACAAACCCCGAAATGCGGAACGGTGCCGACAGGCGCAGTTTTTCGACCTCCACGCGTAACTGCAGCGCCGGCATCAAAAGTCCAGCCCGAAGCCGATCAAATGAAATGCGCTTGCAATCCAAAGCACGGTGAGCGCTGAGAGAACCAGTACCACGCTCCACAGCTTGGCCGGCCAGCGGCGCTCGCCGCTCCAAACGGCCCATAGGTTCCATAAAATCAACGCGAAGCCGCCGATGAAGGCGACGATGCCGAACAGCTGCGCAAAGCGCACGGTGGCGTCGAATTTGCTGCTGAGATTACTGAAATCGGCGAACATTCGAATGACCGTCAGCGCCCACACTCCCACGCCCGCAAGGGTCAAGATGGCGCCGATCTTGCCGAGACGATAGGCACGCAGCGCGTAAGCATCGAGTGCCAGGGTGGCGCCGTAGCTTCGGCGCACGACGCCTTTGATCGGCCAAAACAACGCTGTGAGCAGCAGCGCCGCTAACGAAGCGTACAACGCCGGCAACAACCAGGCGGCATCCTGGTACCAGGGCACCCGATCAAACACCATGAAGGGCGAGATGCCATCGATGCTGAATCGAACGGCTTGACCGTCTTGCACTTTGGCGGCCAGGCGTTCGTGACTTTCAGCGTCGCGCCAGACAAACGGTGCAGTTTCGACCCAGCGGCGCGGCTTTTCATTCAGGCCCTTGAACGGGGTCACGAGCTCACCCTTGGCATCGGTGCTGATTTTGGTTTGGCCAAAAAGCCCTAGCGATGACAAAAAACTCGATTGCGACGCGCGGGAGTTGCCCCAACTGCCCTTCAGCAAGGCCGCGTCCTTGGCGGCGGCAATCTTGTCGATGGCGGCAACCGTCTCGGCGACCGGAAAATAGCGGTCCGCGAAATCCTCGAACAAAGCCCCGCGCAATCCGCCGGCTGCGCCCTTTTTACCCAGACTATTGAACGAAACGTAGAAACCCACCCCCTCCTTCAGAAACAGATGAAGCGAGGTGTGAAAGGTCTGCGTGTCGCCGAGATGCGCGATCACCTCGCGTCCGTTGACGTTGGTTTCGAAAAACCCCAGTTCCATTCGGTTGAGCGGCGGCAGGACGGTGAGCGGACTGTTGTGCATGGTTTCAGCAGTCTCTGGGCGCAGAATCCGGTTGCCGTGATATTCGCCGTTTTGCAGGTGCGCGATCATGAAATGCGCCATGTCCTCGCCCGGCGAGGACAGCGCACCGGCGGGTGCCGGACCGACGATTTCAAACGGCTTGGGCGGATCCGACGCGAGGGGGTATCCTTTTGACATCAAGGGCGCAAGGTTGGGCGGCAGCGGCTGGCGGAAGCTCGAATACTTCATGTCGAGCGGCACGAAAATGTGTTTCTCGACATAGTCGTCGAAGGGCTCCCCCGAGAGACGCTGCACGATGTAGCCGGCGAGCGATGCGCCATAATTGGAATAGGCCGGCGTGCTACCCGGCGCGAACACCCGCTCCGGGACCCACTGCTTGAGCAAGGCTTCGAACCGAAGCGATTTCGGATCATCCGACAAGAGACCCTTGGCCTGCTCTTCGAAACCGGCGGTATGCTGCATCAGGTTGCGCATGGTGACCGGCTTACCCTCGCGCACAGGAATCTTGAAGTCCAGATACTGATTGATGTCGGCATCGAGATCGATCTTGCCTTGCTCCACCAGCTGCATCACAGCGGTCCAGGTAACGAGTTTCGACACGGAGCCAGGCCTGAATAAGGTCAGTTTTGGGTCCACCGGTGCATGCGAGGCGACGTCTGAGTAACCGTAGCCGCGCTCGGTCAATACTTGCCCATCCTTGACGACGGCGACCACCGCGCCCGCAATGTCGCCGCTATGCAGCGCATAGGGCATGTACCCGTCGAGCCAAGCGTTGAGATCTTGGGCAGTCAACGGCACCGCTTCCACGGCGGTGGCAACAATACCTGAGGCTTTGGATGCCGGTGCAGCGGCAATTTGTGCAGCGACGACCATGCCAAGCATGAACAGCGCGGTCAGCGGGGAAACGTTGCGCATAGGTTTCTCTTTTCGCGACAGTGTCGCTGTTAGTCTTGTTTGAGACATGCATCGACGAGCCGCTCAAAGGCCTCGCCGGCTCGCATGGGGTCCGCCACCGGCAATCCCAAGCGCGCGCTCTGGTCCGCAAGCAATCGTCGCGCCCTATTCTCGTCCAAGTCCGACGTGTTCAAGCTGATGCCTGCACACCGGATGGCGGGATTGGTCCTTCGCCCCAGGCGCAAATTCATATCGATTGTCTCCGCGATGTCCGGCAACGGCAACTGAAGACCCAGCACCTGTTTTCGATCGGGGTCATGGCAGACTACGATCACGTCGGGTTGACTGCCGTGCAGCAACCCAAGCGACACGCCGGCATAGGAAGGATGAAATAATGAGCCCTGACCTTCAATCACGTCCCAATGCTGCGCGGCTGCATCGGGGCTCAGCATTTCAGCCGCTCCGGCCTCGAAATCGGCTATCACGGCATCGATCGGCATACCGCCGCCCGCAATCAAAATCCCGGTTTGGCCGGTAGCGCGGAAATCAGCGTCGATACCGCGCTGCGTGAAGGCGCGCGCCAGCGCGAGAGCGGTGTACTTCTTGCCGATGGCGCAATCCGTTCCGACGGTAAGCAGCCGCTTCCCTGATCGCTTCGCGCCGGTGGCGATGGGAATTTTGCGAGGCGGCGTCCGAACATCGATGAGCCTACGGCTGTAGCGCTCCGCCGTGCTTTTCAACTGCGGCACATCGGCCAGTTTCGCGTGCATGCCGCTGATGATGTCGAGACCTGATTCGAGCGCCTCGGTTAGCGATGGCAACCAGCTTTCGCTGATCACCCCGCCGGTGTTCGCCACTCCGATCACCAACGCTCTCGCACCGCGCGCCCGCGCTTCTTTGGGAGTCAAGCGCGGCAACCCCGTGGTGACGGTAGCGCCGCCGCAGGACCACTCGCCGACACATCGGTCGGGCGCCCAGTCGCGCAGCCCGAACGCCGTTTTGGCGTACCCCTTCTCGGTGGAGTCGCCCAGAAACAGCAGATACGGCTGAGGTAGATCCAGCACCTGAGACATTCGCGCCTCCCGCAGGTGCAGTTCACGTTTCGTGTTCATTCCACCGCCATTAGAATTTTGCCGACAACGCAACGCCGACCGTGCGCGGTTGAGTGACACCGATTGAGCCGTTCAAACCCGGAGCTCCGCTGGAGGCATAGTTGGTAATGCCGCGCGAATCGCTCAGGTTCTTCGCGTACAGGGTCACTCGATAGAGATCGTTATTGAGCCCGACACGCGCGCCGTACGTGTTGTAGCTGGGCAAGCTCACTTGCCTCGTCGCGGTTGGGTCGCTGCCAAAATTAGTGCTGCGATTGCCCACAAAGCTCCACGTGGCACCGACAAAATATTTCCATTGAGCGAATGCGGGCGCGTCGTATTCGCCATCCACCGAGGTACCCCATTTCGGAGCGTAGGGCAGCCGGTCGCCCGTGTGGCCTTTGACCCCGGGCGCATCCGTGGTCAACTTAGCGTCCGTGTAAGCTGCCGTCCATTGCAACGTCAGGCCGTGAATTGGAACATAGCCGAGAGCCCATTCGAAGCCCTGGCTTCTTGCCTTGCCGCCGTTGCCGTTGACCCCATTTGCGTTGACGATCTCGAGCAGCTGAATGTTGGTCCAATCAACATGGAAGAGCGCGGCGTCGATGGAGAGCAACCCCTGGAGCAGGGTCGATTTGATTCCGAGCTCGAAATTGCTGGTCTTATCGGCGCCGAACTGGCGCGGCACATCAGGCGGAGCCCCCGGCGGCAATGCATTGGGTCCACCCGGCCGGAAGCCCGTTGCCCATCGGAAATAGACCATATTGTCCGCGTCAATATGCCAGCGCGGCGCCGCGGAATAGGTCCAGACATGTCCGGCCGAGGGGGTGCTGAAGGATATCGGCGCGGGCACAAGCAGCCCGGAAAGACTTTCGGTGGCGACTTGCTCGTTCTTGGAATAACGGCCGCCGGCCTGGATGTCGAACTGCGGGATGATGTGGACTGTCACATTGCCGAATCCGGAAGACTCTTTGTAAACGGAATCCAGGGCCGCAAATTCCAGAACCGGAAGGCCGACGGTGGGAGTACCGGCCGGCACGTCGATCGCAACCAAATGCTGAAATAAATGGCCCTGTTCGCGCGTGAAATAGCCGCCCACCTGCCATTCTATGAAGTCGCTCGCCGCAGACGACACTCGAACTTCCTGCGTGAACTTCTTCAAATTCACGAGATTGTCGAGCGTGGCTCCCAGCCCCCCGAGCGCGGCTTGAAAGGTGACGCCGGGCGCAATCTGCACGTTGGTGTCGTCGGAGAACAAATCCGAGTTCAGAATGCCGTAGGTTGTTGTCGACAAAATGCTGAACGGCCCAGCATTCCAGTTAATGGTCGCGTTGTAGTTCTTGTATTGAAAAGAACTCGGCTGATTGACGAAGCGCTTCTGCTGCAGATCGCCCACCGCCGGCCTGAAGCTGACCGGATTCACATCGACATCCGGGGTCCCGTTGTAGTTCGACTGTTGCGAAGTCCCGGTCAGGCGAATGGTCAGGCTGTCGATGGGCTGGAACAGCAAGGAAGCACGGCCGCCATATTTGTGACCGCCACTGAAATCCACCATTTTGCGCGAAGGATCGTCGACATATCCTGCAACGTCCTGGTCGAACCCGCCGATGCGCAGCGCGATCTTGTCGCCGAGCGGCAGGTTCACGACGCCGCGCACGTCTGCGCCATTGGCGCCGTGCGCAACACTCTCGCCCGTCACTTCGGCGGCACCCGAAAAGCTGCCGAGCACAGGCGCTTGCGTCACGAATTTCAACAAGCCGCCTTCGCTATTGGCCCCGTAGAGGGTGCCTTGGGGCCCACGCAGCACTTCGACGCGCTGCAGGTCCCAGGTATCGAAGTCGCCGCTAAGAATGGACCCATTGAGCAACGCACTGCTGGAACCGAAGGGCGACTCGTCGATGTAGACTGCCACGGTGGAACCGACGCCGCCGGCATTCTGGCCCCGTAAGCTTAGCGTGGTCAGGCCGGGCTGGACGCTCACCAGCGACAAACCCGGCACCATGGCCGCATAGTCGCTGAAATCCCGGTACTGCAGCTTATCGAGCGTGCCGCCGCCGATAGCGGTGACGCTCATGGGCACATCCTTGAGCTTCTCTTCGCGCTTTTCCGCCGTGACCACGATGGTCGAAAGAGCATCCGCGTTGTCCGCTGGCTGAGCGGCATCCGCTGCAATGCTCTGCTGAGCAAGCAATGGTCCCGCCGTGCCGAGCACCGCAAGGATGGCAAGTCTCAATGTCGAATTCATGATTTATCCCCTGGTTTTCTCTTTATGTCGATCCACGTGCTGCCCAGCAGGCGGCGGAAATTTCCACCGAGCACGGCTTGAATGTTAGCGTCGCCGTAACCGCGGCGAATCAATACGGCCGTGAGGTCGTAGATCTTTCGCGGATGATTGAAGCCGTCGGTGTCGATTTTGTCGCGGAAAGCGTACGAAGCTTTGTAGCCTGCTTTGAGCTGCTTGTACTGGTCGGCCGGCATGTGATCATAGCCCATCAGGTCCGAGTCCGTGCCGATGCCGACGTGCTCGATGCCGACCAGTTTTACGACATGATCGATGTGATCGACGATGTCTTCCACCGTGGTGGGTTCTTTGTCCTTGACGAAGTTGCGCACGCCGGTGATGCCCATCACGCCGCCCTTCGCAGCCAGTTTGCCGATCGCTTCATCGGTTTTCAACCGCGGGTGATTGTTGAGCGCGCGGCAGTTCGAGTGCGTGAAGGCGATGGGCTTGGGCGAGACCTCGATCGCGTCCAAGGTGGTGCGATCTCCGCTGTGCGAGACATCGATGAGCATGCCCACCTCGTTCATCGCCTTGATGATTTCAATACCGTAATCGCTGATTCCGCCATCTACCCGTTCGGTCGACCCGCTGCCGATGACATTCTGGCTGTTGTAAGTCAGCTGCGCGCAGCGCAGTCCCAGCTCGTAAAATGCTTTCACGTCCTTAGGTTCGCGAAACTCATCCGCGTTCTGCAAGCCCATGATCACCGCGATTTTTTTCTTCGCCTTCGCCTGGTCGATGTCCTGCGCCCGTCCGACGAGGGAAAACACTTCCGGGTTGCGTCCACAGAATCCGCTCCATGCGGCGAGGAATTGCAGCGCATCGTCATAAGCGCTGAGTCCCCCAACGCCGACCGAATGGTGAAATGCAGTGATCCCGCTCGAGCGGAACATCGCCGCCTCCGCGTCGGTCAACGGCATGGCATAGGCTTCGGGCGTGAAATCAAGCTTGAGCGGCCCCAGCATGTCGATGACGAGGGAGCGCTCGACAAGATCGATGACCTTGGCCGGATAGTCGCTCTTCGGGTCGGCGCGCCGCGCGGCGAGGCTAACGTTCAGCCGTGGCACGGCGAGCGCCGCCACGGCACCGGCGATGGCAGCGATCGAGCGACGTCGGCTCAGTCGATAATCGGCATCGTACGACATTGTTTCACCCAACATTGTTGTCACATTGTTGTCGCAATTGAGACAGACTAATCCTGATTAGAGAATTGTCAATTTAATTCTCCGTACAGGCGCATTGCAGCAAAACTCGCCGGTGGTTGACCTGCCCCCGGCCACAGGTATGCTTCGTGCTGGAAACCGCCCGGGGACGAGAGCCAAAGAGAAATCGATGCCGCTGGCCTTATGGACGTGAAGACCCGCCACCCCACGCTGGGAAGCCTGCTGCGTTCGCTGCGTTCTAGAAACGGGTGGACGCTGAACGAAATGAGCCAGCGCACGAGCATTCCCGTCTCGACCTTGTCGAAAGTCGAGCACGACCGCCTCACCCTCACTTATGACAAGCTCGTACAGTTGAGCCAGCGCCTCAACATTCGCATCGCGGAGCTATTCGCGGATCCCGCGGACAGCATCGAACCGGCGGTGACGGCCCGCCGCAGCATCGGCCTTACCGACGACGCAGTCCGGGTGAACACCAAGAACTACGATTACTACTACTTGTGCCCGGAACTGCGTCGAAAGCGCATGATTCCGATTTTGACTCGCATCCGCGCCAAGAGCGCGCAAGAGTTTGGCGACCTGGTGCGCCACTCCGGCGAGGAATACATCTACGTGCTAAAAGGCGGCATCAAGGTTCTCACGGAACACTACGATCCGGTCAATCTCGCGGTGGGCGAATCGATTTACCTCGACAGCAATATGGGTCATGCCTACGTCACCGCGGAAGGCTGCGATGAGGCAACAGTGCTCGGCGTATGTTCCAGCACGGATGAAAGTCTGTTGGACTCTTTGATGTCGCTGCACGGCGATGTGAGCCCAGCCCCGGCGAAGCCCGCGAAAATCGCCGAGCCGTTGCGCGCGCCCGCTAAAGCGGCAAAGAATCGACGGCGCTAGGGGGTTGCGCCCGTCGCACGAGCAATTGCCTTATGCCCAAGGTCATGACCGGCAAAACGAACACCGCGAGAAATAGGTACGCAAGGCCGCGATATCCTCGCGCAATCAGGGTGACCAAACCAAATCGCGCCGCCAGGAAAATCGAACCCAGCAAAAGAGCGCAGGTGATCGATAGGCGCGCCGCCCTGGTGAGACTTCGACCGCGCCGCGCCGCATACGCCTCGGCAACCCGCTCATTGAACGCGTGAACGCAGCCGGTGCCGCTCTCCAGCAGGGCGAGAAAGATCATGAGCTGGAACAGATAGTGAAATGCCGGGAAATTCAGGCGTTGCAGCAGATAGTCCGAGGGCAGCGCTTCGGCACCTATTTGCCGGTAATAGGCAATCATGCAAATGAAAAAGAGCAGCGCGGGCAGCATCGCAAGAGGTCCTGCCAGGGCTCCGGCGAGCAGCGCATTGCGGTTGCTTCGCAGGTGTCGCAGCACAGGCAGAATGATCACGGCGCCCACCACATTGTAGCCAGCGTAGGTCAGGCCGCCGAGCACCCATCCAGGGACCGGGGTGGGTACCGCGATATTAGCTAGAATCTTATCGCCGAACGCAAAGAACGATAGCGCGACGAACAACGCATACGTCGCATACAAAAATATCGAGACCCACTTGAACAGGCGTTCCACCGATGTGGTCCCGTAGGCCGCAACCAGACTGATGCAAACGATCAGGCTCAAGGTTCCTGCAATCGGCGGCCAACCTAACACCGCGGTTCCGATTGCCCCGGAGGCTGCGCCGAAGACCGCAAGAATCAAAATGATAAAGAGAAGATAAGCCGCTTCGAAAAGCACCCCGAAGGGCCCCAGCAAATTTTGAAAAAAAGCCCGGTAATTCCAACTGTGCGAGGCATAGGCGAGAGCGAAAGTAACTGCGCACACCAGACTCCAAATCACCATCGCGAGAAGGATGGCGAGCAAGCCGCCGCGAGGGCCGCTCGGGAGAAAAAATTCCGCCAACTCGCGGCCCGTTGCATAGCCGCCGCCGATGACGACGGCTTTGAAGGCAAATCCAGGCAGCAAATACCGCTGAAACCAGGATGAGGCTGGCGGGGCCGCAGCCGCGAGCCTGCTCACCTCGCGGACTCAGGCGTTGTGGAAGCAATGCGCGGTCCCATGCTCACCTCATATTTTTGTATCAGTGGCCGCTCAGGCCGGCCCCGGAGGTCAAAACTAGCACAAAGATAAGTTTAAGAATTCCAAGTGGGCTCATAGCGGCCTGTGGCAGCTGTTTTTCCAGCCGCACGAATCTGCGACCACAGCTCGATAGAAGAAGAAATCCTCAACCGAGTTTCTCAAGACGCAGCCAAACATGCCCATCGCATCAGGGGACCGGCTGTAGGAATATGCTGACCTGGATTTCCAAACCTGAGCCTATCGTAGCGCCACACAAGGCCTCGGAGTTTCCTGGTATCGTTTGATAAATAGTTTAGCAAGGAGAAAGCACGATGCTGCAAAATGACCGCCGCTCTATAGGTGAACTCGCTTACCAGCTCTGGCAAGCTCGCGGTTGCCCTCAGGGAAGTGCCGAGCAAGACTGGCTGGAAGCGGAGCGGCAAATCGCGGTTGCACCAGCGAAGGCGCCCGTTGCGACAGCAAGAGTCGATGATTCTTTGAAAGCGACTTATCCTGCGAGCGACCCACCCGCAAGCCACCTCCCTGACGAACCGCCGGTCAACGCCGATGCGAAGTGGCAAGCGGCCGGAGTCTCCCGCAAAACTTCGACTCGTCGCAGTCCGCCGCCGGCCAAGTAACCTTTTCGGGTGACAGCGAAGTCAACCGCATCCCGTGGCAAAAACTTACAGTCGTTCGGGTGTGGCGGCATTGCTACTGTGCGCCCTCATCCCTCGGTTGGCATGGTCGCAAACACCATCGCCGCTGCCTGAATGGCAGTACTCCGCAGGCATCATCCTCTCGAAACTCTTCGAGCCGAATCTTCCCGATTGGTTCAGGGTGGTCGGCGGCGCCGTGGAGACCCAGCCGGTCTATGCGGGCGCATCGGCATACGAGGTGCAAGCCGGCCCGGCCATCACCATCCTGTATAAGGACATTGCTTTCATCAGCACGGGCGATGGCATCGGCGTCAATTTATTGCGCGGCGATCACTATCGCGCAGGCGTCGCGCTCGCTTACGACCTGGGCCGACGCGAAAGCGAGGACTACACCAATCTGCGGGGATTGGGCAACATCTCGCCAGCACCCGCGGCCAAGGTATTCGCATCCTACGTGCTGTCGAAAAAATTTCCGCTGGTTCTGCGCGTCGACGCCAGGCAAATTCTCGGCGGTGTCAATGGCACGGTCGGAGACGTGGGCTTTTACATGCCGCTTCCAGGCAGTTCTCGGAAGTTTGTGATGTTCGCGGGGCCAACTGCGACCTTTGCCACCCATCGCTACCTGCAAAGTGAATTTGGCGTGACGCGGTCTCAGTCGCGAACCTCGGGCCGCCCCATTTTCACCACCCATAGCGGCATCGAATCGGTGGGCGCGGGATTCACAGCGACCCGATTCCTGTCGGTGCATTGGCTGGTCAACGTGGACTTGGGTATCTCGAAATTCAAAGGCAGCGCACAGTCAAGTCCCTTGACGGAGAGCACCACACAGCGAGAAGCGGCACTCTCGGTCGACTATCAGTGGTAGCAGACCCGAGCCCTTGGGTGGCCATCACTTCCGCTGCGTTGACAGCCCAAATCGACCCGCTCGGCGCGCAATTGTCTTCGCTAAAAAATCGTGAGGCGCTCGATCTCTTGTGGGACGGCGATCCTAAGGTGTGGGCAGGACGCGCGCCGCTGCTGTTTCCCATTATCGGTGTTTTGGCCGGTGGTGCCTACCGCGTGGGTTCGAAGAGTTTTGAGTTGCCAAGACACGGCTTTGCGCGTGGCAGGATGTTCTCGATCGAAAACACCAGTTCGACCACGGCAAGATTTCGCTTGAATGCAGACGCCGCAAGCCTGCAGGTCTATCCGTTCTATTTTCAATTGGAAGTAAGCTACGAGATCAGCGGCAGCATGTTTTCCGTGACCACGGATATCAGCAACCAAGGCGACGAAGATATGCCTGCAAGCTTTGGCTATCATCCAGCCTTCCGATGGCCGCTGCCCTTCGGTCAGCCTCGGTCCGCGCATTTCATCGAGTTCGAGAAGGATGAACCCGCTCCTGCGCGGCGCATCGACGCCGCGGGATTGCTAACCGCCGAACGCCATCCGACGCCGATCATCGGGCGGCGGCTTTACTTGACCGACTCGCTGTTTCAGAGTGATGTGCTTATCTTCGACCAGATCCAAAGCCGATCGGTGAGCTACGGGAGCGCTGAAGGCCCGCGCATTAAAATCAGCTTCCCCGATGCGCGGGGCGCCCCTGCGCAGTGTCTGGGTATCTGGAGCAAACCTAGCGCGCCTTTTGTGTGTATTGAACCCTGGCACGGCATCACTGACCCGCAGGGCTTTTCTGGGGATTTCAAGGACAAACCTGGGATATTCATGCTTGCCCCCGGCGCGTCTCTGTCCGCCAGGATGGACATAACGTTGGTCGAACCGTTCGCGACCCCGTAGCCCCGTTTGCGCCGCCCGGCCTGCTTTCCGGCGCAAATGCCCTCGCACCGGCGACCCGTTATTTAGAGTAACTCCACGGTTTTGACACTTACGGAGATACCCATGAAAACAATCCAACTGGCGGCCCTTCCCCTTTCCTTCGTTCTGGGCTTGATGCCCTTCGCCCTCATTGCCGTCGACGACGCCGCCGCTGCCAAGGCTGAGGTACACGTCCAGGTCCAGGCAAACCCCATCCCGGCCGATCATGCGTCGGAGCTCGAAGGGCGATAAACTAAAGCTCAGGCGGGGAGCGCTGAGCATCAATGAATACCAATTTGCAAGGCAACGATTTTTCGCCGTTCGACGATACCGACGATACGGTGACCGACTTTTTGCGGCGTCGACTGCCCATGACGCTGGCTATCAATACCGTCATCGCGCTGGTGATTGCCTTGCTGCTGCGTTCTTGGGAAGCGGTGGTGCCGAACCTCGTCATTTCCTATTGCATCGGTCTGTCGATACTCGGGTTAATTGCTTCGGTGCGCTGCACCGTGATGCGGCACTTTCGCGGCAACGTCGGCTCGCGCATAGGAATTTACTTCGTACTTGTGATCATCGGCGCCGTCATCGGCGAGCTGCTCTCACAACTGTTCTTGAGTGGTCAGGCCTCCACTGTTTTCAACTTCCAAAATAGCTATGTTTGGATCGTCTGCATCGTATTTTCTCTCATCGCAGGCAGCATCGCGCTCTTCATCAATTTCAGCTGGGTGCAGCTCGCTCAAAGCAAGCGCGATGTGGAACGCGCCGAACGCGCGGCCGTCGAAGCGCAGTTGCGGGCGCTGCAGGCGCAGATCGAACCGCATTTCCTATTCAACACGCTGGCCAATCTCGACGCGCTCATCGCGGTGGACCCTCCCGAGGCACGCACTCTGCTCGCCAATCTGATTCGCTATTTGCGGGCCGCGCTTACGCATGCGCGCAGTGAAACTGCGACGCTGCAAACAGAAGTCGAGCTGTTGAAGGCTTATCTCGCCATCATGGCGCTGCGCCTCCCCAGTCGTCTCACCACCGAATTCGATTGTGATCCCGCCTGCCTGCGCCTGAAATTTCCGGCGATGCTGCTGCAGCCGCTCGTGGAAAACGCCATCACCCACGGCATCGAGCCGGCGGGCGACGGCGGCACCATCCGCGTCAGCGTGCACTGTACCGCAGACACCTTGAAAATCTGGGTCGACGATACCGGCATTGGCCTCGGTAATGCGAACACCGTCGGCACCGGTGCCGGCATTCAAAATATACGCGCCCGCTTGCAGTCGCTGTTCGGCAGCTCGGCGCGATTGATCCTGGAACCGCGCGTACCGCACGGAACCCATGCCGCCATCGAGGTACCGCTGAATTTGCTTTCCAGACCTGCTGGATGAGCGCTCCTTACAGCTACATCATCGCCGAGGATGAGCCGCTGCTGGCTCGCGCGCTTGCGAAACAACTGGGCGATCATTGGCCCTCGGCCCAATGCGCGGCCATAGCAGCCAATGGTGCCGACGCCTTAAAACTCGCGGAGCAGTATTGGCCCGATGTCGCGTTTCTCGACGTACGCATGCCGCAACTGGACGGACTGGAGGTTGCGCAGCAGCTGTGCCTGAAGGACCACCCGCCCCTCATCGTCTTCGTGACGGCCTACGATGCCTATGCCCTCGACGCCTTTGAAACTGCTGCTGTCGATTACCTGTTAAAGCCCGTGGAAGTCGCGCGTCTGGTCAAGTGCATTGAGCGCCTCTCTCAGCAACTAAGCCGCGCTGGAAATGACGATTCCGCGGGCGATATGGCCACGCGAATCGCCCACTTATTGGGGTCGAGCACCCGCGGCAGGGAAAAGCTGCGCTTCGTGCGTGCCGGCGCCGGCACCACAGTCAAACTCATTCCGGTGAACGACGTGCTGTGGTTCGAGGCCGAGGATAAATACATCACCGTTGCTACGCGCGAAGGCAACAGCATCATCCGCATGCCTTTAAGGGAGCTGCTGGAGCAGCTTGACGAAGAGACATTCTGGCAGGTCCACCGCGGCACGGTAGTCAACTCTCAGCACATCGTGCACGCGAAGCGTGACGAATTGGGACACCTGACCTTGGCGCTCAAAGGCCGCAAGGAAGAGATTGCGGTCAGTCGACAATTTGCCCATTTGTTCAAACAAATGTAGCGCGTCGGCGAAGAGGACAAACGCTATCATTTCACCTCATCCCCATGGGTGTAAGATCACAATCCACAGCCGCACGACTGATGAGAGGAGGGCACGTACGGCCTGTCGGAGGCGAGCAGAAATCCGATTCCCATCGAGCGGCTTGTGGCCGTTCCGGAGGCGCTGTACACGCTGGAAGAACAGAAAACCCGTGATGATGCCGCAGGCGGCATCGCACGATCATGAATGAAGGAGTAACCATGTCTGCACTAACTGAACGCGCAATTCTCGCCGGCGGCTGTTTCTGGGGCGTCCAGGATTTGCTGCGCCGCTATCCCGGTATCGTGTCTACCAGAGTGGGGTATTCCGGCGGCGATGTGCCTAAGGCCACGTATCGCAACCACGGCACGCACGCCGAAGCGGTGGAAATCCTATTCAACCCAAAGCTCATCAGCTATCGCACGCTGTTGGAGTTTTTCTTCCAAATCCATGATCCAACCACGCTGAATCGCCAGGGAAACGATCGCGGCTTGAGCTATCGCTCCGCGATCTTCTATACCAGCGATGATCAAAAGCGCATTGCCGAGGACACTATCGAGGACGTTGAGGCATCGGGCCTTTGGCCGGGAAAGGTCGTGACCGAACTGGCCCCGGCGGGCGATTTCTGGGAGGCGGAGCCTGAACATCAGGACTACTTGGAGCGAATCCCTGACGGATACACCTGTCATTTTATCCGCCCCGAGTGGAAGCTCCCGGTACGCCCGGCGGCACGACAGGCGTAGTCGTCGCCGCTCTCAAAGGCGTAAGTTCATAATTTAAAAGGATTTTACGCGCTAGGTGTACTGGGAGCCAGATCCCGCAACGCGCTCCAGCTGCCGGTTACCGGCGGGCCTACACCCTTTTGAGGCAAAAACACTTGAAAGCAGGTGCTATTGTTCCTAGGCTTAGATATAAACCGTAAGTAATCGAAGGTCTTGCGCGCGTTTATTCAATAACATCAGAAAGAACTACAGTCACTTAGTAGGGATGGTTTCATCATGGCTACACAGGCTCGATCAATCGCTTCACTGACAATCTCATTCGGGCTTGTCGCCATTCCTGTGAAGCTCTATTCGGCCACCGTGTCATCCGAACGAATTGCTTTTAATCTGCTGCGCCAAAAGGACGGCTCGCGGGTGAAGCAACAGTACGTCGCCGTCAATGACGGTAAGCTGGTGGAACGCGCCGAAATGGTCAAGGGCTATGAATTTGCCAAGGACCAATATGTGATCTTCAACCCGGAAGAATTGAAAGCACTCGAGGATACGACCAGTCACGCGATCGACATTGGTCAGTTTGTTCCGCTGGAATCAGTGGACCCGGTATACTTCGACGGCACGTATTATTTGGCCCCGGACAAGGGCGGCGCGAAGCCCTACACCTTGCTCGCAACGGCCCTTCGTAAGCAGCGCCAGTGCGCCGTCGGCCGCTGGATCTCGCGGGGCAAGGAGCACATCGTGGTCATCCGACCGATCGAAGATGGATTAGCGCTGCATCAATTGCATTTCAAAGCCGAGGTGCGCGAGCTGAAAGATTTAGGAATCGAGGCCGCACCGGTATCCGAGCCGGAGTTGAAGCTGGCCCAACAGCTGATCGAGCATTTGGCGGCAAAGCGCTTTGACCCCAACGAATACACCGATGAACATCGTGCCCGAGTGCAGGCAGCCATTCAGAAAAAGGTTGAGGGCAAAGAAGTTTCCATTGCCGAAGGTCCGGTTGCGGCCAAGAGTGGCAATGTGATCGACCTCATGGAAGCGCTGCGAGCCAGCATTGATGCGCGCGGATCGAAGACAGCCGATCTCAAGGAACGTAAGGCGCCGAAGCGTGCGGCCGCGACAGCGTCCGCGCGCAAATCCGCTCGCAGATGAGATGCATGCCTATGACAGCAAAGACCTGGAGCGGCTGTTTGGGTTGCCGGCCTCCGCAGTCCGTGCGTTAGCGCGCGCAGGCAACATCAATCCAGTCAGGCGTGCGGGGAGGCTGCACTATTCGTTTCACGACCTGGTGGTGCTTCGAACCGCGAGTGCACTTCGGGCCGCGAAGATTTCCTCACAGCGGATCAATAAAACCTTGCACGAGCTGCGTTCGGCGTTGCCCGCCGATTCAGCGCTGAATCAACTTTCCCTGACCGCGCTCGGCAATCGAATCGCCATCCGCGAGGGCCGGACGCTGCGCGAGTCGGACTCGGGCCAGTACGCACTGGCGCTGGAGATCGTCGAGGAGAAGGGCCGCCTGCACGTTATTGCGCGCCAGGAAGCCGCGTCCATAAAAGGAGCGGCGGCGCCCGGCCCGTCTGCCGAGGAGCTTTACGCCGACGCCCTAATGCTGGAGGACCGCGATCCGCAAACGGCGCGCAGCGCCTACGAAGCGATCCTCAAAGCCGATCCTAATCATCTGGAAGCGCGCATCAACTTGGGCAGATTGCTGCATTTGGACGGGCGCCTGGCGGAGGCGGAGCTGGTTTACCGATTCGGCGGGAAGGCGGAACCGTTTCTGGTGTTCAATCTTGCCGTGCTGCTCGAAGATTTGGGACGCGAACCCGAGGCAATTGTTGCCTATCGCGAAGCCTTGGCGCTCGATCCGCAATTCGCCGATGCACACTTCAACCTGGCGCGACTGTACGAGCGGGCCAAAGATCCGAAATCCTCATTGCGCCATCTGCTCGCATACCGCCGGATGATGGATCAAGGCGCGTGATCGCAAGGCGCGCGGCACCTGCCCGAGGCCATCAATCGCATCACCCGCGACCAGCGATGCTCAGAGAGCACAAACTAGTTATTTTGGCGCGAGAAGACCGAAACATGCGCAAGCGCAAATCGGTGGCTCAGGGCGCGCATGCCAAGCTCGACCAGATCACCTGTGAATTGCCGCTGTTGTAAGTATGACCCATACCAACACCCAAGCCTTGAACATCGAGGTGGGCGATGGCACGCGAGTCTCGGGAATCTTGATGACTCCCCCTGAACCCAAGGCCTGCTTCGTCGTGGCGCATGGCGCCGGCGCCGGAATGCGGCACCCCTTCATGGAGAATTTGGCGAACGATCTCGCGGCGCGCCGCGTCGCTACGTTGCGCTACCAATTTCCGTACATGGAAAGGCTCAGCCGAAGGCCGGATCCTCCTGCTCTGTGCCATGCCACCGTGCGTGCTGCCGCGCGGGCGGCGGGCGTGCTGCTGCCCGACTTGGCGCTGCTCGCGGGCGGGAAGTCGTTCGGCGGACGCATGACATCGCAGGCGCAAGCCGCCATCCCGCTGGCGGAAGTCCGCAGCTTGATCTTCCTAGGATTCCCGCTTCACCCGCCGAAGCAACCTTCGGATACCCGAGCCGAGCATCTGTCGAAAGTTGGCATTCCGATGCTGTTTGTCCAGGGCGCGCGCGATGAGTTCGCGCAACCAGAGCTTTTGCATCCGGTCATCTCGCGGCTCGGCAGTCTCGCGACCTTGCGCCTGCTCCCCGATGCCGACCACTCCTTTCGGGTCCCCGCTCGCAGCCACACCAGCCGCGCGCAAACCAACTCAGAGATGCTCGATGCAATCGTGGCCTGGATCGACCGGGTAGCTTCCGCGTGACCTTACTCGCCGAACTGGTGCACGCCTCGCAGCGGGTCGGCGCCAGCAGCTCGCGCAAAACAAAGGTGCGGGAATTGTCTTTGCTGCTGCGTTCCCTGGCCCCCGAAGAAATCGATCTCGGCGTGCACTACCTGTCGGGCGAGATCCCGCAGGGCAAAATTGGCGTCGGTTTCTCCTCGGTGCGTGCAGCCGCCTCGATGCCGTCGGCGAACATCGCGACCTTGTCGACTGCCGAGGTGAATAGGCGGCTCACCGAGCTCGCGGCAATCCGCGGCGCGGGATCAGCTGCGCGCCGCGCTGCGGCACTTGAGGAGCTGTTCGCGCTGGCAACGGCTGATGAACAAGAATTCTTGCGGCGATTGCTGATTGGGGAGCTGCGCCAGGGGGCATTGGCCGGAATCATGGCCGATGCCATCGCCGCCGCCGCGGAACTGCCCGTTGCCGAGGTACGCCGTGCCGCGATGTATTCTAAAAGTTTGGGCGCGGTTGCGAATACCGCAATGCGCGAGGGCGTAGCGGCGCTGGCAGTATTTCAGCTGGAGCTGTTCTCGCCGGTTTCCCCCATGCTGGCGCAAACGGCGGCCGATGTGGCCGAGGCCTTGCAGCAGATTCAAGGCGAAGCCGCATTCGAGTGGAAAATGGATGGAGCGCGGATTCAGGTCCACAAGCTGGCTAACGAGGTGCGCATCTATACCCGCAGTCTGAACGAAATATCCGCTGCGATACCCGAGATCGTGGAGATGGCGCGCATGTTTTCCGAACACACTTTGGTACTCGATGGCGAGGCCATCGCATTCGATGCGAGCGGGAGGCCGCATCCTTTTCAAGTGACCATGAAGCGCTTTGGCCGCAAGCTCAATGTAGAGGCATCGCGCTCGGCCCTCCCCATTAAGGCCTTCTTTTTCGACTGCCTGAGATTTGGCGATGAGAGTATTGCGAATCGCTCAACCCAGGAGCGCTTCGCAGCGCTGGCCAAAGCGGTTCCCGAATCGCTGATCATTCCGCGGCTCATCACTTCCTCCGCGCCGGCGGCACGCGCTTTCTATGACGCGGCCATCGCGGCCGGCCACGAAGGCGTCATGGCCAAAGCTCTGGATGCGCCCTACGAGGCCGGCAATCGTGGCGCAAGTTGGCTCAAGATCAAGCGCGTTCACACGCTGGATTTGGTGGTGCTCGCCGCCGAATGGGGCAACGGCCGTCGCACCGGTAAGCTCTCAAACCTGCACTTGGGCGCGCTCGAGAGGGCGACTGGCGAGTACGTCATGCTGGGCAAGACTTTCAAAGGTCTTACCGACGCGCTGCTCGCCTGGCAAACAGAACAGTTTCTGGCACGCGAGATTCGGCGCGATGAAATGACCGTGTATGTCCGCCCGGAGCTGGTAGTGGAAATTGCTTTCAGCGATTTACAAGCCAGCATTCGCTATGCCGGCGGCCTGGCCTTGCGGCTCGCCCGCGTGAAGCGCTATCGAGAGGACAAGCGGGTCGAGGAAGCCGATGACATGGCTGCCGTCCGCAAGATTTACTCTGCTCAATCCGGCGCCGCAAAAAACTAGCGCGCCGTTTCTCGGGGCAGGACCGGCGTTATGGGCTCAATCGCGCGCGGCTGATTCGCATAATCAAACAATTCATCGATATCTTTGCAGTTGGCGATCTCTTTCAGAATCTCCCGGGTGGGAAACATGAGCAACAGCTTGTGGCTGGCGTGCTCGGACAGCGCCTTGGCAGCTGTATGCCACACCAGCTCGGACATTTCATCGCCGGCCAGGAAAGCGTGTTGCCGGGGCGGCGCCAGACTCAAGAAAAATCGCGTGTCGAAGCGCAGCTTCCCGGGCGGTGTGATCCAATGACTGAAAAAGGTGAGTCTGTCCACCGCCAGCCGCCAGCCATTAGTTTTACAAAGCGCCGCTAAATCCAGACGGCCCGCCGCTAGTTGCAGGCGCGCCTCCCGCACGTCCGCTTCATCCCAAATCGACAAATCCACCCACTCTCCGGTCGGCCCATATGCCAGCAAGAGGCCGCATTCCTCGAAGGCTTCGCGCACCGCCGCAACGAAAAACCGCAGCCCATTTGATGGCAACGCCAGCAACGAAGCAGCTGCGCGATCATCCAGTCCGGCGCACAACGCATAAATGTCGTCGCTTTCGTCGCTGGGTTCGGTCGCGCCGCCTGGGAACACATACGCATTAGGCATGAACCGCGCATGCTCGCCGCGCTTCAAAAAGAGTATTTCAGGCTGCGATTCGCGTGCGCGCACCAGGATCGTGGTTGCGGCAAGCCGCGGTGTTACTTCATGTTCTATGGTCACCGCTTCAGCTCCTCCCCAAAGAGCGCGAACAGACGCTCCCAGTGCCGCTCCGCCGCGGGCTTGTCGTACGCGGGGCGCGACGGAAAGGCGAATCCGTGCTGAGCACCCGGATAAATCTCCACTTCGGCATTTCCGCCTTGCGCAGCCAGCTCAGCTCGGAGCCTGTCGATCATCTCAAGAGGCGCATAGTGATCGCTTCCGGCACAACCGAAATAAAGGCGTGCGTCGGTGCGTTTTGCAGCGAGATGCGGGCTGTCCGCCCGATCGGTCACCAGAGCCACTCCGTATATTGAGGCCGCAGCGCGAACTCGCTCCGGATAGCGGGCCGCCGCGTTGATGGCGTAGGGACCGCTCATGCAATAGCCGACGCATCCCATCGCGCCTTTGGACGCCGCCGCATCGTCAGCGGCGAACGCAACGAGCGCGTCGATATCTTGCATCACCAATGGGACATTGATCGTCGTCATCAGCTGCAGCGCCTTTTGGCGCGTGCCGATGTTGGGCTCGCCGATTACCGAGCCCAGCTCTTCGACGTTCGAACGGTAGTAAAGGTTCGGCAGCATCACATAGTAGCCGGCGGTTGCTAAGCGCCGCGCCATATCCCGCAGCTCTTCTCGAATGCCGGGGGCGTCCATAAGAAAAATAATGGCCGGGTGCGGACCTCCGCGGTCCGGGTGACAAATGAATGTGTTCATGCGCCCGTCGTTGGTGGCCAATGCGACTTGCCGTTCAAACACTGAGGCTCCTCCGGCGCCAATGGCCCGCACCCATGCGCGTCAAGTGACCCATCGCTTGGCATGGCATGAGAAAAATACTTAGACTCGCGGCGTCTTGTTGTTGTGGTCGACTTGCGTAATGAGACACGCGCTGCGGCTGCTGGTGAGATAAATCCACAGCCAACTTAAGGCGACCGCCAGCCGATTTCGCAAACCAATCAAGAAATATATGTGTGCCAGTCCCCAAATCCACCAGGCGACATAGCCTTTAACCTTGAACCAGCCGAAATCGATGACCGCGGAGCGTTTGCCGACGGTCGCGAGATCACCTGAGTGCCGATACCGAAATGCCCGCGGTTGAGAATCCCCGGCCAGCCGCCGCTTGATCGAGCGTCCCACGTGCTGTCCTTGCTGCTTGGCGGCCGGCGCGATTCCGGGAGCGGGTTTTCCATTCCACACATTGACGGTCGCGGTATCGCCAATCACGAAGATGTCCAGATGGCCCGGGACAGTTAAATCAGCAGCCACCTGTACCCGCCCTGCCTTGTCGGCGGGCGCCCCGAGCCAGGACGCAGCGGGCGATGCGCGAACACCGGCCGCCCACAGAATGACGGCGGCGGCAATCGGCCGGCCTCCAGCGACGACACCGTCCGCGTTGCAGTCGGTCACAGCGCAGTTCACATGCACCTCTACCCCCAGGCGCTCCAAGGCACGATGCGCGTAAGCAGACAGGTCCGGTGCGAAGCTCGGGAGAATGCGCGGACCGGCTTCGATCAACAGTACCCGTGATTTTCGCGTGTCGATGTGTCGAAACTGCCCCACGAGATTTTGATAAACCAGTTCTACGATCGCGCCGGCGAGTTCCACACCCGTCGGCCCGCCGCCGACAATCACGAAAGTGAGTAACGCAGATAGGCGCTGCGGGTCGCTTTCGCGTTCAGCGCGCTCCAAGGACAACAAAACGCGCCGGCGGATGGCTGTGGCATCTTCGAGCGTTTTGAGTCCGGGTGCGTAACGTTCCCATTCGTCATGCCCGAAATACGCATGACGCACGCCGGTGGCGATAATCAAGGTGTCGTAGGGCACCATGGCGCCATCCTCGAGCCTGACGTCGCGTTTCTCCGTATCGACGCCGCTCACCACGCCCAGCAAGGTGGTTACTTCCGGGCGCCTGCGAAGCAGGAAGCGAATCGGCCAGGCTATCTCTGAAGTCGCCAGCACGGCGGTGCCTACCTGGTAGAGCAGCGGCTGGAATAAATGATGATTGCGCTGGTCGATCATGGTGATCCGAACCCGGGCGCCCGCCAGTGACTGAGTGGCGGCGAGGCCGCCAAAACCGGCCCCGACGATCACGACATGGTGCAGAGCCACTCAATTCCTACATCTTGACCAAGATCGCTTGAGCCAGCGTACTCTCAATCGATTTGGTCTCGTCCGCCGAGAAGCCATACACCCTCATTTGGAACGCCGCGGTACCCTTCTTCACGTTCAGCGCGACGCCCAGTCCGGGTGTGTCGATATAATAAGCATCATCGCCGATGCCGGCCACGGGCGTCTTTGCAATGCCTTGCACAGGAAGCTTGCCATTTTCGAATCGCTCGATGGGAGTGAGTTTGCCTACGGTGTGATAGATGGTGAGCAAGGCCCCTTTACCGGTATGGCTGGAATCGCCGGGTTGACTCCACCCACACAGGGCATTGCCCGGACCGATATGATGCCCGGCGTCGACTGAGACGCCGAGCGCGGCACTCATCTGTGTCTGGGTGAAGAATGAGCAGGCATTGCCGGCAGTCGGCGCCGCGGACAGCACATGGGTGCCGCCCATCGAAAAAATAGCCATCGGAAAGAAAATGCGGTAGACGAAGCGCAAATTGATCTCCTTCAAGTCTGCGGCGCAGCTTAAGCGTAGTCGATCGAACTTGCACGCAGGATCGCCTTTCGAAGCTGCGCATGCTTTAGCCACGATCGCCGTGGGGAAGATGGTATCCGGTACGCAGCGATTCGCAACCGGGGCGGGGCAGCACGGCGAGACGTAGTCCTACATCTGTTTGGGAGAGAAAACGTATTCCCATCTGCACCGATTGCCACAATTCTTGCGTTCCACGCATTCGGAATATCTCGCATGGAAATTCATCTCGATTTGCTCGGTGGTATAGCGGGCGATATGTTTATCGCGGCGATGCTGGATGCATTACCGCAGCATGAACCTCGCGTCAACGCCGCCATCGCTTGCCTAGCCGAACACTTCCCGGTAGCACCCACCCTGATTCCCCACTGCGATGGGGTCATTCGGGGTCGAAAGTTTTTGGTCGCTACGCTCAACGAGTACACGCCCGTTGCCCTCAACTTTCATTTATATCAAGAGCGAGGTCATGGCCATTCTTCTTGGAAATCGATACGCAAGCGGCTGAGTGATTCTGCCCTCTCCGAGCCGATTCGCGAGCATGCAATCGGCATTTTTTACCTGTTGGCCGAAGCCGAGGGGTATGTCCATGGAGTCGAGCCCAGCGAGGTGTCATTTCACGAAGTAGGTGCGGTCGACTCAGTTGCCGACATCGTCGGAGCCGCAGCGATGATCGATGCCGTGGGGGCTACCGTCTGGACCGCATCGGCGGCGCCCTTAGGCTCGGGCCGCGTTCGAACAGCACACGGACTGTTGCCTGTGCCGGCACCGGCCACGACTCGACTGCTGATGCAGATGGAAACCCTCGACGACGGAATTGCGGGAGAGCGCGTAACCCCCACCGGTGCTGCGATACTGCGTTATCTTTGCGGCCCCGACAAGTCGCGCCGTGGCGCATCGAGCTTACGGACGCTGGTGGGTTCGGGAATTGGATTCGGCACACGAGAATTGCGCGGCATCAGCAATCACTTGCGGGTCCTATGCTTTGAACCAAGCCGCTCGACGGCCGGCGCACATCGGGAAATCTCGGTGCTCGAATTCGAAATTGACGATCAGTCCGGGGAGGAGCTCGCCGCGGGCTTGGATCGTTTGCGCGAACATCCGGGCGTACTGGATGTAACGCAATCCTGCGTGTATGGCAAGAAAGGCCGCATGATGACCCACCTGCAAGTGCTGGCCCGGAAGGCGCATACGCAAGAAGTAATCGATGCGTGCTTTCGCGAAACCACGACAATTGGGTTACGTTGTCGAAACGTGAAGGCGATTGGCCTTGATCGCACCATCGAAGAAGTCGAGATCGATGGACAATACGTGCGCGTCAAAATCGTCGATCGTCCCGGCGGACGAACAGCGAAAGCGGAGTCGGACGATGTCTTGCCGCATGCCGACCACAAAGTCCGGTCTGCACTTCGGAATCGCGCAGAGCGCTTGGCGCTGCGCAAGGAGAGCGCGGAGGAAGAAGATGCATAGCACGCTTCAGGGGATTCTGCGTCAAATCCACGCGCCGGTGATCGCCGTCAGCGGCGGAGTGGATAGTCTGACGCTGGCCGCCTTCGCTTCCGAAATATACTCAGCCGTAGCAACGATACATGCCATTTCACCTGCGGTACCCGCGGAAGCAACGGCACGCGTCGAATCAATGGCGGCGCGGCTCGGTTGGTCTCTGACCCTCGTTCGTGCGGGTGAGTTCGACGATCCGCACTACCTCGCCAACCCGGTGAATCGATGCTTTCATTGCAAGACGAATTTGTATGCGGCCATCCGCGCCCGCTCGGATTGTCAAATCCTCTCGGGGGCCAATACGGACGATCTGGGAGAGTACCGTCCCGGGCTCGACGCGGCGCGCAAGTTCGGGGTGCGCCATCCGTATGTCGAGGCAGGCATCAACAAAGTGCAGGTGCGGCAGATCGCGCGCGATTTGGGATTGTCCCGAGTATCTGCACTGCCCTCATCGCCCTGCCTGTCGAGCCGGGTCGAAACCGGCATTCCCATTGATCCGGACATGCTCGGCTTCATTCATTACGTCGAACGGATGGTCAGCGATCGCCTCATCCTGAATACCATTCGCTGTCGAGTGCGGGCAAGCGCGGTGGTGATCGAAATTGACTCCGGCAGCCTTAAGCTGGTAGCCGAAGCCGAGAGGCAAGCGCTCACTAACTTAGTCCACGCCGCGTCGCATTGCCCTGCAGGTCTGCCCGTTCGCTTCGAGGCGTATCGCAACGGCAGCGCATTTCTTGTGCCGGGAGCCTAACCCATGGGTGACGAAAGGACTGAAATCGAATTGGATTTCGATCGGCGGCGCCGTACCGGCCTCGATGAGACGATATTTGCACAAAACAAATCCGCGGCGCAGCTTGAAGCGATTTTTGCCGCCGCTCATGGCCAAGCACATCCTCTTTTCATCACTCGGCTGTCCCCCGAAAAATTCGCCGCGGTAAGTCCACGCTGGAAGGCCCGGCTGGATTATTGCGCCGTCTCGAACACGGGCATCTTTTGCGGCAAATTGGCGCCTAGCGAAGATAATGGGACCCAGGTGTGCATCATCGCGGCAGGAAGCTCTGACGTCGGCGTGGCACGGGAAGCGGAGCGCACTCTGCACTACAATGGCGTGGCGAGCACCCTATTCATTGACGTCGGCGTAGCCGGACTCTGGCGCCTCACCAGCCGCATCGATGCCATCAGCCGCTTTCCGGTAGTCATTGCGGTGGCCGGCATGGATGCCGCACTGCCCACCGTGCTCGGTGGCCTTATTCCCGGGATGATCATCGCGGTGCCTACTTCGGTGGGCTATGGCGTGGCAGCCGGCGGACACGCGGCTCTCAACGCAATCCTCGCGAGCTGCGCACCCGGCATCACGACGGTCAACATCGACAACGGCTACGGCGCTGCGTGTGCCGCCATCCGCGCACTGCGCATGGCTCGGCATACGACGGCCGTCGAAACTCACGAATTCCAGCATCAACCAGCTTAATACACCGCAGGAGCCCCCCATGCAGCGCCGAAATTTTCTCAAATCAAGTGTCGCTGGTGCCACGTTGACGGCAGCCAAAGGCATGGCGGCGGCATCGGGCGAACGCTCGGGAGCCGCGAACCCGGACGGTACACCCGTATCGCTGGATCCTAATGACCTCATGCGGGTAACCAACCCGGGCGAGCTTCGCGGCGACATGCTGTTTCGAACTTTAGGAAGCACCGGCGAGAAAGTATCGTTGATCGGTCTCGGCGGTGCTCATTTAAGTCGTGCGCCGATGACTGAGGCAAGCGCAGTACACATGATTCACGCGGCGCTCGATCGCGGCATCAATTTTCTAGATAATTGCTGGGACTACGGTCATGGCAACAGCGAGAAATGGATGGGCACCGCGCTTGAGCAAGGCGGCTATCGCAATAAAGCCTTCTTGATGACCAAGCTCGACGGCCGGACCAAAGAGGCGGCGACTTCACAACTCAATGAATCCTTGACGCGTCTGAAGACGGATCACATCGATTTGGTTCAGTTTCACGAAATTCTGCGATTCGACGACCCGGATCGAATATTCACCGAGGGCGGTGCGATCGAGGCCTTGATGGATGCCAAAAAAGCCGGAAAGCTTCGCTACATCGGCTTCACCGGGCATAAGGATCCTCGCGTGCATCTTTATATGCTCGAAGTTGCGAAACAACATGGCTTCAAGTTCGATACCGTGCAAATGCCTTTGAATGTGATGGATGCTCATTTCAGAAGTTTCTCCCACCTGGTAGTTCCGGCACTGAGCAAGGACAACATTGGAATACTGGCCATGAAGACCATGGGAGACGGCGTGTTCCTCAAAAGCGGCGCGCCCGTGACGCCCATCGAGTGCCTGCATTACGCCATGAATCTACCGACCTCAGTGGTCATTACCGGAATCGATAGCGCGAAAATTCTCGATCAAGCGTTCGAGGCGATAAAAACTTTCAAACCCATGAGCGCCGCGGAAGTAGCGGCGCTGGTTCAAAAAACCAAGCAGTATGCGGCGGGCGGCAAGTACGAATTCTTCAAAACATCGAGCCACTTCGACTCGACCGCAAAGCATGCCGACTGGCTCGGCGAGGATTCCAGGCTGGTGCAGGAGCTTGCACCGCCCACGGGCGGCTGATGACCACCCCGCTCCATTCCGCGCTGAAGCGCGCCTTGGTCATTGACGGCCGCGACTACGTGGTCACCCTGAGCAATACCACCCTGAAGCTCACGCTCAAAGGCAGGCGAAACGGCGTGGAGTTGCCTTGGAGCCAATTGGTGAATGGCGAAGCCGCGCTCGCCGTTGCGCTCAATGCCTCGGTGGGCGTCTTCACGGCTAAAACCCGGCCCGCAGCGGCCAACGATAAGGCAAAAGGGGCCATCACTAAAACGACGCCGGCCAAGCTGCGGCCGCCCGCGAAACCAAGCCGGCCGGTGCGTGCGAGGGAGCGGCGTTAGTGAGCGCTGCTGCTCGCTGCGCACGACCCGATAGTCGAGGTAAATATTCCCGAACGCAGAGACCAGGTTGCGCTCTTCTAATTGAACCGCAGTCAAGGCTTTTTGTTACATTCTTGCCTCCATGAACACCCTGCCGGCACCCCAGGACCCGCGTCGCGAGCTGCAAACACTGCTCGTCTCGCGTTTAGCCCTCATCGTGGTGGAGTCGCGCGAAGAGTCGCGAGTGCTCACGCTGGTGCGGGAAGCGAGCCTTCAAGTGCGCCAGGGACGCGGCTGGGGCGTGTTTCAATGGACGGTGACCGAGGGCCTGCAACGCGTTGATGTCGACATGGGCGGTCCGCAGCGCACCTTGGCCGATCCGGAGCAGCTGCTGAAGCATCTCAAGGCAACGTCCATGCCGGGAATTTACGTGCTGCTCGACTTCCATCCGTATCTGAAAGAACCGGTGAATGTCAGGCTCCTCAAAGATATCGCCTTAGGCTACGAGCACGTGGCCCGCACCGTGGTGTTGATGAGTTACGAAGTCACGCTGCCCGAGGAACTCGAACATCTTGCGGCGCGTCTGCATCTGACGCTGCCCTCGCCCAACGAGCGCCTCATGATCATCACGCGCGTGGTGCACGAATGGACGGCGGCAAATCCGCGCAAGCCCATACAGTTGGAGCCCGAGGTCGTGAAGAGTCTGGTGGAGAATCTCAATGGATTGTCGGCATCCGACGCCGAACGCCTGGTGAGATACGCGATCTTCGACCATGGCGCGCTGTCCATGGCGAATTTTCCGGAAATGCTGACCGCCAAGTACGAGCTTCTCAATCGCGGCGGCACCTTGTCGTATGAGCCCGCAACGGCGAAGTTTGCCGATGTCGGCGGCATGCAGAATCTGCGCCGCTGGCTCAGCACTCGCAAACCGGCCTTCGATGGCACAGCACCGGAACTGGATGCGCCGAAAGGCGTGCTGCTGCTCGGTGTTCAAGGTTGCGGCAAGAGTTTGGCCGCGCGCGCCGCGGCGGGCATTTTGGGCGTGCCGCTGGTGCGCTTGGATTTCGGTGCCCTCTACACCAAATGGCAAGGCGAATCCGAGAAGAACTTGCGCGACTGCCTGCAATCGGCTGAAGGGTTGGCGCCGTGCGTCCTGTGGGTTGACGAGATCGAGAAGTCACTGGCGGAAGGCGGCGACGGCGATGGCGGGGTATCGCGCCGGGTGCTCGGAACCTTTTTGACCTGGCTCGCTGAGCAGCGCGAACGCATCTTCGTAGTCGCCACGGCGAACGATATCACCTCCCTGCCGCCGGAACTGATCCGCAAGGGCCGCTTCGATGAAATTTTCTTTGTCGACCTGCCCGGCCGAGATGCGCGCGTGGAAATCCTCGCCATTCACGCGCGCAAGCGGGGCCTGACATTGCAGCCTCAAGAGCTGGCCGCACTCGCCGAGCGTTGCGAGGGCTTCTCAGGCGCCGAGATCGAACAGGCCATCGTCGCAGCCCTGTACAGCGCTCATGCCGCCAAACAGCCGGTCACGGCCGCGATGATCGCGCGTGAGATGCAGACGACGCGTCCCTTGGCCATCGTTATGGCCGAGAAAGTGGCTGCCCTGCGCGCCTGGGCGAACGGGCGCACCGTATCGGCCGACTGAACGGCCGATCAAATCAAACCCCGTCGGCCAGGGGAAGGCCATAAGCGGTACAGGTGCGGGTTGCGCCCATATGCGCGACAATGCGCGTTACATATAAAGAGTACCGGGGGAGTTCCGTTGACTCACGCAGCTATCATCGGATGGGGCAAATGCCTGCCGCCGTCCATTTTGACCAATCAAGACCTCGCCACATTCCTGCCCACCGATGATGAATGGATTACCACGCGCACCGGCATGAAAGAGCGGCGCATATCGCACGTTCCGGGCATCGAATTGGCGATCACCGCAGCGCGTCGCGCCATCGATTGCGCGGGCATGCGGGGCGAGGACATCGAACTGGTGATTTACGGTAGCTGCAGCAACGACGAGACGGTCCCCAACAGCGCATCCGGCGTGCAGCAACGCATTGGTGCGGCTTCTGCGGCATCGTTCGACGTCAACACCGCGTGTACCAGCTTCATGTATGGTCTCTCTATCGGCTCATCGATGATCAAGAGCGGCATTGTCAAGAATGCGCTGGTCATCGGCGTCGAGCTGATATCCCAGTACATGGATTGGGACAATCGCAATGTCGCAGTGCTTTTCGGCGACGGCGCAGCGGCCATGGTGCTTCAGGAGTCACAGGAGGAGACCGGCGTCATCGCCGAGAAGCTCCAGTGCTATGCGGACTCGCGCCAAATCTTGCGCGTGCGGGGCATGGGCACCATGTATGCGAATCTTGGTGTGCAATTCGGACAGACCCGCTGGGACTTTGACGGTCAAGAGATCTTCCGCAAGGCCGTGCAAGGTATGAGCGAGGCAAGCCTCGATGTGATGCGCCGCGCGGCCGTGACCATAGACGATATCGCGTTGGTGGTGCCGCACCAAGCGAACTTGCGCATCATCGATGCGGTGGCAAAACGCACCGGTGCCGGCCCCGACAAGCTATTTTTAACCGTGCAGAAATACGGCAACATGAGCTCGGCGACTGCGCCGGTTGCGCTGGTCGAGGCGGTGGAAGAAGGCCGCGTGCCGCCCGGGGGTTTCGTATTGATGCCGGCGTTCGGCGGCGGATTGACCCTGTCCTCGCACTTGATACGCTGGGGGGAGCGCATCACCCCGCTACGCCCAAGCGACGCCGAGTTGCCGCCGAGTCCCAAAACCGCATTGGAAATCGTGAATGAAATCCGTGCTCACAAGAAGCTCGGCGAGGCTGCGGCATCCCGCTTCGATACGTTGCGGTTTGCGGAAACCAACGCCGGCTAAATCGCCAAGGATAGGCATCAATTCAGGGGATATTCATGACTGATTCCGGTGATGGTTTAAGCAGACGTGATTTCGTTCAAGGCGCGCTGTCGGGCGCCGTGTTGGTGGCGGCTCCGGCGGCGACCTTCGCGGCGGCCAGCAATGCAAACAAGGCGGCGGTGCTCGCTCAGATCCCGACGATGCACGCCGACAATGTGAAGCGGCTGCAGGATTGGATTGCGCTGCCCTCGATCGCCGCCGAAAACCGCAATTACCCTCAGGGCGCCGAGTACATGGCGAAACTTGCCGAGCAGGCGGGATTCACCGGCGTGAAGCTGATACCCACATCCGGCAAGCCGGGAGTGTTCGGCCGCATGGATACCGGCGCCAAAACAACCGTCGCCGTCTATTTCATGTATGACGTGAAACAGTTCGTCCCGGAAGAGTGGAGCGCGCCGCCTCTGGAAGGGCGGCTCGTACAAAAGCAGGGATTGGGCACAGTGTGCATGGGCCGCGGCGCCGTCAATCAGAAAGGTCCGCAGAACTCCTTCTTGAGCGCGCTCATGGCTTTCAAAGCGGCCGGCAAGAAGTTGCCGGCCAACTTGGTACTGGTCTGCGAGGGCGAAGAGGAAATCGCCTCGCCGCACTTTGGCGAGATCGTAAACAGTCCTGAAGTTTTCTCTCATATGAAAGGGTGCGTCGGCGTCATGCTCCCTGACGCCAGTCAAGACTTGGATGGCAGCGTGCAAGTGGCTGCCGGCGCCAAGGGGGTCGTGGAACTGGAATTGGTGTCAAGCGGCGAGACTTGGGGCCGCGGCCCGAAGAAGGACATCCATTCGAGCTTGGAAGCACAGGTCGATTCGCCTTCCTGGCATTTGGTGCAGGCCCTCAATACGCTGGTGGAAAAAGATGGCCACACACCCGCGGTAGAGGGCTTCTTCGAGAAGGTGATGCCCTTGACCGATGCGCAAAAGAAGATGGTGCTCGCTTACGCCGCAGCCGTTCCAGAGGCCACCATCAAAGCCGAGTTCGGGGTCGAGCACTGGGTACACGATTTAAATTGGCAGGACTCCTTGGTGCGCCTCTTCTCCCAGCCGACCATCAACATCGAAGGACTCGTCGGCGGCTATACCGGACCGGGGGGCAAGACGGTGCTGCCCCACAGGGCGGTGGCCAAGATCGACATGCGCCTGGTGCCTGACATGACCGCCGCCGATACCCTGGCCAAACTTAAGGCACACTTGGCGAAGCACGGCTTCGGGGACATCGAAGTCAACATGAGCGGCGGCTACGATCCCACTCAGACGGATCCTGACAGCAGGTTCTTCAAGGCGGTGCTCGCGACATTCACAAAGCTCGGTACTGCGCCGCTGGTGGTGCCCCGAAGTCCAGGCTCGTGGCCCGGGTATCGCTTCACGAGTGCGCCGTTGAGCCTGCCGGCGGGCGATTTTGGGCTCGGGCACGGCACCGGTGCGCATGCGCCGGACGAGTACTACTTGATCGACTCGAAAAATCCAAAGATTGTGGGGTTGGACGGTGCAGCCGCATCGTTCGTCGAGTTCTTATACGCGATAGCTTGATAGGAACTATGGCCGGCTGACTTGCCGGCGGCCTCTCGCGGCGGCATACAATGCCGCCATGAATCACCCGAAACAGAAACTTGAGTCGTGCACGCTCTCCGCGGAGGACGTGCGCACCTGCGTGCGAGTGCTGCGCGCGGTCGAAGCCGATCGATCGCACCTTGCGCATCTTGGCTTGGAGCAGCGACGCGAATTGCTGATGCTGGCCGGCTTGGTCGCCAAGCCCGAGCGGCACGATGTGACTCGGATGGCAAAGGCATTTCGACGCGCCAAGCGCGCAGTCACCAAGGAACATGACCGAAAGATCATTGAGGGCGCGGGCCTGCGCATGCAGCGCCGCTCAAAAGTCTACGCTCCTCTGTGGCTCGAACGGCCCAAGCCCGAGGCCGCAACTGACCTTAGAGAATTCCGTCAGGAGCGCAACTGCTACATCTGCAAGCAGTCCTTCTCCAAGATGCATCGCTATTATGACTCGATGTGCGAGCACTGCGGTGAGTTCAACTACGCCAAGCGCGAGCAGACGGCGGATCTTAGTGGTCGCTACGCACTCATAAGCGGGGCTCGGGTCAAGATCGGTTTTCAGGCGTCCTTGAAGCTGCTGCGCGCCGGCGCCCACGTCATCGTCACCACGCGGTTTCCAGTCGATGCCGCCGATCGGTATTCGAGGGAGCCCGAGTACGCGGCGTTCCGCCAGCGCCTGCAGATTCACGGCCTGGATTTGCGCCATACCCCCAGCGTCGAACTCTTGACGCAGTATCTGGTGCAGCGCCTGCCGCGGCTTGACTACATCTTGAACAACGCCTGTCAGACGGTGCGTCGGCCTGCGGGATTCTTTCAGCATCTTCTGGCTAAAGAAAGCCAAACGATGGCCTCACTACCCCAAGACTGGCGCGCTTCACTCGCGAGTCACGAAGACTTGCGGCGGAGCGTTGAAAAATCGCATTCCGCCGGCCACGGGTCGGCGGCCCTGACCACGGTGACGGCGGTGGCTGGCGCGCACCGGCATGCGGAGGGGCTGCTGCATAGCGCGGCACTTTCTCAGCGCCGCTATCTTGATGAAGACTATGGATGCGGCGAGGCGCTATTCCCCACCGGCCACTACGATGAGGATCTGCAGCAGGTTGATCTGCGCGAGGTCAACAGCTGGCGGTTGCGCATGCACGAGGTGGCCACGCCTGAACTCCTCGAGGTGCAGTTGGTGAATGCCATCGCGCCCTATGTCTTAAACGCTCGCTTGAAGCCGCTCATGTTGAGAACACCGGGGGCGCACAAGCACATCGTCAACGTCAGCGCGGTCGAGGGACAGTTCTACCGCACCACAAAGACCGAAAAGCATCCTCACACCAATATGGCGAAAGCGGCGCTCAACATGATGACGAGAACCTGCGCCCCCGACTTCATCAAAGACGGCATTCACATGAATGCGGTGGACACCGGCTGGGTCACGGACGAGGATCCCGCGGTGCATGCGGCTCGCAAGGCGGAGCTAGGCTTCTCGCCGCCGCTCGATATTATTGACGGTGCTGCCCGCATCGTTGATCCCATCTTCGCGGGGCAGATCAGCGGCGAGCTGGTATGGGGACAGTTTTTGAAGGACTACAAACCCGCACCGTGGTAGCCAGTCCATAACGTAATCCTCATGTAGCCCATGAGGGCGGCGGCCCTAGTCTGATGTAAGCTAAAGCATGCCTAGATTTCACTATATGGCCGCCACGATTGCCACCTCGCTGGCGGTGTCAAGCTGTGTCGCGCCCCGCGTCACACAGGCTCCCGCTCCACCTGCTCGTGAGCAGCCGGCCGCTCCCGCGCCGGCGCCCCCTGCGCCCGCAGCCCCAGTTTCAGCGGCCCCAGCTCCCGCAACTCCCAGCCCTGCGCCGTCAAAGCCCGTATCGCCGTCAACGGCAAATTTGCCCGCTACTGCATCACCCGACGCTCCTGCCGCGCACCCGGTTGCCAAGCCAAAAAACAGCGCCGGCGCGCCAGCTGCCAAGGCTGCGACGCCAGCAATGCCCGCCGCAGCGAAAGCAGCGCCGCCCGAACCGCCGAAATCGCCATCGCTCGATTTGCCTACGCTCGAGCAGCGGCTGAAAGATACGCGCGCAATCGGCGTTTTTACCAAGCTTTCATTGAAAAACCAGGTCGATGACTTGCTGAGCGAGCTGCGCGCGTATCATGCCGGTTCATCAACCACACCGCAGCCGGTACTGCGGCAAAAATACGATACGTTGATTATCAAGGTACTGACGCTGCTGCAAAACGGCGATCCGCAGCTCGCCGGGGCAGTCGCCTCATCACGAGAAGCGCTATGGGGAATTCTGATGGACCCTAAGAAATTTTCGCAAATTTAATGAATTAAAGGAGTCACTGTGAGCGCGCGAATATTCAGTTGCATTTTGATGGGAATGATTGCGTTGAGCGCCACGCGCTGGGCGACGGCGGCCGGCCCGTCCTCCAGCCAGGATTTGCAAGCCACCATCGTCCTCAACAGCCAGCCCTGCGACCAGGTTGTCGATGTGAAGCGCAATGCCGACAGCGATTACGTAGCGACGTGCAAGGATGGCAATCGATATCACGTCTTCGTCGACCCGAAGGGACGCGTGGTCGTACAAAAGCTGTAGACCAACACGGAGGTGCGCTAGACGGCCGCCAAGGCATACAAGTGCATCACGTACGACAGGGTTGCATCGGCCATGCCCTGTACAGCGGGGATGCTCGATTCGATGACGTAGTACTCATCCGGTGCGTGAGCGCGGCTGCCGTGACCGGTGCCAAAATGGCCGGCGGGCAAATTCACCGGCGCACCGGTGAAAATATACCCCGGCCAGGAGCCGGCGAGTCGAGGCGAGAGGCTGACGGGCATGCCCTGTTGCTTGTAGAGCGCGGTCGAGGCTTTGATGAGCGAGGAATTCTCATCGGTCTGGGTCGGATCGTATCCACCGGTGATCTTGACCTCGATGTCACCGTACCCGCGCTTGGCCAGGTGCGCCTTGAGTTTGGCTTCGCAATCGGCGGCGGTCTGGTCGGGCACCAACCTTAAATCCAATTTAGCGGTGGCCTTGGACGGCAGGATGGTTTTTCCACCGGGACCGGTATAACCGGCGTACATTCCTTCGATATTGACCGTGGGCTGGGAGGCCAGCCGCTCCATCGCGTCGCGGTATGATAGGTCGCGTACCCAGCGCTGCACGCCGAGAAGCTTTTTGATGTCGGCTTCGCTGTTGTGCGCGACTTGCTCAGCGATCAGTTGTTTCTGGCGTTCGGTTAGAGGCTTCACGTGTTCGAACCAGCCGTCGATGGCCGGATCATTGCCGTCCTCGGACACCAAGGTAGACAGCGCCTTGACCATGTGCCACACCGCACTGTCGAGTTCTGCTTTATAGCTCGAATGAATGTCGTCCTTGGAGCCGCGGCCCCATTTTTCGGTAGAAGCCACCAATTCCACCTCGACCGCGCCCTTAGCGCCTAGAGCAATCTGTACGGAACCTTGCGGCGACTGCGAGGCGAAAGGCATGAACACTTCATGGCATTTCGACAGGGCTTTCAAGACTTCCGGCTGATGCACCACTTGCGCGAAATGCGGTGAGGCAATTTCCTCTTCGCCCTCCGCGATGAGCACAATATTGACCGGCGGCTTCCGGCCCGCCGCCTTCAGCGCGTGCAGAGCCGCGAGAAAGGTCGCCTCCGGTCCCTTTTGATTGATGGCGCCGCGTCCGATCATGACCTTGCCGAATGGCGGCCTATCGACGATGGCGCCTTCCAGCGGCGGAGAACTCCATTCTTTGGGGTCGAACTGCTTGACGTCGTACATGAAGTACATGCCGACAGTGCGCTTGGCGCCGGCGTCCAAGGTCGCGAACACGCCCGGTTGCCCATCGGTCGGCATGACCTTCGCGTTCTGAAAACCTGCGTCCTTGAGCAGACCGATCATCATCTGCGCGCCTTCCGGCATATTGCGGTTTTCAGCGGCGATAGAAGGCAGCGCAATCCAAGTTTGCAAACGCTTGATGGCTTCGCCGCGCTGCTTTTCGATCGCGGCACGAACCGAGGTCAAATCTCCACCGTACGTTGACCTCTCGGATTGACCCGCCGCCCGGATCAGCCGCGGCATGGCGATGATTGCGCCCGCGGCAGCAGCCGTCATCAGCAGCCCCCGCCGGTTAAGATTTACCGCCTTTCCATCGCGCATACTTACCTCATATAGTTATCGTTCACGAAAATAGCATTAGACATCAAGCGGCTGCACGCGTACATCGACCTCGAGCTTATGACCGCCGCCGCCGACGATCACGCCGCGAAGCGGCGACACGTCGCCGAAGTCCCGGCCCCACGCCAGCGTGACATGATCCTCTCCGACCATACAATCATTGGTGGGATCGAAGTCCACCCAACCGAGCGGAGGGCAATACACCGACACCCAGGCGTGCGAAGCATCCCCGCCGATCGCCGCCTCCCCACCCTTGCGCACGGTTCTGATATACCCGCTCACATAGCGCGCGGCGAATCCCGAAGAACGCATGCATGCAATCATGAAATGCGCAAAGTCCTGACATACGCCGCGGCGTGTCTTCAACACATCCAGTATCGAGGTGCGGTTGGTGGTGGATCCGGGAGCGTATTTGAACTCGCGATAAATCTTGCGCATGAGCGCATACGCCGCCGTAGCGACCGAACAGCCCGGCAAGAAAACGTCGCGTGTGTACTCCTCGAAGGCGAGCTTGAGCGGCACGTGGCTGGACCGCATACGGAAGCGGCAGGCATCAAGATCAGCGGGCGCCATCGGCGAGGCGTGGTAGCTTAAACGATTGCGAAGCGCATCCCAGGGCTCTGCCGTGTCGAGCTCACCTATGGCGCGAGGAAAGATCTCCACCTCCATGTGCGCGGTGACGGCCAACTTGGCGTGCGCGCGATCGTATTCGAGGCGCGCAATCCCATTGCCGAAGGCATCGATGTCATCGCGAGTGAAGCTCGGTTGCGGGTCGAGCTCGATCGAGTGCGAGAGGCAACGCTGAAAGGCGAACTCGCGCGGCGTTAGGTGCAACAAATGATGTGAATGCGCCACATGGCCCTTGTACTCGTAAGTCGTCGTGTGCCGCACGGCGTATCGCGTCATGCGGATACAGCCCGTAAATCAAAATCAATATGCGAAAAATGCTGGGAAGTCAGCTGGTCGGAAAGCTGGGCGGCGGCGGACATCAGATCGTTCAGGTGCTGCGCGAGAATCAGCCGCGAGCCCACTTTTAAACCAATTTCGCTGCCGATATTCGTGTACTTGAACGCCACCAACTTAGACACCGCTTCATAGAGGGTTTCCTGCGGCTTAGAGCCCAAGGATTCGGCCACTTCTATGAGCAAGGTGTTGATCGCGCGCCATTGGAATGCAAGCGCGCGGGGGTTTCGCTCGTCATAAACCAGCAGATCGATGGTGGTGTCCCAGACCGGAGGCGCACGGTAGCGTGTGCGGTAGGTTATGGCGCTGTCGCCGATTTCCAGTATCCATTCGAGCTCCTGGCGCAGCGGCGTGCCGTCGCTGCCTAAACGCCGCGATATCAACTCCGCCAGGAACTGCAGGCGCTCCAGCCGGCGGCCGATCATCATCAGGCGCCAGCCGTCATCCTGCGTCATGTCATCGAGGGCAAACCCGGCAATGGCCGCCAACGACAACAGCAAGCTATCGAGTGTTTCGCGCGCATCGCTGCGCGCCGTTTCGGCCCGCCGGAAGTCCCTTTGCAGAACCGTCAACGCGCGCCAATTTTCCGCCGATAAACTGCTTCTCACCCGCGCCGCGCATTCGCCCAATCGGCCGATGTCGCCGCGCAAGGTAAAGCGCTTTTCCGGATCGAATACCGCCGTGGACCCGAAGTGCTTGCATATCTCCATGGCTTGGCCGCGAAAGGGGAGATTGCGCCGCAGGCCCAAGGTGGCTCGCAGCAATCGCGTTTTATAGTCGCAGCGCTCGGCATAGCGGCCCATCCAGAACAGGTTCTCGACCAGCGTCGAGGGAAGTTCTTGATGCCGGTGCAAGGTGCGATCCGCTCTGGCGATGGGGGCAGTGGCTTGCTCCGAGGCTTCTTCGGAATCGCACAGCACCCAAATGTCCTTGCTGCCGCCGCCGCGCTGCATCGAGACAATTTCGGCGTGCGCATCGGACGCGAAACGCGCGAGACCGCCCGGCATGACGCGGTACCCACTGGCGGTGGCAATGGCATAGACGCGAATCCCCAACGCACGGGCGGAAAATGTATCGGCGCTTTTCGTGTACCACACGGGCGCTTGGGAAAATGCCAGATGCTCTTGGGCGACGAAGGCGGGCGGGCGGGCGCGAATGCGCGCGACCAGGGCCTCGCGCTCCTCGTCATTGAGTTCGCTGCCGAATATGGGACCGAGTTTTTGATTTGGAAACGTCGGCTTGATCACCAGGCTCGAGAGGTTTGCGATGACATATTCGAGTGCCGGCGGCTCGCCGCACCACCAGCTCGCCACCGAGGGCAAGCGCAGCTTCTCGCCGATGAGCGGCTCGGCCAGCGGCGGCAGGAAGCCGAGCCACGCGGCTGATTCCAACACGCCGCTTCCCAAAGCGTTGTCAACCGTGACGTGGCCTTTGCGGATGGCGCCGAGCAAACCGGGAACACCGAGCGCCGAATCGACCCGCAGCTCCACCGGATCGCAGAAATCATCGTCGAGCCTGCGAAGGATGGTGTGCACGCGCCTCAAGCCCGACAGGGTCTTTAAAAATACCTTTTCGTCGCGCACGGTCAGATCGTGTCCTTCGACCAGCGGGAAGCCGAGCTGCCGCGCCAGATAGGCATGCTCGAAATAGGTCTCGTTGAATGAGCCCGGCGTCAGCACCACGGCTAACGGCTCCTCTTCAGCATTGCGCAGCAGCTCATCCCGCAGCGTGGCGAAAAAGGACCCCAGCGGCCGCACGTCCATGGACTGCGCCAGATGCGGGAATGCACGCCGAACGATCTGGCGATTTTCGAGCGCATACCCCGGTCCGGACGGCGCCTGAGTACGGTCAGCAATCACCCACCAGCGCCCATCGGCGGAACGCGCCAAATCGGCGGCATACATCGACAGCCATCGATCCCCCGGCGGACTGATGCCTGCGCACGGCCACAGAAAATTGGGGTGGCCGAACGGGATTTCAGACGGCAAAGCGCCTCGACCCAAAAGCTCCTGTTTTCCGTAGAGATCGATGAGAACGGCGTTCAGAAGCTTTGCACGTTGCGCCACGCCTGCTTCAATCATCTGCCACTCTTGCGCGGAGATGAGGTACGGCAGCGGATCTAGAATCCACGGACGGTCGCGTCCTTGACGATCCGCATAGACGTTATAAGTGATGCCGTTCTCGACAATCATGCGGCGCGTGTATTCGGTGGCGCGCCGCGCTGCCCGAGCATCGTCCTCGAATATTCCCTCGACCAAGGTATGCCAGTGGCTCCTGACTTGGCCGTGAGAATCCAAAAGCTCATCGTAGCGATGGGGGTCGCTGCGGTAGTTGCCGAGACGTGGATCCTTATCGATGATTGCGCAGGTCCAGCGTGAAGGGGAATTCTTCGCTCGGCGTAGCCGGCGCGGTGCTCATGGGCCCTGGTGTGTGGCCGATTCTAAAAAATCTCGCTAGGCGCCTGCTCTCAGCCTCGAATGAATTGACGGGAAGGGTCTCGTGGCTGCGCCCTCCCGGATGCACCACATGATACTGAAACCCCCCTTGCGAACGCTTCATCCATGTATCGATCATATCGAATGTCAGCGGCGAGTGAATACCGATCGTTGGATGCAAGGCAGACCAAGGCTGCCAGGCGCGATAGCGCACGCCGGCGACGAACTCCCCTTCGCGTCCCGTAGGCCGCAGCGGAATCGCGCGGCCATTGCAGGTCATGACAAAGCGTTCGGGCACCAAACCGGTGACTTTGACCTCGACGCGCTCCACCGAGGAGTCCACGTACCGTACGGCACCGCCCGCCGTCCCCTCCTCTCCCATCACGTGCCACGGCTCGAGTGCCTGACGCAGCTCGATCAAGGCTCCCCGCACCGCCACATCACCGAGCTTGGGAAAGCGAAATTCGAAGTGCGGAGCGAACCAGTCGAGATTCATATCGAAACCCGCGAGTCTTTGTTCTTCGATGACCTCCGAGAAGTCCTCGAAAATAAAATGCGGCAGCATAAACCGGTCGTGCAGCGAAGTGCCCCAGCGGGTCAAACGCTGCGGGGCATAGGGCTCGCGCCAGAAGCGCGCTACGAACGAGCGCAGCAATAGCTGCTGAACCAGGCTCATGCGTGCGTGCGGCGGCATTTCAAAGGCACGCATTTCGAGCAACCCGAGCCGGCCGGTCGCGGTATCAGGCGAGTACAACTTGTCGATGCAAAACTCGGCGCGATGGGTGTTGCCCGTCACATCGATCAACAAATTGCGCAGCAGCCGATCCACCAGCCACGGCGCCACCTCGGTTCCGGCTTTTGGGAATTGCTTGAACGAGACTTCAAGCTCGTACAGGGCATCGTTACGCGCCTCGTCCACTCGCGGCGCCTGCGAGGTCGGTCCGATGAAGAGGCCCGAGAACAAATAGGAGAGCGAAGGATGATTGTGCCAGTAGGAAATCAGGCTTCGCAGCAGATCAGGCCGGCGCAGGAATGGAGAGTCTTGCGGCGTGGCCCCGCCCATGACGATGTGGTTGCCTCCGCCTGTTCCCACGTGGCGGCCATCGATCATGAATTTTTCGGAGCGCAACCCGCTGTCATGGGCCGTATCGTAGAGATGCGTCGTGAGGGCGGTCAGCGCATTCCAGCTCGCGCTTGGCTGCACATTCACTTCAATGACGCCCGGATCGGGCGTCACCTTGAAATTTACAATCCGCGGATCTTGAGGCGGTTCGTAGCCTTCGATGATCACGGGTTGAGCCAGGGCCTTCGCGCTGGCTTCCACCGCCGTAAGAATCTCGAGATAATCCTCGAGCGCTTCCGTCGGCGGCATGAACACGTAAAGCACGCCATTGCGCTCCTGCACGCAAAGCGAAGTCCGGATAACCGGCTTCCCCTTCTCCGCCGCATCAACTGCCTCTGCCGACGCCGCGGTGCTTTCGGTCGACCAAGATGTCTCGAGAATGGATGAGTTATCGCGAGCTGCTGTGGCTGCACCCTTTTCTGTAAGCTCGCTGTGGGCTGTGAGCTCGCCAAACTCATCGGTCGGATCGGCCGAATACACATACGGAAAGTCGATGGGGCTGACCGTAGGAAGTGAATCCAGGGGAAGGCGGTAGCCGATCGTTGAGTCGCCGGGAATCAAGTAACAGCGCTCGCTGCGCAAAAACCAGCCGCTGCTTTCCCAGGCAGCGTGCTCGAGCGGCCCGGGTGGTGCGTCCCGGGCTTGGGCGCCCCCGGCTAGGGCGCCCCCGGCTAGGGCGCCCCGCGACTTCGTGCCACGGGCCAGCGGCAATACGTATCCCACCGCGGCGCTCAAGTCGCCGCCGAAAACGCGCGCCAGGCGTGCGCGCTCGAGCGGATCAGAGAGTTTCGAGTTCAACACATCGACATTGGCCGGCAGCTTGCGCTCACGCAGAAGATAACTAAAAACGTCTTCGAAGGCTGGAAAGACGTAGTGAGGCGATACACCTAAGCGAGCCGCAATGGCGCGCAAAAGCCGCGGCGCGTTGACCGTGGCTCCCGGGTAATGCTGCTTTTCATCGGCGACCAGCGCGGCCTCGCTCCACATCGGCTCGCCGTCCTTGCGCCAAAAGCAGTTCAACGACCATCGCGGCAGCTGTTCGCCGGGATACCATTTCCCCTGCCCGAAATGCGCAAGGCCCAGCCGGGCGTAGCGGTCTTTGAGCTTGCGAAACAAGTCGGTGGCTATGTTGCGTTTATTCTCTCCGAGCGCCTCGGTATTCCACTCCGGGGCTTGCGGGTTTTCGGCTGCGACAAACGTGGGCTCGCCACCCATCGTCAGCCGCACGTCCTCTGCGAGCAACGTTGCATCGATGCGCTTGCCGAGCGCATCGATCATTACCCATTGCGCCTCCGAATACGGTTTGGTGACTCGCGGCGCCTGCCATACCCGTTCGACCTTCATGGCGTACTCGAAGGTCGTCTCGCAGTGATCCACCACGCCGGAAAGCGGCGCCGCCGACTGCGGATCAGGCGTACTGGAGAGAGGGATATGGCCTTCGCCGGTGAGCAGGCCCGAAGTCGGATCCAATCCGATCCAGCCCGCACCCGGCAAATACACTTCGCACCAGGCATGCAGATCGGTGAAATCGTGGGTCGGGCCGGTCGGCCCCTCGGCGGGTTTGTTATCAGCCACCAGCTGAATTAGATAGCCGGACACGAAGCGCGCCGCCAGGCCGAGGTGCCGCAGCAGTTGAACCAGCAGTTCGGCGGAGTCACGGCAAGAGCCCGAGCGCTTGGCGAGCGTCTCTTCGGGCGACTGCACGCCGTGTTCCAGGCGGATCACATAATTAACGTCGGCGGCAAGACGCCGATTCAAGTCAACCAGAAAATCAATGGTGACGCGCGGCTCGCGCGAGGTTGCCGCCAAGTAACGCGCGAACAGCGGCGTGGCGAAGCCGATATTGAGAAAAGGTGCAAGCTCGCGTTTCTCGGTAGCCTCGTACTGAAATGGAATTTTTTGCGCGTAGGGTTCCAGGAAAAAATCAAAAGGATTCTGCACCGCCATTTCCGCGGTCAAATCCACCTCGACCCTAAGCTCCTGCGTGGGCTTAGAGAACACCACGCGGGCCAGGTAATTGGAAAGCGGATCCTGTTGCCAATTGATGAAATGCTCGGCCGGCTTGAGCTTCAGCGAGTACGACAGGATACGGGTGCGGCAATGGGGAGCTGGACGCAGCCGAATGATCTGCGGGCCCAAATTGACCAGTCGATCGTAGCGGTAATGCATGATGTGATTGAGCGCTACGTGAATCGACACTTAAACCTCCGGCGGATAGTCCATTCTACGCGGATCCCCTGTGGGCGCCGCGATGTTCATCGATAATGGTGTGAATGAAGCGCAGCTTGCGGATGGCGGGCGTGGATAGAATGAACGGATAGCTGTCGGGCAAGCCCAAGCCGCGATTCAAGTTATTCAGTACGTACGTCAGCGATAGCCACGACTCGATCATGGCCTCGAAGTCGCGGAAATGGGGGTTGAGCGGATCCGCCGGCGGCTGCATGCGCGGCTCGTCACTGCGTTGCGGCCGCAATGCAAGCCCGGCGGCGCCGGCCGTTTCGAGCGCATCCACCATATGTAAATAATGAGCCCACGATTCCGCCCAGTCCTCCCAAGGATGCATGGTCGCATAGGCGCTGATGAAATTCTTATCCCAACCGGCCGGGGGGCCTTCCCGGTAATGCCGTTCCAGCGCTTGTTGATAGTCCGCCCTCTCATCGCCGAACAGTTCGCGGCAAGCGTCGAGGTGGGTGCTGCCGGCGATCAGATTGTCCCAGAAATAATGTCCAATCTCGTGGCGAAAATGCCCCAAAAGAGTGCGATACGGCTCCCGGTGCAGCGTGCGCTCCTTTTCCCGGTGCACGTCGTCCGCCTCCGCGATGTTGATGGTGATCAATCCATTGTCGTGCCCGGTAAACACGCGCTTCGCATCCCCATCGCTCGAGTCCTCGAGGAACTCGAACGCGAGTCCGGCGCTCCCGACGCCGTTCTTAGGTGCGACGGGTAGCGAGAGACCTAGCAGCGTATAGAGCATCCGCCTTTTGGCGACCTCGAGGCGAAACCAAGCAACGCGGTTGCGTTCGCTCGATAATAGAGGGATCATTTTATTCAAGCGGCAGGAGCTGCAAAAATCGCTGGCTTCATCGGCAGGAATGACCCAATTGCACACGCTGACGAGATCGTAGTTCGCGCAAAGACGGTAGCCACGCGAGACCGGGGCCTCGAGTTCCGCCCGCCACAGCCCATCCGCGCACTGAGTGAGGGCGCCCATGACACCAAGATCAGGAAGGAACGCGAGCGGATGGCCGCAATTCAAGCAGCGCACGTTCTCGAAGAAAATCAAGTTCTGACAGTGCGTGCAGTGAAAGGTTTTCATGCCGCTGCGATAGTACCTAAAACCAGCGGCGAAATGAGTTTAGATCAACGGCCGCGGCCAAGCCGCGCGGCGCTTGGTTGTTGCGCGCGCCGCCTACGCGTGATTGGCCCGAATTCCTACGACAGGCTGCAATTTTGCATGCCATAAACAGCGTCGATGATGAGTAACCGACAACCAACGGAGCACTTGCTTGCGCGAGCGCCGAAACAACAAAGCCGCATGAAAATCCGCCTCGGTTACGAACTGGTGTATTCATGCCCGCAACCGGTTCCGATGATTTTCATGTTGCATGTGCACCCAAGCCGAGTACCCGACCTGCTGCGGCCGGATCATATGGTGATCGAACCTCAGGTTCCGATCGACACATACGTCGATCTATTCGGCAACACCTGCACACGCATCGTCGCGCCCGCGGGAACGATCCGCGTCACGGCGGATGGGCTGATCGAAGACAGCGGGTTACCCGAACCTGGCTTCGAGGAAGCCCAAGAGGATCCGGTCGAATCCTTGCCGCACGAAGCGCTGATGTATTTGCTTGGCAGCCGTTACTGTGAGACACAGATGCTGATGGATGACGCCTGGCGCCTTTTCGGCCACATGACGCCGGGGTGGTCCCGAGTGCAAGCGGTGATGGATTTTGCACACGAGCACATTGCATTCGGTTACCACTTCGCCCGTCCCTCCAAAACGGCGTATGAAGCGTATGGGGAGCGCCAAGGCGTGTGCCGTGATTTCGCACATCTCGCCATTACGCTGTTGCGATGTCTCAATATCCCGGCTCGTTATTGCACCGGATATCTCGGCGATATCGGTGTGCCGGTGGCCGATGCACCGATGGATTTCGCCGGCTGGCTGGAAGCTTACGTTGGCGGCGCTTGGCATACCTTCGACCCACGCAACAATCAGCGGCGCATCGGTCGCATTTTGATTGCGCGCGGGCGTGACGCGGCCGATGTTGCCATCAGCACCGGCTTCGGTCCGAATTACCTGCAGTTGTTCAAAGTGTGGACCGATGAAGTCAGGGAGCAAAGCGCGGAGGCCGCAAGCTTAGGATGACTTGAGGACACTCACCATTTTTCCGACAACGTAATGTGCTTGGGTTCACCCGTCACGCGCTTTAGCCAAGCACCGATAGCCGGATAGCCGGAAAGATCAAATCCTCCGTCCGCAGCACAATGCGTATATCCGTAGAGCGCGATGTCGGCGATAGAATACCGCGCCCCCCCGAACCAATCATGCGTCGCCAGATGCAATTGCATGACATCGAGGGCCGCTTTGCCCTTGGCATGCCATTCCGGGACGAGGTGAAGTTTCTTCTCCAGTTGATCCTTGCGCGCGAAAGCCAGCCAAAAGCGCGCCACTGCGATATACGGCTCGTGACTGTATTGTTCGAAGAACATCCATTGCAGCACGTTTGCACGAGACCACGTATCAGGCGGCAGCAACGACGTGTTCTCGGCAAGGTACCAGAGAATTGCGCCGGATTCGGCAAGTACTCTGCCGTCCTCGAATTCCATCAGCGGCACGCGGCCATTGGGATTCTTCGCCAGGAAATTGGGCTGGCGCGTCGAGCCGTCGTGCAGCCCGTAATCTTTGAGGGTGAGCGGAACATTCAATTGACGGGCAGCCAGGCGCACCTTGTAGCAATTGCCTGAGACCTGCATCTGATGAAGAATTGGCATGGAACGACCCGCGAGCATTGCGCGGGAGTATGCCAGAGGGGCGCGCAGCAGACACCGGCTTGAGGCAAAATTCTCAAGGTCGCATCAAAATCGCAACGACAGGCAGCTTAGGCCGCCATCCATTTTTCTAAACTCCGACATGTCCAGCGCCTCAATTCGACAGCCTCGCGCGGCCAGTGCTTGGGCCATTGCCGGATAGCCTGCGGCTATCAAGACTCGGTCATTTACTTGGATGCAGTTCGCGGCATAGCCTTCTTTCTCGCTGACTTGCAGAAACTCCTCATCCGCGATGCCGCACAGGCGCTGCAAGTCATGCGCCCCGACGAAGCAGCGCCCTCCCAGGTACGCAATGCCGGACTTAAGATGCAGAAATTTTCGTTGAGTGCGCATATCGACTATCGACGAGGTGTATGCGTGGCGCGACAGGATGGCGCGCAATTGCGCGGCCCCGGCCTCATTGGTTCGCGCGGAGAGGCCGATCAAAAAGTGTTCATCAACCTGACAGACGTCACCCCCGTCGAGAGTTCCCGGCGCCTCAATGACTTCGAGGCTGCCGCGCAAACGAGCGAGCAGGGCCGCGACCGACGACACCTCGCCCCGCCGCGATTCTGCGCCCGGCCGCGTTGCAATCGCGACGCGCGGGGCGACGATGGCGGTGTCCTCGACAAAAGTGCCGTCGGGATGTCCAGCTTCGGCTCGCAATTCATGGACCACAAGGCCGCAAGCCCTGAGTGCTCGGCAGTATGCCTCGTGCTGGATGAGCGCCTTGGCCAACTTGGGTCGCCCCTCGCTGGAACTGGTCAGCCCATTCGCAAACAGCTCGCCCGGCGGGCGCACGATGGCATGGTGAAACCGCGTTGGGCCTTGCAGGAGATCGCTCAGAATGTCTTATCGTGAGTCGAGGCGACGTGGTAACTGTCAAGATGCATGGCAGTGTCTGTCATCTCGCGAATCTTTAAGTAGAACGTGCAGCAGCCGACAGCTTCCGAATAATTTCGGTCAAGCGCTCAAGCTCCACCGGTTTGGTCAAGTGGTAATCGAATCCCGACTCGATAGCTCGGATCTTGTCATCCTCCTGGCCCCAACCGGTGATCGCCACCAGAATGGCGGCCGAATCCGCATACGATTGGCGTATTTTTTTTGCGACTTCGTAGCCATTCAGCCCCGGCATGCCGATGTCGATAAGCGCCAGCTGCGGACCGAGCTCGGCAAACGCTTCGATCGCCGCGGGTCCGTCGTGCACCACCGCAACCTGGTGCCCGTCAATCTCCAGCAGCGCTGCGAGCGACTCGGCCGCATCCCGATTGTCATCGGCCAGCAGGATGCGAAGCCGTGGCTGTACGGCGATAGGCTCAGGGGCGGCGATTGGATTTGACTTGATGTTGCGCATTTTCTTCGGGAATCGAACCGTGAATTCACTGCCCCTACCAAGGCCTGCGCTGCGCCCCTCGATGCTGCCGCCATGCAAATCGATCAACCCTCGGGTCAGCGCCAGTCCGATTCCCAATCCGCCCTCGGATTTGTCCCTCGAAGAAGACACCTGGGCGAACATATCAAAAATCTTCGGCATGGATTCAGGGCTCACCCCGATGCCGTTGTCCGCCACGCTGATAACCACCTGTTCGGACTCACAATCGGCCTTGAGCTCGATCTGTCCTTGCGGATCGGTGTACTTCGCCGCATTCGTCAACAGATTAGCAAGCACTTGCGCCATGCGCAACGGATCGGCATGGAAGCGTTGATGCTTGTTGCGAATTTTGATCGACAATTTGTGACGCTTGCTGTCAATCAGCGGGCGCGCAATCTCGACGGCGGCATCGATCATCGAAGCCAGGTCCGTCTCCTCGATGCGCAGGGTCAAGGTGCCCCGCGTCACCCGTGAGGTATCGAGCAGGTCATCGAGCAGCAATGCCATATTGCGAACCTGCCGTTCGATGATGTCGTGACTCCAGCGCTTTTGCGCTTCGGTCGCGTTGGGCGCCTTGGAAATGAGGGCTGCCTGACGGATCGGGGCAAGCGGATTGCGCAATTCATGCGCGAGTGTGGCGAGAAACTCGTCCTTGCGCCGATCGGCTTCGCGCAGCGCTAATTCCGCGCGCCGCCGCGTGGTGACATCATGAAATACCATGACGGCGCCGCAAACATTGCCATTGAGGTCCCGGATCGGTGCGGCGCTATCTTCGATGGAGATTTCCGTGCCATGGCGAGCGATGAGAGACGTGTGATTCTCGAGACCGACGGTCGAACCCTCGCGCAATACTTTCCGGATGGGATTTTCGACTCGCTGGAGGTTGCATTCGTTGACGATATGGAACACCTCTTCCACCGGCAAACCCAAGGCGTCCGCGGACGTCCATCCCGTCATGCGTTCGGCGACCGGATTGAGGAAGGTGACGCGGCCTTGGGTATCTGTGGTGATCACAGAATCGCCGATGCTCGCCAGGGTGACTTGAAACCATTCACGTTGTTGGCGCAGCTCGGACTCGGCGCGCTTTTGTGCCGTCACGTCGCGGAAGGTCCAGACCCGTCCGACATTGTGACCCTCGAGAAATTGGATCGCAGAAAACCGCTCGTAGGTTCGCCCGTCTTTCAGTTCGAGGATATCGCTCCGAAGCAGGTTGGCGCGAGCTTCCGCGGCGCGGATCCTATAGCCTTCCGGATCCTTAAGCTTCGGCGCGCAAAGCTCGATCAGGCGCGGATGCCCGCCAAACTCGACGCTCGTGCGCGGCAAGTCCCACATGGCGAGATATCTTTCGTTGAATCCGGTCACGCGCCCATCGACATCGGTTACCAGAATTCCATCGAAGGAGGATTCGAGCGTCGCCCGAACCATGGCCAAAGAGCGCGCAAGCTCCTGCGCCTTTTGCTCGAGCGCCTCCTTGGCAGCCACCAACTCGCGTTCGGCGCGCTGTCGCGCGCGCGCGATGCTTCTGACGCTCTCAAGCGCCGATGAGCGCAGCGCTTCCTCTTCTAACTCGTCCGAGTCCATCAGCTGAGGCCCAACGCTTTGTTTGCGAGCGCGGTACCGGCAATTCGGGCTCTAATTTTGGCGAACGCCTTGTCCCTCGTGGTCGAGGTGTCGTCGCAGAACGGGGAGAATCCGCAGTCATCCGTGGTGCCTAACTGCTGGACAGGAATATATTGAGCCGCCTCGAGCACCCGGTCGCAGACTTCCTCGGGTGTTTCGATTCCAGGATCGATCGGCGCAATGACGCCGACAAAAACCATTTGACCCTCGCGCACGTGCTCTCGAATGATCTTCAGTATGCGCGGCCTGTCTTGTTCGCCTGCCAACGCCACATAAAAGTTGCCCACGTTGAGCTCGAACAGACTCGGCAGCAATTCCGCGTAGTCGACGTCGGCGCTGTGCGTGGAATCCCGGTCTCCGCCGGGGCAGGTATGCACGCCGATCCGCTGCCGGTCGCTCGCGGAAAAACGCGAGAGCGCCATGTTATTGAGATCGATGAAGCTTGCCAGGAGCGCGCCCGATGGATCGACTTTGAGGGCAAGGCGCCCCTCGGTGAAGTCGATCTGCACTTTATACGCACCCTTCTGCAAGCATCGGCGCACTTCAGTTTCGTGCTCGCGCAACAAGTCGTCGATGAATTGCTCGCGTGTATAGCCCGGGATGCCTTCGAGCGGATACATGAGGCTCAACGCCGAAGGAGAAATGACGGCCTGCTTCAAGGGAACATGCGCGTAGCCCAAGGCCACATCGAGAAATTGGTCCGCGTAGCGCTTATAACGGAACGGCTCGGCTGTCAGGCGAGGCATGCGCCGCGTGTGCCCGGCCACAAAGGGAATTTTAAATCCGTCCGGGCTGGTGTTCTTGAGGCCGTGAACGCTGTACGTCCAAAAATTGTGATATTTACGCTGCTCGCCATCGGTAATGACGGGCGAGCCCGTGGCTTCGAATTGCGCGATTGTGTCGCGAATCGCCTCATCATAGAGCGAGTTCAGGCTCGGGTCGGTTCCATCGCCGCAGGCGTTGATTGCATGAAGCAATGTCAGCGGCCGCGGAATGCTGCCGATCGGTTCCGTTGGCAAAGCCATCTGTCACCCCTGCGCTATTCTTGATGCGCATCATACCAATGCGAATAATACGCGAACTCACAACCTGGGGGGTCAGGTTGTTGTCGTGCCGTTACTGGATCGAGTCCTCCATGCGCCTGTCCATATGGCGGGAGCGTCGTTCGCCTTCGGTCGGCGGCGGCGAGGAGATAAGGACCCCGGCTTCTCGCCGGTCCTGCACTCGCCTGTCTTCATGATGCCGGTAGTGACATGAGCACTGCACCGAATTGCAACCCGTCACGGGCAGCTGCGGCGCTTGAGTCGAGAGCCACCGCTGACCGTTCAGTTCGCAGACGGCGGCGCAGGAAGAACGGCCGCGCACAACCGACACGGCGTGCCACGGAGATTTTTTCAGCGGGGCTCGCGTGCCCGACTTGCTCCTTTCCGCAACAGGCCTGGCTAGCTTGATGATCATCAAGGGCCTGATGAAACATAATTTTTTCAGCATAAATTACTTCCGTCGGTTGCCTTGCCCGGGTAAAACTCTTCGTGTTCGCAGGGGTATGTATCAGTGCTGCGCACTTGTTCACACCTCTTCGTAAATCATCGTACGCCGCTGCAAAACTGCGATCAATCGCTCGGAAATTTCTGTCGGGGGGTTGCGACAGCTGCTGTTGCGTGCGTGGCCACTACGGGATTTGCGCTCAACATAACGAGCTTTAACGACCACGAAAAGCTGCGATTCGCTGCTTATCGTTCAATGAGTTTTTTCGCTGCTCGCGCGATCCCCGAGTGACTGATACCGGTTCGAAGCCTATTGCGGCTCCTGTCCAGCGCCAGCCTCATGCCGACCGCTAGTATCCCGCCGCTTGCCCATCGCGCCGCGGATCGCTCGCCGCCACGTATCCTTCCACGGCCGGATCTCCCAGCCGCCAGATGAATTGCCCGGCACCGAAATCCTGATAGCTGTCCTGCATCACGTCGATCTGATGACCATACGTCATCAGATCGCGCGTGGTCGCGCCTGGCATGGACGTCTCGACGTTGATCGAGAGGCCTTGGGTGAATCGCCAGCGCGGCGCATCACAGGCCGCCTGCGGTTGCTGACGGTGCACCAGCATGCGCACCAGCGTCTGCAGATGTCCTTGCGGCTGCATATTCGCCCCCATCACACCAAAACTCATTTGCGGCAACCCGTTGCGGGTGAGGAAGCCGGGAATGATGGTATGAAACGGGCGCTTCCGTGGCGCGACGCAGTTAGGACTTGTCGGGTCGAGCGAGAAAGCGTGGCCGCGATTCTGCAAGGAAAATCCCCATTCCGGAAGCACAATCCCCGAGCCAAATCCCATGTAGTTGCTTTGAATGAAACTCACCATCATGCCGCGCTGGTCCGCCGCGGTAAGATAAATGGTGCCGCCTTTGTCCGAATGACCCTCGCCGAACACTTGCGCGCGTTTGGGATCGATGAGCATGGCGCGTTTTTTAAGATAAGCGGGATCGAGCATTTGCTCGACCGAGAGGCGCATGACACTGGGATCGGCCACATGCGCGTAGGTATCCGCGAAACCCAGCTTCATCGCTTCGATCTGCAAATGCAGGCCTGCCGCGCTATCCGCCGCATGGGCCGCAACGTCGAGGTTTTGCAAGATACCGAGTGCGATGAGTGCAGCGATGCCCTGCCCGTTCGGCGGAATCTGATGCAGCCGATAGCCATAGGCTTCGATGCCGATGGGCCGCACCCACTCGGGCGAAAACGCTTCGAAGTCCGATACGCGCATCGCACCTCCGTGCTGTGCCGCGTGCGCCGCGGCTGCCGCCGCAATCTCGCCGCCATACAGGGCCGCGCCATCCGTGTCGGCGATCGCCCGAAGCGCACGGGCGGCCGCGGGGAATACAAATCGCTCGCCGACGCGAGGTGCCCGGCCGTTGGGCAGAAATGTTTCGGCAAATCCGGGTATCTCTTTAAGATCTGCGACAGCCGCGGCCCACTTTTGGTGAACCACGACAGGAACCGCATAGCCGCGTTCGGCGATCTCGATGGCCGGAGCCAGTACCTCCGCAAACGGCAACTGGCCGAATCGCTTGGAAAGCTGCACCCAGGCAGCGACGGCTCCTGGGACCGTCACCGAATCCCAGCCGCGCATCGGTGGCTGTTGCGCACCCTCGCCATATTTCTTGCGAAAATATTCCGGGGTCCAGGCGGCTGGGGAAGGTCCCGAGGCATTGAGGCCATGCAGCTGATTGCCGTCCCATAAAATGCAAAAAGCGTCGGAGCCCAAGCCGTTGCTGCAGGGCTCAACGATGGCCATCGTGGCCGCGGCGCCGATTGCGGCGTCCACCGCGTTTCCCCCGCGTTGCAGCAGCTCGAGGCCGGCTTGTGCGGCCAGGGGATGCGAAGTCGACACTACGTTGCGCGCAAATAGCGGCAATCGGATGGAAGGGTACCCCGCATTCCAATCGAAGTTCATTGCAGCGCCTTACTCGGCGGCCCCCGGGGGAGCTCCGCCTGCGGCGGGACGCCTGACCAAGAAGCATAGGGGTATCAACAGCACGCTGAGCCACGCGGAAGCATAGAACAGGTCCAGAGAGGACAAGAGATAACTCTGGCCGATCATGGTGTGCGTAATGACGCCCGCCGCACCCTGATCGGTCATACCCAGTTGATGCAAGTGGGTCAGTGCTTCTTGATACGCCGGCGAGTACGGCGTCACCACATCGGCCAGCTGCGACTGATGCAATGATTCGCGCCTGTCCCAAAACGTAGTGATGAGCGAGGTCGCGAAACCGGCGGCGGTGATACGCATGAAGTTTGATAAGCCCGAAGCGGCAGGCACCTTTTGCGGCGGCAAGCCATCGAAGGCGACCGCGAGCATGGAAACGAAGAACACGCCCATCGCCAGACCCTGCACCAGCTGCGGCGCCACGAACACAAAATAGCTCGAGTCGGCGGTAAGGTTTGCGCGCATGAAATAGGAAAACGCGAACAAGGCGAAGGAACTGGCCGCGAGCACGCGCGGATCGAAGCGGCGCATCAGTTGACCCATCATCAGCGAGGTCAGTATGGCAGTGATGCCGCTGGGCGCGGACACGAGACCCGCCCAAGTGGCGGTGTACCCTAAATTGCTTTGCAGCCACAGCGGCATCAACACGATGTTGCCGAAGAACACGGCATAGCCTAAGCACATGGCGAGCGTGCCGAGAGCGAAGCTGCGCGATTTGAACAGGCTCAAATCGACGATGGGATGCTTTTCCGTCAATTCCCAGATAAGCCACGCCGCGAAGCCAACGACGGTGACGATGAGCAGCGCGACGATTACCGCAGAGTTGAACCAGTCGAGATCCTTGCCCTTGTCGAGCATGATTTGCAACGCCCCCACCCAGACGAAGAGCAGCGCGAGGCCAATCCGGTCGATGGGTATTTTCCTGGTCGGGGTTTCCTGAGACTTCAAATTGGTCCAGCACATCCAGACGCAGAACAAACCGACGGGCACGTTGATGAGAAAAATCCACGGCCAAACATAGTTGTCCGAAATGTAGCCGCCGAGCAGCGGGCCCGCGATGGGCGCCACCAAGGTGGTGATGGACCAGATGGTCAAAGCCGTGGTGCGTTTATTGGGGCCGAATACATTGATGAGCAGTGCCTGACTACCGGGAATCATGGGTCCGGAGACAGCTCCCTGCAGGACTCTAAAGGCGATCAGAGAGGGCAGGCTCCAGGCGAGCCCGCACAACAACGAGGCGATGGTAAAAAGCGCCACCGAGACGACAAAAGTGCGCACCACGCCGAACCGCTGCATGAGCCAGCCGGTCAAGGGCACGGACACCCCGTTTGCGACCGCGAACGAAGTGATTACCCAGGTGCCTTGATCTACGCTGACGCCTAAATTGCCCGCGATGGTGGGGATGGAGACATTCGCAATGGAGGTGTCGAGCACCTGCATGAATGTACCCAACGCCAGGGCCACCGCCGTGATCGCTTTGCGCCCGCCGGCGAAGGCCGGCGCAGCGCTCCCCGCCGAGGCTGCGGGCTGCCCAGCCCCCGTCACGGTGGGGGCATTCGCGCTCACGGGCGTGCGGCTAACATCGGCGCGGCGGCGACAGACCGCGCGACAGGACTTCGCGCAGCAGCGCCCGGCGCGCCCGCTGCGGCTGGCCTTTTGCGGCTAAGCTTAGCGGGCTCGTTAGCCCGGGGGCCCGCATTGTCCGTGATAATGGAGGCAATGAGTGCACTCACCGCAGGATCATCGCCGGCACTAGCCTGCTTCGGCAACGGAACATTGCGCACTGCGGTTGACATGAGCGGGCCCGACGCATCGTGCAAGTCCACACGTACGGTGGTGGAGAGTCCGATGCGCAGCGGATGCGCCTTGAGCTCGTTCTCATCGAGAAGGATTCGCACCGGCACCCGCTGCACGATCTTGATCCAATTGCCCGAGGCATTCTGCGAGGGCAGCAGCGCAAAGGCATTGCCGCTGCCGGCGGCGATGCCGGCAAGCCGCCCGTGATACGTGACCTGGCGTCCATACAAGTCCGTTCGCAGCGTGACTGGTTGGCCGGTGCGCATGCGCTCGAGCTGCACTTCCTTGAAGTTGGCATCCACCCACACGTTCTCGAGCGGCACAACGGCAAGCAGCGGTGTGCCTGCGGCGACTCGCTGTCCCACCTGCACCGAACGCTTGGCGACGACCCCGCTAACCGGCGAGTCCAACTCCGTTCGATGTAAGGCCAGTGCAGCATTGCGCACCGCGGCTGCCGCCGCCAGAACCTGCGGATGACTAGCAATGGTTGTGCCGTCAACCTGCGCCACCGTTTGGCTCAACTGATCGCGCGCCGCGGCGAGGTTGGCGCGCGTGGTCGTCACTGCGTCGCGTGCATGCGAGAGTTCTTCGGCGGAAATGGCGCCGTCCTCGATCAAGGTGCTGCGGCGCTTCAAATCATCATCGGCCGTTCGCGCGGCTTGCTCGCGCTGCTGGATTTGGGCACGCAACTCTTGGCCTTGAGCAAACAGGCCCCGCACTTGGCGCACGGCGCGTGCCAAATCGGCCTCTGCATTTTGCTCGGCAATTCTCGCATCGGCCGGATCGAGCTGCAGCAGCGGCTGGCCCTCGTTGACGAGCTGCGTGTCGTCCACGTTCAATGACAGCACCGTGCCGGGAACTTCGCTGGTCACCTGAACCACGTCGCCGTTGACGTAGCCATCATCGGTGCTTTCGAAGTACCGGCCATCAAAGAACCAGTAGCCTGCATAGCCTAAGCCGCTGAGCAGCACGACGGTGCCCAAGCCAAGTAACGCTAAGCGGCGTGCTCGGCCGGGGGCGGCAGTGGATTGAGCCGCAGCGGTCGATTGCACCGTGGCAGACGATGGAGAGGGGTCGTTGGGTTCTGGGCTCATGGTATTGCTCGTGTCAAAACTTGATTGGAATCGGTTGCCGAGGTCTCCGCCGCACCCGAGGCGCGGGCATCGAAGCTGCCGCCAACGGCGAGCAGCAGAGTCACGCGCGCGACGGCTTGATTGGCGACGATGTCGACCATGGATTGGCGCGCAGTGAGCACTTGGGTTTCTGCATTGAGCACTGAGAGATAGCTGGCAAGCCCCGCGCGGTAGCGCTCCTCGGCGAGCTTGTAGGCCGCTTCGGTGGCCTCCAACGTCTGTTGCTGTTCCACCCGCTCACGTGTCAACGCGTCAATGCGCGTGAGTTGATCTGCCGTTTGCTGCACGGCGCGCAGTACAGTGTCGTTGTAGTTATCTATCGAGGAGTCGAGCTGCGCCTCGCTGCGCTGGTACTGCGCCTTGAGACGGCCACCATCGAACAGAGGCAGCGAGATAAAAGGGCCCGCGCCGTATCCAGCCGCATTCCCCTGCACCAAATTGTGCAACCCGAACGCTGCGACGCCGGCGAGCGCCTTGATATTGATGTCCGGATAAAACGCGGCTTTGTCTAAGAGCCGTTGTGAGTCCGCCGCTTGGATGCCGAGACGTGCCGACAGTACATCCGGCCGACGCGCCAACAAGTTAATGGGCAACGCCGCCGGTATCGGCAGCGCGGCATCGAGATTCAGGGTAGGGCGCTGTATCGAGGCATAGCCATTGGCACCCTGCCCGGTCAACACGGCCAGCTGGTGAACGGCAAGATCCGCTGCGGCGTGTGCCTGATCACGCGCGACGTGGGCTTGCGGCAGCTGGCCTTCGGCTTGCCGCAATTCGAGCTTGGTATCGAGCCCTGCGGCGACGCGGCGGCGCGTGATCGCCAGGATATTTTCTCGCTGGGCTGCCGAACGCTCTGCGATATCGGCCAACGCATTTTCGCGATACAGCTCGACATAGGACTGTGCAATGGCGGTGGCGAGCAGCAGCTTGGCGTTCTCCACATCCATTGCCGCGGATTGAGTTAACGCTTGGGCTCGATGCACGGCGTTCGCCTGCCGGCCCCAGAAATCCAGATCCCAGCTCAAGCTGGCACCCGCCTGGGCCATCGAAAAGGTGTGTCCTGCTAGGGGCGGCGGAATGATGTAGTGCTGCGGTGCACGTTGATACAGCGCGCTTGCATCCACGTTGGCACTGGGCAACAACTTCGATTGGGCTATCTGCGCTCGCGCCACGGCGTCAGCTACGCGCGCTTGCGCATCGGCGAGCGTCGGACTGTCTTTAAACCCTGCACGTATCAACCGGTCGAGTTGCGGGTCGTCGAAGGAATTCCACCAAGCATCGGAGATCGGTTCGACCGCGGCGCCGTTCAAGCCGACCCGGGTATTTTCGAACGCCTTAAGGTGCGCGGACTCCTTGGGCGGCAACACACATCCGGCAAGGATCGCGGTGGCGCCGGCGAGTAGCACGCTCTTGAAGTACATGGCTGTCAAGCCTCCGCTGTAACGGTGGTCGGCTCGAGTTGCACTTGCAGCGTCGTGTTGAGCTTGATCAACAAGCGCATCAGTTCCTGCACCTCGGCCTTGCTGAAGTCTGTCAACGCCTCGTTGAGCTTATCGACGACTAGCGGAATGAGAGTTTCGATGAGCTTGCGGCCTGCCGCTGTGAGCTGCAGCTCCACCTTGCGCCGGTCGCGATTACGCCGTACGCGTTCCAAAAGGCCGCGCTCCGCCAACTGGTCGATGACGCGAGTAAGCGCGCCGCTGTCGTGGCGATACTGAGTGCAAATGTCCTTCGGATTGACCACTATGCCGTCGCGCAGCGACGCCAAGATAACGTACTGGATGAAACTGAAACCGTGACCCTCAAACAAGGGTTCCATGACATCAAGCATCATGGAGTGCGCACGTTTCACCAGATAACCGATGCTTAACTGCGACTTGTAAGTGGACGCTTGGTAATACTGCTTGGACATTTAGTGCCTCGGCAATCACTGCTTAAGCAGATACTGCTCTAGAAATGTTGACCGTGTCAAATAAAGAAGGGTCTTGTAATTCCTAGTTGCAGCTCGACTTTCGCCTGAGACGGCCCCGCTATCTCCGTGAGTTTAAGCGACCGAGTCGCCGCCGCTATTACGGTCACCCTTGCGCGATCTCAACGCAAGAAAGCTCGCCCTGAAGTAAGCAAGGCACAGGATTAAACCCGCGAAAATCACAAGGAACATGCAGGCTTCGCTGATGCTCATGTACAGTGCGCTCCTCGCCAAGTGCAACCCGCCCGCGCGGCTACCATCGGTAGCAGGACCTCCGGTTCAGCGATCGGCTCTGACAGTGTCCGCGCATCCGTGCCACCGCGCTCCACGCTGTCCGCGGTTTGTGCATCGAGCGTCAAGGGCTTGATCGAGTGATGCTCATGAGCGCTCTTCACCATCATCATCGCCATCGACCAGCACCACAAGGCCACCGCGATCACGCTGCCGCCGGGCAACGCGAACACCTCGAAGTCGAATTTAGAGCCGGCGTTTTGCCACCCACCCGCAGCCTTCGCCGCAACTGATTCAATTAATTCCTTCAAGGCCCTCTCCTTCCCTTTTTCAGCTGCCTTCGCAACATATGCCTGGGCAACATTTCGCACAAAAAAAACCACCAAACTAACTATTTGCGAGCATCTGCTTCAGGGTCCGCTCGACTTCGCGCACCTGGGTCTTATCAACTCCGCTCAACAATTTATTCAACACTTTCGCAAGACAGGCCTGCATCTTCGGAAATGCCGCCTTACCGGCGTCAGTTACCTCGATCGATTGCTCACGCCGGGTGTGGGCGAGCGCGACTCGGCGCAGCAAATTCTTACTTTCGAGCCGGTCAATCATTCGGCTCATCGCGCCGCCGTCGTAGTCCATGGCTCTGCACAATTCGCACGCGGATTTCGCATTCCCTTTGAGCAGATTCTTGATGATGACGAACTGCGCGGCAGTCACCTCGAGCGCCGCCAACTCCTCGTCGAGCAGAAATTCCTGGTCCATGCCTTTGAAAATTGCCATCCGCACCTGACCCAACAGCTGCGCCAGGGTGTCGTTGCCGTCAGTCCACTGTGGATCGTGAATATCGTTCATAGCAATACTTCCAACTGACCGCGATAATAGATGCCTAGGCAACAATTGTCAAGGCATGAGTTGACTACCTCCACTATCGCGGAGAAAACGGGGCGCTGAAGCGAAATGCCGCTTGGGTTGAATTGCGCCACCGACGCAAGGCGGAAACAGTCACGCAGGATCAAGTGTTATCGGGACCACGATGTCCAAATGGCTTCTTAGCCGCAAGTAGACCGGGCCGTCTCGGAACGACCCCCTAGTGCTGGGGTTCTAGCCGGGATGCTGAGACTTCAACTTCGACGCGCCGATCTGGCTGCAGACACGCGATCAGTTCCGCGCTTCGCCGCTCGCCTTTGCATTGATCAGGCTTTGTGACTGGGTCTGAGCCGTCGGCTCCTCGAGCCGTTACCTTGCCATCCGGGATGCCCGCGGCTTCTACCAAGTAGGACTTTACGGCCTCGGCGCGGCGCGTCGAGAGCTTCATGTTGTACTCATGCGACCCGATGCGGTCGCTATACCCCGTGACCGTGATGACCTCGAACTGCGCGCCTTTGAGTTCTGCGGCAAACTTTTGGAGCGCTTGCTTGCCTTGGGGCTTAACCGTGTCTTTACCGAAATCAAACAACGAATCCGCCGAGAAGCTCACGTTTTTTCGCAGGGGTGGTGGCGGCGGTGGCGGCGGAGCAACCGGTGCAGGCTCGGGGATGGGCTCGGCGGCAGCAATGTGCGGTGCCGGCGGCGGCGCTGCTTGCACAATTGGCATTGGCGCGTACGTCTTACCGAATCGATATAGAACGCCTAGCGAGTACATATCGATGTCGCCTTTGTTACCGACCGCATCGGCCACTCGGTATCGCTCGCCTTCCGCGCGCATTCCCCAGGCAGGCGTGACCGCATATTGCAGGCCAAAGCCGTATTTGTAGTTGGACGAGTGTTGGCTGCGCTGCGGATTGGCAACGCCCACGGGTCCGTAACCCACGAATCGATCTTTCACGTCCGTGTAGGCGTAGCCGATGCGCCCGAAAGCGGCAAACTTATCGGTGAAGGGCAGAATTCCCACGGCGTCAATGTCCTCGCCCTTGAATTTGGCTTCGCCGGTTAATCCGCCGGACGGCGCGGTGTTCGCCGTAAATCCAAAGCGGCCGAGGTCGAAGTAACCACCCTCCAGCGCAAAATACTTGATGAATTGATAGCCGCCGAACAGCTTGTAACCAAAGTGCTTATCGCCGTCCTTAAGCGCGGTGGTGGTGAAGCCGGCGGTCGCCAAATTGGCGCGGATGCGGGTGTCATCGATCTTTGCGCGCGACTGCCCCGCGTCGGCCCCCACATACCAGCCGGAATCATCGTCCCCCATCGCAGGGGAAATGCTGGCTAGCGTTAACGGCACCGAGACCAACAGCGCCGCGCCCAAACCTAGTTTCCTGAATGATTTCACGCTTTTCTCCGCGGGATTATTGACTCGCATTTCTTAAGGCGCCGGTACGTTGATGACGGTGTCCACCATGGTCACGGAAGCGCCCAAAGACAGGGCCCGGCCGTTCAATGTCGTGATCGTGGTGTTGCCGACGGTGGAGAAGGTGACCCCGGCCTGCGCGATAATGGTCCCCACCATGGTGCCGCCGCCGCCCGCATTGATTGTCGCGGCCGTGCCGACTTGCCAAAAGACATTCTTCGCCTGCGCGCCGCCGGCCAAGATGATGCTTTGGGGCGCTGTGGCTCCCGGGCCGCCCACGGTCAGCGTACTGGCCATCTGGAATACCCAGATCGCATTCGCATTGCCCTTGGCATCGAGGGTCAGATCTCCGCCTTGTATCAGCAGCGAACCCGAGGGGGATGTGTACACGCCGGGGGCCAGCGTGAGAGAACCGAGGTTGGCGCCCGGATTTGCACCCGGAGGAAATGCCACCAAGGCGTTGTAGGCTTTTTGAGCGTCAAGCCTGGCTTGTGTCGCGGCTGCGCAATTTGCAGCATTCGGGCCACCGGCCGTCGGCCCCGTGGTTGAATTGGTGCAGGTGAAGATGGTGCCGTTGACGGCGCCGATGTTGGCGGGGCTCTCTGAGTAAATGTCGCCGTGCGTGTCGTGGAATCCGGTGATCGAAGAAGTCGCCGTGGCAATGGTGCCGATGTCACCATTGATCACCGTAAGTATGCCCGTATTGGTCATGCCGGCGGTGCCGCCGAAAGTCCCGTACGTTGACACCGAGTTTAAGGGAACCGCCGCGACGCAACTACCGGTGGCCGGGCCCGCCGTAAACATCCACACAAAATTGCTGTTCATGGTATCGGCGGGAACCGCCGAATCCTTGACCCCTGCCGGGCCGCCCTTGATGGTGGCCGTGTACGTGGTGCCGGAAGTGAGCGGATTCTGCGGTGTGAAACTCGCAATGGTGCCGGTGGCGGAGTCGAGTGTCACCGATGAGGCCGTGACCGGCGTCTGTGCGGGCGCTGGCCCGGTGACCGTGAACGTCGCTGTCGTAATACTGCGGGGGTCCATGCGCAACCCCGCCGGGACCTTGAACGTGGCGTTGATGGACGCGCTCGGACACACCGCCGACTGGCCGGCCGTCGGATTGGTGGACTGAACCGAGACAGCCGTCGGCGTCGTCGGCGCGGATGCCGTAAACGTCCAGAGGTAGTTGCTCGCGGCAGGCAATGCCGCCTGGTTGCCGGCAAGGGCATTGCCTTGCAGATCCATCGCCGCCGTGGTGATGGTGGCCGTATAGGTCGCGCCCACGGTCAATGCGGACTGCGTGCTAAAGACTGCAGTACGCGAACCGACATCGTATGTGACTGTGCCGGCGGGCGAGACGCACGGGTTGACGCAGGTTACCGTGAAGCTTGTCGCGCTCAAGGTTGCCGGCGTCATATCCTCGCTGAACGCCGCGCTGATCGTGGTGTTGCTGGGGACCCCTGTGGTCGGGCCCGGCGCGCTGGTTGCGGGGACGGTGAGCGTGACGCGCGGCCGGGTCGCATTGGCGGCGGCGCCCGTCGTGAATGTCCACACGTACGGGTTGGCCAGTGGTTGGCTGGTTGCAAGACTTGTAGCGCCCGTGATGGTCGCGGTATACGTCGTCGCACTGGCGAGCGCGGCCCCTAGAGTTAGCGTCGCGATGGTCGCGGAGCTATCCAGCGCCACCGTCGTTCCCGCAGGATTAACGCACGGTGCCGTGCAGGTCAGCGTGAAAGTCGCAGCCCCACTAATCGGAGCCATCGGTTGATCGAATTGAGCAGTTACTGCGGCTAGGTTTGTCGCCACGCCGGAGGCGTTATTCGCCGGCGCTGTTGCGGTCACCGTGGGCGCAGACGCTGTGCCGGTTTTAAATGTCCACACATATGGATTTGCGAGCGCAAAGCCCGTGGTAAGACTCATGGCTGCCGAAACCGTCGCCGTATAAAGCGTGTTGGCCGTCAGCGAAAGCGCCGGCGTGAAGGTTGCGATGGTATTCGTGGAATCGAGCGTCACCGTGCCGGTGGCATTGACGCAAGGCGCCGCACAGGTCACGGTGAAATTCGCTGGCACCAAGGGTTTCATCGGCTCGCTGAAGGTGGCCGTGATGACGGGATTTGTGGTGGCGACGCCGACTGCGGCATTGAGCGGCGTCACGGCCGTCACGGTGGGAAAGCGTGCGCTGATGCCGCTGACTCCCAAAATCGGATCCTTGCTGCATGCAGTCAACACCGTCAGCAGGACTAAGATAGAGCCCGTGAACAATCTGCCGTAGCTCATGAGTCTCCGCATATTCGCTTGCTCCCACCGTAGTACATCAGCCGTATTGAATTATTGGCCGCTCGCTAAAGCAGCGTGCTGACGACGCCGAGGTCTCGCCAGGCGGCCAAGATAGTCGAAGTAGGCGCCTCGCTCTGTTCGTTGGGACACATAGAGACGGCCGTCACAACTGCGCCGAACGCATCCGAAGCAGGATGTATAGGCAAGGTATTCTTCAATGGCATACCCCCCTACCCCATGTATAGTAAAGAAATGTCACATACGATTCGCGAAAAGCACAAGTTGTTGATCCGGGTACGGCGCCTGCGCGGACAGGTCGAAGCGATTGAAAGAGCGCTCGAACGGGAGACGGGTTGCGACAAGGTCATGCACCTGATAGCGGGGGTCAAGGGCGCAACCGCGAGTTTGATGGCCGAGGTCATGGAAGATCATGTGCGCGAACACTTCGTCGCCACCAAGCACCGATCCCCCGGCTCGTTGTCACAGGCCGCCGAGCAACTGATCGACGTCGTTCACGCGTATATCAAATGACCAAACCCGTGAGCGAGCGCAGCATGCAAAAAGCTTTTTCCTCCCATCACCATGTGTTCCTCGCCGACGATCACGAGCGCAGCGAACGCAAGACCTGGGCTGTCATTATATTGTGCGGCCTGATGATGGCGGGCGAGATCATCGGCGGCATTCTCTTCGGTTCGATCGCTTTGGTGGCGGACGGCATGCACATGAGCACCCATGCGGGCGCTCTGTTACTCGCCGCGCTGGCCTACAGCTACGCGAGAAAGCACGCCCGCGATGACCGATTCACCTTCGGCACGGGCAAACTCGGAGATCTGGCAGGGTTCATGAGCGCCATCGTGCTCGCGATGATCGCGATTTTGATCGGCTATGAGTCGGTGACCCGCGTGTTCCAGCCGGTACCGATTCATTTCGCCGAGGCCATCACAATCGCCTGCCTCGGATTGGCGGTTAATGTGATAAGCGCGTGGCTCTTAAGCAGCGGAGGCCATCATCATCACGGCCACGGCGATCATGGCCATGGTAACCATGGCGACGCCGATCACGACCACGGCATCGACAAGCACCGTATTGCGGCGGCTGGCGGCGCGCTGATGCTCGAAATTCACGAGGATGGCGTCCCGCCGCGGTTTCGATTGCAGGGCGAGAACTTCACCGTGCCTGCCGACACCACCATTGAAACGCTGCGGCCGGACGGCCGCCGCCAATTGTTCCAATTGCAGGACCGCGGTGGGCATCTCGAGTCTGCGGAGGAGATTCCTGAGCCCCATGAGTTTACTGCACAAATTCACTTGGTCGGGCATGGCGATCATCAAGTGGCTTTCCATGAACATCACCACGGACATGCCGGCGCTCATCGCGACAACAACATGCGAGCGGCGGTCATCCATGTGCTTGCGGATGCGGCGGTTTCAATGCTGGTGATCATCGGACTCGTCCTCGCCAAGGCATTTGGTTGGCTGTGGATGGACCCGCTGGCTGGCATGATCGGTGCCTGCGTGATTGCGAGCTGGTCCTATGGACTCATCCGCGACACCGGCGCAATTCTCCTCGACATGAATCCGGACCGCGAGCTCACCAATAAGCTGCGACAGGCAATCGAATTAGAGGGCGATCGGCTCGAGGATTTGCACTTGTGGCGCGTGGGACCTGGGCATCTGGCCGCAATTCTTTGCGTGGCGACCGATGATCATCATCGCGGCTCGGCCTATTACCGAGAGCGTCTCGCCCGCTTCAAAATTCTTTCGCATCTGACGGTCGAGGTCGTTCCCCTTCACGCCTCCTAGGGAGCGGTTGCCGCGAGTCTGACCACAATCGCTGCGCTTGCGTTAAATCGATTTCGACAGGCCCACGAAGAACCCGCGCCGTGGTCCAAACTGCGGTGCGCCCACTCCAACGCCCGTGCCATTTCTAATCTCATAGATCTTGTCGAACGCGTTGATTACGTCGAAACGCGCGGTTAGCGTGCCGGCATTGGAAATGTTGAACAGGTGACTCACACCTAAATTGACTTGCGTGTACGAGGGTAAGTGCGCGCCATTTGGGATAACGCTGCCGTCCGGCAACACTTCACTGGCGCGCAGTCCGGAACCCACCAGGAAATCGCCGCTGAAACGCGTATCTTGCCAGACGTAGGAAGCTCCGCCGGATGCCGTGAACTGCTGCTCGTGATCCAGATGAATGTAGTGGTCCGCCACAAAGGCGATGTTGCCGGGCGAGAAGTTGAACTGCGATGAGCTGAAAGTCTTGCCTTTGGCGCTTTGACCGGCGAGGTTCAGGTAGGCCGTGAACGGGTCCCGCACGAAGTTGGCTGTCAACTCCGCTCCGTACTGCTTGCCATGCGCGTAATTGAACGGCGTCAAAATGATGGGTGCCCCGAACTGGCCTTCATCAATCAAGTTATGAGATTGCTTGTAGTAAGTATCGAGGCCCACGGTGATCTCACGCGTGAGCGTTTGTTGCACGCCAAGATCGTAGTAGTTGGCCTGCTCGGCTTGCGGGGTATCGAAGGCAGTCACCGCCGGCGCCGCGGTGGTATTCAAGAATTTGCTCACGCTCTCACTGCCCACCAACTCAAAGGGCGGCGGAGAAAGATACCGAGAATAGCCGCCATGCACGATAGTATCGGGCAGCGCCTGCCACACCACGTTGACGCGGGGGCTTACCTGGCGAGCGCTGGTGAAAGCGGTAAAACGATCATACCGCAGGCCATAATTCACCGTCACGGCCGGAATGACTTGCCACTCGTCCTGCAAATACACACTCTCAATCCATTCGGTCTTGCCGGAGTTATCGAATATGGTCACAGGCACATCGCTAATCTGATTGCCATTGGGGCCGAGCGCAATGACCTGCGCGCTTGTCAGGCTCTTGGAATGATCGCTCTGCACAAAGAGGCCGGCGCGCACAGTATGCGTATCCGCAACCTTATATGCGGCATCCGATTGCAGGGCATAGGCTACGTTTTGCTTATAGGCATTTTGAGCGATGCCGTTGTAGAGCAGGTCGCCCGTGGGATCAGGCGTAAAGCTTAGGCTTGAATAGCGCGCGGTCGCAGAGGTCTGCACATCCCAAGGCCCTTGCGAATGCTGCCAGCTTACGATCGCAAAGTGGTTCAGCTCGCGCTGATTCTCATTGAGATTCTCGCTGCGAAAGGAGGCTTGGCCATTTTCCGTCAGGGGCGATCCATCTGCATTGGTCAAGCCGGGCTGCTGCCCTTTGCGATTGGGAATCTGAAATTTTCCCGTCGAGGTGCTCAGCACCAAGCTCAACCGATTATTCTCATCCAATATGTCCTCGAAATACCCAAACCCGTGATATTGGGTGGTGTGATTGTGGAGGGGATTAGATCGGCCGTCGGGCGATTCGATACCCAGATCGTTGCGCAAAAAATCGCCTGAGACGAAGTAATTGATGTTGCCGTACGAGCCGCCGTAGTTGATGCTCGGCAATACCTCTCCATGGCTGCCGCCGTAAACGGATACGGCACCGCCCGGATCAATAATCCCGCTCTTGGTCTTCAAATCGATAATACCCGCCGTGCGCAAGCCATACTCCGCCGGCAGCGCGCCGGTAACCAGCGTCACCGAAGAGATGAGCCTAGGATCCAACGCCTGGCCGAAGACACTGATGCCCTCCGGCAGAATGATGCCATTCAATCGATACTGCAGACCGTTATGCTCACCGCGCACATGGAACTGACCGAAGGAGTCCTGCGCCACGTCCGGCGCCTGCATGATGACCTGGTTGAGGAGCTGATTATCGCCGCCGGGTGCCGCGTTAATGGCGGCTTGATCGATGACATAGGTCGATGCACCGGTCTGGGTCTGAATATTCGCGCGTCCTTCGTTCAAGCGCTGGGCGATCACCACGATTTCTTCGACGCTAGCCGGGTCGGCTGTGTCGGAAACACTGGCCGGCTCGGGGAAATTGGCGAAACCTGCGGAACTGGCGGCTAGAAGCGTAAGCCCTGCGGCAACGCGGTAGCGCATTGCGACGGGTAGAAATCTGGACATTGAATGACTCCGAAAAACTTAACGTTCATTGAAAACCGCTGCCGATGGCTCGGGCGGCTCACAATCCCATACAGCTTTAAGTTTTAGACCGGAGGACCGCGGTTGCGCGGCCGAGGAACCGCAATGTCCACGGCGGCATAAATCAGCTCCGCGCTGACTTCATAGGCAGTCCGAATCAGCGAGGGAACAGAGAGGGAATGGCTGAAGGCCGGAGAGACGACTTGCGCAAACGCCGGACACTGAGCGCAAGATGAATCGAACACGCTGGAGGAAACATTGAGCGCACTGCTGCCGCCGGAGACGTGGCTGAGTTCATGAACCACGGCACCCTGCTGGGCCACGACCAGCAGCAGTAAGAGTCCAAGCAGGTTAACCACGTGTTTCATTCGAATTCGTTAAGACAACAGCGCGCGAATAAGTTCTGCACGCTACCAGAATATCGAGGCGTTCGCAGCAAAACCGCTGATATTGACGTGGAGCGACGTCTCGAGGTCGGACCTAGAGAGCTCAGCGCTTCAGGGAATGCTCGCCTTCACGAGCCGCAGGGATGCCGTGTATTGCGATCCCAGAGATTTAGCCGAGTCGACCGTGCGTTCGGCCTGCGCGAGAAGATCCTTGGCGCGGGCAACTTGGCCCAACGCGAGTGCACAGCGCGCCATTTGGATTTGAACATCCGCGCTCACCGGGCTGCCGGCGCGCACGATATCAAGCCACGAGTTCAGCGCCTGCTCGAGGGATGCCGCGGCCTCTGGGGAGGGCGACTGCAAACAACGCGCTTCACTGTCACTTGCTGATAGCTCCGAGCGCAGAAACGCATCACGTTTGATATCGTCGGCATCGCCGATCATTCGTGCCGCCGCCGCGCTCGCCGCCGCCGCGGGGAATTCGCCGAGGGCACCGGCAATCCGCGAGGACAACAGCAGTAGGCGCGCACGCTGATAGCGCACGCGCCGCGTGTCACCCGTCGATGCGGATATCGCGGACGCGATGCGGCTTTTCGCGGCGATATAGTCATGTTGTGCCAGGGCAAGTTCGGCAAGCGCGGATTCGATTTCCAGCGTCATGTAGCCGCTTGGATCGCCATCAGTCTGCACTGCTCTTTGTGCTTCATGCAATTCGGCGATCGCATCGGGAAATTTGCCCAAACCGATCAG
>JALYIT010000030.1 GCA_030775645.1 Pseudomonadota bacterium | reverse complement strand
ATCCGGCGCAGCGCCGATGTGATAGCCGGCTGTTCCCGCCGAATCGATTTCAAGTTCCAAACGCGGTGCTTCCTGAGCTGCTAATTGGCGCAGTACCCCCTCGGCGGTGGGACTGCGGCAAATATTGCCGAGGCAGACAAAAAGCACTTTGCGGACCGCCGCGCGATGGGAATGTAATCGGTCGATTTTGAGTTGCAAGTTCAGACTTTCAGCAAGGCGGCCCGGGCGCGTTCAAGATCCCCCGGCGTGTCCACCCCGGCGGCCGGCGACTCCGCGAGCCTCACCAAATGGATGCGCATGCCATGTTCCAGCGCCCGTAACTGCTCGAGCTTCTCGGTGCTCTCGAGCGGCGTCGGTGGCCACGCCGCAAATTGCAGCAAGCTGCGCACGCGATACGCGTACAAACCGATATGGCGCCACGCGCCCGCAAACGAGGTGGGTTGTCCGGCCGCGACGCAGTCTCGCGGCCAAGGAACTGCAGCGCGGCTGAAATACAGCGCCCGCCCATCTTCGGCGCGCAGCGCCTTGACGCAATTCGGATCGAGAAATTCACGCAAGGTTTGGATGGGCGCCACCGCCGTGGCCATATCGCTGCTTGCATCATCGTGCAGGGCGTCAGCCACTTTAGCGATGACTTGCGCAGGCATCAAAGGCTCATCGCCCTGTAGGTTGACCACGATATCGTCGTCAGCCAATTGCTTGTTTCGCGAAACTTCCGCGATTCGATCAGTCCCCGAAGCGTGGTGCGGCGATGTCATCAGACATTCAGCGCCGAACTTCGTTGCGGCAGTCCGAATTCGTTCATCGTCGGTTGCCACCACCACGGAAGCGGCGCCGCTGGCGCGCGCACTCTGCCATACCCATTGAATGAGAGGCCGATCGCCGATCAAAAGAAGCGGTTTGCCGGGCAATCGAGTCGAGCCAAAGCGCGCCGGTATAATCACGTGAAACATTTGGCTGACGGCTAGGATTCCAGCAGTGCATCGTCCGGGAGCAGCGCGCGGGCTTCTTCCGGCAGCATCAAAGGTATTCCGTCGCGCACCGCATACGCCAACCGATCCGCGCGGCAAATCAGTTCCAGGGACTCGCCAGCGCCTGCGCTGTGCAGCGGGCCCTTGCAGATCGGGCAAACCAGCAGTTCGAGCAATCGCTTATCCATACTTCCTCACGCGCGCGCGGCGCGCCGTTCAATAGACCTGGCCACAACGTTTTCCAGTGCTTCGGAATCACCCTCGTCGAAGACCACGATCACCGGAACATACCAGTGATGCGGTCCTGCTATTTCTCTGCATTTTACGGCATCCTTCTCGGTCATGAGCACCGGAAGATCGTCGGCGAATGAGATGTCCTCGATTTGGAGCCGCGCATGATCCGGCAAGGTGTGAGCAACGACGTCGATACCCAGTGCCTGCAGCATTCGGAAAAAGCGCTGCGGATTGCCGATTGCGGCCACAGCATGTACCGATCGGCCGGAAAATTCCTTCAACGGTTTAATTGTGCCATAGCGCAGCGCTATTGCATGAGTGGCCTCCAGCCGCATGCGCAGCGCGCCGGCGAGTCGAGCATGATTCCCGATGACCGCAGGGCCGCCATTTACGACGATCACATCGGCGCTTTTCAGTCGATTGGGCACTTCGCGGAGCGGCCCGGCGGGCAATAAACGTCCATTGCCGAACTGCCGTTCGCCGTCGATGACCACGATCTCGCAATCGCGTGCCAACGCATAATGCTGGAGGCCGTCATCGCTCACGATAATATTGCATCCTGCATCGATCAATAATTGCGCCGCAGCCGGTCGATTTCGTCCGACGGCGACTGGCACCCGCGATTTGCGCGCCAGCAGTATGGCTTCATCTCCCGCCCGCTTAGGATCATCCGATCCTTGGATCAACCGGGCCTGCCGCGACGAACCCCCGTAGCCGCGCGTCACCACGCCGGGCCTGAAACCACGTTCCGTCAATTGCACAGCCAACCACCCCACCAACGGCGTTTTGCCGGTACCCCCGACGGTCAAATTTCCGACGACGAGCACCGGGCATGCGAGCGATATGGATCGGCGCCATTGCTTGGCGTAAGCAACGCGGCGCACTCGATATACGAGACCATAAAGGGCGCCCAGCGCTTCAAGCCACCACGGCGGCGGCGCCCTCTGATACCAAATTCTTTCAAGCCATGACTGCACCGACTTGGCGCGGCCGGCGCTCACGCGTTGAACTGCATGCCATGCAGTGCGGCGTATAATCCACCTCGGGCCAGTAGGTCGCGGTGGTTGCCCATCTCGACGATGCGGCCTTGATCAAGGACGATGATCCGATCGGCATTCTCGACAGTCGACAACCGATGGGCGATAACCAGCGTGGTTCGCCCCCGCATCAGAACGCCCAACTCTTGTTGCACGCGGCGCTCCGATTCATTGTCAAGCGCCGCGGTGGCTTCGTCGAGAATGAGCACCGGCGAATCCTTGAGCAACGCCCGCGCAATGGATATTCGTTGCCGCTGCCCGCCGGAAAAGTTCTGGCCGCGATCGGTTAGCAAGGTATCGAATCCTTGCGGCTGCTGATCGACGAATTCCATCACATTGGCGGCCCGCGCAGCTTCGGCAACCTGCCCTTCGCTCTTTCCAAGTGCATTAAAGGCAATGTTGTTCCTAATCGTGTCATTGAACAGCACCACATCCTGGCTAACGAGGCTCACTTGCGAACGCAGATCGGTCAACCGGTATTCGCGCACATCGACGCCGTCCAGGAGTACCGACCCCTGCTGCACATCGAAGAATCGCGGCACCAGACCTACCAGCGTCGTCTTGCCGCTCCCGGAACGACCGACTATGGCGACCGTCTCTCCCGGGCGGACCTGGAAACTGACGCCTTTGAGCACCTCACCCTTATCCTCGGCGTAGCCGAACGACACATTTCGAAATTCGATCTCGCCGCGGGCGCGGCTGATGGCGCGCGTTCCCCCCGTGCCCTCGGTGGGCTGATCCAGCACCTCGAACACGCTCTGGCCGGCGGCAATCCCCTGCTGCAACGGACCGCTCATGTTTACCAGGCTTCGCAACGGTGAGGGAATGAGAAACAGCGCGGTCAAGAAGCCGAAAAATGAATCCAGCGTCAGATCGCCGGATTGCACCTGGTGAATGGAGACGAACAGGACGCTGCCTAACGCGATGGCGGCTATGCATTGCACCACCGGGTTGCTGATAGATTTGGCCCGCACCAATTTCATGTTCGATGCGCGGTTGAGCTCGTTCACCACCTCGAACCGCTGCGTTTGATGATCCTCGGCGTTGAAGATCTTGATCAACCGCAACGCATCGATGGCTTCCTTTGCCACGCGCGTGATATCGCCCATCGAGTTTTGAATGCGCTGGCTATAACGGCGGAAGCTGCGGTTCGCGATTTGCATCAGCCCCGCGATGACCGGAGCGGCTGCGATGCAAAACGCCGCCAGGTGCCAGTTCAAATAGAACAAATAGCCGACCAGGATCACGATGCTCAAGGAATCGCTGATGAGGGAGATGGCCGCGTTGGTCGCCGCCGCCGCGACCAGTTCGATGTTGTTGGTCAATTTGGACAGCAGATGGCCGGATTGCTGCTGATCCGAATAGGCTACGGGTAAGCGCATGTAGTGCTGAAACAGGTCTTGACGCAGGCTCTTGATGATTTGCCGCCCCACATAGCTCGGAAAGTAGTTGGCGATATAGTCGCCGACGCCGCGCAGTGTGAACAGCACAACCACGCCGATCGGCACCTGCCAAATGACGTCCGGATCGCGCATCACGAACGTTCCCTTCATGAATTGCTTCACCAGGTACGCCAACGACGCATTAGACACGGCGAACAAGATCGCGCCCAGCACGCCGATGATAAACATCCCAGCATGCGGCCTCGCGTATTTGATCAAACGGCGGTAGATGTCCCATCCGTCAACGGCGGGTTTGACAACCGCCGGGACCGCGCTCAAGGGGTCGAGTCCTCGTGCACGGTCGCGATATTGAGCTGCGCAAATCCAAGCTTTCCCGCCACATCCATCGCGGTGACGACCGCTTGGTGCGTGGTTCTAGCATCCGCCCGGATGGTGATCGGCCCGCGTTCCGCACCGGCTTCCTTGACCAAGGCGGCACGCAAGGTATCGGGGCTTGAGTTGATCAATGTGCGCTCGTTGACGCGATAATTGCCCTCTGCGGTGACGGTGATGACCAACGGCTCGCGCGGACCCCGCGGTATCGGTGTATCGCTCGATTGCGGCAACTGAACCTTGACCCGTCCTTCCTGATTGAACGTGGTTGAAACCATGAAGAAGATCAGGAGCACCAGCAGCACGTCGATCATCGAAATCAAATTGATTTCAGGATCTTCTCGGTGGCGAGGACGTAGATTCATCGCTTGACGAAACCGCCGCGCTCGTCGAGCGCATCTACCAGCTTCATTGCTTCCTTTTCCATACGAATCACCAGCCGCTCGACCTTACCCCGGAGGAATCGATATGCGATGAGTGAAGGAATGGCCACCGTCAGGCCCGCCGCGGTCGTGATCAGCGCCTCGCCGATACCCCCCGACAGGGTCCTGGGGTCGCCTAATCCGCTCGCGGTGATGGCGTTGAATGCGTGAATGATGCCGGCGACCGTACCCAGAAGTCCCATCAAAGGGGCCACCGCCGCGATCGTGCCCAATGTGTTCAGAAAGCGCTCCAAATCGTGGATTACGTGCCGTCCACCGTCTTCGAGGCGCTCCACCATCAGCTCCCGTGGCTTATTGCGATTCGCCAACCCGACGGCCAGAAGCTTGCCGAGGGGCGAGTTCTGCTCCAGGGCGACCACCAGCTTGTCGCTCAATTGGTCTGCTTCGATCCAGTTCCACACTTTCTGAGCCAGATCACGTGGAATGACGCGGTTGCTCTGTAGAGTCCAGAGCCTCTCCAAGATGATGGCAACCGCTGCGATGGAACATAAGATGATCGGCCACATGAAGCCGCCGCCAGCGCGGATGATCTCCCACATTGCGTCCTCGTTTAAGTCAAATACAAAGTTGAGGGCATGATACTTGAGCGCCGACTGTTCAGACAGTACTTTTGGCACATGCTCCAAACCATTGATTTACCAAACGGTGAACCAGTCCAGTGCAAGCGTCACGAAAACGGCATAATGAAGGTTCGGGAGCGTAAAACTATGCGGCGCTGGCTTAAACGCATTACACCGGATCGGCTGACGCTGGAGAAACACTGGTGTCTGAAACATTTTGCCGCGGTGATGTTGGACCGCCGCTGCTGGATCTTCAATCGCTCCAGCGTTACCCGGTCCTTCGCCTTGGGATTGTTTATCGCCTTCATTCCCCCGACCCCCTTGCTGCCCGTGCATCTGGTGACTTGCGCGCTGCTGGGGATCTATCTGCGATTGAACCTACCCATTCTGTTCGCGACCGTTTTCGTCAGCAATCCATTTACCTGGCTGCCCCAAGTGGCGGGTTCTCTCTGGGTCGGCGCGAAGCTCTTGGGGCTCGATCTGATGCCCTTCTTACATGCCATCACTCAGCATACCTTTTGGGCTGACATGAACCTGCTCTGGCCCCCATTGCTGCTGGGCGCCCTGGTGCTGGGTCTGATTGCCGCTGCAACAGGCTATGTGCTTGCCCAGGCGGCATGGCGAGCCAGGGTCCTTTACCAGCTGCGGCGGCGCCGCGCACGCTCAAGCAGCCGCGGCGCGGCGCTCGACTAAGATTCCGTCCGCCAAAGTCAGCACGCGGTCAAGGCGCGCGGCCAATCTTTCATCGTGCGTTACGATGACCAAACTCGTGCCGAGTTCCCGATTAAGTTCAAGCATCAGTTCAAAAACTTGCGCCGCATTTTTACCATCCAAATTTCCAGTCGGCTCGTCCGCCAATACTAATTTCGGCCGCGTCACCAACGCGCGTGCCACGGCTGCGCGCTGGCGCTCCCCTCCCGAGAGCTGGGAGGGACGATGCTCCAAGCGTTCCGCCAGACCTACGCGCGCCAGCAGCTCGGCGGCCTGCCGTTTCGCATCGGCCGGACTCATTCGACGCACCATTAAGGGCATGGCGACATTTTCCAAGGCCGTGAACTCCGGCAGCAAATGGTGAAATTGGTACACGAAGCCTACCGCGTGGTTGCGCAGTCGCCCGCGCTCCGTATCGTTCAATTCATTCATGGCGGACCCGGCGATATGCACCGTGCCGCGCGTCGGCAAGTCCAGCCCTCCCAGCAGCTGGAGCAAGGTTGTCTTGCCGGATCCTGATGCCCCGACGATGGCAATGCGCTCGCCGCTTTGCACTTGGATGCTCGCCCCGCGCAACACCTGCAGCGTCGCGCCGCCCTGAACGAACTCCTTCACCACGTCCACGCCCTCGAGCACCGTTTCATTTAAAGTCGACATGAGCGTTGTCCTCGAATTTCTGCAGAGATGGTAACCACCCCGCCGGCTGGCAAGCCTCTGCCAGCGGTGCGGTCATGAATCATTGCGCAAAGATTCAGCGGGCAGCAATCGCGCGGCGCGCGCTGCCGGATACACCGTGGAGGCGCATGCCAGGATGAATGCGAAGCCGCAGATGCGAAGCACGTCGGTGGCGCGCACGTGCGCCGGCAAATCGCTCATGAAGTACACGCGCGCATCGAGGAATTTGAACCCGACGATGGCTTCCAGTCCGTGCACCAACTGCTGAAGATTCACGGCGAGCGCCACGCCGAATCCCACGCCCACGGCGATGCCGAGCAACCCAATCAAGCTGCCCTGCACGATGAAGACCGATAAGATACTGGCAGGCGAGGAGCCAAAGGTGCGCAATATGGCGATGTCGCGCCGCTTCTCCTTAACCACCATGACCATGGTCGACACGATGTTGAAAGCCGCAACCGCGACCATCAAGGACAGGATCACGAACAGGATGCGCTTGGTGATCGCGATGGAGCGAAAGAAATTCACGTGCTCGTTGGTCCAATCTTGGATCTGAACCCCGCCGCCGATTGCCATCGCCGCAGCGTGCGAAATGCGCGGAGCGGCGTACATATCGGCCAGATTCAGCCGAATTCCTGTGACCTCATCTCCCATGCGCAGCAGTCTCGCCGCATCCTGCATCGCGACGATGGCGATTCGGCGGTCGTACTCATACATGCCGACTGAAAGTAATCCCGCCACTTCAAATGCGCGCATGCGCGGGATCACCCCGAGCGGGGTTACATCGCCGAGTGCGACGATCAGCACGATGCGATCGCCGACTTTGACACCCAATTCCTCAGCCAGGGCCTTGCCCAGGATGACCCGGTAGCTGCCCGGGGATAGATCACTCAAGCGGCCGCTCAGCAGGTGCGGGCCTAAATCTACCACTCGTGCTTCCGATTCCGGCACGATACCGCGCAACAGCACGCCCGAAGACTTATCGGCGTGGGTCATCAAACCCTGTCCTTCGATATAGGGTGCCGCTCCGACAATGCCGGGAAAATTCTCGAGCTTCTCAAGATCGGCGCGCCACTTGACGAGGCTGCCCTCCACCCCCGAAATGGTCGCATGCGCCGTCAGACTCAAGATCCGGGTACGCAGCACTTCTTCGAAACCGTTCATCACCGAGAGAACCACAATCAGCACCGCAACACCCAGCGCCAAACCGACAATGGCGATTCCCGCAATCAATGATACGAAGCCGCGCCGACGCGATGCGCGCAGATATCGAACCCCCAAAAAGCCTTCGTACCAATAGGTCTTCATTCGTAGCGCAACGCCTCGGCAGGCTGGGTGCGCGCCGCCTGGAAAGCCGGATAAATGGTCGCCGTGAAAGTCAGGATTAGGGCAGCCAATGCAATCCTGACGACATCGGGAGGATGCAACTCGCTTGGGATGCCCGAAATGTAGTAGACATCCGGGTCCATGATGTGAAACCCGAAATTTGTTTCCAAAAAAGGCACCACGACATCGACGTTCAATGCCAGCGCAACGCCCAGGCCCACCCCGAGCGCGGTACCGATCCATCCAATGAGCACACCCTGAGTGATGAACACACCCAGCACGCCCCGTGGGCTTAAGCCCAGCGTCCGCAGGATGGCGATGTCGGTACGCTTGTCGTTCACCACCATGACCAAGGTCGCCACGATGTTGAAGACGGCCACGGCGACAATCAGCATCAGGATCAGCCCCATCATTGTCTTCTCGATGCGGATAGCGCGAAAATAGGCCTCATTTTCCTGAGTCCAATCCCGAACTTGCAACTTCGAGTCCAATCGCGCAGCCGCAACGCGCGCTAAATTTGGGGCGTTGAGCACATCGTCGAACTTGAGGCGGATGCCGGTCGGTCCTTGAAGGCCCCGCAGCGCTTCTGCGTCGCTCAAATTGATCAAGGCGAGAACACTGTCGTGCTCCTGCAGCCCGACTTCGAATACACCGATCACCTCGAATTCCTGCAACCGAGGCGCGAAACCTGCGCCGCCCGAGCTCACGCCGGGAATCATCACGACAACCGTATCGCCGGCGCCCACTTGCAGTTGGTAGGCGAGCATTCGGCCCAATATGATCCGGTTCGAACCTGGTTTTAAGTCGCTTAAGCGGCCCTCGCGCATGGCATCCGCGATGGACGAAACATTCGGTTCCCGTTCCGGATCGATGCCGCGCACGATCGCCCCGCTCATCGAGGATTGGCGGCTGAGCATGGCGTCGGTATCAAGGAAGGGTGCCGCGCCCTCAAGGCCCGGTGAGCCCTGAAGGCGGCTGATTTGCGCTTGCCAGTCAGCTATCGCACCGCCGGAAGTCAAGATCGCATGTGCGGATAGGCTAAGCAGGCGGCCGCGCAGCTCAGACTCGAAGCCATTCATCACCGATAGGACTGTAATGAGGGCTGCGACGCCCACCGCTACGCCGAGCAGCGATACCCAGGTAATGAAGGAGACGAAAAAGCTATGTTCCCGGGCCAGCGAATAACGTAGGCCCACGAAGACAGGCAGGGGTTGGAACATGCGCGGCGATTAACCTTTAAGCGGGCCCGAAAATGGCATCAGAGTGTTAATTGAGTCAAGTATTGGTCCATGAGGGCGGTGCTATAGTTTACGGGGGGTTCCTTGCATGCTAGATGGAAATTCTCAGAGTAATCATAGGATATCGGTAACATATGAGGTGCGCCATGAGGTATAGAATTCTACTGCTGGCCGCAGTGCTCGCGGGCGGCCTCGCCGGAGCCGAGGTCATTACTGTCGATAATGGCATTGCTGTAAAGCAATCCGACGTTCCCACACCCACCCGCGGAATGACCATGGACCAGGTGGCGGGCAAGTTCGGGGCGCCGGCTGCCAAAACTCCTGCGGTGGGACAGCCGCCGATCTCTCGCTGGGAATACCCGGGGTTCATCGTCTATTTCGAACACGACCATGTCATTCACAGCGTAGTCGTAAATTCTTAAAGTCAATTGACGCGTAACCCCGCTTAGGCTCGCGTAACATCTCACCTTATGGACCCACCGCGATTTGATTCGCGGCGGGCGCTTTTTGTTTTTTTTAAATACGCATGTCCTTACTCGAACCCGTACTTCCCAGCAACGATGGGCGCCCGATCAAATGGGGCAAGCTTTATGGCGCCGCCCCGGCGTTGGCGATCGCAGAGGCGGCGCCGAAGGCCCCGGGTCCGCTCATCGTTATCGCGCAGAATTCGCGCGAGGCGGAAACCCTGAGCGAAGAGATTCGATTCTTTGCCGGTCCCGCACTGAACGTCAGGGTGTTTCCCGATTTGGAAACACTGCCCTATGACAGCTTTTCCGCACACCCCGACATTACTTCCGCGCGGCTCGCCACCTTGGCGGAACTGCCCCGCGCCCGCCACGGAGTTTGGCTGGTCGCCATCGACACACTGCTGCAGCGATTGGCGCCGCGCAGCTACATCGAGGGATATTCCCTCAAGGTGCAGGTGAATGAGACGCTCGACCTGGAGGCCTTGCGCGTACAGCTGGCTTTAGCCGGCTACGCCAGCGTCACGCAGGTGGTAGCGCATGGCGAGTTCGCGGTTCGCGGCTCGCTGATCGATGTGTTTCCCATGGGGTCCGACACGCCCTTCAGAATCGATCTCCTGGACCGCGACGTCGACAGCATCCGACGATTCGACCCTGATACTCAGCGTTCCCTCGACAAGCTGGAGCGGATTCACCTACTGCCGGCGCGCGAAACTCCGCTCAACCCAGAGGCGGTGCGCGAGTTCAGGCGCCGTTATCGTCTGCGCTTTACCGGAGATCTTTCGGAGCAGGCGGTTTATCGGGACGTCAGCAATGGGCTGGCGCCGGGGGGCGTGGAATATTTTCTGCCGCTGTTCTTCGAGCGCACGTCGCATTTATTCGAGTATCTACCGCCCGACAGCACCCTCATCGACATCAACGCTGCCAGCAGCGCGGTCGAGAGCCTGTGGCAAGGGATTGTCGGACGGCATGAGCAGTTGCGGCACGACCGCTACCGGCCCATTTTGGACCCCGGGGAGGTGTACGTCGCTCCGGCAGAATTCGCGCAAGTTTACGCGCCATGGCAGAAAGTTCAGCTTCAAACATTCGAGTGGCCACCCGAGACTGCCCCGCCCTTTCAAAATTTCTCCAGTGCTGCACCGGCATCGGTGCGCATCGAGGCGCGCGCCGAGCAGCCGGCCGCTGAACTGGTGTCGCACATCACCGCGAGCAGCGCCCGAATTTTGCTCGCGGCCGAATCGGCTGGCCGCCGCGAACTCATTTTAGATCTGCTGCGCAGCCGCGGCGTGCAGCCGAAGATCTTCGACAGTTTCGCGGCTTTCCTGGCGAGCGGGCTCGAGCTTGGCATTACCGTGTCTTCCGCCGCGTCCGGCCTGTCGCTCGAATCTCCACCCTTGGAGATTCTCACCGAGTCGCAACTGTTCGGCGATCGTGCACGGCAAGAGCGCCGGCGGCGCCGAACCGAGCGCGATCCGGCAAAAATACTCAAAGAGTTGTCGGACCTGAGGGTCGGTGCGCCCGTGGTGCACGAAACCTACGGGGTGGGACGTTACGTCGGGTTGCAGACCATGGATATTGCCGGCTACACCGGCGAATTTCTGGTCCTTGAATACGCGGATGGCGACAAGCTCTATGTGCCGGTCCAATCGTTACACCTGGTTTCCCGCTACACGGGAGCACCGGCGGAGAGCGCCCCGCTGCATAAGCTCGGCGGCGAGCAGTGGCAAAAGGCGCGCCGCAAGGCGGCTCAGCGCATCCGCGATGTCGCGGCCGAACTCCTGGATTTGTACTCGCGCCGAGCCGCCAGGCAAGGCACGCGCATGCTGGCGGGGGAAGCGGAATATCGGGCGTTTCAAGCTGGATTCCCCTTCGAGGAGACCGCCGATCAAGGAGCCGCCATTGAACAAGTCATTGCGGACCTGAAAACCGACAAGCCCATGGATCGGGTGATCTGCGGAGATGTGGGCTTCGGTAAAACGGAGGTGGCCCTTAGAGCGGCGTTCATCGCGGTACAGGCAGGCAAGCAAGCAGCTGTTTTGGTACCCACGACGTTGCTCGCGCAACAGCACTACACGACGTTCGTCGACCGATTTGCGGACTGGCCGGTTCGGATCGAAAGCCTGTCGCGCTTTCGTACCAACAAAGAAGCCGAATCGGTGATCAGCGGCATTGCGGCCGGCACCGTGGATATCGTCATCGCGACGCAAAGGCTGCTGCAGGGAAAAGTTCGCTTCAAAGACCTGGGATTGGTGGTGATCGATGAAGAGCACCGCTTCGGTGTGCGCGACAAGGAAAAATTAAAAGCCCTGCGAACCGAAGTGGACGTGCTCACCCTTACCGCAACTCCCATCCCCCGAACCCTCAATATGGCGATGGGGGGCTTGCGCGATTTATCGTTGATTACCACGCCTCCGGCCGAACGCCTCGCGGTGAAAACCTTTGTGCTTGAGTGGAATGAGACGGTGGTTCGCGAGGCTGCGCTGCGCGAAATCCGCCGCGGCGGCCAGGTTTACTACGTGCACAACAGCATCGAGACCATTGAAAAAACGGCGCAAGCCATTCGCGAACTCGTGCCGGAAGCCACGGTCGCCGTCGGTCACGGTCAGATGCGCGAACGCGAACTCGAACAGCTGATGCTGGATTTTTATCATCGGCGCTTCAACGTGCTGGTTTGCACCACGATCATCGAGAGTGGTATCGACGTGCCGACGGCGAACACCATCGTGATCGATCGCGCGGATCGATTTGGGCTGGCACAGATCCATCAACTCAGAGGCCGAGTCGGGCGCTCGCATCACCGTGCATACGCCTATCTGATCACCCCGCCGCGCAAGGCCATGACGGCAGATGCCATCAAGCGCCTCGAAGCGCTCGAATCCCTGGAAGAGCTTGGCGCCGGCTTCACCCTTGCCACGCACGATATGGAGATCCGCGGCGCCGGCGAACTGCTGGGCGACGAGCAGAGCGGGCAGATCCAAGAGATCGGCTATAACCTCTACATGGAACTCTTGGAGCGTGCGGTCACGGCGCTCAAGACTGGGAAACAGGCGGATCTCGAACGGCCCGTGGACGCGGGGCCTGAGGTCGAGCTGCATGTACCCGTGCTCATTCCCGAGGACTATGTGCCTGACGTGCACTTACGGCTCATGCTGTACAAGCGCATAGCGAGCACGCCCACGTCCGAAGAGCTCGACGAGCTGAAAGTCGAGATGATCGACCGCTTTGGCCCGATACCGCCTTATGCCCAGTCCTTGTTCCGCGCGGCTTATCTCAAGCTTCGAGCGGCTGCACTTGGCATTCGCAAGATCGATGCTGGCGCCAGCAACGGCTACATCCTCTTCGAGGAGCACAACAAGATCGATCCGAAGCGCGTTCTAAAGCTCATCCAGGGTAAGCCTAAGGAATACCGCTTGGACGGACCGCTAAAGTTGCGCTTTGCTCACATAGCGCGGACCGAGGAAGCGCTGTTTACCCGCGTCGAGCAACTCATCGAGCAACTGGCATAACATACCTGCTACTGAAGAGCGCCCAGGAAATCCCCTTTGCCGATTTCAACGCCGCTTTTGCGCAACAACGCGTAGACCATGCTCTCATGGAAGTAAAAGTTCGGCAGCACGAAATCGATGAGGTAGCTCACGGCGGTAAATTTCCACGAGCCATTGGGAAATTTGATCTCGATGGGCCGGCTTTCGTCGCCCGACATCTTGTCCGCAGAGATTGTTTTCAGAAAATCCAAAGTCTTTGCAATGCGAGCTTTGAGTTCAGGCAACGTGGTTTCAGTATCTTCGTGCTTCGGTATTTCCACCCCGGCCAACCTTCCGGCAGCCCCTTTGGCCGTATCGCATGCGATTTGCACCTGCCGACTCAAGGGATGCATGTCGGGATATAGACGCGTCTGCGCAAGCACATTGGCTTCGAGTTTTTTTGCGGTCGCATAAGCGGCAGCTTTGTCGAGAATCGCCGACATATTGGTCAATCCGCGCGTCAACGGCGGAATGGAGAAATCGTACAAGGAAGTCGCCATCGAATTATCTCCTCGAGACCTTGAAAGGGGGGCGTCACTGTAGCTAAAGATCACTTGCTTGAATAGCGAAGGCGCGAGTACGCTAAAATCTTGCCTACGTATGCTGCCCTTTTCCGAAGCTTGCGAGCGAAACAAGGCTCCCATTCTGGCCGTGTTGCGCGGCGCCTTCGCCGATCGGGTGCACGTGCTGGAAATCGGCAGCGGCACCGGTCAGCACGCGGTACATTTTGCAGCGCACCTGCCTCATTTGACCTGGTATCCGACGGAACAGCTGGCTTATCTTGATGATCTGGCTGCCCGCGTGAAGCTCGAAGGTTCTGCTAATTTGCGCCATCCCACGCTGCTTGACGTCAATCAAGCGGTCTGGCCGGTTCGCCACGTCGATGCCGTATTCACAGCCAATACATTGCACATTATGGCTTGGAGCGAGGTGACGGCCTTGTTCCGGGGCTTGGATGCCGTGTTATCCGCTGACGGCATCGTGTGCGTGTACGGACCGTTTCGCTACCAAGGCCGTTACACATCGCAGAGCAATGAAGAGTTTGATTGCATGCTGAAGGAGCGCGACCCGCTCTCGGGGCTGCGCGATGTAGAACAAGTCACATTATTGAGCACCGAGTGCGGGCTTAAGTTACTGGCCGATCACGACCTGCCGGCGAATAATCGACTGCTGCAATTCCGAAGGGGTTAGCCTCCTAAGCTCGCCCCACGGCAGACAAAAGTGAGGCGCGGTCAAGAGCGCCCTCATATCGTTTGCCATTGATGAAAAACGTCGGGGTCCCGGCCACGCCGCTGCGCATGCCGCTCATGAAGTCACGCTTCACTCTGGGGCGGAAGCGTCGCGCCTCGAGATCTGCCTCGAAACGAGGAAGATCCAGCTTGAGGTCGACCGCAAGCTGGTGAAGCAGGTCAGTTCCCAGATCCGACTGATGCTCGTAAATTTCATAGTGCATTTCCCAAAACTTGCCCTGCGCGCCGGCCGCTTCGGCTGCTTCGGCTGCATATTGCGCGAAGGGATGCACATCGTTGAGCGGCATGTGGCGGAAGACCAAGCGCAATTGTGTGCCCATGGCCCTGGCAATCGACTTGATCATTGGATGCATGTCGGCACAGTACGGACATTGATAGTCACCGTACTCGAGCAGCGTTACCGGAGCGTCTTCCGGACCCAGCCAATGATCGCTTTTTCCGACCGGAACGGCGAAATTCATGGGAGCATGGACTCGCAGTCGGCATCTTTGGCGTGGCCCCGATCGACGAGCACCAGCTTTGAATCGCGCGCCTGGATCCCCGCTGACGGTTTCGCCAGCGTTCCGCCAATTACAATCGGCGCGCGCAATTGGAGGAAACGCGTCGCTTTAGGGTAGCCGCGCAATGCCAAATCCAGAGTCTCGGTGTCCATATGAATAAGGCCTTCGCCTTTAATCAGGACAGGTTCCGTATCGATAACCAGCTCCTTTGCGGTAAAGGTGCCGCCGTGCGCCTCGAAGTTGGCGATACCGCAACGAACCGGCACCTCCTTTTGGCTCTTCGCGAGCAATAAGCCTAACCCTTTAAGATCGATACCGGTCAGTTCCGCCAGCGACTCCCGGATGACCCCGCTGCGCAGCGTTGCCAGCATCTTCCCGTCGGCGCTCGCAGCGAATTCGTGCAAGGATTTTCCCTGGCCGGTCAGGTTTGCCTGCAGGTCAAGCGGCCCATCGAGGGCGGGCGGGCCGGCTTTTCTGCGAGCATATTGTCCCACTTGTAAACCAGCGATCTTAAGCTCTAGGCGCATGGCGGGATTTTCTTTGCGCGCGTCGATCTTAAGCTGTGCATCGAGCTTACCGCCCGCGATCTGCGCCAACCACTGAGTTACCGATAGCACACCTCGATCTAGCGTCGCTCTGGCGGCGACCGAAGTCAGAACAATTCGACTCGCCTCGAGACGCCGCGCACGATATTTGATCGTTGCCTCGGATGTACGCAACGCATCGGGATTGTAGCTTTTGCTCGATAGTAACAGGGGCTCAGCCGACCCCACCTCGGGGTCGCGGCCTGCAGCCCGCGCGCCAAGATCTGCCATGCGCAGCAGTTGAGAACTCACGTCGGCATCGATATCTGCGCGCCCTTTCGAGGTTTTGACGGATACGGTGCCTCGAAGGTCGCTTTGCCCGAAGGCGACGGCAAGGCCGCTATACGTCGATGTAGCGCCGCGCCGCGTGAGCTTACCGGACAGCCGGTAGCTGCCGGTGTCGATCAACTTCGCGCCCGTCAGATAGTAAAAGTCCTTCAAGTCGGCGCCGTTCGCTTCAAAAGTTGCATCCAAATTATCCAGATCGAAAGGCTCCCAGAGGGTTCCCTTTCCTGAAATATGCGACCCGCTCGAGCGCTGGTTGAACGTAAAGCCATAGGGCTTATTGCGGCTCACCGTGCGCAGCGGCTCGCCGGTGATTTCGAGGTTCACGGGCCGGCCGTTGAGTTGCCCTTTCCCCTCGATTCGCAACGCTCCCGCAGCGCCTGGGCCTTTGACCTCTTGAGCCGAGACCGTTCCATCGAACTGCCTGTGGCGTAGCGCATCATCGAGAAGCACATGAGCGCCTGGCACGGAGAGCGAGTGAATGACCGGCAGGCCCTCGGGCGGATATTGGTCGGGATTTTGAAGCTGCCAATTGGCGTGCCCCGTGGCGTCGCAGAAGAAATGCAGCGTTGCGGCATCAATTTCCAGACTCTCCAAGCTCAAGGTCCAGTCCCGCCAGGACGCGGTGAACACCGCCGTTACCTTGCCGATCTCTGCGGCGGTACCGGCAGGAGCCCAGTGCGGGCTGCCTATAATCACCCGTTCCGCGATCAGCCGCGGGTGGGATGAGAATATGTTCAGCCTCACCGGCCCATCGACGCGGATCGGGCGCTCCGTGCGCTCGGCCAGAAATTTAACCAAAGGTCCCGTCAGATATCCCGCCTGCAGCGCCGCCCCGAGAATTAGCCCGCTAAAGATGACGGCCAGCAGCCCCCACCCGGCCCATTTAAACCCGCGACGCAGCATCCCGCCAATCATGGCGCATTAACGCATGAAATGCGTCAGGTCACGCCACAGCCCCTACATATGGTGGCATAATTGCACCGAAACGTTGATTCCGCATTGCGCGGGCAAAACCATGGCGAACCACAGGGGAAGGTTAAGGACTATGAAGAAGACTCGTACATCGGGGGCTGCGGCGTTGATTGCACTCGCAGGCCTAAGCTACATAGGCCTGAGCGGCGCCACGGCGAATCTCACGGCCAAAGTTCCCGTCGAGGTCGTGCTGCCCGTCACCGTCGATGACTTTCGCCTGTCCGACCAGAATTTGCACTCGCATGAGTTGCGTCAGCTTGGGGACGCCAGTGCGGTCGTGCTAATCACGCAGGCCAATAGCTGTCCCGTCAGCCGCAATACCAGCGCGGCGGTCAAGGCGCTGCAGGACCAATACGCCTCCAAAGGCGTCGAGTTCTTCATGTTGAATTCCACGCCGACGGACAAGCGCGAGGCGATTGTCGCGGAGGCAAAAGCCTACGGCTACAACCTGCCGATTTTGATGGACACCAATCAATTGGTCGGAGAGCAGCTGGGCGTAACGCGTACGGCGGAAGCCATCGTCATCGATCCGAAGACTTGGAAAATCGTATATCGCGGACCGATCGACGACAAAGTCACCTATGAGCGTCAGAAGGCTGCGGCCGAGCACACTTGGGCCAAGGACGCACTCGATGCGCAACTGGCGGGCAAGCCGGTTGCCGTTGCCCGGCAAGAAGCAGTCGGTTGTCTCATAAATTTTCCTGAGCGTGCCAAGATGGCCACCAGCAAGGTCAACTACGTCAAAGATATTGCTCCCATGTTCGAAGGCAAGTGCGTGTCGTGCCATGAGCCGGGCGGCATTGGTCCCATGCCGTTCACGAAGTTTGAAGAGATTGCCCCGTTTGCACCGATGATTCGCGAAATGATTCGCACGCAACGCATGCCGCCTTGGCGCGCTGACCCGAGTATCGGCCACTTCCTCGGCGATCGGAGCCTCTCGGCCACGCAGATCAAAACCTTGGTGCACTGGGTCGAAGCGGGTGCGCCGCGCGGCACGGGTCCCGATCCGTTAGCCGCCAAAACCTTTACCGCTCCGGAATGGCCGCTGGGCAAGCCAGACTTGGTGCTGGACATTCCCGAGTACACGATACCGGCGAATGGCATCGTCGATTACCAGCGTCCGTACATCGTTAATCCTTTAAAGGAAGGCAAGTGGCTGCGGGCTTCGACCATCAAGGTCGTGAATCGCCAGACCGTACATCACATTCTCACCGGCTACTTGAGCGAAGTACCGGGACCTGGCCAAGTGGCGAACGAGAGCAAATGGGGAACCTCATTGGGCGGCTATGCGGTCGGCGCCGAGTCCTTTGAAGAGCCGCCCAACACCGGCGCATATATACCGCCCGGCGGTGCCATCGGCTTCCAGGTTCACTACACGCCGTACGGCCAGCAAGTGACCGAGCATTCGCAAATCGCACTGTATTTCCACAAGGACAAGCCGAAGTATGTGATGCGAAACTCGGTGGTGTTGAACGCCAACATCGTCATTCCGGCGAACACTGAAAGCACGGAACTGCAGGCGTACATCGATGTTCCGAAGGATATGATGCTATACGGCGCGTTCCCGCACGCTCACTATCGCGGCGCATCCTCGCAGTTTTGGCTGGTGGCGCCGGACGGCCAGAAAACCTTGCTTGTATCCCTGCCCCACTATGACTTCAACTGGCAGCGCGAATATAATTTCGTTCAGCCGGTCAAGGTGCCGGCGGGATCGAAACTGTTGGCCGTCTACACCTATGACAACTCCGCGAGAAATCCGGCCAACCCGGATCATAATCGCGTAGTGCCCTGGGGCGATCAGTCCTTTGACGAGATGCTCTACACGGCATTCCATTACGAATGGGTCGGAGAGACGTCGGACAAGATGGACCAATACAAGGCCTACGATAAGGAGATGAACGACAACCGCTTGTTCGGCATGCTCGATACCAAGATGAACGGCAAGCTGGACATGTCGGAGTTGACCGGTCCAATCGGCAAAGACTTTGCCGCGAGCTTCGCCAAAATCGATACCGACCATGACGGCTTCATCGAGCCGAATGAATTGGCGGCAGCTCAAGCGTCGGCGATGCAGAAGCGGCGTCAGCAGGCGCAGCAAGGGCAAGGGTCTCCCGCCGCTACTGCACCCGCGCCGCCGGCAGGCGATAAAACTGGAGGCGGTCAGTAAATTCACGTGGCGGCTGGGAGCCTTGCTAAGTATTCCTTTGATTCGCTGAAGGGATTCACACCAGCCGCCACAGTTGTTTTCATTCTGGTCTTAGGAGTCGGCGCATCTGCCGGCGCGCGTGCCCAAGGACTGGACCACCTGAACATCGGTGCACCCTCGCCGGCCTTCAGCGCACAGGGCGCTGATGGAAAACTTCACCGGCTGCGCGATTACGCCGGGAGGATTGTGGTGCTGGAATGGACTAGTCCGGTATGCCCGTTCACGGCGGTGAAATACAAGAACGGAGCAATGCAGGCCTTGCAACGCTACGCTGCCGCGCACGATATCGTCTGGCTTTCGATCGATACGGCCGCACCGGATAAAGCCGGTTACTTAAGCGCCGTTGCCGCGCGTGCGCGCGTAGCTCAGACTGCAGCGATGATTACCGCATTCCTCTTCGACCACGACGGCAGCATCGCGCGCAGGTACGGCGCCAAAACGACGCCCAGTTTTTTTGTTGTCGATCGCAACGGCAGGCTCGCCTACCAAGGCGCGATGGACGATCAAATCTTTGCAGATCAGGATACCGGCCGCGAATATCTGAAATCTGCGCTGGCGGACCTTCGGGCAGGCCGTCGCGTCGCGGATCCGGAAACTCAGCCTCAGGGCTGCGCGATAGAATATTGAACGATGACACTGGCAGGGAAAACCACAGCAGCTGCGCGGCGCACGGACGCCGCCCGACAGTCCCGACGCGAACAGCTGCTTGATCAAGCCGCCCGGGAGCTGAACTCCAAGGGCATCTCCATGACATCCTTGACTGCCGTAGCGGACAAGCTGGGATTTTCGCGCGCATCGCTTTACTACTACGTGGAAGATCGAGAGGACCTGATGTTTCAGGTTTACTTGCGCTCATCCGAAATCATGGCGCGCCGCCTAGGGGAAGCTGCGCAATCCGCCGATAGCGCGTTGCAGGTTGTAGGGAACTTCCTCTCCTTAACCCTGGATCCGGCGGAACCGGAGCTCGCTGCCTTGAGCGAGATTGGGCTTCTGGATAAAGCGGCGCGCGAAACGGTGCTGGGCGTGTTCGAAGCGGTCGTCGCGCGGCTCGCCAGTCTGCTGGAGGCGGGCGCAAGAGCAGGCGACATCCGCCGTTGCGACTTTCCCATCGTCGCGCGAACCATTATCAGTATCATTCACTCGATCCCGCTGAACTCTGCCTTGGCTTTCGCGCTGCGGGTAACTCGGCGCGACATCGTTGCCTCAGCGAAGGACATGTTGACCCATGGCTGGGCCGCCGATCGGGCCAAAGAAGTGAATCCTCCAGCCGTCGATTTCGCGCCGCTGCTCACTCCTCCCGGCGGCCTTTTCGATCGCGGCGCGCAATTCGACGCCAAGCGCGAGAAGATTCTCGCCGCCGCCTCGCAACTTTTTAATCGGCGGGGCGTGGACACGACTTCCCTGGACGACATCGCTGCGGCGGTAGGGGCAACGAAACGGACGCTGTATCATTACGTGGGCGACAAATCGACCATTCTCTCCGCATGTTACGCGCGCACAGACCGGATCTTTTCGTGCATACGCGAGCAAGCCACCGCGCAGGGCGGCACCGCTGCGGAGACGCTAATTGCCGTGTTGCGCGCGAACTCGATATCGCATCAACGCGACGATATCGAGCCGTTACGCTCATCCACTGGCTATGACTCCTTGAGCGATGAGGAAAAGCTTCTCGCCACCGAGCGCGGCAGAGTTCTTGTTCAGGCATACCGTGCGCTTTGCAGGGAGGCACGTAACGAACGCTCCATGCGTAACGTGAACCGAGATTGCCTGTTGCTCTTCTTGCGCGGCGCCGGCAGCTGGCTCGCAAAGGGATTGGTTCTAGGTGACGACCAGCGCAAGGCGCAGATCGCAGCGGAGATCGCCGATCTGCTGCGCGTGGGTTTAAAACCGCTCTAGACCCAAGACTGTCTGAGTATTCAGACAGGCTCCCTCTAGTTCGCGCTGATCACGATCAATTCGACGCCGGGCGGCGGAAGCGGTGCCTGTAAATGCACGCTGGGTCCCGTTTGGACGCTTTTATCCACCAACGTGAAATTCGAGTGATCATCGATACGGTAACGGTTTACCTGGTATTTGCCAGATGAGGGCAGGTTGATGGCCGCATCATAGCCCGCGTTGTCGTGGTAATGCAGCGTGCGCCGCTCAGGAAGGCTGGTGTCCCAGTTGTTGCGCGGCTGCAGGAATTTTGGCGCGATCTGATAATTGCTGATCAATATTTGCACCAGCCGCCGATCTTGCGAGCGGCCAGCCGCCAACGCGAATCCTGCGTCATCGCCGCCGAGCGTTTTTATGAGTATCGGCGTGCTTTTCAAGGCGCCGAAGGCGCTGAGCGCGTGAGCTACTTCGTCCGGCATTGCCCGTGCATCCACCGTCTGCGCATCTATGGGCCCGCCGAGCATGTAGATGAGCGCGCTGGTTGCAAAAGCAGCGCGCGCGGCTTTCGACATGTCTTCGGTAGCGGGATCGACGTTCCACTCGTCCAAGATGTTCTTGGTCGAACCGGAACCATGTGCATCGAGAATCCGTCGAAGCTCCCGTGCAATCGAAACGAAAACGTATGGATCGTTCGAATCCACCGCAAAAAAATGCCAGGAAAAAAAATCTAGCGGCAGTCGATTGGCGCGTACCACATCAATAAAATTTTCCCGGTAGGCCCCGGCCAGCAACGGCTTCGCGAGCCCAGGTCCGCCGACAAGAGCTTGATCATCAGCGGACTGGATGGCGCGAGCCATTTTGTCGTAGAGCGCGTAATAATCCAACGCTGTGCCGCTCCAAGAGCGCTGCAAGTCCGGCTCATTCCCGATCTCCCAATAGCGGACCGCATACTTGAAGCCTTTTCCCCAGCCCTTGTTGTAATGCAACGCCATATGGCGCGCAATTTGCGCGTATCGTTCGAGGTCCAACTCACTGCCAGCAGCGGCAGGCTCGCAAGCGATGCGCAACAACGGCTCGGCCCCTGCGGATTTGATCGAAGCGATGATCCGATCGGTCGGACCGAAGTTGTAGCTCTTCGGATTGTCGCTATCGGCAGCCAAGTCCGGGAAAATGCTATCCGCACCCGCGCCAAGCGCGGCGTCGATGCGCACCAAGTCTATGTGTGCAGCCTTGTAGAAAGCCGCGCCATCGGCACCGGTGGCCGCTTGCACACCGCTCAATGGGCGCAAGGTTCCCACTGTAATCGCGGCATCAATGCTGATTTTGCGAAAAATAGGCTCATCGTCTGCCGCACGCGCGACCCCGCTTGTTGCGGACATGACAATCGCGGCGATGGCGAGGAAACTCGCGCGCGCTTCCATTGCTTAGGCGTTCAGGTCAGCCGTCGCTCTGAGGTACGAGCGCCAACACTCGCAAAGGACTGCCTGAGCCGTTTACTATTTTTAGCGGAGGCGCGATCACCACAGATCCCGTCGGGGGCAACTGGTCCAAATTCGTGAGGCTAGCCAGACCAAATCGATTGGCGCCGTGCATGATGGTATGGCAAGGAAACATCGGGTTGAACGTGGCCGCCTGGCCTGCGTCCGTGCCCACGGTCTCCACCCCGACACCCAGAATATCGCGTTCGCGCGCCAGGAAAGGTACGCATTCGGGGTGAAAGCCCGGGGTGTGAGGTCCATCCGCGCCGAGATTCAGGAAAGACTCTCCAGGGCGTTTGGACCAATCGGTGCGAATCAGGACCCATGCGCGGCTGGGAATGCGGCCGTGACGCTGCTCCCAGTCCTCGACAATTGCCTGGGTAAGCAAGAAATCAGCGCTGCCGCGCACTTGCGCGGAGACATCGATGACACAGGCAGGACCGATGAAGCGGTCGACGGGAATATTATGGGTCGCGTTGTCCGGATAGTCCTTGCCGGTCACCCAATGTATCGGCGCATCGAAATGCGTGCCGGTATGCTCGCCGCAACTGATGTTGTTCCAATACCAGGCCGGTCCGCGCGAGTCATAGCGCGAAATTTCTTCCAGCGAGAATGGCTTTGAAGGTGCGAATTGTTCCGGCAAGCGTATGGTTTGCGTCGCCGCCTCGAGCGGCACTGTCAGGTCGACGACGCGAATGCCGCCGCGGACGATTCCCTCAACCAGCGTGGAAAGAGTCTGTGCATGAGTGGCCATTTTATTTCTCGTTTGCGCGAAGCGATTTAGGAGCTGTCTCCTAGTAGTTGATCGAAGGGTTGTCACCAGGATAAATCACACCCACGATATCAAATCCGCCCTGCGTTGTGCATTGCACTGAATGGACTTGCTTACGCGGCAAAAACAGTACATCGCCTGCGACTACAGAGGTCTTGGTGTGCTGCGTCCATACCACGCCTTCTCCATTGAGAAATATCAACGCCTCTTCATACAAATGCCGATGCGGCTCCGCCTTGGACTCCGGAATGTTGCCGATGAATTGCGTCACGACCGACGAGCCATGTTCCCGGTTGATCAACATCTGGTAATAGCGCTCGGCCATTTTGTGGCGCTGCAAAGGATCAATCAATGCAATTCGATCCGGAAACTGAGAATCAAAACTCGCCGGCATCCGATCCAACCACGCCAGATCTTCGCTCCCCGGCCCGTTTGATATGAAAAACTTGATCGGGACATCGGCGCTGTTGTGCACGCGGTAGGCTTCCTCAGGGCGCACGTAGATACCGGTCAGTGGTTCAACAGCAAAGCGACGCCCGCTAATTTCTATCTCGCCCGTACCGCGAGCAATGAACAGCACAGTATGACGGCCATCAGCTGAGATCACCGGGGAGCTGCCGGCGGCAACCTCGGCATAGAACTGCGACTGGAACAGCGCGCCTAGGGCCGGCGTGACGACCTGACAGTAGCGCATCATGCCGCGCGGCTTGAGCGTCGCCCTTGCGGTCGAGAATACGTAGCATTGGCCGTCCAAATGCACTAAGGGGCCCTCCCCTGGGACGACGCTGACGACTTTCCGGTTCTCAGGACTATCCGGGTCGTCGGTAAGATATCCGCCCGGCAAGTTGCTGTGGGCACCATCGCAGAACGGCCTGCTCTGCGTCTGTTTGCAGCCGCAGAAAATCACATCCTCATCGCGCTCGGCCGTGAAAAGCACCGGCAGAAAGGCGCTTCCTGCATGCGAACCATCGCAGAAGGGCTGAGACTTCGAGCGTCCGCAGCTGCACCAGAGGTAGCGCTTCCCTGCCTTGATCTCCCAATAATATCCCTTGCGATTTGCAATGATCGGGGCAGTCACGCAGACACTCCAAAGTCCTTACGATTAAAAATTCCGGTTCACGCTCACGCCAATCGTCCGCGGCCGTACCGTCAGCAGCGCCTCGGGATCTTGCGAGGAGTTGATGGCCGACACTTCAGCCCGCTTGTTGGTCAGGTTACGGGCAAAGGCGGTAATGCTCCATAGATTATTTTGCACACCCGTGCGCAAATTAACCAAGGTATAGGAGCTTAACGGAATGTTTAACTTATTCGAGGCGAAATAAGAATCCACCGCACCGCGATAGTTGGCGTCCGCCGCAATCATACCGTTCCACGTGCTGTTGATAGGCTTGGTGTAATTCAGGCCCACATCAACCTGAAATTTCGGCACATTGGGAATGTCCTCGCCGGTGACGCCCAGGGTCGGGTTTGCCAGCTTCTGTGCCATCGTCGCACCCTGGGTGAGATACGCGTGCTGATAGGAGCCGGCAATGCTGGCTCTAAAGTATTCAATGGGTCGGGCCCCGAATTCGAATTCCACACCTTTGACTTTGGCGGTCCCCGCATTTCCCGTGTAATTGAAGGCGCCATCGGCAGTCGTCTCGTTGACCTGGATGTTGTTCCAACGAATCAGGTATACGTCGGCCTGGTAGTCGAACATGCCGCCGGCCAAACGACCCTTCGCACCGATTTCAAAGTTGATCAGGGTGTCGGGCGAGAAGGATCGCGGAATCGGCTCAAAAGGCTCACTGACTGCATTCAACCCGCCGCCGCGAAATCCGGTGGACACGGTTTCGTAAGCCAGGAGGCCGTCGCTGACCTTGTAGCTAATGGTCTCCTTCCAGGTGACCTTGTTGAACGATTGCGACGGATCGGCGATCGGACCCGGCTGTCCCGACGGCGGAAAGCCGCCGAAAGGATGCGTCTGCTCCTGTACTCCCTCCAGTTTCTCTGTGAAGTAACGCAGCCCGCCGGTGGCGGTCAAAGCGTCGCTTGGTTTCCATGTCACCTCGCCAAATCCTGCGTATTCGGTCGTGGTCCTGTCATCGGTTCGGCCGAAGAAAGTGTGACCAACGCCTGGATTGCCCAAGGCGTCTTGTGAATTGGCTCGGCTGAAAGGGCCCGCCGGCAAGCCTGAGTCATCGGTGGTAATGACGTTCACGGTCAAATTATTGGTCTCGTACTGCCGGTAAACGCCCGCGACAAAATTCACCGCAGAGTCGAAGTTGCTGGCATAGCGCAATTCGCTGGAATTTAGGTTTCTGGTTTGCGGCTCTATCGATTCGGCCGGTACCGGCACCCCGAAGGACACCAGTATGGGCGTCGAGTCGAAATTGAAGTTGAGCTTGCGATTGTACTGGTTGGTCGTTCCCGTCAGCGTGCCGCTCGCGAATTTATAATCGAACTTCAAGCCGTACACCGAGAGATTATCGACCCAGGGACTTTGGGTAACGTCGGTGTTGCACAAATCGCAGCCAGAAACCTTTGGAATGGGGTTTGCGTGTGGCGGTGCTGCTGCCGGAGTCGTGCCCCACGACAGCACGCCTGCGGGCGTGTAGCGCGACGAGCCGTTCGAGGTTTCTCTTTGGCCGGTATACGAGACCTCGATGTTGAAAGCGTCGTTGGGCTGGTAACGCAGCATTGCTCGGCCGCCTGCGGCATCGTCGTTGTTGACACCCTTGATCAAACCCACGGCACCTACTCGGATCTGATTAATATAGCCGCTGTCTTTGGTTTCCCACCCCACAAGACGCAAGGCGAGCACGCCGTCGATGAGCGGCAAGTTGCCCGCGCCGTTGACATTGTAGTTGCCGCTGCCGTGGGCAGTGGCGGAACCCTCGACGGAGAGATATCCGCCCATCGAGTTCAAGTCGGGAGCCTTGGGGATGAAACGAATGGTGCCGCTCATGGAACTCGCACCGTACAGGGTGCCCTGTGGCCCGCGCAAAACCTCAATGCGATCCAAATCAAAAAGCCGAATATCCGATGTGAAACCACCGCCGTCATTGGCATTGGAGCCGCTGATCACCGCTTCGCCGTAGTACAAGCCGATAGTCGAGTCGCCGGTGGAGTTGATACCACGGATCACGTATTTCTTATCGCCCGGACCCAAATCCTGTACCGACAAGCCCGGAATGTCCCCGGCGATGTCCATGAACTGAGAATCGCCGGCGAGCTTCAGGGCATCGCCGCTTATGGCTTGAATGGAAGTCGGAATGTCGAGCACGCGCTGTGTGTTTAGCTTGTTCGCAGTCACGACAACTTCGTCCAATCCCCCGGAGCCGTTCGGGACCCCGGCCGCAGTCTGGCCGAATGCGCTCGTTGGCAGCTGCGTCAATGCGGCGGCGAAACCAATAGCGACCGCGAACATCGAGGCCGATATATCGAGCTTGTCAGTCAAATTTCGCGTAATTGAATGCTTCATCCCGAATTCTCCCGTCATTTAGGCGAATACAATATGAGTTATCATATGAAATATCAAATAATGGCTTCTCGCGTTCATTGGGCCAAGTTGCGGCTCAGGCGCCGGATCAGATTAAATGCCGTGGCAATTTGCGCGGATGAAAACCCGGCCAGCAACCGTTGCTCGCGCCGCCGTACGACCACATTCAAAGAATTGAATAGCGCGCGGCCCTGGTCAGTCAGGTACACCTCGACACAGCGCGCATCATCCGGCTGCGGCACCCGGCGAACGAGATTTTCCCTTTCCATTCGCATGAGCGCACGGCTGAGCGCCGATTGCTGCACCATTGCGCGATCGATGATTTCCTTGATGGTGATGCCATCGCCCATGGACAGCACGGCCAGGATTCGCCAGCGCGTAACGTTGATCCCTTCACGCCGCAATTTCTCGACCAGATCACCGTTCAGCTGATAGGCAAGCCGCGCAATGAGATGCGGCAGAAAATCGTCGAACAAAGGCAGGTCCGCCGATTTCAGCACAGCGTTTTCACTGCTGGCGGGACGTTTTTTCCTTCTTGTCGCCATAAGTCTCAAAAAGGGCTTCGGCCGTCGAGGATGACGCTCAATTGACCAGCGTCTATGTTGCCTCCCGAGATTATACAGACAACGTTGCCCTTGCCCGCCTGCCCCGACAGCGCAGCGGCGAGTGAAGCGGCACCCGCCGCCTCCGCGATCAGGTGATGGCGGGCTGCCAGCAGGCGAATGGCGGTGACAATTTGCGCAAAAGATACGCAGGCCGATTGATCCGCTGCTTGCCGCAGCAAAGGCCACATATCCTGAAGCACCGTCGTGCTGCCCATACCATCGACGAAACTCTCAATATGCGACACGGGAACCGGGCGGCCCGCGCTGAGTGCTGCCGCCGCCGGCTGAGCGGCTTCTGATTCGACCGCGACCATACGAACTGCCGGCTTGAGACGCCGCATCACGGATCCGATGCCGCAAATCAGGCCGCCGCCGCCGAAGGGCACCGCCACCGCATCGCAGCTGGGCAAGTCCTCGAGGATTTCCGCGCCAATGGTCGCGTTGCCGGCGAGCACGGCCTGCTCCGCCACAGGGTGAATGAACAGGCCCTCTTCACCCGCGACGCGGCGGCTGGTAAGCACGTGCCACCATTGGTCAAAAGGCAGAGGAATCACTTTCGCGCCCAGTTCAAGCAGTGCATCGATTTTGTTCTGCGCTGCGCCTTCGGGCACCATCAAGGTAGCTCGAATACCGAGCGCGCGCGCCGCAAAGGCAAGTCCCAGTCCGAAATTTCCGGAGCTCGCGCTCAATACGCCGGCTTTAAGGCGCGCCGAATCTGCGGATCTGACCGCGTTAATGGCCGCGCGAATTTTGAACGAGCCCCACGGTTGAAGATTTTCGAGCTTTAGAAAAATGTTTACGCCGGGGAGATCGACATTCATTTTCAACAGCGGTGTTCGAAGCGCAACACCACGAATGTGGTCGCGTGCGCGCAGCAACTGCGCATGGTCGGGCAGCGTGAGGACTTCGCACAGGGCGCTAGAAGTCAATCACCTGCCCCATGCCGGCAGCGCGCGCCTTCGCCAATATATAGTGAGCTGAGGCGAGATCCTGCGGTGCGATGCCCAGAGATTTATAAATGGTTATGTCCTGAGGCGAAATTCGTCCTCGCTTCGATCCATTCGCCACCTCGCCGATCTCGCCCAAAATATGCGCGCGGGTGATCGCCCCGGCTTTGAGCGCATTTAAGTATTCGCCGCCCTCGTTGACGGTGGAATCGCGGCAGTCGACGAAGAACCGCGCTTTGACGACTGCCGCAACATCGATTTCCGCGGCCGCGGGGATGCTCGAGCCGACCAGGTTCAAGTGAACACCGGGTTTCAACCAATCGCCCAGCACGATCGGCTCGCGAGCCTTGGTCGTGGTGCAAATAATGTCGGCGCCCTCAATGGCCGCAGCCGGCGTTGCTGCGGTTTCGATGGACACGCGATGTCGTGCAGCTTGCGTTTCGGCGAACATACGCGCCTTATCCGGGTGTCGGGCCCAGACGCGGACGCGCCGCAGCGGGCGCACGCTCAGCATCGCCTCGAGGTGACTGCGGGCTTGCTCGCCGGCCCCAAGCAACGCCAGATCCCCGGCGTCAGCCCGAGCCAGCAGCCGTGTCGCGAGGCCGCTGGCGGCAGCGGTGCGAATGGCGGTGATTTCCGCAGCGTCCAGTAGTGCAATGGGCTGGCCGTGTTCGGCCTCGAACAGCAGGACCAACCCAAGGTGCGAGGAGTACAGCGGCGGTTTGTTGCGCGGAATCAGGCTGATCAGCTTGACGCCAAAGCATTCGGGTTCGGCAAGATATCCTGGCATCACGCCCATCATTCCGCGATCGTTGGGCATGACCATGATTGATCGCAACGGCAACACGACCCGCCCTTCCGAAACGGCGATCATGGTTCTTTGCATCAAATCGATGCATTCAGCCATGGGTAGAAGTTGACGCACTTCCGCGCCGCGCAATATGCGAATCTCCATGTTATGCGGGCCTGAAGGAACCGCGCAGCTCTTTCATCGACGCTACCAGACACTCCACATCGTCCTCGTTGTTGTAAAAATGAAAACTCGCGCGGACATTGTCGTCGCGGTGGGAGGTGACGATATCCTGCTTCATCAGCTCGGCGGCGAGCGCAGCAGCGTCGCGTGACGGCACGGCGACGGTGGCTCCGCGGCGTTCATCTTGACGCGGCGTGATGCTCGGCCAGCCGATCTCCTCAAGCCTTTCCATGCACAGTCGGGTGAGCGCGTAGTTGCGTTTTTCGATGCGCGCCGCACCGATTTTCAGCAGCATTTTCAAGCCCGCCTCGGCGGCATAGCAGTTCACCACCGGCGGTGTCCCCGCTTCGAAGCGCCGCGCGCTCGGCGCCGGACGGTTAGCAGTGATGTCCATGGCGGCAATGTTTGCCTGCGCAAACCACCCGCTATTGGTCGGCACCAGAGATTGCAAACACGCGGCCTTGGCATAGAGAAACCCGATGCCCGCGGTGCCAAGCAAATACTTTAGCATTCCCCCGACGGCGAAATCGACATCCAGCGCTTTCACGTCGATGTCGAGCGAACCCACAGATTGATAGCAATCGAGCAGCACCTTGGCCCCCTTGGCGCGGGCAATGCGCACGATACCGGGGATGTCGAGCTTTGCGCCATTGCGGAAGCATACGTGCGTGATCGCCACGAGCTGTGTCTGTTCATCGATGAATTTTTCAAAGGACTCCGCCGGGATGAAGCCATCGGCCGCGCGCGGCACGTGCACTACTCGCGCCCCTCGTGGTTCTTGCGCATGCCAGATTTGTGCGTTGGTCGGAAACTCAAAATCGCTCACCACCACTTTGTTGCGCGAGCCGGTGAACTGCAAAGCGCTGGCCAACGAATTCAATCCGGCCGAAACGGAGGCGGTGACCGCAATCTCATCCGGCGCTGCACCCAGCAACGATGCCGTGAGGTTGCGCACGGATTCATTTTTCATCACCCATACGTCCCAGTTCGCCCCCACCAACAGGCGGTCCTCCATGTAGGCATCGAATGCCTCTCTGACCTGATTCGCGAGCGCGCAATAGGAGCCGCTGTTCAAATAGGTTTTTCGCTGCAGAACCGGAAATTCCTTGCGCAGCGCCTCGAAGTTTTGTTCCATACGTATTTCCTGTCGCTAGAGTGCGCAGAATAGAATTATATGCACTGTCATATAAACATGCAATTATAGGGCCGCGACGAGTCGCGGCGAGCTACCGCATCACAGCGGGGAGAACAGCATTTGTTCACGGAAGTAAAAGCCCCCGGTATGGCGGCGATCGAGACGGCGCGCCAACGGCTCGAAGGATTGAGCTTGATTACTCCGCTGATCGCTTGCGATCTTGCGCCGCCGGGCAAGATCCTTCGGCTAAAGCTGGAAAATCTACAGCCTATCGGCTCCTTCAAAATCCGCCCGATCGCCAATGCGGTGCTTGCCAGGAATTCCGGCAGTTTAAAGTCCGGCATTTACACCACCAGTTCGGGCAACAGCGCACTCGGGGTGTCGTGGATGGCGCGCCGGCTCGGCATACCGTCTACCGCTGTCGTGCCGGCCAACGCGCCGCACGCGAAGCTTGAGAAATTGCGGCGGCTTGGCGCGCGCATCGAAACCCGATCCAACGAAGCGTGGTGGCACGCGATTCAGACGGGTGCGCTAGAGGACCAAGAAGGCGTCTACATCGACGCCGTGCGCGATCCTGCCTCGTTGGCGGGCGATGCGACCATCGGACTCGAGATTCTGGAGCAGTGGCCCGATGTCGAGGGGATTTTGGTGCCATTCGGCGGCGGAGGCCTGGTATGTGGGATTGCCAGCGCGGTGCGCACGCTCAAGCCCAACGTCAAGATCATCGCGTGCGAGCTGACAAGCGCACATCCGCTGACCTCCGCGTTCGCCGCCGGGAGCCCAGTCGAGACTTCGCACGATCCGGGGTTCGTAAGCGGTGTTGGATTCGGCTCGGTGCTGCCCGAAATGTGGCCGCTGGCGCGGGCGATGATCGATGAGGTCGTTAGCGTCTCGCTCGCGCAAGTCGCGCAAGCCATCAAGCTGTTAGCCGAAAATAATCGCATCGTTGCGGAAGGCGCCGGAGCGATATCCGTGGCAGCGGCGCTATCGGCACGGTACGCCCAGACAAAGATATGCGCCGTGATATCCGGCGGAAATATCGACAGCGATATTCTCGCAGCCATTCTCAGGGGAGATGTACCGGTTTAGCCGGCGTCGATCTTCAACCGGCTCGCCAAGGCAGCGGCGCTGCGAGCGCGCTGCGCCTTCAAGCAAAAATAGACCACTGAGAGCAGCAACAGCCAGGGAATGCCGACGATCCAGGAGATTTGCCACGTTTCGGTATCGAGTCCCATGGTGATCAACACCGCACAAAGCAGCAGCAAGCCGACAATTTGCACGATGGGAAATCCCGGCGTGCGCACCGGCAATTCGGCCAGCGAATGACGGCGCCGGAAGCTCAAGTGGCTGAGCAGGATGATGATCCACACGATCATGGCGTCGAACAGCGCAACGCCGAATAGGTAGTTGTAGGCGAGCGGCGTGAGCTTGGAGAGCCCGGCGGCCGTGAGAATGCAGGCACCCGATACGAGAATAGCCATGATGGGGGTACCGTTCTTGCCAAGCCTGCCCAGAAATCGCGGCGCGTAACCACCGCGAGACAGGGAAAACAGCATCCGCGAGCACAAATACACATTGGTATTCATGCTCGAGAGCGCCGCGCTCAAGACTACGAAATTCATGATGCCCGCTGCATGGCGAATGCCTGAGTGCGCGAATATGCGCACAAAGGGACTTTGGGTGACGACGGTGGCGCCGGTCTCAGTCCAGGGCACAAAGGTGACCACGATGGTGAGTGCCAGGATATAAAACAGAAACAGCCGCAGGGCCATGGTCCTAAGCGCCGCGGGAATTGAACGCACGGGATCCTTCGCTTCCCCGGACGTCACCGCGATGACTTCGATGCCGTTGAACGAGAGAATGCCCAAAATCACCGCCATCCACACGCCGCCGAATCCGTGCGGCATGAAGCCGCCGGGAAGGCCGGTCAGATTGTGAAAGCCCACTGGCGCTGTTCCCAGCCCGAAAATAGTGGCGGCACCCACAATGATGAAGATGACGATCGCCGCCACCTTGATCAGCGCAAACCAGTATTCGATAGAGCCGAAATTATGGACCGACCGGGAATTGAAATAGAGCAGCGCGAGGGCGAATCCGAGCGACCACATCCACACCGGCGTGCCGGGGAAGTAAAACGTCATGTATACCCCGGCCGCCACCGCTTCTGCGCCGACCGCAATGACTTGGGCCATCCAGTAAGAATAGCGGGCCACGATTCCCGCCCAGGGATTCAAATAGATCTCGGCATAGGTGCCGAAAGAGCCGGCCGTCGGATGCATGACCGCCATTTCCGACAAGCTTAAGACGATGGCCACGGCCGCAATCGCTGCGATCGCATAACTTAGAATCACCGCGGGGCCGGCATATCCAATCGCCACGCCGCTGCCCATGAATAAGCCGGTGCCGATAGCACCTCCCAAACCAATCATGATGAGCTGCGGGCGGCTTAAATCCTTGTGCAGGCCGGCCTCGCGGCTGGCGATTGCGGATGCGTCCAATCGCTTCCTCGCTTCTCGTGATTAATTCGACTCAAGAGTGAGTCTATCACGCGAGGAACGGCGCTTAAGCAGCCTGATTACGTCCGGATTTCTTGGCCAATTGCAGCTGCTGCTGCGCCTTTTGCAGCAGTGTGGCCGGGCTGTCGTCAGCGCCGGGGATCGCAGCGCATACGCCTACGCTGATGCTGATATAACGCAGCACGGCAGAGCGCGGGTGATGGATGCGTAGCTCCCTTACTCGCTCCGCCATCAGATGACCGACCTTCAAGGCCTGCTCATTGGAGATCCCGGGTGCGAAGGCAATCAAGCTGCCGCCGGCGATACGCGCAGTCACATCGGTGGATCGGCGCAGGCATCCGGAGATCACATGCGCGACGCGGCGGATGGCCGAATCGCCCGCAGCACGCCCAAAGGTGGTGTTGTAAAGATCCAGTGCATCGACGTCGACGGCTAACACTGCGATGCTGCGTTGCTCGCGATGTGCGATGGCCCAATCCCGTTTCAATAATTCTTCAAGATAAGCGAGGGTGAATAATCCGGTCAGCCGATCATCGCGGATGGCCATCGCGGTGGGCTGGTGTGCACCGCTCAACGAGTCCTTGGTCGCTTTAGGATCAATGCGCAGGCGCTCTCCGGCATCGCGGTGATGCCCGGCAAAATGCGTGACGCATCCGTCCGGATGGCGCAACGGCAGCACGGTCATTTCATTCCAAAATAGCGAGCCGTCTTTGCGGTAATTGCGCAGCAGCACGCGGCAGTTTTCTCCGCGGCTCAGTGCATCGCGCAACCGATGGCGTGCGTCTTGTTCTCGGTCGTCCGCCTGCAGCAGACGCAGATTTCGACCCATGAGTTCGGCAGCCGAATAACCCGTCAGCGCCTCAAAAGCTGGATTGGCATAGACCAGGGGGTGGTCGGCACCTTGGGCATCGATCAACACCACGCCCTCCGGAGAGCTCTCAACCAGGCGCCGATACAGGCCTGCGTCAAGCCCCGTCATGACTCCCCTCCGTCAGCACCAGCGGCGGTGTTGCCGAAAGATTTGCGATCGATATCACGGTTTGCTGCCACTGCGGGTCCGCTCCAAGATTCGCCGGGTCCTCACCTCGTGCCCTCATTCGTACTACCCGAGCCTGGGAGGCCGGCGAGCCTACATCCGGCCCAAAGTGCTCAAGCACGGACTTTACCGCTTGTCTATCGTTGCAAATGGGTAGGACGTCGCAACCTGCAGCAAATGCCAGTTCCGCCCGCTTAATAACGCCCCCGAAGGCCGCAGCGCCGGCCATCGATAGGTCATCTGCGAACACGCAGCCGTGGAATCCGAGTTCACCGCGAAGGACACCTTGGATCCAGTGCTTCGAGAGACTGGCCGGCAGGGAATCGAGGGCGGGAAACACCACGTGAGCGCCCATGACACCGGCGAGGTTGTTCTCGATAAGGGGTCGATAAGGGCGAATATCGGGCTCCAAATCGACAAAGCTACGACGGTCGACGGGTAGCGCGACGTGCGAGTCGGCAACGACCGCGCCGTGACCCGGAAAATGCTTGGCGACCGCGGCCATACCTGCCTCACGCATCCCCGCCATATAGGCAACCGCCAGGGCCGCAACCGTGTCGGGGTCCCGGTGAAAAGCCCGATCCCCGATGATTTCACTGACCCCGTGATCGATATCGACGCAGGGGGCAAAACTGAAGTCCACGCCCGCCGCGCGCAGTTCACTGGCCATGAGCCAGCCCACGGATTGAGCCAGCGCCAAACCCTCGCGTCGATCCTCGTCGTAGCGCCGGCCCAAGAGCCGCGCGGCCGGTAATCGAGTAAAGCCTTCGCGAAAGCGCTGTACGCGTCCGCCTTCATGGTCTACCGCGATCAACAACGCGGGAGTTCGCAAAGCACGAATGGCAGATGTCAACGCGCTCAGCCGTGCTACATCCCGGTAGTTGCGGCTGAACAGAATGACGCTGCCGACCAGCGGATGCGAAAGCACTCCGATGTCTTCGGGCGTCAATTCGATTCCCTCGATATCGACCATCAACGGGCCCAAGCTCATACGGCCCTCTCGAATACGGCAATCGATTCGACGTGCGTCGTATGCGGAAACATGTCCATCACCCCCGCTGCGGTCAATGTAAACCCAAGATCGGCGACTAAAATTCCGGCGTCGCGCGCCAAGCTGCCTGGATGGCAAGAAATATACACGACGCGGCGCGGCTGCCAGTGTTTCATGCGAGGCAACAGCTCCGCTGCGCCGGCCCGCGGCGGATCGAGCAGAACCAGGTCATAGCGTTCCCTCGCCCATTCTCCAAAGGTGGCTGGCTCAAATAAGTTCTCGACCGCGAACTGCGCGTTGCAGATGCCGTTATTCGCGGCATTGGCGCGTGCTTTGGCCACGAGTGGCGCATCGCCCTCCACGCCCAGTACCCGGCCGGCTCTGCGCGCCAACGGCAGTGTGAAATTGCCCAGCCCGCAGAAAAGATCGAGCACAGCATCGTTCGGCGCAGGCTTGAGCAGGCTCATCGCCGCATCCACCATGGAGACATTGATGCCGCGATTGACCTGGATGAAATCCACCGGCCCGAAGGCAATCCGCACATTGCCGCCGTCCAGCGCATAGCTCAACGGCGGGTAGTCGGTGCGCGTGGGGCGCACTGTATCCAAGCCGCCGGTCTGCAAAAAGATCTGCAGGCCGCGCTCGATGCCGAAGGCCGATATTCTTTCCATATCTTCGGCGGACGGTGTTTCCATCACGCGAAATACCAATGCGGTTTCCTCATCGCCAGCGGCCAGTTCCACTTGCGGGACGTTCTCCTTGATCGTCAGTGTTTCGGCGAGCGCGGCCAGCGCTTGCGGCAAAGTAGCGAGCGCAGCCGGCAGCACTTCGCAACGTTTGATATCCGCTATATACGGCTTCTCGCGCTCGCGGAAGCCGGCGAGCACCCTGCCCTTTTTGTGCACGTACTTGATTCCAAGGCGCGCGCGGCGGCGGTAGGCCCATTGATCGCTGCGCAGCGGCGCAAGCACGCGCGCAGGCTGAACGTTGCCGATGCGCTGTAAGTTCTCGAGCAGCTGATTTTCCTTGGCGGAGAGCTGGGCGGCGGCGGACAGGTGCTGCAGCGAGCAGCCGCCGCAAATGCCGAAATGCGCACAGCGCGGCGCAACTCGATCTGGTGAAGCCAGCAGCACATCGACGAGGCCCGCTTCGTCCATGTTTCTGCGGCGCTTGAGGACGCGAAAGCGCACATGCTCGCCCGGTAGTGCGCCCTCGATGAACACCGCTTTGCCATCGAGGCGCGCAATCCCTCGGCCATCGTGCGCAAGATCGACGATGTCTGCCTCCAGAACCGGACCTGCGTTTAGGTCTCGGGCCACGCTGCGGCAAATTCTTTGAAGTGTGCGGCGCCCGCCTCTGCGAGAAACTTGCGCACGCGAGCAAGCTCGTGCACGTGTTGTTCAGCGCTTAAATGTCCGCGCACCAGTTGAAAGCGCAGGTAGATGAGATAGGTATTGAGGACGTCGGTTTCGCAATACTCGCGGATCCGCCGCAATCCGCCTTGTAGGTAAACCGGCCAGACATCGGCTCCGTGCATGCCCAATTTCCCCGGAAAACCGAGCAGCGAGGCAATATCCTGCAGGCTAGCGCGTCCGCGCCCTTGGAATCCCGACAAAATGTCCATCAAATCCATGTGCCGCCAATGAAATCGGCTCAAGTAATTGCTGTACCTGAAGCTTTGGTCGGAATCTCCCAACTCCCAATAGCGCGCGGCCTGCACACTGTGCAGCAGGCTGCGGTAGTGCAGCACGGGCAGGTCGAAGCCGGTACCATTCCAGGAAACCAAGTCCGGAGTGTACTTTTCCAAGCCATCGAAGAAGCGCTCGATGAGATGCTTCTCCGATGACGCCTCATCCCCTAAGCTCCACACTTTCAGCGATTCTCGTGAACGCATCACCACGGAAATGGCAACGATGCGCTGTTGTTCGTGCGACAAGAATTCGCTGCCGGTCTCCTGGCGGCGCTTAGTCACCATGATCTGCGCCACGTGCTCGTCGGATAAATCGCGCAAGTCATGCAGGCGCCTGCCCAGATCGGTATCGGGCACCGTTTCGAGGTCGAACACCAATGTGTTCACGGGGCGCTGCGCCTCATGAGAATTGCGACCGCCACGACCAAGCCGGCCTCGTCGGTCAAGGTCACGTGGCCCTCGCCGATTCCGAGCCCGTCGCGAACCTTGGCGCCGCGCGCCGAGTAAATGACTTCAGGCTTACCCCAGGAATTTTGCACGATGCCGACGTCTCGGATCCACACGCCATGCGAGAAGCCGGTTCCCATGCCCTTGACGATGGCTTCCTTGGCGGCAAACCTCATGGCGAGAAAACGCACGGGACGCCCCGTGCGCTCGAGCTGCGCACGCTCTTCCGGCAATAGCAGATGGCGGATGAAGCGTTCGCCATGTTTTTTAAACACCCGCTCGATGCGATCAACTTTCAACACGTCAACGCCGATCCCGAATATCATGCGGTCACGAACCGGCGCGGGCGCGGTGCATCAATTCTTTCATGTCACGCACCGCCTTGGCCAAGCCATCGATGATGGAACGCGCGATGATCGAATGGCCGATGTTGAGCTCGATGATTTCGGGTATCGCTGCGATCGGCTGGACATTGTGGTAGTTCAGGCCGTGACCCGCGTTCACGGTCAAACCCAGCGAGGCCGCCGCTTTTGCAGCATGCCGCAGCCGTTCAAACTCGCGGGCGCGCGCGCCGCCGATCGCATCGGCATAGGCGCCGGTGTGCAGCTCGATAACCGGGGCACCGGCTTGCCTGGCAGCTTCGATCTGTGCCTGATCCGGATCGATGAACAAGGACACGCGGATTCCCGCCGCGGCGAGCGCCGCGACGGCGTCGCGCACCCGTGTGCGTTGCCCCGCGACATCGAGTCCGCCCTCCGTGGTCACTTCCTGACGTGATTCCGGTACCAGGCAGGCATCCTGGGGTTTCACCTCAAGGGCGATGCGCACCATCTCCTCGGTCACCGCCATTTCCAGATTCATGCGGGTCTGCAGCGCCTCGCGCATCGCAATGACATCGCGGTCCTGAATGTGGCGCCGGTCCTCGCGCAGGTGCAATGTGATGCTGTCGGCGCCCGCGTCCTCCGCCAGCAGAGCCGCATGCACAGGATCCGGGTAGCGGGCCCGCCGCGCCTGGCGCAGCGTGGCCACATGATCGATGTTGACGCCCAGCGCAATGGCGCCGTGAAATACCGGTTCACTCATGAGCCTTCCGGGCGCAGCGGCTCTCGATGGCGCAGTGCCAGCATGACTTCGCGAGACTTCAATGAACGGCCGTCGAGGCAAACATCGATGGCCGCGCGTAACACCCTTTTGGCATCTCGCAACGAGCGTGCATCCTCGAAGGTCTCTGCCTGCAAATCGGCCAAGGATTGACCATAAATGGCCCCCGGAGCTTCGGCCACGCAAAGCTGAGGCCCGCTCTGAAGTGCGTACCGGTAGTATTTGTTCTGTACCACGGGCGAACCGTCGCCATCGGTCATTAATTCCAAGCCATAACCCAGCTCATTCAACAACCGCTTTTCGAAGCGGCGCAAGGTGGGCTCTTCGACCTCGCCATCACACAGCGCCTGCATGCAGGAGGCATAGGAGAAAAAAATCTCCGGATGCGGATCGCGGCGCTCCGTGAGCTTCAAGAGCAATTCGTTCAAATAGAAGCCGCTCATGAGCCGCGCAGGGTGGAGGCTTGTCATGAGACCATCGACTTCCGCGCTGACCAGCTGACAGGCCTCCGATGTGCCTGACCATGACACGAGCAGCCGCTGAAAAGGCCGCAACACGCCCTTAATCGCCGATTTGGGACCATTGGCGCCGCGCGCGAACAGCGTGAGCCGTCCGTGCTCGCTGGTGAACACCTCAACGATCCGGCTCGTGTCCCGATAGGCATACTGGTGCAGCACGTACGCTGGCGCCAGCCAAACTCGACGCAACGAGCCCTTGCTCGCGGACTTCACAACGTGTCGTACCCAAATTGACGCAGTGCCATTTCGCTGTCGGCCCAATTCTCCTTGACCTTGACCCACAGTTCCAAATGCACCGAGCGTTGCCACAAGTCGTTAAGCTCAATGCGCGCCAAGCGGCCGATCTCCTTCAGGCGCTCGCCGCCCTGGCCGATGACGATGGCTTTCTGACCGGCCCGCTCCACCCATATGACGGCATTGATCATGATTCGATTGTCTTCATCCGCAAAGCGTTCGATTTGCACGTTAATGCCGTAAGGCAGCTCTTCGCGCAGCTTCAAGGTCAGCTTTTCACGCACGATCTCGGCTGCATGAAACGGCTCGTCGCGATCGGTCACGACGTCTGGGGCGAACAGCGGCGGGGAAATCGGCAGCCGCGAACCGACTAATTCAACCAACCGCTCGAGATTATCCGATTCTAACGCCGAAATGGGAATGATTCCGGACGCCGGCACGCGCTGCGTCATCTCTTCCAAAAAGGGCAGCATCTGGTCTTTGGGAAATACCCGGTCGACCTTGTTAACCACCAGGAAAAGCGGTTGTTTCAAACCCCGCACTCGTTCCCACACCCAGATATCTTCATCGGTGAAACGCATCGCTTCGATGACGAACAGAATGACATCGGCATCCTGCGACGAGGAGATCGCTACGCGGTTCATATACTGGTTCATGACGCGCCGAGTCGATTCGTGCAAGCCCGGCGTGTCGACCAGTACCAGCTGAGCTTCCGGGCGGTTGACCAGCCCCAATATCCGATGCCGCGTGGTCTGCGGTTTGGCGGTGACGATGGTCACTTTGCGGCCTACCAGGGCGTTTACCAGCGTGGATTTGCCGACATTCGGGCGGCCCACGATGGCCACGTGGCCGGCGCGAAAATTGGCTTCACTCATAGGTGCTCGCGTATCTCCGCGGGCAGAAGCTCAATGACTTTTGCCGCGGCCAACTGTTCCGCGCGGCGGCGGCTGGCGCCCTCGCCCACGGCTGCGATCTCGAAAATGGGAACTTCGCAGGTCACGGTAAAGGAGTGTGCATGCGGATCGCCCCCCACTGCCGTCAATGTATAAACCGGCAAGGCGAGCCCACGAGCCTGCAATACTTCCTGCAACCGGGTCTTCGGATCCTTGAGCGCATCTGCGGCAGGCAAATCCGACATCCTGGTGCCAAGGATACGGGCGACCGCTGTGGCTGCCGCATCGAATCCCGCATCTAAAAATATAGCGCCCAAAAGAGCCTCGAGAACGTCCGCCAAAATGGAGGCCCGACGGAACCCGCCTGATTTTAATTCGCCCGGCCCCAGGCGCAGATATTCCCCCAAACCCAAATCGCCCGCAATCTGCGCCAGCGTATCTCCGCTGACCAACGAGGCACGCAGCCGCGACAAGGCGCCTTCGTCGGCAAGCGGATGCGCTTCGTACAACAGCCGTGCCGCGGCGCAGTTAAGGATCGAGTCGCCCAGGAATTCGAGCCGTTCATTGTGGTCGGCCCCGGCACTGCGATGCGTTAGGGCCGTGTAGCACAACGCGGGCGTTGTGAAGACATGGCCGAACGAACGTTCGACCCAGCTCGATAAGTCGTCCGGCTGGCGCAGCGGAATCACCGCACCTTCACTGTCTTTTCGAAGTGCACCGACAGTGAAACATTGGCGACATAGGGAACAGCATCGTCGTAGGCCACGTGCATCTGCACGCCGTCCTGATCCCGCGTGATCTCAATGTCCTTCGCCTCGACGCTGGTCGGATCTTCAATGGTGAAGTGCCGGTCGATCAGTCCGCGTATGGCTGCAGGATCCGGGTTCTCGCCTTTGATCTCGGTGGCCACCGAGTCCATGGTCCGAGCAATTTTCATGTAGTTCAAGTAGATCGGCAATAGGCGGATACCTGCGTAAACGACCACGCCGGCCAATGCAAGAATGCAGAGCAAACCGATGAATGTCATGCCGCGCTGGCGCTTTTGCATAAAATCCTCCCTAAAAGAGCCCCTATTCAATCTTATTCCCGATTCTTCTCCAGAGAGGTCCGTCACGAGTATCAAGATTAAGCCAGATTCGGACCGCTTTACCGACCAGATTCTGCTCCGGAACGAACCCAGGAGCATCTGATTCGTCGAGCCAGCGGCTATCCTTGCTGTTGTTGCGGTTATCACCCATGAAGAAAAAGTGGCCCGGCGGCACCACCCATTCACCCGTTTTGACGCTGCCATTGGCAAACATGATCTGATGCCGCTTGGCATCGAGTTGCTCGAATGCCGTCGGCACGCCGGTGTAGTTCCATAGATCCTGCTTCGGTCCCCTGTAGTTGGGGCCGCGCGTCTGCGGTACGGGCTTATCGTTGACGTAGAGCTGATTGTTTTCGTCGACGCGAATGCGATCGCCCGCCAGCCCGACCAACCGCTTGATGTAGTTGATTTTCGGATTGGGCGGCAGCCGGAACACGATCACATCGCCGCGCTGCGGAGTACCCGTGGAGACCAGCAAGGTATTTGTCACCGGCAAGCGCAAGCCGTAGGAGTACTTGCTGACAAAAATGAAATCGCCGTCGAACAGCGTCGGCATCATCGAATCCGACGGAATACGAAAGGGCTCGAAAAGAAACGATCGGATGACCAGCACCAGAATGATTACTGGAAAGAACGAACGCGCATACTCGACGGCGATAGGTTCGCGAACGCGCTCGGCAGGCGTGCCGGCCGAGAGCGCTTGAGCGCGCCGCCGGCGCGCGAAGAATGCCTGATCTGCTCCCCAGATGATCCCAGACACGGCGCCGACCACCACCAGCATCAGGCTGAAATCCACCGCCTCGTAGCGAAATAGGCGCCACAGCATGCCGACCGCCAGCCCGACCAGCGCATAGCCCGCTAACTTGGGCAGCAAAGGCTCCTCCGCGCTGGTCGCACCCGGATCGCGGCGCGGTCTTAAGAACCAGCCGTCAAGCAGAATGATAAGGACGCAGACCGCGCCCGCGCTTAACAGCCCTATGAAAATGCCATCGCCATCATTCACGAAATTCCCTCCGAAAGGTGTTCAAACCGAGAACCTTATCAATTGGCCTTCTTGCCCACTTGCAATACCGCCAGAAACGCCTCTTGCGGGATCTCGACCTGGCCCACTTGTTTCATGCGTTTCTTGCCGGCCTTCTGCTTCTCGAGGAGCTTGCGCTTGCGCGTGATGTCGCCGCCGTAGCATTTGGCCAGCACATTCTTGCGCATCGCCTTGACGCTGGCGCGCGCGATGATATGGCTGCCGATAGCCGCCTGCACCGCGATATCGAACATTTGCCGCGGTATCAGCTCCTGCATCTTGTCGACCAGTTCCCGGCCGCGGTTATAAGAGTTATCGCGATGCACGATGAGCGAGAGCGCATCGACGGGCTCGCCGTTGATCAAGACGTCGAGCTTGACCAGGGGTGCCGCCTGAAAGTGACTGAACTCGTAATCAAACGAGGCGTAGCCGCGGCTGGAGGATTTCAGCCGATCGAAGAAATCAAGCACGATCTCGGCCAACGGCAATTCGTATTGCAGCGATACCTGACTGCCCAGGAACAACATCTTTTTCTGCACGCCGCGCTTTTCGCTGCATAGGGTCAACACCGCTCCGACGTGATCGGGAGGCACCAGGATGTTCGCGATGATGATGGGTTCGCGCAGTTCCTTGACCCGATCCTGCGGCGGCAACTTGCTGGGATTGTCGACATTGGTGACCGAGCCGTCGGTGAGCAGCACTTCGTAAATCACCGTCGGCGCGCTGGTAATCAGGTTCAACCCGTACTCGCGCTCCAACCGCTCCTGCACGATATCCATGTGAAGCAGTCCCAAGAAACCGCAGCGAAACCCGAATCCGAGCGCCGTCGAGACTTCCGGTTCGAAATGCAGCGCCGAATCGTTGAGTTTGAGTTTCTTCAGGGCATCGCGAAATTGCTCGTAGTCGTCGGAACTGACGGGGAACAACCCCGCAAACACCCGCGGCTGCACTTGCTTGAAACCAGCCAGTGCTTCTGTGGCCGGGTTGTTTTCAAGCGTGATGGTATCGCCCACCGGAGCCCCATCGATTTCCTTGATTCCGGCAATTACAAAGCCCACTTCACCGGTTTCCAACGAATCTCGGGTGACGGGCTTCGGAGAGAACCGCCCGAGCTTATCGATTTGATGACTGCGCCCCGTGGACATGACGCGGATCTTTTCTCCGGTGCGCAGCGCCCCGTTCATGACCCTGACCAGGGAGACCACACCCACGTAGTTATCGAACCAGGAATCGATAATGAGCGCCTGCAAGGGGCCATCTGGATTGCCTTTGGGCGCCGGGATTCGCTTGACCAATTGTTCCAGCAATTCGGGAACGCCAAGGCCGGTCTTCGCGCTCACCAAGGCAGCATCGTCGGCAGGAATACCGATAATCTCCTCGATTTCATGGATCACTTTTGCCGGGTCCGCAGAGGGCAGATCGATTTTGTTGATGACCGGCAGCACTTCAAGACCCTGCTCCAAGGCGGTATAGCAGTTCGCAACGCTCTGCGCCTCGACCCCCTGGGCGGCATCGACCACGAGCAGCGCCCCCTCGCACGCGGCGAGCGAGCGTGATACTTCGTAGGAAAAATCCACGTGGCCGGGCGTGTCGATGAAATTAAGTTGATACAACTCGCCGGTAATCGACTTAAACCCGAGGGTCACGCTCTGCGCTTTGATGGTGATGCCGCGTTCTCTCTCCAGATCCATGGTGTCGAGAACTTGGGCTTGCATCTCGCGCGCATCGAGCCCACCGCATTCCTGAATGAACCGATCGGCCAGCGTCGACTTGCCGTGGTCAACATGAGCAATAATGGAAAAATTGCGGATATTCTTCATCTAAGACGAGAAGCCTTGGCTTGGGCAAACCAGGCATTATACCGGTCGGCGGTGATGCGCGAGGGTCTTATCCACTTCTTCAGGGTCTAATCGGCCGTGACAGACCAAATCACCCGCAAAAAACAGCACGGGGATCTTATGACCGAAACGCGCCCGCGTCTGCGCGCTGGCATCGACATCGATGACATCGATCGGTATGCCGCGCGCGGATGGGAGAGCGGCGATATCGCTCAGCATCTCCTCGCATAGACCGCACCCGGGGCGTGAGTACAGCAGAAACCTCATGCTCAAGGGCGGGGAATCTCCGCCCCACCATGGATTTTTACCGAGTGAGCAATGAACTCCACCGTTTGCGCGGGCACCTCGCCTACCGCAGTTACCTGGTGGCCCTGCACGACGGTGGAGAATGCGTACCCCGAGCCTACGCGAGCCAACCCTTCTACGGGAGCCCGCGATTCGGGCTCGAGAGAGACGCCCGATGCGGCGATGTTCGCCACCCCCGTAATGGAGTTGCCTGGATTGGCAATGCCCGGCATGCCGACGCCCGGCGTTGCGACGCCCGGAACACTTCCTCGCTGCTCTTCTACGAACACCGAGACGGTCGCCAATCCATCAGAGTAGACCAAGTGACTCGCCGGCGCCGAGTCGCCGCCAAGGGTCTGGGCTCCTTGCACCGTCAAGCGAAAGCCAGGGGGCAGTTCACTGGCGCGAAAGTCCGCCAGGGCCGCGGACGCACTATCGATCGAGTGACCCTGGCGCACCCAACGCATGCCCTCCGTGCGTACGGTGGGCGCCAAGTCGCTGTCCGGAATGTTTTCCGGCATCTCCAATCGCGCAAAGAATAGTTGCTCGATGACCTGGCCTTGCGGATCGCACAACTGTGTTTTCAGAGGCATGGCTGTCTTCTCATCGAGCCACAACCGATAGCCGAAGCGAAACTGGTCCTGAGGGTAGACCGCAATGACCCGCGCCGGTCGGCCGAGAATGTGTGTCGATGGCAGCGATTCGATCCGATAGAACTCACCGACCGACAGGTCGAATTGCGGCAGTGAACCCAAAAAGGGCCCTCGATCCTGCCGCGATTCCACCAACACCGTGTGCTGATCGGGTAAATAGCAGGTCAACTCATCGTTGGTGCGAACGAATTCGCGCCTGGAGCCGTCCAGTGACTGAAGGCGCTCGCTCACCCTTCCTGCCCGCACCCGATGCACGATTCGCATGGTCTCGACGCGCCCTCCGCTGATGTGGAGGAACGTGCCGTCGTAGTTGCGGGTGGCAAGCGCCTTGTTCATCTTTTCCAGCCACTCGCGCGGCTCATCTGCGCCGCGCGCTCCCTGCGGAAGCGCTGTCAACAATGCGCCGACAAGAGCACAAGGAACCAGCCAGCAGGCGCGGCTTTGAACGGCTCGCGTCATGGAGCGACGCGTGTTTCTGGCGCGAGCGAAGGTTGTTTCACCCGTTGCAGGGGAGTCAGCGGTTGCGGCTCGTCGTCCTCGATGAGCAAGTCCGCGAGCACGCCGCGTTGGCCCAAAACGGAGGAATATTTACTGTGCGCGAACATATAGTTGGTCAAGCGTGGCGACATTCCGGGCGCGCCGGCAGAAGCGCTGGGAACCGTATACGAGAGCGCTTCGCGAACGGCGCCGCCGCCCTGCGTCAGTGCTGCGTTTTGCACGCCGGTAATGCTCTGCGGCGCAGCACGGTTCTGCGCGGCAATGGGAGACGCGTTGCGGGGGCCGGGAGCAATGGCACGCTGCTGCAGAGCAACGATAGCCACTGTGGCCACGCCAGCGGCGACGGTGACCCCGGCCAGCGGCCGCCACCAGCGGCTCGCACGTGGGCTGGCCACTGCGGCCACTACTGCTACGGCGGGTTCGCCATCGATCGCCACGTTCAAGCGCGACGCGAATCCTCGTGTCAAAATTTGCGGACCTGCCCCGCGCACTGCCTCGCCGATGAGGGCGTACCGCCCGAAGCTCTCGCGCAACTCAGCGTCGCGGGTCAAACGCTTCAACAGCAGTTCAGTTTCCGTGTTGGGCAGCTCGCCGTCGAGAAACGCCGAGACTTGTTCACGAATTTGTTCGCTCATGTTTCCTCAGGCCGACCAAGGCCGCCATCAAAAATCGGTCGTAGCTTCTTGTCGATGGCCTCTCGCGCCCTGAAAATCCGCGAGCGCACCGTGCCCACAGGGCAGTCCATCGTCTGGGCAATATCCTCGTAACTTAATCCTTCCAATTCCCGCAGCACTATCGCCGTGCGCAGATCTTCAGGCAGGTTTTCGATCGCGCGGTTCACTGTTTCGCGAATCTCTTCCGTGAGCAGCAGCCCCTCGGGCGTCTCGGACTCGGCCAGCCGGGCGTGCAGATCGTATTGCTCTGGGTCTTGAAGATCGAGATCATAATCCATGGGTCGCCGCTTAGTCGCCACCAGCGCATTCTTGGCGGTGTTGATCGCGATTCTATAGAGCCAGGTGTAAAATGCGCTGTCGCCGCGGAACGATTGCAGGGCGCGGAATGCTTTGACGAAAGCTTCCTGGGCTATGTCTTCAGCTTCAGTTGCATCGTGCACGTAACGCATGATCAGCTTCAGCACCTTGTGCTGGTATCGCAGGACCAATAAATCGAACGCCGCGCGTTCGCCGCGCTGGACCCTTTCGACCAGTTTGAGGTCACTTTCCTCGACGCTCATTGGCGATCACAAACTGGCGAGCTTAAAACCCAGCCTGTCGCGATAGACCCGCTGCCCGAGGAAAAGTTCGACAATTTCAGTGCCGAAATGATTAATCGTGACTTTGCGCACACGGCACGATTCTATCAGCCGAATGACACGGGATTGGCCCTTAGGCTTCAGGGTTGGCAGTAATTCGTTGAATCAGCGCCGCCAGGTGTTCAGGCGCGCGCTCCTGGCCCAGGCAGTACGCATAAATCAAGGGATCTTGAACCTCGAGCAAGTGCTGGAAAGCGGCCTGCTCCTCTGCCGAGGCGGCTCCATACCCCTGATCCAAATAACGGGTCAGCAAGATATCCAGCTCTTTCATCCCGCGGCGGCAACGCCAACGTAATATTCGGAGCTCAGCCGTCATCTTAAAGACGCCGGTGGACCATCATCTGCTTGATTTCCGCGATCGCCTTGGCCGGGTTCAGGTCCTTCGGACAAGACTCGGTGCAATTCATGATGGTATGGCAGCGATACAGGCGGAACGGGTCTTCGAGATCATCCAGACGCTCGCCAGCCGCCTCATCGCGGCTATCCACGATCCAACGGTAAGAGGCCAGCAGGGCTGCGGGCCCCAGGTAGCGATCGCTGTTCCACCAGTAGCTGGGGCAGCTGGTGGAGCAGCAAGCGCAGAGAATGCATGCGGAGGGGCGATCGACTTTTTCCTGGTCTTCCTTCGACTGCAGCCGTTCGCGGTCCGGCGGCGGCGGCGTGCGGGTCTGCAGCCACGGCTTGATAGCCGCGTACTGCGCATAGAAATTGGTCAGGTCGGGCACGAGATCTTTGATGACCGGCATGTGCGGCAAGGGGTAGATCCTGATGTCTCCCTTGACATCCGCGCACGCACTGACGCACGCCAATGCATTCTTGCCGTCGATGTTCATGGCGCAGGAGCCGCAGATTCCTTCTCGGCATGAGCGGCGAAAGGTCAGGGTCGTGTCTATCTCGTTTTTAATCTTGATCAGAGCGTCCAGCACCATTGGACCGCAGTGGTCCATGTCCACTTCGTAGGTATCCAGCCGGGGATTTTCGCTTACATCAGGATCAAAACGATATATTTTGAAGGCCCGCACGTTTTTTGTGCCCGCAGGGACTTTGTACACGCGCCCGTCTTTGCGTATTTTCGAATTCGGCGGAAGAAAAAACTCAGCCATCGATGTTCCTCAATAAGTCCGGGCTTTCGGCGGAATCGATTCGGCCTCGTCGGTCAGCGTATTCAAATGAACGGGACGATAATCGAAGCGACTGGTCCCGGAGGGCCCGACCCAGCAAAGCGTATGTTTGAGCCAATGTTGGTCGTCGCGGTTGGGAAAATCCTCGCGCGCCTGCGCACCGCGGCTTTCCGTGCGATTTTCCGCTGAATGCAGCGTGGCCACGGCCTGCAGCAGCAAATTGTCCAACTCCAACGATTCGACCAAATCGCTGTTCCACACCAAGGACCGATCGGAGACGGAGACGTCGGCGAAGGAGTCGAAAACCTCGGCCAGCTTGCGCTTGCCTTCATTGAGCGTTTCCGCTGTGCGAAATACGGCGGCATCGTTTTGCATTACCCGCTGCATGTTCAGACGGATATCGGAAGTGCGCAGCGAGCCTTTGGCATTGCGCAACCTTTCCAAGCGCTCGACGGCCGGTGCCGCGGCATCCGCTTTGAGTTCGCGGTGCGGGCTACCGGGCTTTAAAACCCGCGCACAGTGCTGCGCCGCTTCGCGGCCGAACACCACCAGGTCGAGCAACGAATTGGATCCAAGACGGTTCGCGCCGTGCACCGAAACGCATGCCGCCTCCCCTACCGCCATGAGACCGGGCACCAATGTCTCGCTGCCGCCTGTGCGCGTCACCGCTTGACCTTGCACATTGCAGGGAATGCCCCCCATGTTGTAGTGAACGGTGGGCAGCACGGGGATGGGTTCCTTGTTCACATCGACACCGGCGAAGATTCGTGCAGTTTCCGCGATGCCCGGTAATCGCTCTTTGATTACCGCTGCGCCCAAATGCTCCAAATGCAGCTCAATGTGATCCTTGAGCTTGCCGACGCCCCGGCCCTCGCGAATCTCGACCGTCATCGCGCGGCTCACCACGTCGCGTGAAGCCAGGTCTTTGGCGTTGGGCGCATAGCGTTCCATGAAGCGTTCGCCGTCTGCGTTGGTGAGGTATCCGCCCTCTCCTCGAGAACCCTCCGTGATCAAACAGCCCGCACCGTAAATACCCGTGGGATGGAATTGAACGAATTCCATATCTTGCAGCGGGAGACCTGCGCGCAGCGCCATACCCCCGCCATCGCCCGTGCAGGTGTGCGCCGACGTGCATGAAAACCAAGCTCGCCCGTAGCCGCCGGTGGCCATGATCACTTGGTGCGCCCGAAAACGATGCAGCGTACCCTCAGACATGTCGAGCGCCACGACACCGCGGCACTCGCCATTTTCCATAATGAGGTCGAGCGCGAAGTATTCGATGAAGAAGCGCGCGTCATGCTTCAAGGATTGCTGATACAGCGTGTGCAGCATGGCATGGCCGGTTCGGTCCGCAGCAGCGCACGTGCGCTGCGCGATTCCTTTGCCGAAGTGGGTGGTCATGCCGCCAAAAGGCCGCTGATAAATGCGCCCATCCTCAGTGCGCGAAAACGGCACACCGTAATGCTCGAGTTCGATCACCGCAGACGGTGCCTTCTTGCACATGAACTCGATGGCATCTTGATCGCCCAGCCAATCCGAGCCTTTCACCGTGTCGTACATGTGCCAGCGCCAGTCATCGGGACCCATATTGCCGAGCGCGGCCGAAATACCGCCTTGTGCAGCAACGGTATGGCTGCGGGTCGGGAACACTTTGCTCAAGCAAGCCGTGGTCAGGCCCGCTTCGGCCAGACCGAAGGTGGCCCGCAGGCCCGCGCCACCGGCGCCGACAACCACCACATCATAAGTATGATCAACAAATTTGTAACTGTTCATAGCCTAGAGAATCCAAACACGAGGCGTAAAATCGCAAATATTCCAGCGCCGCCCGCCAGCACGTACAAAAACCGCAGCATCATCAGACTCAAGATTTTCATGCCGCTCGCGTGCACGTAATCCTCAACAATCACGGTGGTGCCTAAATAGGAGTGATAGCTCGTGACCGCAACCAGCAGCATCGCCAAAAACGCAGAAAAGGGGACTGAAAGCCACATGTGCACGGTGTCATAATCGAAGCTCGGCAATGTCAGCAGCGAAAACAGGAACCACAGCGTCAGCGGAACCAAGGCGATCGAGGTGACTCGTTGGGCCCACCAATGCGCCGTCCCATCCCGGGCGGACCCGAGACCTAAGGCCTGGCTCAAGGGACTGCGCAAACTCATAGGCGGGCCCAAACCCACGCCGCGGCGCACAGCGTAAGAGCAAGGGCGCCGATCACCGCGGCCCAGCCGCTCGCGCGGCGCGGCTTTCGCTCGAAGCCTCGGCCGGCATCCCAAAACAAATGCCGCACGCCGTTCAGCAGATGATAGAAAAATGCAAAGCTCCAGCCCAGCAAGGCAATTAAGCCGAATGGGCTGTGGAACAATCGCATGGCGGCGGCATACGAGCCAGGCCCCCCCGCCAAAGCCATCAGCCAATAGCTCAGAGCAAGCAGGCCTAATGACAGCGCCGCCCCGGTCACTCTATGCAAAATGGATAGTGTGTTGCCGATCTGCCAGCGATAAATTTGAATGTGGGGCGATAGGGGACGAACGCGTGCGGGCATCAGTATTCCTTGCGGCTAATGGATGAAGCGCACAGCGGGTTTAAAAATCGATGCAACGGCCACGGAGTTCCCAGTCGCCAAAGCGCGTGGGCTCGGGACCTTTGCGGCCGCCCACCTCGGGGGGCATGCTCCGGGGAGCGACCTGATTAGGCTCGGCAGATGGCGTGCGAGGCGATGGGTCTTCGAAGGTCGGCGTCACATGTGAAAGTTTGCCAGAAAAGGGAGACAAAATGTGCAATCGTGGGGGCTTGACATCGCACCAAAGGCACCAATTATATCTCTAATGTTCATGGCCTCGGCACCCACCTTAGGGCGCTTACCGCATTTAGGGATCCTACGATTCACGGGCGTGGATGCTCTTCAGTTCTTGCAAGGTCAGCTGTCAAACGATACGCAGCGGCTCGCTGAGCGCATTGCGTTGTTGGCTGCGTACTCGAGCGCGCAAGGCCGGGTGCTTGCGATTGTATATCTGCTACCACATTCAAGCGGCGTGCTCGCCATCCTGCCGCGCGACATTCTCAAATCCACGCTCGAGCGCATGCGCAAATTCATCCTGCGCGCAAAAGTAAGCATCGAGGACTTGAGCGACTCCTGGGCTGTGGCCGGTCGATTCGGCGCGCAGTCCCCCACGGGTTACGTCGAACGTGACGGCATCGCAACAACACCGCTGGGTCGCGATCCCAGCCGCAGCTGGGTCGTCGGCCCTGCGGACTGCGAAGTAGCCTCCGTTGAAAGCGCATGGCGCTTGGCCGACATCCGCGCGGGGCTGCCGCAAATCTACGCCGCCACAAGTGAAGCGTTCGTTGCGCAAATGCTGAATCTCGATTTGCTGGACGGCATTAGTTTTACCAAGGGCTGCTACACCGGTCAGGAAATCATTGCCCGCACTCAGCATTTGGGCCGCATCAAGCGCCGGCTGTTTCGCGTGAGCTTGCCGGTGGGAGAGTGGGCGATCGGTCAGACTGTGAGCTTGGTTGACGGCCGTCAAGGACGCTTGGTAGAGGTTGGCAAAAGCCCCGAAGGCACCGAGGGACTCGCGGTGTTGAACGTTGAACCGAGCGGCTTCTCGGCGCCGGACGCACCCGGGGGCCCCGTTACTGTGCAGGCTAGGGAACTGCCTCTGCCCTACCTGCTGCCTTAGTGCTCCGGCCGCATATGCGGGAATAAGAGTACGTCCCGGATCGAGGGTGAATTGGTATACAACATGACCAGCCGGTCAACGCCTAACCCAAGTCCGGCCGCGGGCGGCATGCCGTATTCCAACGCTCGCACATAGTCCGCGTCGTAGTACATGGCTTCCTCATCGCCCGCGTCCTTGCGCGTGACCTGCTCTTTGAAGCGTTGCGCCTGGTCCTCAGCGTCATTGAGTTCTGAAAAACCGTTCGCCAGCTCGCGGCCGCCGATGAAGAACTCCCACCTGTCCGTGATGAAGGGATCTTTATCGTTGCGCCGAGACAAAGGCGACACTTCCGCCGGATAGCCATAGGCAAAGGTGGGTTTGATGAGGGTATGTTCCCCGGTCCTTTCGAATATCTCGATTTGCAGCTTGCCGGGACCGTCGCCCGTTTTGTACGGAATTTTCATCTGGTCGCAGACGCGGCGCAGATATGCCACATCGCGCAGCGACATCGGATCGAGGTCCGCGTTATTTGCCAGAATGATATCCTCAATGCTCATGCGCGCGAAGGGCTCGGACAAATCGAACTCGACACCCTGATAAGGCAATTTGCGCGAGCCTAACAGGCTATCGGCGAGGCCTTGAAATAGGCTCTCGATCAACTCCATCAGGTCGGCGTAATCGGCGTAGGCCTGATACAGCTCGAGCATGGTGAATTCCGGGTTGTGCTGCGTCGATACGCCTTCATTGCGGAAATTCCGGTTGATTTCGTACACTCGTTCGAAGCCGCCGACCGTCAATCGCTTCAGATACAGCTCCGGCGCGATGCGCAAGAACATCTCGATATCCAAAGCATTGTGGTGAGTCCTGAAAGGCCTCGCCGCCGCACCGCCCGGAATGGGGTGCAGCATGGGGGTTTCCACTTCCAGAAAACCGCGCGAGTCCAAAAAGGCCCGCAAGTAGCGCACGATCGCCGAGCGCATCTCGAAAACGCGCCGGCTCTCCTCGTTCATGATCAGATCGACGTAGCGGCGCCGATAGCGCATTTCCGTGTCGGCAATGCCATGCCATTTGTCCGGCAGCGGGCGCAGCGACTTGGTCAGCAGGACGATTCGCTGCGCGCGCACTGACAGCTCGTTGGTCTTGGTCCGAAACAACACCCCTTCCGTGCCGATCACATCACCGACATCCCATCCCTTGAACTCATCGTAAGCGCCCCCCAGCGCGCTATGCTGCAGGAACAACTGGATCGCACCGGTGCTGTCCTCCAATTTGGCAAAGCTCGCCTTGCCCATCACTCGCTTGGCGCGCATCCGGCCCGCGACGCTCACGCGTACCGGACTCGCATCGAGCGCCTCGGCAGACTTGCCGCCGTACGCGCTCAGCAGATCACCCGCCAAGGCGTTGCGGCGGAAATCATTCGGGAAGGCGACACCGCGCTCGCGCAGTCTTGCAAGCTTTGCGCGGCGCTCGCCGATTAAATGATTTTCATCTTCCTCGCTCATGGTGCTTAGATTACAGCCCCTGCTTCAAGCTGGCTTGCATGAATTCATCCAGTGCTCCGTCGAGCACCGCGGTCGTGTTGCCGATCTCGACGCCGGTGCGCAAATCCTTGATGCGCGACTGGTCCAGCACATAGCTGCGAATTTGGTTGCCCCAACTGACATCCGACTTTGCGTCCTCCAGCACTTTGGCAGCGGCATTGCGCTTGTTGAACTCCAGCTCGTAGAGCTTGGCCTTGAGCATTTTCATTGCGGTCGAACGGTTCTTGTGCTGACTGCGCTCGCCCTGGCAGGCAACGACGATGCCGCTGGGCATGTGCGTGATGCGAACCGCCGATTCGGTCTTATTAACGTGCTGCCCGCCCGCGCCGCTCGAGCGGTACACATCTGTGCGCAAATCCGCCGGATTGATTTCGATGTCGATGTCATCGTCGACTTCCGGAGACACGAACACGGATGCAAATGAGGTATGCCGCCGGTTGCCCGAATCGAACGGTGATTTTCGAACCAACCGGTGAACCCCGGTCTCCGTACGCAGCCAGCCGTAGGCGTAATCGCCGATCATATTGATGGTTGCGCCTTTGATGCCCGCGACTTCGCCGTCGCTCTGATCGATGATTTCATGCTTGATGCCATGCGCATCGGCCCATTTCAAGTACATGCGCAGCAGCATGGCAGCCCAGTCCTGCGCCTCGGTGCCGCCCGCCCCTGCCTGAATATCGACAAAGGCGTTGTGAGAGTCCATCTTTCCGGGAAACATGCGCTGGAACTCGAGCCTTTCCACCTCGACGGCCGATCGGTTGACGTCGGACTCAATGCCGGCAGCGGCTGATGTGTCCGACTCCTCTGCCGCGAGGTCGATCAGCTCGGACGCATCGCTCAGGCTGCGGGTCAGGCGGTCCAGGCTGGCGACAACTTGTTCGAGTTTCGCTCGCTCCTTGCCGAGTTCCTGTGCGCGGTCCGGCGTATCCCATATACCCGGCTGCTCCAGCTCGCGTGTTACCTCTTGAAGGCGCTCGTGCTTGCTGTCGTAATCAAAGATACCTCCTCAAGGAATCGGTGCGTTCCTCGAGATCTTTGATGAATCGTTTGATTTGGTTTATTTCCATGGCCGCGAATCCTAGCACACTGCCTATCCGAGCTTGAGCTGCTGGCAATTCAGCTGCATTCGTTCGGTGCCCCGGTATTCATTGATTTCGAGGCGGTAGGCTAATTGAACGGTCGCACCGCACCCTACCCCTGCATCCTCGGATGGACCTCCCACGTACCCGAAAGCGATTGCATCGAGGGACTCCCCTTGCTCGTGAGGCGCATCGAGGCGCAGCTTCATGTGCTTGCCGCCGACAATTCTGGCATCGAGGATCTTGAACTCCCCGTCGAACACCGGCTCTGGAAACCCTTGACCCCAAGGCCCCGCAGCGCGCAGTGCCCGCGCCGTGTCGATGCACAGTTCGTTGGCGCTTAACGCGCCATCAGAATAGATCGCGCCCGACAGCGATTCTCGATCGATACGCACACCGATTTCGGAGGCAAAAGCAACTTTGAAGTCGGGTAAGTTTTCCTCTCTTAAGGTCAAGCCTGCGGCCATGGCATGCCCGCCGAATTTGTCGATGAGCGATGGGCTGCGCGCGGCAATGCTGTCGAGCGCATCTCGAATATGCACTCCTGCAACAGAGCGCGCCGAGCCGCGCAGCAAGCCATCCGAGGCGCGCGCAAAGGCAATGACGGGACGATGCAATCGGTCCTTTATCCTGCCGGCGACCAGGCCGACGACGCCTTGATGCCAGCTTTCATCGAACAAGCAGACTCCGAGCGATTCGTGCAGCTCGCCGTGCCCTAAATGGTCGGTCAGTTCCACCGCTTCGAGTTGCATCCGCTGTTCGATCTCACGGCGCTCCTCATTGAGCTTTGCGAGCAAACCGGCCAGACGTCGAGCTTCCTCCGGCTCGTCAGTCAACAAGCAGGCGATGCCGACGCTCATGTCGGTGAGCCGTCCTGCGGCATTCAATCGAGGCGCCACCGCAAACCCTAAATCGGCCGCTGATAACTGCTCCGCCGAGCGTCCCGCGGTTTCCAGCAGGGCGCGAATGCCGGCCACGCCACGGCCCGCGCGTATGCGCTTGATGCCCTGCGCCACCAATATTCGATTGTTGCGATCCAGCGGCACCATGTCCGCCACCGTCCCCAGAGCCACCAAGTCCAGCAACTGCGTGACCCGGAATTCCCCGCCCAGCGCTCGGCCTAAGGCAGCCATTAAATAAAATGCGACGCCGACGCCGGCCAGGGCGGTACTGGCAAATCGGCTGCCGGGCAAGTTTGGATTGATGATCACCTCAGCTCGCGGCAAGACGGGCCCGGGCAAATGATGGTCGGTGACGAGAACTGGAATGCCCAGTGTGCGAGCCGCCTCGACGCCCGCTACGCTCGATACGCCGTTATCGACCGTTACGATCAAAGACGGCGAGCGCTCGGCGGCAAGTGCGACGATTTCCGGGGTTAGGCCGTAGCCGAAATGAAAGCGATTCGGCACCAGGAAGTCGACATGAGCGAAGTGCATGGCTCGCAGTGCTCGCACAACCACCGCCGTGCTGGTCGCACCGTCGGCGTCGAAATCGCCGATAATCAGCACACGGCCCGCTAAGCGATGCGCCGCCAGCAGCCGCGTTCCTGCATCGAGTCCCTCGAGAGATCCCACTGGTAGCAACCGGTCCAAAGACAGGTCCAAGTCAGAGGAATTTTCAATGCCCCGGGCGGCATACACGCGTCGCAACACCGGATGCAAATTAGCCGCAAGATCGAGCGTACCCTCAGGCAGCCGGCGTCGAATCTGCACAGCCTTCATGCGAAGGACTCCCACCACGGCTCGCGCCTGCGCCAGAAACGCGGGAGTAGGCGTGCGTTTAAAGTAATGCACCGCTCCCCGCCCGACAGATCGAGCCGCGATATGCGCCGCGAGCGCAGCTGTGCGGCGGCGGGTTTGAGCCAATGCGATTCGATCTCATTCCATGCGTCGCTGCCGGGGATTTTCGACGTGACGACCACTCCGCTGTCCGATTTCTCGTTTCCGGAGGAGCCGCGGGTGAGGGCGCTGAAAAACAGATCATCGCCGGCGAACCAGCCGGATACTCTCGGCAGCGATTCAAGCGGCATCCCGCCTCCCCAAAGCCAGAACGCATTGAGGCGCGGTAGATCCGCGCGGCGACTTGCCTGCTCGAACAACCACATTTCGATTTCGCTCATCAATTGCCGCAAGCGCGGCGCGTCGGTGCCGGAAGGCAGATATTCTTCAATATTCCGGCCCAGCACATCCTGGGGGTCGCGTGTCGTGACATGTAAGATCTTATCAAAAATACAATATAACTGAGCCGCTGCGCGGGGCGCCCATGCGCCGGCCATCAACCGCACCCCTGAGCCGTTCCAGATACGGTTGAAATCCGCCGTCAGCGTTTCGGCGATCGGCGCAGTCAGCGCTAGGATACCGTCTTGCGACAAACGCACGCCGCTCATCTCGGCAACATAATTGACGGGCGTTGCCACGCAAACCCACGCGCCCTCGACGGGCCCGCAATCAGCGAGCAGCGCTGCGCAGGCAACTGCCGGCACAACAGCAGCATCCGGCGCGATCACATGGAATGCATCTGCGCGCCAGTCGCTGGTGCGCCGCACGACATCGGCTCGCGCTGCCAATTTCTCAAGCAGCTCGGAACGACGGGGCTGCTCCGGAGCGCTTGCGGGAAACCGAAAATACTGTTTAGCCACGAACGCTCCGGCAAGATTTTGAGTATCTTAAGCACATGCGATTCACCCAGGACTCGAGCTCCGGCATTAACATCATCCGCGGCTATGCAGCCGGCGAATTGCGCGTCAATGAAAATATCTATCGTGGCGCAGTCATCCTGAGCGCATCAACGGTGATTGCCGAGCCGAACATTCAGAATCTGGACGATCTGCTCGCGCTCGACGCATCGTGCATGCTGGCGCTCGAGCCGGAGGTGGTTCTGCTCGGAACCGGGGCACGGCAGGTCTTTCCGTCGGCCTCATTCAGCGCCCAATTTTTACGCGCCGGAATTGGGTTTGAAACCATGGATACCGGGGCGGCCTGTCGAACCTTCAACGTATTGGCGGGCGAGCAGCGGCGGGTTGTTGCGATGCTGCTGTTGTAAAGAGATTAAAAAAATAGCAGGGCGATAAGCGAAAATACACAACCAATCTGTTATCGAGGAATATTCTTCTTCTGCTTGATCTTGTTGTTGTTTTTCGATGTACCGTGTAAGCCTAGCGCCCCGCAATGGATCTTTCCCGACGGGTCGCAGTAGAACACACCGCATTGCCTGTCGCAAGTCCCCGACAAAGTTAACTAAAATGATATTTCGTTATCTTTCAATCGCTTACATCTCCAATCTCCAATCTACTTAGAACTAGGTAGGAATGCGAGCGGATCGACCGGCTTGCCATTGCGGCGAATTTCGAAATACAAGGCAGGCTTTTGCGGCGCTCCTTCCCCCATGTGTCCGATGAGCTGCCCGAGGGCGACCTCTTGTCCATCTCGCACCACTGAATCGCGATTGTGCGCGTACGCGGAGAGCAAGTTCTCACCGTGCTTGATGATGATCAAATTGCCGTAGCCGCGAATTCCAGTGCCCGCGTAAACCACGCGGCCTGACGAAGCGGCTCGAATATCTTGACCTTCGCGCCCCTGCAGGATTATTCCGCCGCTTGAGCTTGGCTGCGGCGCGGAAAGCCGGTCGGTTGGCCACGTCCATGCAAGCGCTGACGGGCTGGCAGCCGGTGGCTTGGGGTTGTCGCGCGACTCGCTTTTCCTATTCGCGGCAAGGGGCGAGGCGCCCTCGCCCGGTGACAATTTAAGGACCTGGCCTATGGCGATGTGAAAATCGGGACCGATGCCGTTCCAGCGTGCCAAGTCGTGAAAGTCGACGCCGTTGCGCCAAGCGATGCTATATAGCGTGTCCTGCGGTTTAACCACATAGAGGGCCGGTTCCTGTGGCGCCCGATCCGCACAACCCGCGATAAGACAGCAGAGTCCGACGCTGCAAATCGAACGCTGCCAGCGCAACTAGGAGCCCTACCGCAGCAGTCCCGAGACCAAGGGAACAAAGCTCACTGGACCGAGTGATTGGCGCTCGTTTCGCGTTTCCCCTTTTATGTAACGGAATAATTCTTGCCGCCCCTCCGGTCCCACAGGCGCGATCAATCGTCCTCCCAGCCTTAGCTGATCGAATAGCGCCTGAGGCACGCTGTGCGGGGCGGCCGTCAATAATATTCCGTCGAACGGTGCCCGCGCCGGCCAGCCTATGTTCCCGTCATCGTGACGAAAATTGACATTGCGAATTCGCAACTCCCGCAAGGTGCGCCGCGCACGCTTAAGCAAGGGATCAATTCTCTCGAGGGTGTAAATTGCCTTGACCAAAGGCGAGAGCACCGCGGTTTGGTAGCCGCAGCCTGTGCCTATTTCCAATACCTTGTCGATACCCGCGCCCCCGAGCAGAGCCTCGGTCATTTTCGCCACCACAAAAGGCTGCGATATCGTCTGTCCGAATCCAATCGGTAACGCAGTATCCTCGTACGCGCGGGTGGCCAATGCCTCGTCCATGAAAAGATGGCGCGGCACCGTGCGTATCCGGTCGAGCACGCGCTGATCGGTGATCCCTTGTTCTTGCAGGCGCTGCACCAGCCGCTCCCGGGTCCGCGCCGAGGTCATGCCGATACCGCTGAGACGGGGTCCTTCTGGAAAATTACTCAAGCTCGAGCCATCGCTTCAAATCAGGCAGCGCTGCGTGCCGCGTTAAATCGATTTGCAGAGGTGTAACCGAAGCATAGCCTTCGGCGACCGCGTGAAAATCCGTTCCCGGCCCTGCGTCCTGTCCGGCACCTGCATTTCCCACCCAATAGACATCGCGGCCGCGCGGGTCTTTTGCCTTGACGATGGGCTTGGCGCGGTGCCGGTTTCCCAGCCGCGTTACCTTGATACCGCGCAATTGTCCCGCGGGCAAGTCCGGCACGTTCACATTCAATATGACCGGACCGGTGTCGGGTCCGTACAGCGGGCGCTGCGCCATGCGCTTCACGAGTTCGGCGGCCACTTGCGCAGCGCTCGAGAAATTGCGCGGGCTTTCAGCATTCAGGCACAGCGACACGGCGATGGCGGGCAACCCTAAGAACCGTCCCTCGACGGCGGCGGCCACGGTACCGGAGTAAAGCGTGTCATCACCGAGATTGGCTCCGTCATTCACGCCCGACACCACGATGTCGTGCTCGAAATCAAACAGGCCCGAGATCGCCAGATGCACGCAGTCGGTGGGTGTGCCGTTGACGTAGTAAGCATGCGTGTCGTAGCGCACCGCGCGGACGGGCACATCGAGGGTCAGGGAGTTGCTTGCACCGCTGCGATTTCGGTCAGGGGCCACAATGGTAACGTCACCGAGCGGCTTGATCGCTTCCCCGAGTGCTGCCAAACCCTCGGCACGGTAGCCGTCGTCATTGGAAAGAAGGATCTTCACTGTTAAGCCTGCGCGGCGCTGGCGGGTATCGCCGTGGCGACTATACTGTAATGCCGAAAACCCCGATAGCCGACGAGGCTGCAGATCCATGCGTAAAAAGAGCTTGACCGACCGACCCTTAGAAAAAAACCTGTCGGCCGAAGCGAGCGTTTTCCGGGCGGCGGTGCGAGATGTCAAACCGTTGATTCAGCCGCTTGAGGCGCAGGGACTCACTTCGCCCAAATCCCGGATCCGGCGCCGCAAGCCGGCCGCGGCATCCCTGGAAAATCTCGACGACATCATGCCTTTGATCAGCACCGAGAGCACCGCAAGCACCGAGAAAGATGCCGAGCCACTGTCGTTTCAGCGTTCGGGCGTGCGCTCGCAGATCATGCGCCGCTTGCGGCGCGGATTGTATCCCATAGAGGATCAGTTGGACCTTCACGGTTTGAACCAAGCAGCCGCGCGCGACCGCCTGGCCGATTTTATCGGCCGCAGCCGCGACGCCGGCTATCGATGCGTGAGGATTATCCACGGCAAAGGTTATCGCTCCGGAACGCGCGGGCCCGTGCTCAAAACGGCGGTGAATTTGTGGCTGCGCCGGCACACAGATGTGATGGCATTCACCTTCGCCCGCTCGATCGACGGAGGAACCGGCGCGCTCTACGTTTTACTTCGGGCCTAGCAGCACCGAGGCCAGCGCGGCGAGCCCTTCCTTTCGCCCGATGAATCCCAAGCGCTCGGTGGTGGTGGCCTTGATGTTGATCAGATTGACCGGAGCATGCAGATCCGCCGCGAGGTTTGCCGCCATGGCACCGCGGTGTGCCGCAACGCGCGGCGCTTCCGCCAGCACCGTGATGTCGGCATTGACCAATCGTAGACCGGCCGCCTGCATGCGTTCGGCCACGACGCGCAAAAACACCCGGCTATCCGCACCGCGATAACGCGGATCGGTATCCGGGAAATGCTGGCCGATGTCACCCTCGCCCAGGGCCCCGAGCAAGGCGTCGCACAATGCATGAATGACAACATCGCCGTCCGAGTGCGCGACCACGCCTTGATTGTGCGCAAGTCGCACGCCGCCGAGCACGATGTGATCACCCTCTCCAAAGGCGTGCACATCCATTCCTTGTCCCACCCGCATAGCGTTGCTGTCCCCCGTCTTGAGTATGCCAGCCGCGACGTCGAGGTCCTCGGCACGCGTCACTTTAATATTGAAGGGCGAGCCGCGCACCAAGGATGCGTGAATCCCGAGCCGCTCCATGGCCTGTGCTTCATCCGTCACGGCGATGCCGGCCTGCGACGCCTCTTGCAGGGCACGCCGCAGTTGAGCAAAAGCAAACACCTGCGGAGTCAGGGCCCGCCACAGATGAGCGCGATCCACCGTCTCGAGCGCTCCCTCACGCTCGCGCTTGACTGTGTCGACAATGGGAACCGCGAGCACGGCGCCGCTGATGTCTTGCTCCAGCGCATCGGCCAAATTCGCAAGCTCGCTGCGGCTCACACAGGGACGAGCAGCATCGTGCACCATGACCCAGTCATTGTCGCGCGCTGTGGATGCGAGAAATTCCAGGCCATTCATCACCGACTCCTGGCGATGAATCCCGCCGGTCGTGGCCTTGAGCTTGGCTGAATGCAATTTGGCTGCAAGATGCGCCCAATGGCTATCGCCGGCGGCGATGACCACCACGATCGCGTCAATGCGCGGTTCCGCCAGCAGCGCCAGCAACGTCCACTCGAGAAGGCTTTTGCCCAGTAGCGATGTGTACTGCTTCGGCGCGCTAAGTGGATTTGCGGAACTGAAGCGTTCGCCGCGACCTGCCGCAGGAACTATCGCCCACAGGCGACGCTCTCGCGCCAAGGTCATTGTGCGCGCGCGGTAACCGGAGCGGCAGGGGCTGCGGGAACCGGCGTGTTGGCTCGCACCACTTGATAGAAAGTTTCGCTGGCGGCGACCATGCCAAGTTCGCTGCGCGCGCGCTCTTCGAGTGCCGTCAAGCCGCCTTTGAGATTGGCTACTTCGGCGCCCAATTGTTTATTGCGCTCGCCCTGAGCATGATTGCGCTGCCGTTGCGCGTCCAAGGAGGCCTCGAGGCCGGACACTTCGTGCAACCCGCGCTCCGACAACCACAAGCGCCCTTGCAGCAGAATCAATGTGACACCGAGTATCGCTGCTAAAATCCTCATGGGGTCAGAAGCTTAGCATGAACTCTTAAGATATTGGAACCGATAACGCTCGTACTCCGGCGTACGAGCCCTTGGCACCCAACTCGCCTTCGATCCGCAGCAGTTGGTTGTATTTCGCCGTTCTGTCCGATCGCGACATGGAGCCGGTTTTGATTTGCGTTGCCGTCGTCGCCGCGGCGATATCGGCAATGGTGGCATCCTCTGTTTCGCCTGAGCGGTGCGACACGACCGAGGCATATTTCGCTTTGAATGCCATGTCGATTGCGGCCAGCGTTTCGGTCAACGTACCAATTTGGTTGGGTTTGATCAGAATCGCATTGGCGATTTTCTTTGAGATTCCCTCGGCAAATATTTTAGTGTTGGTGACGAACAGGTCATCACCCACCAATTGGACTTTTGAGCCCAATTTGCGCGTCAGAATCGCCCAACCGTCCCAATCCCCCTCGCTCATGCCGTCCTCGATGGTCACGATCGGGTATTTTCCGGCGAGGCCCGCGAGGTAATCGGCAAACTCGGCGGAGCTGAACTTGCGGCCTTCAGATTCGAGGGAGTACACGCCGTCCTTGAAAAATTCAGTGCTGGCCACGTCGAGACCCAGGTAGATATCTTTGCCGGCGCGGTAGCCGGCTTTATCGATGGCTTCCAAGATAGTGGTGATTGCGGCTTCGTTGGACGGCAAATCAGGCGCGAAACCGCCCTCATCGCCCACCGCGGTATTGAGCCCCTTGGCGTGCAGCACTTTTTTCAAGGTGTGAAAAACTTCGGCTCCGTAGCGCACCGCCTCGGAGAAGGATGGTGCACCGATCGGCAAAATCATGAATTCCTGTATGTCGACGCTGTTGTCGGCGTGGGCCCCGCCGTTGATGATATTCATCATGGGCACGGGCAGCGTCAGATCGCCGCTGCGCGCAAGATGCCGGTACAGCGGCAATCCCTGATCCGCCGCGGCCGCTTTCGCCATCGCCAATGACACGGCCAAGATCGCATTGGCGCCTAAGTTGGATTTAGCCTCGGTGCCGTCCAATTTTATCAACCGATTATCGAGTGCAGCTTGATCTTGGATGTTTGATCCCATGACCGAATCGCGTATCGCGCCATTGACCGCAGCGACGGCCTTGAGGACTCCTTTGCCGCCGAAGCGCTTCATATCCCCATCGCGCAACTCCACGGCCTCGCGCGATCCGGTGGAGGCACCCGAAGGCACGGCCGCGCGGCCGACGGTGCCGGAATCGAGCATCACATCCGCTTCCACGGTGGGGTTTCCGCGGGAATCGATGATTTGGCGGCCAAGCACATCGACGATTCGACTCATAGCAATGATTCCTCAAATGGTTGTCTTTTTACCGCCAGATCCAACTCCGCGAGGGTGGTCAGCAAGGAGCGCATGCGATCCAAAGGCCACGCATTGGGACCGTCCGACAAGGCCTTCGCCGGATCCGGGTGCGTCTCCATGAATATACCGGATACGCCCGCCGCGACCGCGGCACGCGCCAGCACGGGCACGAATTCGCGTTGCCCTCCGGAGGAATCGCCTTGGCCGCCCGGCAACTGTACCGAGTGCGTGGCGTCGAACACCACGGGACACCCGGTGGCGCGCATCACCGCCAATGAACGCATGTCTGAAACCAAATTATTGTAGCCGAATGAGAAGCCGCGTTCGCAAACCATGATTTGCGTGTTGCCGGTGGAGCGCGCCTTGTCGGCAACGTTCTGCATTTCCCAAGGCGACAGGAACTGTCCCTTCTTGATATTCACAGGTTTACGTTGCGAGCAGACGGCGATGATGAAATTGGTTTGTCGGCATAGGAATGCAGGCGTCTGCAAGACATCGACCACGGCCGACACCTCTGCGAGCGGCGTGTCTTCATGGACATCGGTCAAAACCGGCACGCCGATCTGCTCGCGCACGCGCGACAGGGCCTTAAGACCTTCCTCGAGACCTGGCCCGCGAAAACTAGAACGCGATGAACGGTTCGCCTTGTCGAACGATGCTTTGAAAATGAAGGGGATTTTGAGCGCCGAGGTCATTTCCTTCAGCCGCCCTGCCACGTCCAAAATCAGTCCCTCGCTCTCAATGACGCAGGGTCCGGCAATCAAAAAGAACGGGCGATCGGGCCCGACCTCGAAGGAAATCAACTTCATGCGATTAAGCAATCATGCGGTGGCACGCCCCGGCTGCAGCGAGGCACGGTACTCGCGTGCCGCCCTGACAAAGCCGGTAAAAAGCGGATGTCCATCGCGCGGCGTGGAAGTGAATTCCGGATGGAACTGACTGGCCACGAACCAGGGGTGACCAGGCAGTTCGATAAACTCCACCAAACTGTCGGCGGAAAACCCCGAAAACCTCAAACCCGCGGCCGCCAACTCTTCAAGATAATGATTGTTGAATTCGTATCGGTGGCGATGGCGTTCGAATATCGACTCCTTACCGTACAGCGAGCGCGCGAGCGATCCGGGAACGAGCTTCGCCTCTTGCGCACCGAGCCGCATGCTGCCGCCCAAATCCGATTTCTCGTCCCGTACTTGTTGCCCCCGCTCCAGATCCTGCCATTCGGTGATCAACGCAATCACCGGATGATTGGTGGCGCGGTCAAATTCCGTGCTGTTGGCCCCCTTGAGGCCGAGCACATTGCGCGCGAATTCAATGATTGCCAGCTGCATACCTAAACAAATGCCGAGATACGGAATGCCGTTCTCGCGCGCAAATCGAATTGCCTGAATCTTGCCCTCGATGCCGCGGTCGCCAAATCCTCCCGGCACCAAAATGGCATCCATTTTCTGCAGCGCTGCGGCGCCGGAGCGCTCGATGTCCTGGGACTCGAAATAATGAATGTTGACGCGGGTGCGGGTCTTGATCCCGCCATGCATCAAGGATTCATTCAACGAAATGTAAGAGTCGCGAATCTGCACGTATTTTCCTACCATGCCGATGTCCACGACTGCTTCGGGATTCTGCTTCGCCGCCACAACCGCACGCCATTCGGAAAGATCCGTGGGCGGTGCATTCAGGCGCAGCTTGTCGACGACGATATCGTCCAGTGCTTGCTCGTGCAGCAACATCGGAATCTTGTAAATGTCGTCGGAATCCAAACCCGTAATGACCGCGCGCTCTTCTACGTTGGTAAACAAGGCGATTTTGCGGCGCTGCTCATCGGGCAGGGTTTGCGAGCAACGGCACAATAAAATGTCGGGTTGAATGCCGATCCCGCGCAGTTCCTTGACGGAATGCTGAGTCGGCTTGGTTTTGATTTCCCCGGCACCGCCCAAGATCGGCACCAAGGTCAAGTGCATGTACAGCACTTTGTCCCGGCCTAACTCCACGCCCATCTGGCGAATGGCCTCGAGAAAGGGCAATGATTCGATGTCGCCGACTGTGCCGCCGATTTCCACCATGCACACATCCGAATCTCCGGCGCCCATGCGGATTCGATGCTTGATCTCGTCGGTAATGTGCGGAATGACTTGCACCGTGGCGCCCAGGTAATCGCCGCGGCGCTCCTTGGCGATGACGCGCTCGTAAATCCTGCCCGTCGTGAAGTTACTGTTGCGCCCCGTCGTCGTGCGCACGAAGCGCTCGTAATGGCCGAGATCCAAGTCGGTTTCTGTGCCGTCGGCGGTGACGAAAACCTCACCGTGCTGAAACGGGCTCATGGTGCCGGGATCCACGTTGATGTAGGGATCGAGCTTGACCATGCTGATTTTGAGACCACGCGCCTCGAGAATGGCGCCAAGCGAAGCCGAGGCGATACCTTTTCCCAGCGAGGAAACCACGCCGCCGGTGACAAAAACGAATCGATTCATGGTGAGTCACCGCCGATTGAACGTCCGACGTCCACTTAACACTTGAAGCGGAAGGTCAAACGGAGCCAAAGTGAACAATGGGATTCGACGGGAGTTCAGATTACCAGAAGGCTTGAGTCTCGACAATCCACTTACGTCATAATCGGGCCGCCGCTCCAATGGACGCAAAGTCCGGGCTGGTCGGCCGTCACGCAGAAGCGGGCATCGATCCACAAATCAGCCACGGCAATCAATTCATCGCCCGCAAAAATGAACGGCAAGGCATCGCGCATCCAGGGTAAAACGCCTTGCGACTGACATAAATGCTGCACTGTGTGTGTTCTCGCCGATATGGCGGGTTTGAGCATCTCGCCCCCCTCGCGGCCTCGCACCATTACGATCGCAGGCAATGCTTCGGCGGCGATGCCGCCCGCTTGCACGCCCCAGGACAGGCACCCTAAGTTGCCGCCCAAGGGAAAGACAGCGGCGCGCGTGCTTGACCAGGATCCCGGCTGCAAACGCGGCGGATCGACATCGGTGAGAAACAAGCGCTGACGATAGCGCCGCAAGGCGTGATGGCCCCACGCGATTGCACACTGATGGTCGCTGTGCGCCTCCAGCACTTGGCGCAGCGCTTCGGCTAAGCGTGCGGCGGACGGGGCATCCGCGCCCGCTTCGGCGAGCCACTGCCGCAGCACACTCATGCGCTTGAACGGCGCCAGCGCACGCAAGCCCGGAACGGAAAGCGCCTCTCCATCGCGCAGCCGCGCCACCTCCGGCGCAGCCGCGGAGTCCAGCATTTTCTGAGCGTCGGCCATATGGCGAGCGGTTCGCGACAGCGAGATCTCGGCTCCCGGCCACCGTTTCTCGATGAGCGGCCATAGCGCCCCTCGCAGGTAAGCGCGCTCGAAGCGTAGGTCGGCGTTCATGGGGTCTGTCCACACAAAATCCTTCAGGTGCTCGCCGAAGTGCAGCAATTCGCGGTGGGGCACATCTAGCAGGGGGCGTACGTGCCAGCCCAAGCCCAGCGCTCGGCATGCAGGCATGGCCGATAAACCTTTGACGCCCGCGCCGCGCAAAGCCTGCAGCAGCAAGGTCTCAGCCTGGTCCTTTCGATGGTGCGCGGTGAGCAGGCATTCTCCGGATTTAAGCTCCTGCGCAATCGCCGCGTAGCGAGCTTCGCGAGCGGAAGCCTCGATGGACAGACCTGCTCGATCATCGACCTCGACACGAATAATGCTCAAAGGCACACCCAAATGCTGGCACAGCTTTTGGCACATATCGCGAAATTCGGAGGCCGAGGCCTGCAGGCCGTGGTCAATGTGCACGGCGCGCAGCGGCAGACCGCGAAATTCCTTGCCCACCGCCACGGTCGCCGCGAGCAGCGCTGCGGAATCCGCTCCGCCGCTTAAACCCACGGCAAAACCTGCGCAACCTGCAGGGACGGAGGAGTCGAGGGCGGCGTGCAAAACTGCCGCGGAAAAACTCAAACTACCCTTCGCGAAACGCACCGAAGCCGCGCACACGCGCTTGCCGCGCGTCGAGCAACTGGGTGATGGGTTGGTTACGAAGTTCGGTCAAGTGCTTGACCATGCTCTGCTTGATACCTTCCGCCATCAGTTGCGGGTCGCGATGCGCGCCGCCATGAGGTTCCTTGAGCACTTCGTCAACGAGCTTCAGCTTGTAGAGCCGATCAGCAGTGCCCCCCATGGCATCGGCAGCGATTTCTTTCTTCTCGGTGCTCTTCCACAAAATCGATGCACAGCTCTCCGGCGAGATCACCGAATAGGTGCTGAATTGCAGCATGATCAGCCGATCGCAAAGACCGATCGCCAAGGCGCCACCCGAGCCGCCCTCCCCGATGACGATGCTCAAAACCGGCGCCGCCAAATTGGACATCTCAAACAGGTTGCGTGCGATCGCTTCGCTTTGGCCGCGCTCTTCCGAGCCGATGCCGGGATATGCTCCCGGGGTATCGATCAAGGTGATCACCGGAATGCGGAATCGCTCCGCCATCTTCATCAGACGCAGCGCTTTGCGATATCCCTCAGGCTTTGGCATGCCGTAGTTGCGCCGCACCCGCTCCTTGGTATCGCGGCCCTTTTGGTGCCCGATCAGCATGACGGGAATGCCCTCCAGTCGCGCCAGGCCTCCGACAATCGCCAGGTCATCGCTGTACATGCGGTCGCCGTGCAACTCATGCCAATCGGTAAATATCATCGAGACGTAATCCAACGTATAGGGACGTTGAGGATGTCGCGCTAACTGCGTGATTTGCCAAGGAGAAAGATTGGCGAAAATGCTGGTGGTCAGCGCCCTGCTCTTGGACTGCAGCCGCTTGATCTCTTCGGTAATGTTGACGCTGGCGTCCGAGCCGATGAATTTGAGCTCTTCGATCTTCGCCTCGAGTTCGGCGATGGGCTGCTCAAATTCCAGAAAATTCATCGCCATGAAGTCGATTCCTCGCCGCGGACATCATTTCGCGGACCATACACTAAATACCACCCGTCGCGGCCTACCAAGTGAGTAAGCTTGTCGAGCAAATCGCGCGAGGCCCTCACTGACCACGCATCGGGCAGATTCACCTTGCCGGTATAGTCCTCCCGATTTATCGCCACGCTGATCCCGCAGGGGCCGCGCAAGTAGGGCTTGAGCATTTGCTCGAAGCGATTCATGCCTTGCGGGCCGTCGAAGTCGGCAGGCCAGCGCAACCATAGCCGTCGCGCAAAGCGCTCGCGCGCGCGGTCGATGTCCATCAAGGATTTCGCCTGCAGGCGCCATGCCTCGATGAAGTCGTCGAAGCGCAACGTGCCGTCGATGATCAAGATGGCATCTTTGACAATGATGTCTCGGTGTTGCTGAAAGACTTCTTCGTACAAGCTGACCTCGAGCCGCGCGGTGCGATCGTCCAGAATCAAGGTCACCCGATTGGGCCTGCGCCGAATTTCCAGCACCAAGCCCGCCACGGTGGCGGGCTTGCCTGCGGACCAGCTGCGTGCACCGTCCACCGGCACGGGGGGCTTGGGGCCGCCGACATCGGCCAAGCGCGCGCTGACGAGGAACTTGAGATCCGGCTCGTAGGGTGTGATGGGATGGCCGCTCAAGAACAAACCCAACGTCTCCCGCTCGCCGGCCAAACGTTCCGCCTCCGACCAGTCCGCGACCGCCGTATTCTCCGCGGCGCTCAAGCCGAACAGGTCGACTTGACCTACGCTGCTGGCGCGGGAATTCTGTTCCCCAAGATGCATGGCGCGCTCGAGTTCCGCGGTCAGCGAGGCGCGGTTGGGCCCAATCGAGTCCAAGCTGCCCGAGCGGATCAGGGCCTCGAAGACCCGTCGATTCACTCGCTGCAAATCGATACGCCGACACAGGTCGGACAAGGTTTTGAACGGCCCGTTTCTCTCTCGCTCCTCGATGATGGCCTCGACCGCGGAAGCTCCCACGCCCTTGATGGCTCCCATTCCATAGCGGATGCTGGCAAGCCCGGCGACGCGAAACGCGTATACCGAGGCGTTCACATCGGGCGGCAACACGGTAAGTCCCATGCCGTTGCACTCGTCGAACAGCGTGACCACTTTTTCGGTTTTATCCATATCCGAGGACAACACCGCGGCCATATAGGCGGCCGGATAATGCGCCTTGAGCCACGCCGTTTGATAAGACAGCAGCGCATAGGCCGCAGAATGCGACTTGTTGAAACCGTAGCCGGCAAATTTTTCCATCAAGTCGAAAATGTGCGTGGCTTGCCCTTCACGTACGCCGCGCGCCACGGCGCCGCTGACGAAAACGGAGCGCTGCTTCGCCATCTCCTCGGGTTTCTTCTTGCCCATTGCGCGGCGCAAGAGATCGGCTCCTCCCAAAGTGTAGCCGGCCAGGATTTGCGCGATTTGCATGACCTGCTCCTGATACAGGATCACGCCGTAGGTCGCCTCCAGCACGGGCTTTAAATCCGGGTGCAGATAATCGATGGTCGCGCCCGTGGTGTCGTGCTTACGCGCGATGAAATCCTCGACCATGCCGGATTGCAAAGGGCCCGGCCGAAATAACGCCACCAGCGCCACGATGTCGCCGAACCGGTCCGGTTGCAGCCGCCGAATCAAGTCCTTCATGCCGCGAGACTCGAGCTGGAACACCGCCGTCGTCTTGGTGCTCTTGAGCAGCGCGTAAGTGGGCGCGTCGTCCATGGCCAGCGCGCTCATCACGAGCGGTGCTTCACCGTCGCGGGCGCGTTGCTCATTGATGTCCCTCACCACCCAGTCGATGATGGTGAGCGTACGCAAGCCCAGAAAATCGAATTTCACCAGGCCGGCCGCCTCGACGTCATCTTTGTCGAATTGCGTCACCGGGGCGGTACTGCCCTCCTCGCAGTACAGCGGCGTGAAATCCGTCAAGACCGAAGGCGCAATGACCACGCCGCCCGCGTGCGTACCGGCATTGCGCGCAAGGCCTTCGAGCGAGCGCGCAAGATCGATCAGGTCGTGTACCTCGGAATCCGCACTGTAGAGGCGCTTGAGTTCCTCTTCTTGCTGCAGCGCTTTATCGAGCGTCATACCGATCTCCATCGGTATCAGCTTGGCGATCCTGTCCACATAGCCATAGGGATGCCCGAGTACGCGGCCCACATCGCGCACCACGGCCTTGGCCGCCAACGTGCCATAGGTGATGATCTGCGAGACGCGATCTCGACCATATTTGTTGGCGACATACTCGATGACCCGATCACGTCCTTCCATGCAAAAGTCAACGTCGAAATCCGGCATCGAGACTCGTTCCGGATTCAAGAAACGCTCGAACAGGAGGTCATGCTCAATTGGATCCAGATCGGTAATTCCCAACACATAGGCCACCAAGGATCCGGCGCCGGATCCGCGCCCGGGTCCCACCGGCACGCCGTTTTCGCGCGCCCAGCGAATGAAATCCGCGACGATCAAGAAGTAGCCGGCAAACCCCATGGCGCAAATGACGCCGAGTTCAAGATCGAGCCGCGCCTCATAAGCAGGCGATGCCGCAAGGCGCGCTTGCAAGCCCCGCTTCGATTCGTCGCGCAGGAATTGCTCGGTGTTGGACCCGGCTGGTACCGGGTACGCGGGCAGCATGGAGGCGCCCAAGCGAATTTGCAGCGAGCAGCGCTTGGCAATTTCAACCGTGTTGGCCAGCAGTCCCGGCGCGTCCTTGAACAGCTCGGCCATTTCGGCCGGCGATTTCAAGTACTGCTCCTCGGAGTAGCGGCGCACCCGGCTCGCGTCCGCGAGCTGCGCCCCATCATGGATGCACACTCGCGCCTCATGCGCCTCGAATTCCGCGCGCGTCAGGAAGCGCACATCATTGGTGGCAACCGCCGCCACGCCTCGAGCGTGCGCCAGTTGCAGCGCGGCATCCGAGCAGACCTGCTCGCCCGCCCGGCCGCTGCGCTGTATTTCCAGATAAAACCGATCACCGCAAAATTCCTGCCAGCGCTCGAGGCAACGCTGTGCCTCGTCGTCACGGCCGCGCGCGAGGCTCCTGCCGATATCGCCCTCGAAACCGCCCGAAAGCACGATCAGTCCCTGCAGCACTTCGCGATTAAGCCAGGCTCGCTCCAACATCGGCGCGCCGCGCCGCTGACCTTCAAGATAGGAGCGCGTCACCAGCTGAGTCAGGTGCCGATAGCCCACCAGGTTCTGACACAGGAAAACGATGCGCGAGGCCGCCGCTCGTTCCCCGGGTTCGCGGATCCAGGCATCGACACCGATCAGGGGTTTGATGCCGGCGGCCTGCGCCTCCTTGTAGAACTTCACCATGGCGAACAAATTGCTTTGATCAGTCAAAGCCACTGCGGGCATGCCGGCGGCGACGACGGCGGCCATCAAATCAGGTACCCGCACAATCCCATCGATCAGCGAGTACTCGGTGTGCAGGCGTAAGTGAACGAATGGGCTCAAAGCTCACACCGCAAAGCCAGGCGAACCGGCTCGAAGGAACGTCGATGCAGGGGACAAGGACCGTGCAGCGTCAGTAGCCGTTGATGATCGGGGGTGGCATAGCCCTTGTGATCCGAGAAAGCATATGCAGGATATAATGTATGCATCTGATCCATATATGAATCTCTTGCAGTTTTTGCCAAAATCGATGCCGCGCTGATGGCCGGCTGCGTGCAGTCGCCGTTGATAATGGCACGCGCCGTCAGCACCTTCCCGAGTCCCTGCAAATTTGGCAGCAAATGCCCGTCTACCAGCACGTGATCCGGCGTCAGCGTCATGGCCAGCAGCGCGCGGCGCATGGCAAGAAAGGTGGCCTGCAGAATATTCAAGGCATCGATCTCAACGTGGTCTGCCCAGCCGATACCGAAGCACAACGCCTCGCGGCGGATCACCACGTTCAAGCGCGAGCGTTCCTCCGCACTCAAAGACTTCGAATCGGCGACCCCTTCGATGGGACGGCGGGGTCTCAAGATCACCGCCGCGGCGACCACCGGTCCCGCCAACGGGCCGCGGCCTGCCTCATCAATCCCTGCCACCCGTCTCATTTGGAAACCCCAGACGGCCCTTCGCGCGCGGGTCCACGCCGCTTCTGCAACAAGTCCAGAATCGCGTGTGCCGCGCGCGATCCCGCGCCCCGGCGCAAGTCGGCATGAATGCGTGAAAATTCCCTTTCCAAGGCGCCGCGCCGTTCGGCATCGTCAAGCCACATCAAGAGCTCCGCCCCGATCGACTCTGGGATGATCTGATGCTGAAAATATTCGCCGACGACGCGCTGATCCGCAAGTAGATTCGGCTGCGCAAAAAACTTGGATTTGACCAGATTCAGCCGGGTGATTAACCACGCCGTCAACGCGCCCAGCCGATAGACCACCACCATGGGGCGCTTGCACAGCGCGGCCTCCAAACTGGCGGTGCCGGACGCCACCAGCACCACATTGGCCGCGCTTAGGGCCCGGGTGGCCTGACCGTCGATCAGTTGCACATCGACCTTCGGCGCGTCGCGCCTCATAATTTTAGAAAAAATCTCGCGCGTTGCGGCGCTTGCCATCGGCGCGATGAACGTGAGCGCGGGCCGCTGCTCCCTAAGCCAGCGCGCAGTGGCGGCGAAATCGCCCGCCAGCCGCGCGACTTCGCCCCGCCGGCTTCCCGGCAGCAGGGCGATGACCGTGGCGTTGAGTTCTAAACCGAGCGCCAGCCTGGCGGCGTCGCGATCGATATTCTCGGGAATGGCATCGGCCAAGGGATGGCCGACGAATTCCGCGGGGATCCCGTGCTCATCGTAGAAGCGCTTTTCGAATGGCAGCAGGCATAGCACCAGGTCAATCGATTGCCGGATACTGCGCGCGCGTCCCTGGCGCCAAGCCCACACTTGGGGGCTCACGTATTGGACGGTAGGAATTCCGGCGGCGTGCAGGCTGCGGGCCAGTCTCAAGTTGGTATCGGGTGCATCTATACCAATGAATACGTCCGGCCGCGCGGTCAGAAACATCCGCTTGATGCGCGACAGCAGCCTCGCCAGCCTCGGCAGCTCCCGTAAAACATCGAACAGCCCCATGACCGCCAGGGATTCGGCGGGCTCCCAGCTTTCACATCCGGCCGCGAGCATCTTCGGTCCCGCGACGCCGAAGAATTGGGTGTCCGGCGCGCGGCGGCGCAGCGCCTTGATCAGATCAGCACCCAAGGTATCGCCGGATGCCTCGCCCGCCACCAGCCCCACTCGCAGCGGAACGGACGCGGTCGCAAATTCAGGTGCCGCCATCTCAGAGCCTGTCTGACTAACGCACGATACTGCGAGAGCTGCGCTTGATGAACTCGACGAAGGGCGCGATCTCCGGCTGCGTCGCAGCCGCTTTCTCCAGTTCCTCGATCGCCGCTTTTAATTTCATACCGGAGCGGTACAGCAAGCGATAGGCGCGGCGGATGTTCAGAATCTGCTCAGAACTGAAGCCGCGCCGCTGCAGCCCCACGGCGTTGACGCTGTGCGGGACCGCCGGACGGCCGACCGCCATCACATAAGGCGGAACATCACGCGTCACCGCGGCATTGTGCGCGATGAAGCAGTAGGCACCGATCTTGGTGTACTGGTGCACGGCCGAGAGCCCACCCATGGTTGCCCAGTCGCCGATTTCGACATGCCCTCCCAGCGTCGCGCAGTTTGCCATCACGATTTGATCGCCCAGATGGCAATCATGGGCAACGTGCGAATACGCCATCAGCAAATTGTCATTGCCGATGTGCGTCACGCCTTTGTCGTGCGTGGTGCCGCGATTCACGGTGACGGACTCACGGAATACGTTGCGGTCGCCGATTTCAAGCCGCGTTGGCTCGCCGTTATATTTCTTGTCCTGCGGCGCATCGCCCAACGAGGCGAATTGATAAATCTTGTTGTTGCTGCCGATGCGCGTCGAGCCGTTGATCACCACATGCGGTCCGATCCAGGTTCCCGCACCGATGGTGACATCGGCGCCGATCACGCTGAAGGGTCCGATCTGAACGTCCGACGCGATGTCTGCTTGCGGGGAGACCACCGCCCGCGAATCGATCATCCGGCGGCTCCCTTGGGGGGCGGAGCCTTCGTTTCAGGAGCGACCATGATTTCCGCCGAGGCCACTTCCTTGCCGTCGACCTCGGCGCAGCAATCAAACTTCCAGATGCCCTTGAACGAGCGCTTCAAGACAACCTTCAGCATCAGCTGATCACCCGGTTCGACCGGCTTGCGAAATCTCGCGTTGTCGATGGCAACGAAGTAAAAACGCGTATTAATGTCAGGCACCACGTTGGCGGTCTTGAATGCCAGAATGCCGGCGGACTGGGCGAGCGCTTCGATGATGAGGACACCCGGCATAACCGGGCGGTGCGGAAAATGCCCCTGAAAGAACGGCTCGTTTACCGTGACGTTTTTCAGCGCAACGCAGTGCTTCCCCGCCACGCACTCCAGAACACGATCCACCAACAAAAAGGGATACCGATGCGGCAATTGCCGCATGATTTCTTGGATATCCAACCTATCGGACTCCGACATCGTCTCTCCTATCCGCGAGGCGCCGCAGGTGCGCGACCATGCGCCGCCACAATCTTGACTCAACGGTCGGCATGCCGCTCGAATAGCTGCCGGGTTTCTTGATCGAGGCGCTCACCAAACTGCATCCCGTCACCACCACATCGTCGGCGATGGTTAAATGCCCCGCAATACCGACCATTCCGCCGATCATGCAGCGCTGGCCGATTACGCTGCTCCCCGATATGCCGGTGCATCCGGCGATCGCCGTGTGTGCGCCGATGACCACGTTGTGGCCTACTTGGATCTGATTGTCCAGCTTCACCCCATTCTCGACAACCGTGTCGTCGATGGCACCCCGGTCGATGGTGGTATTGGCGCCAATTTCCACATCATCGCCGATCCGCACGCTGCCCACTTGCGGCACTTTGACCCAGTTCCCACCGTTCAAGGCGAAGCCGAAACCGTCGGCACCGACCACGGCGCCGGCATGCAGAATGCAGCGCTCTCCCAAGCTTACGCCGGGATATATATTGACCCGCGACAGAAGCAGGGAATCTGCCCCGATGCGCGCTCCCTTCTGGACCACACAGCCGGGTCCGATAAACACCCGCTCGCCGATCTGTGCGCCCTCCTCGATGACGGTGAGCGGTCCAATGCTTGCCGAGGAGGCGATCTGCGCGCCGCGCGCCACCACCGCACTCGGATGGATTCCAGGCACCGGCGGGAGTTCGGGATGCATGAGCGCCGCGATACGCGCGTAGGCCAAATAGGGGTTGGCATCGATCAAGGCAGCAACCGGACAATGGGGCTCATCATCCGCACTCAGCAGCACGACGGTGGCGCGGGTGGACATGAGCTGCCGGCGATAGCGGGAGTTCGCCAGGAAGCTTAACGTGCCGCTGGTCGCATGCGCCAAGGTCGCGACGCTGCGCACGGTGAGATCGGGCTCGCCGCGCAGAGTGAGCCCGAACCGTACCGCCAATTCGCCCAAGCTGAATTCCGGCTGCACCTAAGTACTCCTTAAGTGCGCTAGCTTTCTAGCGGACCCTTACTTGACGCCCTGGGGCTTAGGCGCTGGCTTACTCGGAGCATTCGGCACGCTCACAGGCTTGGATTTGAGCAATTCCAACACCTGGGCCGTGACGTCGAGCTGTGGCTTGGTATAGAACACGCCCTCGCCCAGCACCAGATCAAACCCTTGAGCGCTGGCGTAGGCGCGGATTTCCTCGAGCAAGTAGCGCTGCACCTTGCCGAGCTCTTCGTTTTTGCGCGTCGAGATATCGTCCTGGAACTCGCCGCCCTTGCGCGAGAATTCGCGTTGTTCGTCGCGCAAGGCTTTCTCTATCTTTGCGCGATCGGCTTCCGCCATGATCGCCCCTTCCTTGTCCAACTTCTCGCTGCGCGTCTTGAGGTCGTTCTGCATGGTCACCAACTCGCGCTGGCGGGCCCCAAATTCGTTTTGCAGGGCTTGCATGGCACTTTTGACCTGCGGCGACTCGCCCATGAGTTTCTGAAAATCAACCACGCCTATTTTGATTTCAGCGCTGGCGGGCTGCGACACCATGAACCCGCAGAGACACAAGGCCAGGAACGGAATGCTGCGAAGATAAGTCGACATGTTGATGTTTAAGACCTCAAATTTGCGGTCAAAACGCTTGACCGATGGAAAATTGAAAACGCTCCGTCTCGTCGTTGAATCGTACCGTATTGCCTTGGAACGCATTTAGCGGAATCCCGTACGAGAAACGGAACAGGCCCAATGGCGCTAGCCACTGCACTGCAACGCCGGTTGATTGTTTTAGATTAGCATAACTGAAGTGGTAATCGACCGGCGTTATGTCGTCGACCCCTAGGAATCTCACCTTGGTGCCGGTTTGGAACACGCTGCCGATGTCGTAGAAGAAGCTGACCCGAGCCGAGCTTTTCCATTTGTCCGGGACCGGTAAGATCAGCTCGTAGCGGTTGACCACGCGGAGGTTGCCGCCATAGGGATTGCCGATGCCGATGTTGTCCCTTGGGCCCAAACGGCTTTCTCTATATCCACGAATGCTATCCGGACCGCCGGCAAAATAGTTGAGATACGGAGGCAGGGAAGTCGTCTTGCCCAGCGCCGAGGCGTAGTCGATGGAAGCTTGAACGGAAATCAAAAACTTGCGCCAGAGCGGAATGTACCGGATGAAATCGAAATTCGTCTGGTAATACTTGACATCGCTCAAGGGCAATGCGTAACGGGCCGAAAGCGTCACTTTCATACCGCGGTCGGGGAATAGCGCACGATTGCGGCCCTCGTAGGACCACCCGCCGGTAAGCTCGTAAGTGTAGAAATTCGAGCCGTAGACCGTATAAGGATTATCGAGCGAATTGATCACCCCATCGCCATTGGTGTCGCTCAAAACGCGCTGGAAGGGATGGCCGTTCTGCCTGACCCAATCCACCGACTGCTGCGCGCTGTAGCCCTGCGACACCACCAAGCTGTTCCTGTTCACCGAGGTGCCGAGGCTCAAGAACTGGTACTCGCTGATCGGATAGGACCACTGAATCGCACCGGTAATCTGCTTGGTCGAGAATGCCGATGAGGCCGCCACGAATTGCGTTACGTCGCGATACGTCAGCGAAGCCGTTCGCGCGACGCCGTCGATCGTTGTGTACGGGTCGGTGTGTGCGAACGTATAGCTCTTGCTGTACTTGCCGGCATTGACTTCCAAGGCCACTCGGTCACCGGTGCCCATGAAATTGCTGTGCACGAAATTGCCGTTCAAGCTGAAACCCTGAGACTGCGAGTAGCCGATACCGCCGCCGAACTGGCCCGGCAACCCTTCCTTGACGTTAAAATCGACATCCACGAGATCCGCACTGCCGGCCACGGGCTTGTTCTCGAATTCCACTTTCTCCACATACGGCAGGCGCTGCAATCGTTCTTTGGACCGCTCGACGGCGGAGTTCGACAGCCATCCGCCTTCCAGCTGGCGCATCTCGCGCCGCAGCGTCTCATCGTTGATCGCCGTCGTGTTGTTGAAATTGATATGACGGACATAGACGCGGTTGCCGGGCTCGATGAAAAATGTCAGCGCCACGGTCTTGTGTTCGTTGTCCGGGGTCGGCACCGGATCGATCTTGGCGAATGCATAGCCGTCGGCGCCCAACCGGTAGCTCATCAACTGCTGGCTGGAGGTAACCAGCTTGCGCGAATAGGTATCGCCTGCGTGAATCAGCAGCAAACGGCGCAGCTGTTCTTCCGGCACGACCATGGTGCCCGCGATCTTGATCTCGCTCACCTTGAATATCTCCCCTTCGCTGACATTCACGGTGATGTACATGTCGTCTTTTTCCGGCGCGATCGCGACCTGAGTCGATTCGATCTGGAAATTGGCGTAGCCGCGATCCATGAAGTACGAGCGCAATTTTTCCAAGTCCCCGGTCAATGACTCGCGCGAGTAGCGATCATCCTGCTTGTACCAGGACAGCCAATTGGGAGTCTTCAGCTCGAAGCTGTCGAGAATGTCCTTCTCTTTGAATTTGGTGTTGCCGACGATATTGATCTGTTCGATTTTCGCGCGCTTGCCTTCCTTGATGTCGACGATGACGTCGACCTTATTGCCGGGCAAATCGGTGATTTTCGTGTCCACACGCACCGCATATTTGCCGCGGCTGAAATACTGATCGGTCAGATATTGCTTGACCTCATCGAGCACAGAGCGGTCAAACGTCTTGCCGGTCGCCAAGCCGACGTTGCGCAGGCTCTTTTGCAAATCCTCGGTCTTGATGTCCTTATTGCCCTTGATTTCAAACTTGGCGATTGATGGGCGTTCGACCACCACGACCAAGAGAGTATTTCCATCGCGACGCAGCTCCACGTCGCGAAAAAATCCCGTGGCATAAAGCGCACGCATCGCCTCGCCGATGCGCCCTCCATCCAGATGATCGCCGATGTTCACCGGCAGATAGTTGAATACCGTTCCCTCGGAAATCCTCTGCAGCCCTTCGATGCGAATATCGCCGACGGTGAAGTTATCTTGAGCCGCTGGCGCTTGCGCAATTGAATAGACCGGTTGGCCGGCCAGCGCCGCCAACAAGGCTAGACGAAATTCAAGCCGCACGCGGCAAAGACCGGGTGCAATTTCGATGGGCAGCGCTGCGCGAGCAACGCCGCTCGTGCGGCTGGAATGTCGGTTTGATCATGATTTCCCGTTTAATTCAAATGTCTAGAAATATCGTTATAAAAGGCCAGGCTCATCAATACGACCAACAACGCAATGCCCACCTGTTGGCCGAATATCTGCATACGGTCGGATATCGGACTGCCCTTGATCGCTTCGACAGCCTGATACACAACTTGACCGCCATCGAGCAGCGGAACCGGCATTAGATTGAGCACGCCCAAGCTCACACTGATGATCGCCAGAAACGACATGTAAGCCGTAAGGCCGAGGTAGGCGCTGATACCGGCGAACTCTGCGATGCTCACGACGCCGCTGATGTTCTTCGGCGACACCTGCCCGGTGAGCATGCGCCATAACATCTGCACGGTCAGCGCGGACATCTCCCAGGTTTTCTTCACGCCGATCGCGAGCGCATCCATCGGTCCGGAGCGATGAATATCAATCAGTCCCGGCGGCCATACCAGAGCGCCTTCTTTGAGCGAAATCCCCAACCGCCCTATGGCCCTACCCTGATCCATCACGCGCGGAACCGCCGCCACAATACTCAATCGCTGGCCGTTGCGCTCGACTTCAATAGAAATATTTTGGTTAGGCGCGCCGCTGACTATGGAAACGAACTGACTGCCATTGGCGATCGGCTGGCCGTCCACTCCCAGCAGCTTATCGCCCGCTCGCAAGCCCGCACGCGCGCCCGCGCTGTCGGCGGGGACCGAATTGACGGTGGTAGAGGAACTCCACGTCGCCAGATCGAAGCCGAGTCCCGGCAGCAACTTACCGGGCTCCGTCAATGCTCGACGATCCTCGGTCACTCGCAAAGTCAGTGAACGATCCGAGCCGTCGCGGCGGACACTCAGCGGGATCAGTCCGTCGCCGCTGAATTGGCGGATCAAGGCGATCTGCAACTCTTCGGTATCCGCGACATTGCGGTCACCGACGCGCACGATGCGATCACCGCGCTTAAGCCCGGCCAACGCGGCGGGACTGTCCAGGCGCACTTGGCCGACCACTGGCTTGACCACTTCCGTGCCGACCATGGCCAAGATCGCGTACAGCAGCGATGCAAACAGCAGATTCATCGCGGGACCGGCAAGCAGCACGGCAATCCGATGCGCGATAGGCCTGCGCGTGAACGAGCGGTGCAGTTCCGCGGCTGCCACATCGCCCTCGCGCTCGTCCAGCAACTTGACATAGCCGCCCAAGGGAATGGCGGCCAGGCAGTATTCGGTGCGATCCGCATCCTTGCCTACCCGGGTGAAGAGCGGCTTTCCGAACCCGATGCTGAAGCGCAGCACTTTGAAGCCGAGCTTCTTCGCGACCCAATAATGTCCAAATTCGTGAACTGCAACCAAGATGCTGATCGCAACCAGGAAGGCAGCAATGAAAACCAAAATCTTCATGCAGGGGCTCCAGCGCTAAGCTCTATAAAAGTAACCGCCAGGCGTCGAGCTGCGGCGTCGGCCTGCAACACATCGTCCAACTCCCTGACCGGGGCCGCATCGAGCCGCTGCAGTACCTTGTCAATGACCGTTGAAATCCCTACAAAGTTCAAGCGGCGATCAAGAAAGGCCTGAACGGCGATTTCGTTGGCTGCATTCAGCACCGTCGGGGCGGTGCCGCCGGCGCGCGCGGCCGCGCGGGCTATCGCCAGGCACGGAAACCTCACGTAGTCGGGTGGTTCGAACTCCAAGGGTCCCATCGCAAGTAGGTCCAAGGAGTGTACACCGGAAGCAAACCTGTCGGGCCAAGCCAGCGCCTGAGCAATGGGCGTGCGCATGTCGGGCGCGCCAAGCTGCGCCAGCATCGAGCCGTCGGCATACTCGACCAGAGAGTGCAGCACGCTTTGTGGATGCACGACGACGTCGACCCGAGATTCGGGCAAACCGAACAACAACGTGGCCTCGATCACTTCGAGTCCTTTGTTCATCAGCGTCGCGGAGTCAACGGAGATCTTGCGGCCCATTTTCCACTTCGGATGCGCGCACGCCTCGTCGGGTGTGACGTGGGCCATTTGGTTCGCAGCGGTGTTGCGAAACGGTCCGCCGGAAGCAGTGAGGATCAACCGCGTAACGCCGCGTGCCGCATCCCCCGGCAGATACCCGCCGGGCATGCACTGAAAGATGGCGTTATGCTCGCTATCGATGGGAATAAGTTCGGCTCGCGCGCGGCGCACCTCATCCATGAGCAGACGCCCGGTCATGACCAGGGCTTCCTTGTTCGCCAGAAGGACGCGCTTACCGGCACGCACCGCCGCCAGCGTCGACTGAAGCCCGGCGGCACCCACGATGGCCGCCATCACCAATTGCACATTGCCGCCGCTCGCGGCTTCGGCGAGAGCCCGCGCGCCGCTCTCAACCTTGGTTGCGCAACCCCTCTCGACCAAGGCAGCTCGCGCCTTCGCCGCCGCCTCCTCGTCCACCAGCACGACGATCTCGGGACTGAATTCACAAGCCTGCTCGACAATGACCTGCCAGCTGCTGAAGGCACCCAAAACCGCGACCTTAAAGCGTTCGGGATGAAGCGCAATGACGGCGAGCGTGCTTCGGCCAATGCTGCCGGTCGAACCTAAGATGGCAATCCCTCTTTGCTCATTCATGGGAGCACCCCGGAGCCGAATAAGCCGAGTGCGTACAAAGGCGCCGCCGCCGTCACGCTGTCTATGCGGTCCAGCAAGCCGCCATGGCCCGGAAGCAGCGTGCCGCTGTCTTTGAGCGCCGCAGCCCGTTTGAACATGCTCTCTGTCAGATCACCGACAATGGAAAAGATTCCCACGAGAAGTCCGAACATCGCGACCGCCAGGGGCGGCAGTCCGAAATTGACGGCGCCGGCCGTGGCCATCAACGCGAGCATCAGAAGCCCTCCTAAGGCTCCTTCCCAAGTCTTACCCGGGCTCACGCGGGGTGATAATTTGTGCCGGCCCCATGCACGGCCGGCAAAGTAAGCGCCGATATCGGCGGCACAGACCATGAGGATCAGCCACAGGACGAGCAGCGGGCCGCGCGCAAATCCGTCAGCGGAAATCTGCAGCCGCGCCAACGCCACGAAAGCCGGAACCAAAACCGCCAGGCCGCACACCAGGGTTAACCGCGAGTTGTGGCGTGCAGGGGCCAACGATAACCAGAAAAATGCTATCACCCACCACGCACATGCGGCCCACAACAACATGATCAAATGTTGGGAATCTTCCGTCCACCGCCAGCTGAGCCCTAAGGCGACGGCTACCAGCAGCGCGTAGCCGGCGCGCGCCGCGATGCCGCGCAAGGCGCCGAACCCCGCCCACTCCCAGGCGCCGATGGTGAACACCAGGCCAAAAGCCCCAACCGCCCAAGGCGCGGGGAGGAAGAACAAGCCCAGCAGCAACACGGCGCCAAGGACCGAAGCGGTGATGACCCGAGTCCTAAGCATTGAAAAATCGGACGTTAAGCTTACGCATCGGCTTTAGCCGCGATCTGCGCCGAGGTTTTGCCGAATCGGCGCTCGCGCTGCGCGAAGTGCTCGAAGGCTGACTGCAAATGCGCTGCGGAGAACTCGGGCCACAGCGCTTCTGAAAAATACAGCTCGGTATAGGCGAGATTCCAGAGCAGGAAATTGCTGATACGCTGTTCGCCGCCAGTGCGGATCAAAAGATCCGGATCCGGAACGCCGCCCAAGGCGAGGCGCTGCGCGAAAGCGCTTTGCGAAATATCCGCGCTCGCCAACGTGCCTGCCTCGATGTCGGCAGCCAGGGATTTGCAGGCCTGGGTGATATCCCAGCGGCCGCCGTAAGCGACGGCCACCAAAAGGCTGAGTCCTGCATTCCCCGCCGTCAGGGTTTCCGCGTCTTGTATCCGCTGCTTGAACTCTGTAGCCAACGAGTCACGGTCGCCGATGAAGCGCAGGCGCACCTGATTGCGATGCAGGTCGGCCACTTCGCGCACCAAGGCATCAAAGAACAGTCCCATGAGCATCCCGACTTCATCCGGGGGCCTCTGCCAGTTCTCGCTGCTGAAGGCGAACAGGGTCAAGTAGCGCACGCCTCTCTCAGCGCATTCCTCGACCACCTTGCGCACCACCTTGACGCTGGCGCGGTGTCCGGCAAAGCGCGGCATGCCGCGCGACCGGGCCCAGCGGCCGTTGCCGTCCATGATGATTGCTACATGCTGCGGCGAGGCGGCCATTGGCATTTGAGGCATGCGGGTCCAGATCAGACCTGCATAAGCTCCTTTTCCTTTTCGGCCATCGCATGATCGATATCGGCGACGTGCTTGTCGGTCAACTTCTGGATGTCTTCCTGGGCGCGCCGATCGTCATCTTGCGCGATCAGTTTTTCCTTGAGCATTTCCTTCAGTTCAGTGTTGATCTCACGACGCACGCCGCGTACCGCGACGCGCGCATTTTCCGCTTCAGCCTTGACCACCTTGATGATGTCGCGGCGCCGTTCTTCGGTGAGTGCCGGCATGTGAATGCGAATGATCTGGCCGGCAGTATTGGGTGTCAGGCCGAGATCTGATTTGTAGATCGCCTTCTCGATGATGGGCACCATGGCCTTTTCCCACGGGCTGACCGTCAGGGTGCGCGCATCCTCGGTGGCGATGTTGGCCACTTGATTCAGCGGCATTTCCGAGCCGTAGTAATCCACTTTGATGTGCTCGATCAAACTGGTATGGGCGCGCCCGGTCCGCAGTTTTTTCAGCTGATCCTTGAATGCCGCGACGCATTTCTGCATGCGCGCGGTCGCGTCCTTTTTGACATCCTCCAGCATGTATCCCCCTAAAAATTAAGGTCCGGCCGAGACGACAGTGCCGACGTCCTCGCCCTGTACGATACGCATCAAATCGCCGGCGTTGAATAGATTGAAGACCTGCAGCGGCAAATTGTTTTCCCGGCACATGACGATCGCCGTCGCATCCATCACATTGAGGCGGTCGGCCAGCACTTTATCGAAGGTCAAGCGCGCATAGCGCGTGGCATTGGGATTGGTGACCGGATCCGAGTCGTAAATGCCATTGACCTTGGTCGCCTTCAAGAGAATGTCGGCATTGATTTCGATGGCACGCAAGCTCGCGGCGGTGTCAGTGGTGAAAAACGGATTGCCGGTACCGGCGCCAAATATCACCACACGGCCCTTCTCGAGGTGGCGCACCGCCCTGCGCCGAATGTAGTCCTCGCAAACTTCGTTGATGCGCAATGCCGACATGACTCTGGCATAAGTGCCCAAGCCCTCCAGCGCGTCCTGCAAAGCCAGGGCATTGATGACCGTCGCCAGCATCCCCATGTGATCGGCGGTCACGCGATCCATGCCGGCGCGAGCCAAACCGGCGCCGCGAAATATATTGCCGCCTCCCAATACGACCGCGACCTGAACTCCGATCTGGGTCAGGTCGCGAATTTCTCCGGCTATGCGTTTGAGCATGACCGGATCGATTCCGTAATCCTCATTCCCCAGCAAGGCCTCGCCGGACAATTTGACCAAAATTCTTCTATAGCGTGCCGTGCCGGGTTGGGTGGTCATAGTCGCATCAATGCTTTTTGAGACCGTCGTCCTTTTCGCTTTTATCCTTTTCCTGTGCCTTCACTTGAGCCATCACTTCGCCGACGAAATCATCCTGTTTCTTTTCGATGCCCACACCGACTTCGTACCGTGCAAACTTCAGAACCTTGGCTCCGGCCTTTTTGAGCAGCTTATCGACAGTCGTATCCTCGTCCTTCACGAAAGGCTGCCCCACCAAGGTAATTTCCGCCAGGTATTTGCGCAAACGGCCTTCCACCATTTTGGCAATGATGTCGGGCGGCTTCTTTTCCCCGCGGGTCTGTTCGGTGAGTATTTCGCGCTCCTTGTCGAGCTGCTCGGCCGGCACATCGCCGACGTCGATGTACGCCGGGTTCGCAGCTGCGACGTGCATGGCCAGGTCGCGGGCAAGCGTATCATCGCCGCCTTGCAAGGCGACCACGCTGCCGATGCGCGTGCCGTGAATATAGGTGCCGAGCGGTCCCGGCGAACTCAGCCGGACGAAACGCCGCACGGCAATGTTCTCGCCGATCTTGGCGATCAATGCGCGGCGTCGCTCATCCAAGGTCGAGCCGACGTGCGACACCGCAAGCAGCTCCGCCAAGCCGGCTGGCGCCGCTTTCAGAGCCGCGACCGCAACGTCTCGGGCGAAACCCTGGAACTCATCGCTGCGCGCCACGAAATCGGTTTCGCAATTCACTTCGACCAGCATCGCGTCGCTGCCGGAGCGCTCTATCGCAACGGTGCCTTCGGCCGCAACCCGCGCGGCCTTCTTGTCGGCTTTCGCCAGGCCGCTCTTGCGCATCAGCTCCGCTGCGGCGTCCAAGTCCCCCTTGGATTCCACCAGCGCCTTCTTGCACTCCATCATCCCTGCGCCGGTGCGCTCGCGGAGTTGTTTAACTGCATCTGCCGTAATATTCATCGGATCCTAGATCGCCGATCGCGGCGATTCCACTTTAGCCAAGTTTTCGCAAACTCCTAATGGCGCCCTCGACAGCGCCCGCCTTAGCCCGCCTTAATAGTGAAATTAAGCGCCTCGCGCGGGAGCACGACGTCCCACGGGTCGACGACGCGGAGCACTCGCCGGGCGTGTTTCTGCCGGCGGCGTATCCGGAGCATCGACATCGTCGGCTTCGACTTCCACTTCATCGAGCGAGGCGCCCACGGCGGCAACGCTTGGGATCACGGTAACGGGCACTTTGCGCCGAGGCGGAGGCTTTCTTTGGCCGCGCGCCGGCGGGGCGGGACGCCTGCCTCCTGCGCTGCGCTTCTTGGGATTGCCCTCCTCGTCCAGTTCCACGAATTCATCTTCGCCAACGGGAACTTCGGGCAACGAGGCCTTACCCTCCAATATGGAGTCGGCGATGCCGCCCGCGTAGAGGAGGATGGCGCGCATCGCATCGTCATTGCCGGGAATGACATAGTCGATGCCGTCGGGAGAGCAATTCGTGTCGACCACGGCGACCACGGGGATGCCCAGCTTCTGCGCCTCGTGGATCGCGATTTGCTCATGGCCCACGTCGATGACGAATAGCGCATCGGGCAAAGCCGTCATATCGCGGATGCCGCCGAGACTGCGCAGCAGCTTGTCCATCTCACGGCGCAGCATCTGCGCTTCCTTCTTGCCGCGCCGATCGAGCGCGCCGCTGATGGCCATCTCATCGAGCTCATTGAGGCGCTTGATGGACTGGCGGATGGTCTTGAAATTGGTGAGCATGCCGCCCAGCCAGCGCTGGTTAACATAGGGCATGGACGCCCGAGTGGCTTCTTTCTGGACCGCGTCGCGTGCCGAGCGCTTGGTGCCAACGAACAGCACTTTGCCGCCCTCGGAAGCCACGCCCTTGATGAAGGCCGCCGCCGTTGCATACAAAGGCTGCGTTTTCTCGAGATTGATGATATGGATTTTGTTGCGTTCGCCGAAGATGAACGGGGCCATTTTCGGGTTCCAGAAGCGGGTTTGGTGCCCAAAATGGACGCCCGCTTCCAGCATTTGTCGCATTGACACGCTGGTCATTGAATTCTCCTGATGGGTTGAGCCTCCGCGTGTCCCAATCGGCAACCCGGTTCGGCCTTGAAATCATTAGCCTAAGCCATGATTTGAAGGATGTAGCCGGGCACCCAGTCGACTGTGACGACACGCGTGCGGGGTTGTTAAAAATAGCCGGGCTTTATACCATGAACCCCGTGCGGAAACAAAGCCCGCCGCAACCTACAGGTTAAGCTGATTTCTTATGAATGTGACCATCAAAACCCCCTCGGAGCAGGACAAAATGCGCGCCGCGGGCCGCTTGGCGGCCAGCGTCCTGGACATGATCGAGCCGTTCGTGCAGCCGGGCGTGAGCACCGAAGAGTTGGATAAGCGTTGCCATGATTTTATCGTCGAGGAGCTGAAGTCCATTCCGGCGAACCTCAATTACCGGGGATTTCCGAAAACCATCTGCGCCTCCGTCAACCATGTGGTGTGCCACGGAATTCCCGGCGAGAAACGCCTGAAGAGCGGCGACATCGTGAACATCGACGTCACAGTGATTCGCGATGGGTTCCACGGCGACACCAGCCGCATGTACCTCGTCGGCAATGTCCCCATTTTTGCCCGGCGGTTGACGGCGGCCTGCCATGAGGCGATGTGGCTGGCCATCCGTCAAGTTAAACCCGGCACCCGTCTGGGCGATATCGGTCACGCCATACAGACCTTTGCCGAAGGCAACGGCTTTTCAGTGGTACGGGAATACTGCGGACACGGGATCGGCCGGGTCTATCATGAAGATCCGCAGGTGCTGCATTACGGCAAGCCCGGCACAGGCCTCGAGCTCCAAGCGGGTATGACCTTCACCATCGAGCCGATGATCAATGCCGGTCGGCGCGATGTGCGTTTGCTGCCCGACGGCTGGACGGTGGTGACCAAGGACCAGTCCCTCTCGGCGCAGTGGGAGCACACCGTATTGGTCACCGACGACGGCTTCGAGGTGCTGACCTTAGGCGCGAGCGCAAGCTTACCTGCGGCCGCGGCGGCTTCTTGAACGCCCACGGTAAGTTTTTCGATCATACCGCCGACTGGCCCTACTTAACGGCCGTCCCCGCCGCCCTGGAAGGCGGCCAGTTCTCGCCCATCGTTTTTCGCCAAGTGCTCGACCAGGGTACTGATCTTCTGAAGGATCGATTCATGGCCGACGAGCCGGTGGAGGACCTGGTACGTGATCGGGCCCGCCTGGTCGACATCGCGCTGCGCGCGGCCTGGGTCAACCACGCCGGCAAATTTTCCGGAGACTTGGTGCTGGTGGCCGTTGGCGGCTACGGCCGCGGCGAGCTGCACCCGAGCTCGGACATCGACATCATGGTGCTGCTGCCGAAAAGTGATTCGGCTGACTGGCAACCCGACATCGAGCGATTCCTGACTTTTCTGTGGGACATCGGTCTTGAGGTAGGCCACAGCGTTCGTTCCATCGATGATTGCCAGCGCGAAAGCCTTGCCGACATCAGCGTGGCGACCACGCTGTTCGAGGCGCGCCTGCTGTGCGGACCCGAACCGCTGTTTGCCGGCATGCGCCGTGCGCTGGCTCCCGACCGGCTCTGGTCCTCGCAGGACTTCTTCGAAGCGAAGTGCAAGGAGCAGACCGAGCGGCATCATCGTTATTTCGATACCGCTTACAATTTGGAGCCGAACGTCAAATCCAGTCCCGGAGGGTTGCGGGATATCCAGACCATCGGCTGGGTGGCAAAGCGGCATTTCGGTACCGACACGCTCGATGAGCTCGTGGCGCATGATTTTTTAACGCGCGAGGAATTGCGCAAGCTGCAAGCGGGACAGTCGTTTCTGTGGAAAGTGCGATTTGGATTGCATGTGCTCACGGGCAGGCGTGAAGACCGGCTGTTGTTCGATTACCAGATCAAGCTCGCGAAACTTTTCGGCTACGAGGATGCCAGCTTCACACTGGCCGTCGAGCAGCTCATGCAGAAGTATTACCGCACGGTCATGGATGTCAGTCTGCTGAACGAAATGCTGTTGCAGCTGTTTCGCGAGGCTATCCTGACTCAAAGCGCCCCACCGCTGCCCATCAATGCCCGCTTCCAAATCCGCAATGACTACTTGGAAGTGACGCACAGAGAAGTCTTTGCGCGTTATCCGTCGGCATTGCTGGAATTATTCGTGCTGCTACAGCAGCACCCGGAATTGCGCGGCGTGCGCGCCGAGACTATCCGTTTGATCGGCACCCACCTCTGGCTGATCGACGAGGAGTTTCGGCAAAATCCGCGCCACCACCGGCTTTTCATCGAGATTCTTTGCGCACCCGTCGGCGTCACGCACGAGATGCGTCGCATGAATTTGTACGGTGTACTCGGCCGCTACATTCCCTCCTTCGGCCGGGTGGTCGGGCGCATGCAATACGATTTGTTCCATGCGTACACGGTGGATGCACACACTCTGTTCGTGGTCAGCAACTTGCGCCGGTTCGCCATGCCGAAATTCAACGATGAGTTTCCGGCCCTGAGCCAAATCATGCAGGCTCTACCGCGGCAGGAAATCGCTTATCTCGCGGCCCTTTTCCATGACATCGCGAAGGGGCGCGGCGGCGATCATTCGGAACTCGGCGCTGTGGACGCCGAAGCCTTTTGCCTGGAACAGGGCCTGGGCCGCTATGAAGCGCGCTTGGTCGCCTGGCTGGTCAGGAACCATTTGATCTTGTCGATCACCTCGCAGAAAAAAGACATCAGCGATCCGGACATCATTCATGAGTTCGCGCGCCATGTGGGCGATCAGGTTCACCTCGACTATCTGTACGTGCTCACCGTCGCAGACGTGCGCGGAACCAATCCTAAATTGTGGAATTCCTGGAAAGCGCGGCTATTCGAGGAATTCTATGAACGGACCAAGCGCGCGTTGCGCCGCGGTCTGGAGACTCCGATCGACCAAGAGGAATTGATCCGCGAAACTCAAGAACAAGCCTTGTCGATCATGTCCGAGACCGTCACCCCGACGCAAGCCGCGGCGGTTTGGACGCAATGGACCGAAGCGTATTTCTTGCGCTACACCGCCGAGGAAATCGCCTGGCATACCTCGTTGCTTGCCAGCCGGCCGGCCAACGATGACTCGCCGCTGGTTGCGATCCGGCAATTGACGGATCGCGGCGGCACTGCCGTGCTCACCTACACAGCCAGACGCCTGCGCAGCTTCGCCCGCACCACGGGCGTGCTCGACCAAATGGGCCTCAACGTGGTCGACGCGCGCTTGATCACCAGCGCCAATGGATTTAGCTTGGAGACTTACGAGGTGCTCGAGGACAACGGCGCGGTCATTGCGGATGCGGCGCGCGTCCGAGAGATAGAGCGCGGCTTGTGGAGAGCGTTGCAGCAGGCGGAAGAGTCGCCTCACGCCGTGACGCGGCGCGCACCGCGCCAGGTGCGCATGTTTTGGACCCCTACGCAGGTAAACTTCAGCGTCGACAGCCGCAATGAGCGCACCATTCTGGAGCTGATCGCCGCGGACCGGCCCGGCCTGCTGTCCGAAGTGGGAAAGGTATTTCGTGCAGAGCGCGTTGCCATCAACGGCGCCAAAATCATGACAGTGGGCGAGCGCGCTGAAGACGTGTTCTATATCACGGGCGCCGATGGCGGCCTGTTGCCCGAAGAGGTGTGCCGGCGCGTGCAGGATTCGCTGACCCTGGCGCTGGACCGGCGCGACGTAAGCCGACCTTGAGTTCCCATGAGGATCTGCGGGCAGTCGTTGACGACGCTTATGAAGCGCGCGCAGAGCTATCGGCGCGCAACGCGCCGATAGCTCTGCGTACCGCGCTGGAAGCGGTGATTGGCCTGCTGAACGAGGGCCGGCTGCGTGTCGCCGAGCCCGACGGCAGCCGGTGGCGCGTCAATGAATGGCTGAAGAAGGCGGTATTGTTGTCGTTTCGCATCAACGAAAACGCAGCCATGGCCGCAGGCGCGCTCAATTTCTACGACAAGGTTCCCCTTAAGTTCAGCGGCTGGGATGCTGATCGTTTTGCGCAGTCCGGTGTGCGGGTGGTGCCGCCCGCGACTGTAAGGCGAGGCGCCTTCATCGCCTCGAATGTGGTGTTGATGCCGAGCTATGTCAATGTCGGCGCGTACGTGGACACCGGCACCATGGTAGACACCTGGGCGACCGTGGGGTCGTGCGCGCAAATCGGCAAAAACGTGCACTTGTCCGGCGGAGTCGGCATCGGCGGCGTGCTGGAGCCCTTGCAAGCAAGCCCCACTATCATCGAGGACAACTGCTTCATCGGCGCACGCTCCGAAATCGTCGAAGGCGTGGTGGTGGAATCCGGCGCGGTGATCTCGATGGGGGTGTTCATCGGCCAGAGCACCCGCATATACGACCGCGAGGCCGATCAAATTCTCTACGGACGCGTTCCCGCGGGCGCGGTCGTCGTGCCTGGCTCGCTGCCAGCGGCGAACGGCAAATACGCGCTGGCCTGTGCCGTTATCGTCAAACGCGTCGATGCGCAGACGCGCGCCAAGACATCCCTGAATGATTTGCTGCGAAATACCGATTAGCGAGGAATGAAGATGTACCGATCGAGCACCGCAATACTGTTGTGCGCCCTGTCCTGTGCCGCGATGGCAGGGCAGCCGGCAACGGCCGGCGAACACGCCGAACAGCCGTGGATCAAACAAAGCAACGAGTACACCAATCTGTTGCTCAGCGTACAGCTCGAGCACTCTCCCGAGCGAGGTTCCGCGCAAGGTGTCGCGAAATACGACGAGCGCATTTCCGATCCTTCGCGCAGTGACGAACTCGCTGAACGGCGGGAACTCGAAGCGGCACTGGCGAAAATCAAGAGCGCGCGCGCCCAAGTCAGCGACAAGAACGTTCAAGAAGACATCGACATTCTGCAAAAGGCGTTTAATCTTCAGTTTCGCAAGCAGGATTTCGAACTGGCACATGAAGTCCCGTTTTACAATGCAAGCGAGGCGATATTCCAAGGCCTGCGCGGGCTGCTCGATGACCAAGTACCGGCGCAGCGGCGCAGCGCGGCCTTGGTGCGGTTGCGCAAATACGCCGGCGTTGAGAGCGGCTACAGGCCCTTCGCCGAACGGCTCAAAGAGCGCGAAATTGAGCAGATCGCCAAGCCGCACGTGATCTTCCCCTCCAAAGAGGAGGTCGAGACTGACCTCGGGCGCAACTCGAATTATCTCGAGGGCATTGCCGCGTTGTTCAAGAAATACAATCTGACCGGCTGGGAACCGGCATACGAGACGTTAAAGGTTCAACTCGCGGATTATGACGCTTGGGTCAGGGCGACGATTTTGCCCAAGGCGCGCACCGACTTTCGGCTGCCGCCGGAAAAATACGCGCTGCAATTCGAAGGCTACGGCATCGATATCCCGCCGGCGCAAATCGCGAAAATGGCACATGCGGCCTTTTTGCAATATCAGAATGAAATGGCGCCGCTGGCGGTTCAAGTGGCGAAAGCTCACGGTTTCCCCTCGAGCGATTATCGCGCCGTTATCGCGGAGCTGAAGAAAAAACAGATCAGCGGCGAAGCGATTTTGCCGTTCTACGACGCGCGCCTGCATGAGATCGAGAAAATTATCGTTGCCAAGAATCTGGTCACGCTGCCCGACCGCCCGGCCATCATTCGCCTCGCGACGCCCGCCGAGACCGCACAACAGCCGGCGCCGCACATGACCCCGCCGCCCTTCCTGCACAACACCGGCCAGCGCGGCCAATTCGTACTGCCCCTCAATATCCCCTCCGCCACGGGCGGCGCGGAAGACAAGTACGATGATTTCACCTTCGATGCGGTCGCCTGGACCCTGACAGCTCATGAGGCGCGCCCCGGCCACGAGCTGCAATTCGATTCGATGGTGGAGCACGGCGTGAGCCTCGCTCGCGCGCTGTATGCGTTCAACTCGACCAACGCCGAGGGCTGGGGCTTGTACGCAGAGTACATCATGCAGCCCTACGAACCGCCCGAAGGCCAGCTACTGACGCTGCAATTGCGCTTGCTGCGAGCCGCGCGCGCTTTCCTCGACCCCGAGCTGCAAAGCGGCGCGGCCACTCAGGCCCAGGCGTACTCGGTGCTTGAGAAGGATGTCATGCTGAGCCATGCCTTCGCCAAAGAAGAAGTCGAGCGCTTCACCTTCCGCAGCCCCGGCCAGGCAAACAGCTATTTCTATGGTTATACGCGGCTGCTCTCGTTGCGCCAGGAAACAGAAAATGCCTTAGGGAAAAAATTCGACCAGAAAAAGTTTCATGATTTTATCTTGGGTCAAGGCTTGCTGCCGCCGGACTTGATGCGCAGCGCCGTGCTCGAGGATTTTATACGCGCGCAGCGATAAGCGCCTGTCTGAGAACGAAGACTGGCGCCTAACCGAAGCGGCCAGTGATGTAGTCTTCAGTGAGTTTTTGCTGCGGATTGGTGAAAACCCGATCGGTCGGGCCGACCTCTACCAGATCGCCGAGGTGAAAATAGGCGGTGCGCTGCGAAACCCGGGCGGCCTGCTGCATATTGTGTGTCACGATGGTGATCGCATAGTTCTCGCGCAGCTCATCGATCAGGTCTTCGATCTTGGCGCTCGCTATCGGGTCCAACGCCGAAGTCGGTTCATCCATCAGGATGACTTCGGGATTGACCGCGATTGTGCGCGCGATGCAAAGCCGTTGTTGCTGGCCGCCGGACAGACTGGGACCGGGCGTGGACAGGCGGTCTTTGACTTCTTCCCATAGACCCGCCCGTGCAAGACTGGTCTGAACCAACTCGTCCATGTCGGCGCGATCCTTGGCCAAGCCGTGGATTCGCGGGCCGTAGGCAACGTTGGCGTAAATCGAATGCGGAAAAGGCGTGGGTTTTTGGAAAACTATGCCGACTCGCGCGCGTAGCTGCGCCACATCCTGTTTTTTACTGTAAATATTCTGTCCATCCAACAAGATGGTGCCATCGACGCGCGCGCTGGGAATCGTGTCGTTCATTCGGTTCAAGCAGCGCAGGAAGGTGGACTTGCCGCAACCCGACGGCCCGATCAGCGCGAGCACTTGATTGCGCCCAATATCAAGACTGACATTTCGAACCGCGCACTTGTCGCCATAATGGACGGTGACATTGCGAGCGCTCATCACCGGATCGGACACTTTGTCCCGCACCGCGGAGGCTACACCGGCCCCCGCGGCACCTTGGCCGGGGGCACCTTCGCCCGGGGCGCCGTCGCCCGGCCCAGCCTGACCGCGTGCATCGGTCGGCATTGCAGAGATACCGGCAACATGGCGATCGTTCATAAGCAGCTAGCCGAAGCGCCCGGTGATGTAATCGTCGGTCTTGCGACTCTTGGGCGAGGTGAAAATCTCGCTGGATGGACCTATTTCAACCAGCTCGCCCATGAACATGAACCCGGTGACGTTTGAGACCCGCGCCGCTTGCTGCAAATTGTGCGTCACTACGACGATGCAATACTTCTCTCGCAACGCCTGCAGGGTCTCCTCGACACGCAGCGTGGAAATAGGATCCAGTGCCGCCGTGGGTTCGTCCAGCAGGAGAACTTCAGGCTGCACGGCAATCGCGCGTGCAATGCACAGCCGCTGCTGCTGGCCGCCGGAAAGGCTGCGGCCGTCGGCATTGAGCTTGTCCTTCACCTCCTCCCAGATGGCGGCATCGCGCAACGCGGATTCGACGCGGGCTTTCAACTCCGTGCCTCGAACGCCGCCCGCCAGACGCAGCCCGAAGGCGACGTTGTCGAACACTGACATGGGAAACGGCGTCGGCTTTTGAAATACCATGCCGACACGGTAGCGAAGTTCCGCAATGTCGACCGCGGGACTCAAGATATCCTGGCCGCCAATGCAAACCTCACCCTCGGCACGCTGGCCGGGATACAGCGCATACATGCGGTTCATCACGCGCAGAAGCGTCGATTTACCGCAACCCGAGGGGCCTATGAAAGCCGATATGGAGCGATCCGCGAGGCTCATAGTGATGTTGTGCAGCGCTTGCACGGCACCATAGAAGAAGTTGAGAGAGCGAACCTCGATTTTGGGCGGGCCTAAGTCCTTCGGTACCGCAGCGAGCGCAGGCGGCACGCGCATTTTCAAATGCTTCGGCGGTTTGGTCGAGGGAATCATCGTCCCGAGCCTTTTTCTGCCTGCAGCAGTGCCAGTAATACACGGGCGGAAATACTTAAGATCAGAATGGTCATCGTGATGATCAACGCCCCGGCCCACGCCAGATCCTGCCAGTCCTTGTAAGGACTCAATGCGAATGTAAAAATAACCACCGGCAAATTCGCCATCGGCGCATTTAAATTCGTGCTCCAGAACTGATTATTGAGCGCCGTGAACAGCAGCGGCGCAGTCTCGCCGCTGATGCGCGCGATTGCCAGCAGCAGTCCGGTGACGATGCCGCTGCGCGCCGCCGGATACAGCACGCTCAAAATCGTGCGCCAAGGATACGCGCCCAGCGCCGCTGAAGAATCCTTCATGCCGATGGGTACGAGATTGAGCATGTCTTCGGTGGTGCGTAAGGTGACGGGAATGGCAAGAATCGCCAACGCCAGAGCGCCGGCGATTGCGGAGAAATGCCCCATTCTGACCACGACGATCTCATAGACGAACAGACCGATGATGATGGAGGGTGCGCTCAAGAGCACGTCGTTGATGAAACGAATCGCCGTACTGAGACGCGAGGTGCGGCCGTATTCCGCCAGGTAAGTTCCCGCCAGCACGCCGATAGGCGAGCCGATCAATATCCCGAGCAGCGTCATCATGGCACTGCCGTAAATGGCGTTGAGCAGTCCGCCTTGACCGCCTGGGGGCGGGGTCATCTGCGTAAAGATGTGGCCTGATAGACCCGAGACGCCATTTGAGATCAGCGTAAATAAGATGGCAGCCAAACACGCAAGGCCGGTCAGGGTGGCGACCAAGGAAAGCGACAGAAAAGCGCCATTCATGATCTTACGCCGCATGCGCCGATTCATGCGACCACCCCCGAACGGCGCTCCAGTCTGCGCAGCATGGCCTGCGCCGCGGCGATCACCGTGAAGGTAATGAGAAACAACAGCAGCCCCAGCGCAATCAGCGAGGAGGTGTAGAGGTCTCCCACCGCTTCGGTGAACTCGTTGGCGATTGATGAGGAAATAGTGGTTCCGGGCGCGATCAGCGAAGAACTGATGCGATGCGCGTTGCCGATCACAAAGGTTACCGCCATGGTTTCTCCGAGCGCACGCCCCAAACCGAGCATGACCCCGCCGACGATGCCCACCCGCGAATGGGGCACCACCACATTCCAGATGACTTCCCATGTGGTTGCACCGAGACCGTAGCCGGATTCCTTGAGCATCGGCGGCACGGTGTCGAACACATCGCGCATCGTTGCGGCGATGAAGGGCAGCACCATGATGGCGAGCACGATGCCTGCCGTCAGAATGCCTATCCCATACGGCGGTCCCTTGAATAAATGGCCGATGGCCGGTAGATCGCCGAAATTGCGGATCAGCCACGGCTGCACGTGTCGCTGCAGCACCGGCGCCAGCACGAATAATCCCCAAATGCCGAAAATGATGCTGGGCACCGCAGCCAACAATTCCACGGCGACCCCGATCGGCCTTTTAAGCAGCGGCGGACACAACTCCGTCAAAAAGAGCGCTATTCCAAATCCGGTGGGAACCGCGATCAGCATCGCGATGAACGACGTCATCACCGTGCCGTAAATGGGCGCGAGCGCGCCGAACTGCTCGGTGACGGGATTCCAAATCTCGCGGCTGACAAACGAGAATCCGAAGTGGGACAAGGCAGGCCAGGCGCCGCGCAACAGCGAAACCGCCACGCCGCCCAGAATCAACAACACCAATATCGCCGCGATGAACGTGGCTGAACGGAATATCCTCTCGAAAATCAGCTGCTTCGCGGCGTGCCGCGGATCGATGATCGCCACGTGTAAGTTCCGCTCCCCGCTCCTGACATAAATACGTCGAGCCCGGCATATAGCTACGCCGGGCTCGACCGTATCTTAACTACCTGGATCGTGGCTAGCTAATTCGCGCAACCCCTATTATTGCCACACCGGTTTGCCGTCCGCTGTTTTGATTTGCGCAGCCCAGGTCTTTTTCACCTCCGCGATCAACGCCGCAGGCAGGGGAACGTAATCAAGTTCGGCCGCCATACTGGTGCCATCCTTAAAAGCCCACGCAAAGAATTTCAACGCCTCGTTGACGGCGGCGTGGTCTTGCGGTTGTTTGTAGACGAGGATGAAGCTCGCACCGGTGATCGGCCAGCTCTTGGCGCCTGCTTGGTCCGTCAAAATAAGGTAGAAGCTATCGGCGTGCGCCCAATCGGCGGTGGCCGCGGCGGCCTGGAATGTTTCGGCGCTCGGCTCGACCACATTGCCGGCTTTGTTGGTCATCGAGGCGTAGGACATTTTGTTTTGCTTGGCAAAGGCGTATTCCACGTAACCGATAGCGCCGTCGGTCTGCGTGGTCATATTGGCCACACCCTCATTGCCCTTGGCGCCGATGCCTGCAGGCCATTGCACCGAGGTGTTCGCGCCGATGCTCGACTGAAACTTTGGGCTCGCCTTGGAAAGGTAATCCGAGAACAGAAAATTCGTTCCTGACCCGTCGGAGCGATACACCGGCGCAATCGCCGTGTTCGGCAAGTTCACTTTGGGATTGAGTTTTTTGATGGCCGCATCGTTCCACTGCTTGATGTCACCCATGTAAATACTGGCGACGGTCGCTCCGTCCAGATGCAGCTGGCCGGGTGCAACGCCCTTGATGTTGACCACCGGGACGACGCCTCCAATGATCACGGGAAACTGAATCAGACCCGAGGCGTTCAAATCATCGGGCTTCAACGGCATGTCCGAGGCACCGAACGTGACGGTCTTCGCCTTGATCTGTTTGATTCCGCCGCCCGATCCGATCGACTGATAGTTGAGACCGACGCCTGTTTGCTTTTTGTAGGCATCCGCCCATTTGGCGTAAATAGGGTAGGGAAATGTTGCACCGGCCCCCGAGATGTCGGCGGCTGCGGCCGCGACGCTCAAGCAGGCTGCAATTCCTAAGATCAATAGGCGCTTATAGGTTCTCATGTGGGCGGCTCCGTTTTATAACCTGTGTTGGGCTCGAGGCTCTCAGGCGTTGGTTGAGGCGCGATTATCGAGATGAAGTGTGACGTTTTTGTGACAGCGTAATTAAAACAAGCCCTTACCGCCCGGTGCGGGCTCCCTTAAACACGGCGGACGGCCGATTTAGGGCGAGTCTGAAGCGTGATAGTCAGCTGCCGCGGTTTGGTCGATGCGAGTTTTATCTGCCGTCATGGCGTTGAACACCGGTGTCAGGATAGCTGCCACTGCCAAATTCAGGATCACGCTGTACACGGCGCTATATCCGGGAATCGTGAAGCTGCCAAGGTGCAATGGATAGGTATTGGTCAGCTTTACGGCGATGGCCATCCAGGTGCCTGCAAACGTGCCCACCGCCCAACCGAGCAGCAGCGCCCAGGAATTGAACCATCGCGTATAGGCGCCCAGCATGACGGGCGGCAGCGTCTGGATGATCCAGATTCCGCCCAGCAGTTGCAATTGAACGGCATACTGCGTCGGCACGAATAAAATGAACACCAGCGCGCCCACCTTGACGATGAGCGAGGTCACTTTCGCAACTTGGGATTCCTGCTTGTCGGTGGGATTCTTGTTGATAAATTCGCGATGAATGTTGCGCGTATACAGATTGGCGGCCGCGATTGACATGATCGCGGCGGGCACCAGCGCACCGATACCGATGGCGGCGAATGCAATGCCGGCGAACCAGGCCGGAAAGCTGTGCAGCAGCAACGCCGGCACCGCAAAGTTATTGCCGAACTGCTTGAAGCCGGCGGCATATTCCGGCAGCTTGTCCACGCCGCTCGCGATCACGAAGAAACCAAACAGCGCCAACAGACCGAGCATGAAGGTGTATCCCGGCAGCATGGCCGCGTTGCGGCGAATCACCTTTCCACTGCTGGCACTCAAGATGCCGGTGAGGGAATGAGGATACAAGAACAGTGCCAGCGCCGAGCCCAGAGCGAGGGTGGCGTAGCCGCTGTACGAGCCGGTGGTGTTGGGACCGGGGACCGCCAACAGCAGCTTCTGAGGCGGCACAGCAGAAAATATTTTGCCGAATCCGCCCAGCTCGTACGGGATGACAAGGACCGCGGCGATGGCGGTGATGTAAATCAAAATGTCCTTCACGATGGCGATGGATGCCGGGGCGCGCAAGCCGCTCGAATAGGTGAAGGCGGCCAATATAACGAAGGCGATGAACAGCGGCAGATCGGCCATGATTCCGCTTCCGGAGATGCCGAGTGCGCCGATGACCACCTGCAAGCCGACCAGCTGCAGCGCGATGTAGGGCATGGTCGCGACGATGCCGGTTACGGTAACCGCCAAGGCCAGCCAACGGTTGCCGAAGCGGCCTTTGACGAAATCACCCGCGGTGATATAGCCGTGCTTGCTGCAGACATTCCATAGTCTGCGAAAGATCAAAAACATCAACGGATAGATGATGATGGTGTAAGGCACGGCGAAGAACGCCACGGCGCCGGCGCCGAATGCGAGCGCGGGAATCGCGATGAAGGTGTACGCAGTGTAGACATCGCCGCCGACGAGAAACCAGGTGATGAGGGTCCCAAAGCGCCTGCCGCCCAAGCCCCATTCATGCAGCTGGTCAAGGTCGCCTTTGCGCCACCGGGCCGCGGCAAATCCCAACCAGGTAATGAAGCCAAACAACAATACGAAAATCGTCAGTGCGACCCAGTTCACTTCCGGCACGTGCGTCCCCTATGACTTTTTTTATTCTTCCACGGCGAAATAAACAATCGCGGTGAATGCCGCGCTCACGAGTACCCACAGCAGTTGGAACCAATAAAAGAACGGGATCCCCCACAGGTAGGGTTCGGCTCTGTTGTAAAGCGGAGGCCAGAGAGCGACAGCAAACTGGATGACGAAAAGCAGGTACCACCAGCTCCATGCGCCGCGCTTTTTTTCTGTAGCGTTCATGCAGGTTCCCCGTCAGTGTTCTTAGGAGGGAGATCCTACGCGTGTGAGGACATGGATGTCGAGAAGGAGCGGTTCATGGCAGCAGCTGCCATGAACCGCTTTCGAGCAGCTTAGAAATTAAAGCGAACGCCCGCCATCGGGTTGTATTCGGACGTGTAGAGGAACCCCGCCGAGAGACCGTTTTGAACCCGCGACCAGTTGACGCCGAAGTAGCTGTCGAAACGCTTGGTAAAGTGATAATCGGCCACCAAGGAGATGTCGGCCAGCTCGCCGGCGCACGTGCCCGAGCTCGCGTTGCTGCATCCATTGGCCGCGTTGCTCTTCTGATTGTAGCCGTAACCCGCGGCGGTCAAGTCGAACGCAGGAGTGGGCGACCAGCGGGCGCCGATCCAGGAGATCTGCAAGATCCTCTGTTTCAAACCAGTGATAGACCCGTAGGCATTGTTATTGACCACGCCCAAAACATAGCCGCCGATATCAATGGTGCCCACCGGATCCGGGTGCGACGGGTTGTTGTACTTGATGCGCTCCCAACCGGCATAAAACTTGATTGGAAAAAAGTCTTTGGCGTTGTAACTCGCTTGCAGCGAATAACCGGTGTTATCCGAAATCGTTCCCGCCAGCGTGTTGGAGGAGCTATATCCGAGGGCTTGGATGGCGGTAACTTGGGCTGCGCTCAAAGAACTGGCAGCGACTTCGCCGTGCACCACACCCCATAGGGCATCGACGGAGAAACCTGCATAGTCCGCGCCGATGCTGATTTCGTTGGAGTTTTGCGGCACATAGCCGTCGCTGCCGAAGCCGTGGATAAATGCCACCCGTCCAGGACCCATTTGCAAAACATATTTGAGGGAATTATCGAGACGGAAGCTTTGGGTTGAGCCCAACCCTCCCGAGGTACCCGACAGAGCAATGGGCGAAAATGCCTGGGCCTGCAGCTGTGGATCGTACTTGGCGAGCAAATCCGCCATCAATCCATTTTGACGCCCGAAGGTCAGCGTCCCGTAAGCCTTGGAACTGAAGCCAGCGAAAGCGACGCCGTTCAGCCATTGGCCGGCGCGACTCGAATCGCCCGCGGACGATCTCACCGCCAGCGCTTTGCCGTTGTTGAGCGCCAGGGATCCAGGTCCATCGACCAACCTTCCATTCCAGGGATTGAAGCCGGTTTCCAGCCTGAAAATACCGGTCAAGTCGGCGAAGCCGGGAATCGGCTCGACACCCGACAGGCCGACTTTGGATTGGCTCAGGCCGCTGCCATTCACTGATGTAATCGAGTGATTGCTGAAACTTTGAATGAAGGACGGCAAGCCCGGGCTCCACAGTTGGCTCAAGGGAGCGCCGTGCGAAACGTACTCGACGCCGATGTCCACGGTGCCGTAGAGGGTAATGCCGGCAAAGGTGAGCGCCGGCGTTTCCTTACGTTTCGGCTCGTCAGTGGCTTGCGTGGCCTGATTCACGGGTGCAGGCGCGGCGACACTGCCGGTGGTCTTCGGCTGCGCAGCACCTTGACCCGGGCTCATCCGATCGATCTTTTCCTGCATCTGGCGCACTTGCTCTTTGAGCTGCTTGATGTCCTGGGCGTCGTCGGCATGCACGATCGAGGGAGCGGCGGCAACTGAAGCGCAGGTTGCCATCGCAGCCAATATGGCGTTGCGCACATTTAACTTAAGCATTGCATTAACTCCCGCATTTTTCGATTGTCGGATTTAATCGACGTATTGTTACAACGATGTGACGCTTTGTTTTGACCGTATTGTCACCGGCCTGCGGACATGGCGATACATATATCACATGCGGTAAAAACAGCAACCAGCGTGTAGCTTTTTCGCCACAGTCATTCAGGTCCAGTCACTTTCTTCTGGACAGCACCGCAAGTTCGGTGCGGGTATTGGCATGAAGTTTTTCCATGATGCGGCTGACGTAATTTTTTACGGTGCCTTCCGCCAGGAATAGCGCGGCCCCGATCTGCCGGTTGCTCATTCCTTGCGCGATGAGGTCAAGCACTCTGGCTTCCTTTTCGTTCAACGCATCTTCCGCTGAGTTGCGACATGCGTGAGCCAGCTCGGGCTGAATTCCTGATTGTGCCAGCCGCCGAAACTGATCCATGACTTTGCGTGCAATCTGCGGCGTCAACCGTGATTCGCCGCGTCGCAGCGCTCGCACTGTTTCGAGCAGTTCATCTTCCTCCGCATCCTTTAGAAGATATCCGTGCGCTCCGGCACGTACTGCTTCGAATACCGTTTCATCGTCATCCAACGTGGTTAAAACGAGAACCTGTGTTGAGGGAAGCGCATGGGTGATTTCGCGTGTCGCGGCCACACCCCCTTTTACCGGCATGTGCAAGTCCATCAGGACGACGTCGGGCTTCAGCAATCGTGCAAGTTCAACCGCTTCTGCGCCATTGCAAGCCTGGCCAACCACCTCCATGTCCGGTTCCAAGGAAAGCAGCAGCGCCACACCCCTGCGCACGAGGGCCTGATCCTCGGCGATGACGATTCGAATCGGCGGGCAGCGCGCCGCATCGCTGCCGGTCACGTGTAAACTCCACTTTCGTGCTTGCTCACCGGCGAGATAATGCGACTTGATCGGCATAGTTTGGAAGTGACTTTAGTCACCTTTCGCTGGAGATGCGCGCGGCGCCCCCCATGCTAACTTGGCTGGCGCGGTGATCATCGACCCGAGGCGCAGTCTCGGCGCCGGAGTGATGTGGCTCATCATTGCCTTGGCCTGCACGTTTTCTCTCGCAGCAGCAGTCTGGGTAGGTCATATTGCCGCCGAACAGGTGGTTGAACAGCACAAACGGCGGCTTTCGCTGGAAACCGGCCTGCTCGCCGCCGAATTAGAGCAGGCGCTGGCGTCGCGCTTGGCCGCGGTTCGCGCCGCGGAAAATGTTTTGCGCAGTGCCGCTGCAACACGGCGTCCGGCGCGCCTCACTTTTTTTTTCGAGGAACTGAAGTCCAACTATCCCGGATTCGAATGGATCGCGATCGCGGACGAGACGGGTAAGGTCATCAGCAGCAATGGCGAGTTACCGGAGGGCGCGCTGGCTACCGGCAAATGGTTTTCGACAGCATCACAGCGCCTTTGGATCGGCCTCATCGAGGAGACTGCAAAGAGCAAAGCGGCAGAGCCCGCGAATGGCCTTTCCGAGCTCGGCGATATGGCTGCCCCGGTAAGGGATGAAACCGGCGCAATTGTTGGAGTGATTGCCGCTCACTTGAGTTGGCGCCGAACACCGGACCATCCGTTGCGCCTCACGGACGAATCCGACCCGCGCAATGCGGCGCAGGCCTTTATTCTCGATCGCAGCGGACTTGTTCTCGCTGGACCGAATGGTTTTCGCGGCAAACGCTGGGAGGGCGTCCCCCTGGAGAAGCCAGTTGCATCCAGGCGCATGCCGCAATTTGAGCGCCTGCCCAGCGGCGAGGACGTGCTGGTATCGCGCGAGCCCTTAAACGCCGGGATTGACTCAGCCGCCGGTGATTGGTCGGTACAGCTCAGTGAACCGAATCAACGTGTATACCAGCGCGCGGACGCCCTGGCTGCGCAGATCCTATGGGTGTCCTTGTGCCTGGGCGCTTTGACAGCCCTTATAGGCACGCTCGGTGCACGCCACATAACTCGGCGGCTGCAGCGTCTCGCGGTGTCGGTGGCCAACGCCGGCCAGAATCAAGCGGGTGGATTCCAGGTTCCCCAAGGAGTCGATGAAGTCGCTCAGCTCGGCAAGGCGTTCGCTACGATTCTCGGCGATCTGCAGCAGGAACGCAGCGAGCTCGAGCGGCGTGTCGCAGTGCGGACCCAGGAAGTGCAGCGGCTGGCGGAAGAGTCCCGCTATGCCGCGATAATCCGAGAGCGCCTAAAAATCGCCCGCGACCTGCACGATACGCTGGCACATTCAATGATGGCGATGCTGAGCGAGATCCGTTTGCTGCGAAAACTTTACGTGCATGACCCGCAAGCCGTGCCGGCCGAGCTTGTACACGCCGAGGAGGTCGCGCACCACGGGCTCAACGAAGCGCGCAGCGCCATTTCGCAGATACGATCCAATGCCGTGCGCGAGACAGGGCTAGGACCCGCGTTGTCCGCCGCGTTCCAACACTTCCTGGACCGTACCGGCATCGCGGGAGATTTCAGCGCGGATCCGGAAGCAGCCCGATTCGGCGATGGGCGCGCCGAGACCTTATTGCGAATGGCCCAAGAAATATTTCGCAACATCGAACGCCACTCCATGGCGAGGCGGGTCACCGTGAGACTGTTAATGAGGGATGGAAAGCAGCTGGAACTCGAGGTCGAGGACAACGGCATTGGCTTCGACCCTTTGACGATTCCTCCGGAGCACTACGGAATTTTGGGGCTTCGCGAGCAGGCAGAGTTCATCGGCGCGGTATTGCTGATCGACAGCAAATTCAATCAAGGAACCAGGCTGTCGATCTCATTGCGCCTATCCCCCGAAACTTTCAGCCAAACCTCTTAGCGGCCGTTGCTGCGCGCGTTGAGATTGTTCACGACGTCCTTGACGTTTGCGATGCGGCGAACGAGCGACTCGGCGTTGCGTACCTCAAATTCAGTATCGACCGTACCGGTGAGATACACCGTGCCGTTGAGGCTCTGAACATGCAACGTGGCAGGCGGCCCGAGTTCGCGGTGTTCGACGAACAGCGCTTCGGCATCGAACTTAATTTTGGCATCCATGGTGCAATTTTCGGGAGAGCATTTCTGAAAGACGGCACATCCGGAAAGACCCGCAGCTAGAAAGAGCGCAACAGTCAATGCGTAAAGGTGTTTCAGCTTGTGCATCGGTGTCCCTTTGGTACGCAGGACATTATGAAGCAAGCAACAGTTCCAAGGTACGCCGATAAACAGCGTGCAGACGATCGATGTCATCCACGCGCACGCACTCGTTGACTTTGTGGATGGATTCATTAATGACGCCGAGCTCGATCACTTGCGCACCTAAGGGGGCAATGAAACGCCCATCGGAGGTTCCCCCGCCCGTCGTGAGTTTGGGTTGTATGTGGAGTTGTTCCTGCACGGCCCGAGTGGCGGCCTGCGACAAGGTCCCCGGCACGGTCAGAAATGGATGTCCGGAAACAAACCACTCGAGCGAGTACTTGACCCGGTGGCGCCGAAAGATCTCCTCGACAGTCTGCTTCAGGCCATCGATGCTTTGTTCGGTGGAAAAACGCAGATTGAATCGTGCCCGAAGCTCGCCGGGAATGACGTTCGGGGCCCCGGTGCCGGCGGAAATGTTCGACACCTGAAACGTGGTGGGTTGAAAATGCTCGTTTCCCTGATCCCAGGTGCGCGCGGTCAGTTCCGCGAGCGCCGGCGCCACAGCGTGCACCGGATTGTCAGCCAGGTGCGGATAGGCAATATGCCCCTGCACGCCATGCACCGTAAGACGGCCGCTCAAGCTGCCGCGCCGGCCGATTTTGATGGTATCGCCCAAGGTATTCTCGCTCGAGGGCTCCCCCACCAGACACCAGTCGATGGTCTCCTTGCGCTCGCGCAGCACCTCAACGACGCGGCGGGTGCCATCGACTGACGGCCCTTCCTCATCGCTGGTGATGAGGAAGGCGATGGTGCCGCGATGTTCCGGATACTTCCCGATGAACTCTTCGCTGGCCGTGAGCATCGCCGCAAGGCCGCTCTTCATGTCCGCAGCGCCGCGGCCGTATAGCAGCCCGTCCTTGATCACCGGTTCAAAGGGATCGGTGCGCCACTCATCCAGGGGTCCCGAGGGCACCACATCGGTGTGTCCGGCAAAGCAGAACACGGGACCGCCGCTGCCGCGCTTGGCCCAAAAATTATCGACCGGTCCGAAGCGCAAGCTCTCGACCGTGAAGCCGATCGCCGCAAGCCGCTCGATCATCAAGTTCTGACACCCGCCGTCGACCGGGCTGACAGACTGACGCGCGATCAGCGCCTTGGTCAATTCCAGAGTGCTCGACATCAGAAGCGCAAGATCGGGGGCTGGCGCCGCAGATTGACCCACAAGCCGTACCCGCCGAGGACGAGCGCGCTGATCAGCACCCAAGCCGGCATCGCCAGCCCGAGAAACTCCCAGGTTATTTTGGCGCACTCACCGGACCCGGTCAGCACTTTGACCAACACTTCGCTCAAGGAAAACACCTTGAGCATGAAATCGAGCGATGCACCACAGGCCGGCACGCTTCCGGGGGGCAAATGCTGAATGTAAAGATGGCGCAAGGCGACGCCAATCGTGCCAACGGCGGCGAGCGCAATCACGGCCGCATAGACTCGGCGGCCTTTAACCCCCGGATCGTGCAAGGCGGCGATCAAGAACACCACGCAAAGAAGGATCACCCCGATCCTCTGAAACATACACAGTGGGCAAGGTTCCAAGTGCATGACGTACTGGGCATAGTAGGCGTACACCAGCAACCCGGCGCACGCTAAAAACCCCAGCATATTGCCGAGGCGCGCCGTCATCAGCGACGCATGAGCGCGTGCGCCGCGTCGATCTGCCTCGCCACATCCTCGAGCGATGAATGGCGAATATCCTTGCCGTGCACCATGTAGATCACATATTCGCAGATATTTTTTGCATGATCGCCGATGCGCTCCAAGGCACGCACGATCCACATGATCTCAAGTGCGCGGCGAATGGTGCGAGGATCCTCCATCATGAAGGTGATGCACTGGCGCTGAATGGCCTCGTACTCTTCATCCACCATCTTGTCCTCTTGGGCGGTCTTGAGCGCCGCCTGCGAGTCCATGCGAGCGAAGGCGTCGAGCGCATCGTGCACCATCTGCGCTACTTGCCGCCCTAAATGCTTTACTTCGCGGTACTTATCAGCGGGCCGCTCCATGGTCGCCAGCCGTGAGGCGATGTAGCCGATCTTCTCGCCTTCATCGCCGATGCGTTCAAGATCGGTGATGGTTTTGATGATGGCCACGATCACCCGCAGGTCGCCGGCCGCTGGCGCCCGAAGTGCGAGAATTCGGCTGCACTCCTCGTCGATCGATAATTCCATGCCGTTGACCTTGTAGTCATCGGTGGCGACCGACTCGCCCAATCGGCTGTCGCCCTCGACCAACGCAGTGATCGCCTTGTGGAGCTGCTGTTCGACGAACCCGCCCATCTGCAGCACCTGATTGCGCACCTTCTCCAAGTCTTCGTTGAAGCGGCGCGAGATGTGATGGGTCAGATCGGCGGTTTCCATAAGATTCAACCTTGAAGCACTGGCAATGTGCGTACAGACAATTTACTTGCGTTCGTTTACATCCGATTACAGCGTACGTCAATCTCGCGCGTCATATTTATAACATTCACGCGCCGGCCGCGTTGCGCAGCTGCAGTTTCCAAATGCGTTGCGGCGGGAAATGACAGGTAAAAGTGCTGCCTTTGCCCTCGATGCTTTGCACGTCGAGCCAGCCGCCATGGCGCTGCAAAGCGTGCTTCACGATCGCCAATCCCAAACCCGACCCGCCCTGCCCGCGCGATCGCCCTGCATCGACGCGATAAAAACGCTCGGTGAGCCGCGGAATGTGCTCGGCCGGAATGCCGATGCCGCTGTCGGTGACGGAGAAATATGCCCCTTCTGCGTCCGTCCACCACCGCATCCGCACGGTTCCCTCAGGGTTGGTATATTTCAGCGCATTCACCAGCAAATTCGACAGCGCGGATTCAATTTCGTGCGCCGTTCCGTACAGGCCATCGTTCGACTCCAAGTCCAAGGACACCTGGCGCGGCCGATCCGTTCTCACCAACGCATCTCGATGCAGCCGCTCGAGCATGTGCGGCACATCGATGGGCTCGCGCGCCGCCTCTCCATCGGCGGACTCCAAGCGCGACAGTTCCAACAGGTCGGCGATGATGGCGTTCATACGCTGCGCCTGTGCACGCATGTCCTTGATGGGGCCATCCCAGGCCGGCTCAATAGATGGGTCATCCGCCAAGGTATCCAAGTATCCTGAGATCACCGTAAGCGGCGTGCGCAGCTCGTGCGAGGCATTGGCGACGAAGTCCTTGCGCATGGCTTCGAGGCGCATTTGACGCGTCACATCCCGTACCAGCAGCAAAGACTGCCCGCCCCCGTAGGGCACCATCTGCAACGCCAGATACATGTCCAGCTGCACCGGGGGACGGATGACCAGCGGCATCGAAAAGTCGTCGCTGTGCAAATAGCGGGCAAACTCCGGGTCGCGGATCAAGTTGTCGATGCGCAATCCCATGTCCACGGGGCGGCGCAAACCGAGCAGGCGTGCGGCCTGGCGATTGAACCAGACGATCTCGCGCGCCGTGCTCAAGATGATCACCCCGTCGGGCAACGCGGCGGTGGAACGGCGCAACTCCCGATACAACTGCACGAGACGTTGCTTGTGATATTGCTTGCGCCGATGCAGGCGGATGACCTGAGCGATGATGTCACCCCAAATTCCACCGATGTTCGGCGGGGCGATTTGCGAGCGAAGACGCAGCCAGCGGTCAACCCGGTAAAGATTCAGCAGCTGCCAGGACAAGTAGAGGCAGGCAGCCCCTAAGAGCCAGAGCCACACGGGCTGTATTAGCAGGCCCAGAACCAAGCCCAAGAGCAAAATGCCCGCGAGCCGAGCGAGCGCAAAGGTCCACATCGCTGCCATGACTAGGCTCTTCGCTCCCAAGATTACCCGTAGGCGTCTCGCGTCGAAAATCGGTATCCCGCGCCACGCACTGTCTGCACGAATTTGTCCAATGCGAACGGCTCAAGCGCCTTGCGTAGTCTGCGAATGTGCACATCCACGGTCCGTTCCTCCACGTAAGTATTACCTCCCCAGACCCGGTCCAGCAACTGACCGCGCGTAAAGACGCGCTCGGGGTGGGTCATGAAAAAATGCAACAGCCGGTATTCCGTTGGCCCTAGGGAGATTTCGCGCTCGCCCGCGCTCACCCGATGGCTCGAATCGTCAAGCTTAAGGCCGTCAACTTCTACGATATCGTCGGCCCCCGCCGGCGCGGCGCGCCGCAGCACCGCATGGATCCGCGCCAGCAATTCGCGCGGCGAGAACGGCTTGGTAATATAGTCATCGGCGCCGCCCTCCAAACCGGTGACCTTGTCATGCTCCTCGGATCGCGCCGTGAGCATGATCACCGGAATCTCCTCCGTGTCCTTGGCGCGCTTCAGAGACCGGGTAAGTTCCAAACCGCTCATGTCGGGCAACATCCAGTCCACCAGCATGAGGTCGGGCCGGACGTCCACGATGCGCGCCCGCGCTTCACGGCAATCTTCCGCCTCGCGCACTTCATAGCCTGCCCGCCGCAATCCGAAGGCAATCATGTCGCGAATGGCCTTCTCGTCTTCGACTATCAAGATGCGCCTGGCTGACATTACGTAGTCCCTTGATTCCAAAGCCGACTATTACAGACTTCGATTGTGACACTTCCATGACTCTCTCTAACGAGCGGCACGTTCGATCTCGGTCAACGCGACTTTATTCCTTAAATACAGCGGCTTTAGATCGGCGGGGTCGATACCCCCGGCCGCCCCGAACCGCAATGCTCCTAAGCGGGCGATTTCGCGCGCATTGGGCAAAGCAAGGGCATGAGCGCCTTGAACTTCGACACCGGGAATCTGCGCAAGCTGCGGATAAACGGAAAAGCCGCGGCCAATGCCGACATAACGCCCGTTCAACCTCGAAGCGATGGCATCCGGGGCGTCGACGCCCGGAGCGCCGCTTTCGACTACGCTGCTCGTCGTCACGCCGATCGACGCCTCAACCGTGAAGCAGCCCCAATACAGCTCTCCCATCCGCGCATCGAGGCAGGCGATGATGCGAGCTTCGCCTCGCAGAGGCGAGGTCCGGGCGGCCTGCAGCGCCAATGCCGAGAGGGTCGTGATGGGTGCGACGCTAAGGTCTGCGCCGAAGGCCAACCCTTGAGCCACTGCCACGCTGATCCTGACGCCGGTGAAGGCGCCCGGTCCTATGCTCGCTGCGATCCCATCGAGGCCGCTAAATTGGACTTGGCCCTCGGCCATCACCTCCGCGACCATTTGCAAGAGCTGCTGCGCGTTGCTCTTGCCCGATTCGATGGAGCGCACCAAACACTCGCCGTTGGAAAGCAGCGCCACCGAACAGAGCTCCGTGGCCGCATCCAGTGCGAGTACCCGCACGCTACCTGACCTGCGATACGTTGGGCAGGGCCGCAGGCTGGGGGCGCAGTCGGTCGCTCAAGAACTGGGCCGCCGCTGCGCTGTCCACCACCGGACTTTGCGGCATCGACTCGAGGAAGACCTTTCCATACGCTTTGGTTTTGATGCGCGGATCGCCGATGACGATGACTCCAAAATCGTCGAAATCGCGGATCAGCCGGCCGACCCCCTGCTTCAACGCGAGCACCGCTTGCGGCAGTTGATAGTCGAAAAAAGGATTGCCGCCACGGCGGCGAATTCCTTCGAGACGTGCTTTGAGGAGCGGATCATCCGGCGCGGCGAAGGGCAACTTGTCGATGGCGACAATCGACAGTGCATCGCCTTTGACGTCCACCCCTTCCCAAAAACTGCCGGTTGCCAACAGCACTGCGTTGCCCAGTTCCCGAAACTTTGTCAGCAACGCTTCGCGCGGCGCCTCCCCCTGCACGAGAACAGGGAAAGGCGGGTCGGGGAAACGGGCCTGCAAAGCTCGTACACCCTCGGCCAAGCCGCGATAGCTGGTGTAGAGCAGAAACGCCCGTCCGCCGCTCGCGGTGAGCAGCGGCGCGCAAGCCTCGATGAATCGCGCGGCAAAACGCGGGTCATTTGGTTCGGGCATGGAAGGCGGCAGGAACAGGCGCGCCTGTTCAGAATAGTCGAAAGGACTGTCGATGCGCAGCGTGCGCGCTTCGGGCAAGCCGATTCTCGCGGCGAAATGTGAGAAGTCCTCGCCGATCGCCAAAGTCGCCGAGGTGAACACCCAAGCGCAAGGACGCGATTCCACATATTCACGCAAGCGCTCGGCAATCTCGAAGGGCGTGAACTGAAGCGTCATGCCGTTGGTACCGGCCTCCACCCAGCGCAAGCCGGATTCATCCGGGAGCTCGCGCAGCTGTGCCAAGGCATTGGCGACTTTAGCAGCGCGGCGCGCGCAGTTCGATGTTCCCGCACCACCGCCCAAGCTCTCCAGCTGCACCGCGAGCTCGCTCAAGGCGGTCTCGATGTCCGGCAGAATGTCCACGAAAGCATCGGGCAGTTCCGCCCAGTCATAACGTCCGGCGCCGCGTTGCAGAGCAAATCTCAACCCCTCCAATTGTCCATCGACGGCCAGCACTGCTTCGACGACCGCCGGCGCGCGAATGGCCGCAGCAGCCAATTCGGCCGAGATGTCACGCAGGAGCACTTGCACTTGGCGCACCGACCAGGCCTGCCCGAAGAACTGCGCGGCAATATCCGGTACTTGGTGCGCTTCATCCAAGATCACCGCTTCGGCACCGGGCAGCAGATCGCCGAACCCCTCGTCCTTCAACGCCAGATCAGCCAGCAATAAATGGTGGTTCACCACCACGATGTCGGCAGCCTGCGCGTTGCGGCGGGCATCGAAGACGTGACAGCGCGAGAATTGCGGACATTCCTGGCCCAGACAGTTTTCGCGGGTCGAGCTGATGCTGGGCCATACCGGGGATTGCTCGGGCATATCGGTGAGTTCGGCCAAATCGCCGCTTTTTGTGGTCGCCGCCCAACGCGAGACCTTGGCCAGCAACCGCTCAACATGGCGCTCCGGTGCCAACAGTGAACCTTGTTGGGTCGCCAGTTCCAGCCGATGCCGGCACAGATAATTGGTGCGCCCCTTGAGGAGCGCGATTTTCACCGGCAGCCCTAAAGCTTTTGCCAGCAGCGGCACATCGCGTCGAAACAGTTGGTCTTGGAGCGTGCGCGTGCCGGTCGAGATGATGACGCTGCGTCCGGATAACAGTGCCGGAATCAAGTAGGCAAATGTCTTGCCCGTGCCGGTGCCCGCCTCGACGATCAAGGGTTCCAGCCGTGCGAGCGCCGCGCCGACCGCCTTGGCCATGACGGCTTGCTCGGGGCGGTAGGCATAGTCGGGCAGCGCCCGCGCGAGCGGTCCGCCCATGCTGAAAACTTCTTTGTAGTCATTGTTCATGGATTCAGTAGCGTACGACGAAACGGCATGAACTTATTTCGCGCGCGCGCGAAAACGTACGAACGCCACCGAATTGCCCTTTAAGCTGTGCTTCAATTGCCAGCGAATGTGGGTGTAGTCGGAAGCGGTGGCGAGGTGCGGTGAGCCGCCCCGCTCCTGGACCTTGAGATTTTCTGGGACATCGAAGGTTTGTCCCCCATCAACGGAGTAACTGACCTTGGTCGCGGGTCCGACTGCCGAGTCCGCCAAGTAAATGGTGTGTTCCGGCACCGCATAAGTCACCGTTGGAGCGGGAAGGCTCACGGGGGCGGTGTTGCGCACTTCGAGGGTATAAATGAGCGAATCCCCGGAGGCAACCCGATCCGCCGGCACAAGCTTAACGATCTCTCGGCCGCGCACGAATTTGCGCGATTCAACCTCGGCGATCGCCTTAATCACCATACTCGAGCGCGCTTCGCCCGACTGCTGGCCGCTGCTTACACTTAGACACAAAAGGGCACTCGAGAGCAGGACGGCGCGGGCAATGGCAACTCGGGCGCTTGCAGCCCGTCCAGTTGCGTACCTGTTTCCCGCTGGTTGTTGCACTTCGCGATTGTATGTTATTGCAATCAATTACTTATGGCTAAATGTGCCACCGAATTCTCGAATTTTTGAGCCACGCCCACCCTTCCCCGTCGGCCCGCTTTGTCGGCCATGTCTCACGGCAGAAGACAGTTGGCGAGCCTACAGCCATCTGTCATCCTTATTGATCTATCAATCTCTCTTCTAGGGATCGCCATGGCCACAGCCCCTCAGCACGTAACCCTTGCTTCCATGAGTCGAGGTGTCGCCGCCTGGGTGGATGAAGTGGCGAAGCTTACACAGCCGCAGAAAATTTTTTGGTGCGATGGCAGCGAGGCTGAATTCGCTGCTTTGGAGCGCGAGTTGGTTGCGGACAAGCAATTGCTGCCGCTTAACCCTCGAAGCTTTCCCGGTTGCGTGTTGTCGCGTTCGGACCCCTCCGATGTGGCGCGGGTCGAACACCTGACTTTCGTTTGCACCCGCAATAAAGAGGATGCCGGCCCGAACAATCATTGGATCGCCCCGGAAGAAGCGCACCGGCAAATGGACGCGCTGTTCGCCGGCTGCATGAAAGGACGGACTCTCTACGTCGTACCGTATTGCATGGGACCGCTGGACTCGCCGTTCTCGCGCTGCGGCGTCGAAATAACCGACAGCCCTTACGTTGTGCTCAACATGCAGATCATGACCCGCATGGGCCGCGCGGCGCTGCAGCGAATCGCGCGGGACGGCGTTTTCGTCAAAGGTTTGCATTCCACGGGGGATCTAAATCCGAAGCGCCGCTTCATCATGCATTTCCCGGAAGAGTTGTCGATCAAGAGTTTCGGATCCGGATACGGCGGCAATGCGTTGTTGGGCAAGAAGTGCCATGCGTTGCGGATCGCGAGCTGGCAGGCGCGCACCGAAGGCTGGCTCGCCGAGCACATGCTCATCGTCGGAATAGAAAATCCTCAGGGGGAGATCCACTATTTGGCTTGCGCATTCCCGTCTGCGTGCGGCAAGACCAACTTGGCGATGCTGATTCCTCCGGCCAGCTACCAGGGCTGGAAAGTCTGGACGGTGGGCGATGACATTGCCTGGCTGCATCCCGGAAAGGACGGGCGCCTGTACGCCATCAATCCTGAGTCGGGTTATTTCGGCGTGGTTCCGGGCACCAATGCCAAAACCAATCGCAACGCCTACGAGATGATCCACAAGGACACGATTTTCACCAACGTCGGCCTGACGGCGGATAACCAACCCTGGTGGGAGGGACTGACCGAAGGAACGCCGGTGACCGATTGGCAAGGCAGACCTTACAACAAGGATATCAGCCCGGCCGCACAACCGAATTCGCGCTTCACGGTCTCCGCCAAGCAAAATCCCAGCTATTCGAAGTTGGCAGATGCTCCCGGCGGCGTGCCGATCGCGGCGATCATCTTCGGCGGCCGTCGGCGCGCGCTCGCGCCGCTGGTCTATCAGGCTCGCAATTGGCTGCATGGCGTACTGATGGGAGCCGGCGTTGCTTCGGAGACAACGGCCGCGGCAACGGATGCGATTGGTGTAGTTCGACGTGATCCTATGGCGATGAAGCCCTTTGCCGGCTACAACTTCGGCGACTATTGGGCGCACTGGATCAACGTCGGTGCGAAATTGAAGTTCCCGCCGCAAATCTTCAACGTCAATTGGTTTCGGCAGGACAATGCCGGAAAATATCTGTGGCCCGGTTATGGCGAAAATTTGCGCGTGTTGCGTTGGATTATCGATCGGTGCAAAGGCAAAGCCGCCGCACGCGATACCGCGATTGGGCACCTGCCGAATCCGCAAGATCTGGACCTGCAGGGCTTGGAGGTGAGCGGCGCCGCGGTCGAGGAGTTGCTTGCTGTGAATCCGATGCTTTGGCAGGAAGAATTTGCCGGAATCGACAAGTATTTCGCCGAATTCGGTGAGCGGGTGCCGCAATCCTTAAAAACAGAACTGAACGAGGCGCTGAGGCGAGTTCACTCCTCGCAGGTGTAGCGGATGACCTGGGACGAGTTGCTTTCGGGCGCCTTTCCCAGACCGATCAATCCTTCGCCGCGGATTTGCATCGAGTCGCGGCGCACAAAGGCTTCTTCACCATCCTTCCCCAGAACGAACGTACCGTTGGTGCTTTGATCAATCAGCATGAACTTGTTGCGATTGATCTCCACGCGGGCGTGCAAGCGCGAAATGAGATTACCCTTCACCACCAGATCATTTTCCTCGGCTCGCCCGATCGTGATGTTGGCGCGAGTGTCGTCCACCAGGACTTCCTGCCCCTGATACCGTAAACGCAGGCGCTGGGTCTTGTTGGCCTTTTCCCGCTCGCGCGAGGTGATGGCAATGGCCGGCACCATGCTCGTGACATCCTCGGTCTGCCATAACACCTCGTACAGCGCCACTTCGCTGCTGCGGCCTTTGAGCGTGGCGATGTCGATTTGCCGCACCGAGGAGCGCCAATCGGGCGACAGCCGTTCCACCATGGTTGCCGTGGTCATGATCTGCCCGGCTTTGGCTTGGCTGGTCATGCGGTTGGCGGTGTGCACCGCCGATCCGAAGATATCTCGGTTCTCGAGAACCACGGGGCCGAAGTTGCAGCCGATACGGATCGCCACCGTCTGTTCGTCGACCTTCAGCGCCGGATGCGCGGCAATCTGCTTCTGCATTTGCGCAGCCGCATTCAGCGCATCATCGGCGGTGGGAAAGGTAGACATTACCTCATCGCCCATGGTCTTGATCACCGTGCCGTGATTTTGGTCGGTGGCGGCGCGCATTACGTCAATGCAGATTCCAACCATATCGCGTGCGCGAAGATCGCCCAGTAACTCATAGAGCTTTGTGCTGCCCACTACATCCGCAAATACGATCGCTACTTCGATTTCTTTGCCCATTGCCTAACTCATTATACTTAACGTGGGCCGCTTGGAACGATTTAGGTGGCCGTTACGCAGCGATGTCCTGTCTTATGATCGGCAGGGCCGAAAACAGCGTCTCCGGCGCGGCCTCGGGCCGTGCTGCGACCTCGGAGAGAAACCGCCGCCAGGCGCGCGCGCCCTCGCGACCCGCCATGACACCATGCATGTGCCTCGTGACCGAGTGCAGCCGCATGCCTCGCTGCGCGCACCCTTTTGCGTAAGACACCATGCGCTCGACGATTTGCCACGGCTCCGGAATCACCCAAGCCGGATCGATCAGCTTTTGCGCTAGTTCGGCCAGTAATGCCGGGCGATGATAAGCGGCGCGCCCCAACATGACGCCATCGACCAAGCCGAAGTTCTCCTCCACCGCAGCCGCATCGACGAGTCCGCCATTCAGTATCACGATCAAGTTCGGCCGCTCGCGCTTGAGCCGATGCACCAAGTCATACTTGAGCGGGGGAATCTCGCGGTTCTGCTTCGGAGACAATCCTCCCAATATGGCGGCGCGTGCATGCACGATGAGCGCATCGATGCCTGCCGCGGCAACCGTATCGGCAAATCCCGAAAAAAACTCGTAATCATCGCGATCATCGATACCAATACGGCATTTGACGGTCACCGGCAGATCGGTTGCATCACGCAAGGCGCGCACACAATCCGCCACCAGCGCGGGTTTCAGCATCAAACATGCTCCGAATGAACCGTTCTGCACCCGATCGCTCGGACAACCCACGTTGAGATTAATTTCGGCATAACCGGCGGTGGTGCCGATGCGCGCCGCCTTCGCCAACTCTATCGGATCGCAACCGCCGAGCTGCAGAGCGACCGGGTGCTCCCCCGCATCGTGATCCAGCAATTGGCGTACATCACCGCGGACAATGGCCGCGGCGACGATCATCTCCGTATACAGCAGGGCGTGAGGGGCATAGAGGCGATGCAGGAAACGGCAATGACGGTCGGTCCAGTCCATCATCGGCGCCACGCATAGCCGTCTATTCAACGGCGTAACGGTCGCACGGCCGCTGTCCCTGTCATTTGTTTTAAGCATAGAGACCGCATGTTGCATGCCGGGCCCGCTGCGTGCAACAAAAGTCGTTAAAATCCCAGGATCATCTGCGGACTGTCCGGTGTCGGAGGGCGAAAAAGGCTGGTATCGAGCTCATGACGCTCGCGGCAAGCGGCAAAGCCCAACCGGCGCTTCGCCAGCTCGAAGCGAGTGCCCAAAACCTGGGCGTATGCACCTGTGCCGCTCATTCTCGTGCCGAACTGCGAATCATAGTCCTTGCCCCCGCGGGCCTGATTGATGAGCGACATCACGTGCTTGGCGCGGTCTGGGTAGTGCTCGGTGAGCCATTCGCGAAACAGGATTTTTACTTCATGCGGCAATCTCAGCAACACGTAGCCGGCACGCGTCGCGCCGGCCGCCTTGGCCGCACTCAAGATGTCTTCCAATTCGTGATCGGTGATCGCAGGAATCACGGGAGCGACCAGCACGCCCACCGGAATGCCCGCCTCCGACAACTGCTGGATCACGCGCAATCGAGCCTGTGGCGATGCAGTCCTTGGCTCCAAAGTTCTTTTGATCTCGTTCGTCAAGGAGGTGATGCTCAGCATGACCGACACCAAACGATGCTTCGCAAGATCGGATAGCAGATCAAGATCCCGAATGATCAAAGCACTCTTGGTGACGATGGTTACGGGATGGCGGCAGTGCGCCAGCACGGCAAGAATACCGCGCGTCACCTCGAGCCGCTTCTCCAAAGGCTGATAGCCGTCGGTATTGATGCCGAGCGCGATGGGCTTGCAGACATATTTGGGCTTGGCGAGTTCCGCCTCCAAGAGTTTCACCGCGTCCGCCTTATAGAAGAGCTTGGTTTCAAAATCCAAGCCCGGCGAAAGCCCTAGATAGGCGTGGGTTGGGCGTGCGAAGCAATATACGCAGCCATGGCTGCAGCCGCGATACGGATTGATTGAGACATCGAAGCCGACGTCGGGCGAGTCATTCGACGTGATGACGCTGCGAGCTCGGTCGGGCAACACGGTTTCGGTGAGGTTCTCGATAATCTCGTCTTGATACCAGCCGTCATCGGTTTGTTCCAACGTCAGCGAATCGAACCGCCCGGGAACATTCGAGGCGACCCCTCGACCCTTGAAGGCTTGATGACCGAAGAAATTGCGCGGCATCGGTAGACTCTACCCTTGGATGACGCGTTCGTAAATCCAGTAGTCGCGGCCCGCGACTACTGGATAAGCGGCCGTGCGGTACGGGGTGCGACTTTGAGTTTCTTTGCCAGAGTTTGCGCATCATAAGGTGCGCGCAGCTTGATGTCGGTGTTGTCAAAAAAGCAAAACACATCGCGCGGCTGCTGCGCAGGCTTAAGGCTGGGCGCCGCCTTTTTTGCATCGAGCGGCTCGGAACCGCGGTGCCATGCGGCAATTCGCGCCGCCCACCGGTCAAGCGACTTGGCGCTGTAGCCGCTCCGGTACAGCTCCTTGTCGCCGTGAAGGCGCATGTACACAAAGTCGGCCGTAATGTCCTCGAGCATGGGCCAAAGGCGCGCCGTTTCGGCAATGACGGACGCGACATTGTATTCGCGTAACAATTCGATGAAGGATTCATCGTTGAAGCTGTCGTGGCGCACTTCGACCGCATAGCGCAAGGCGCGATTCTCATGGATGGCGAGCCGGCTTCGTCCCTTCATGAAGGCGTCGCGTTTGCGAGCCAGCACAGCGGCGGAAGCCGTATCCTTCGGCAACAGCTCCAGAAAATCGCGCATCCTGTTGCGCTCGTATCTGAAGTTCGGAGGAAACTGCCACAGGATCGGCCCGAGCTTTTCACGCAAATTGAAAATGCCCGACGCAAAAAAGTTGGCCAGCGGCTTTTCCACTTCCTTGAGGCGGCGCATATGGCTAATGTAGCGCCCTCCTTTGACGGCAAAAACGAAATCGTGCGGCGTCGCGGCGTACCACCTGGCATAGCTCTCGGGCAGCTGCAGCGAATAAAAGGATCCGTTGATTTCGATGGCCGACAACACGCTCGCCGCATACTGCAATTCGGCACGCTGCGGCAGGTTAGCGGGGTAAAACGAGCCACGCCAAGGTTTGTATTGCCAGCCCGAAATGCCGATTCGGATGGAAGCGGTGAGCGGTGCCCTGACATCCCGGACCGCTGTGACGCGGGGTGCGGACCCTGCGCTTTTCACGGAGTATGTCCCGCTAGCTGGGCAGCGCGGCGTAAATCGTGCACCAGCAGGGTACGAAGTTCTTGCTTGCGTTCTCCCTCAGCTCGCAAGATGGCTGAAGGATGATACGTGGCAACAAGGGTGGCGCCTTGCCCTATAGGAATGTCTTGGCGGCGCGCCGCTTCGATGGTCAATGAAGATCGGCTCAGGGCCTTCAGCGCGGTGGCGCCAAGGGCGACAATCACGCGCGGTTTGACGGCGGCCAGCTCCCCTTCAAGCCAAATGCTGCACGCCTTGATCTCGCCGGCACCGGGCCGCTTGTGCAGCCGACGCTTGCCCCGAGGTTCCCACTTGAAGTGCTTGACCGCGTTGGTGACGAACAGCTGCTTGCGTTCGAGGCCTGCTGCGGCAATGGCTTCGTCGAGCAATCGGCCCGCGGGACCGACAAAAGGATGTCCGCGCCGGTCTTCCTCATCGCCGGGCTGCTCGCCGACGAGCATGATCGCGGCGCTTGGCGCCCCCTCGCCTGGTACCGCCTGGGTCGCATTTCTCCACAGATCGCATCGCCGGCAGTTTTGTAGAGGGTCGTCGGTCGGCGGCCGAGTCATGGGAGTGCTACCGCGCTACGAAAGCGCGCTCGATGACATAGTCGCCGGGCTCGCCGACATGAGGCGAGATCTTGAACCCTCGCGCGTCCAACATCGCGGAAAGGTCCGCCAGCATGGCGGGGCTGCCGCAAATCATAACTCGATCCTCGGCCGGATCTAGTGCGGGCATGGCGATGTCCTCGAAGAGCTTGCCCGTCTCGATCAAGGCAGTCACCCTGCCCTGATAGCGAAAGCGCTCTCGGGTGACGGTGGGGAAATACACCAGTTTCTCGCGCACCAGATCGCCTAGATATTCGTGATGGGTCAATTCCCATTCGATGTAGTCGCGATACGCCAACTCGCTCCTGTAACGCACGCCGTGCACCAGGATCACCTTCTCGAAACGCTCGTAGACTTCAGGATCTTTGATGAGACTCATGAACGGCGCAAGGCCCGTGCCTGAACTCAAGAGGTAGAGGCGCTTCCCCGGTTTTAGATCGCGCAACAGCAGCGTACCCGTAGGCTTGCGGCTGATCAAAATCTCATCCCCCGGCTTGATGTGCTGCAGGCGCGAGGTCAGAGGGCCATCGGCAACTTTGATACTCAGAAATTCGAGGTGCTCTTCGTGGTTCGCACTAGCAATGCTGTAGGCACGCATCACCGCTCTCTCGTCGATGCGCAAGCCCAGCATGATGAAGTGGCCATTTTCAAAGCGTAAAGCCTGATCTCGAGTCGTGGTGAAGCTGAACACCGTTTCGTTCCAGTGATGTACCGTTAAAACCCGTTCTGTTCCGATGGTAGCCATGTGAGCATTATCGGGGCATACCCCTAAACCGCCTAGTTGTTGCCGGACATATGGCTATGCAAAAGCGTTATGGGCTGCAACATGTAGGATCGCGGCCGACAGGCGCCTTGGGCCTAAGCTCATGCCTGCTCGCGGCATGCGCTACGTGTGGCCGCAGGCCCTCCTGCTTAAAAATACCGGCTGTCCAGTAATCTATTGCGGAGACAGGAATGAAAATTTTTTCCACTCTTGTGGTTGCAGCCTCGCTGCTTGCCGGTTGTATCAGCAGCAACAATCCACCACCACCGGCGAAAACTACCGTTATCGTGCCGCCCAACTCCACCACCACGGTGGTATGTCAGGACGGAACAAAACCGCCCTGCCAGTGAACCTTAGGGCTGTTGGCCAGCTGACTGCCGGCCGGCGGCCGGCGGTCGGCTTAAGGCTGCGTGCGTTTGAGACGCCGTACCCGTGACCAGAGCTGGCTTGCAAAGACCACGCCGGTTGGCTGGATGCGCAGTCCGGAGGCTTGCAAGGCTTGTGCAACCCAGGTGTTGCAGGTTCGCAGCGCCGAGTATTTTTTGGACGCCGTGAAGTACACGCTGGCGGCGTACGGTCCGGGCGCGTAGGCACTCGGTGCGCCGCTTCGGGTGTCGAGCGTATTCCAGATAAAGGCTTGTAGGGTCCGCATTTGTTCTGCTTTCAATTCCAGCGAAATCACCGCATCCCCACCGAAGCTTTCCGCCGGGGACGAGGATAGCCCGGTCACCAGCATCATTCCCGCGCCCGGCCAGAGCGCCGCTAGAAGCACGGGCGCGTTATGTTTTTTTGCCAATAGATAATGCCGATCGCCGAATCCAAAGAAGAGATACCGTGCCCCGGGTAGGGCATCTGCGACTGCAGCCAACGGCGGTGCCAAGTCGGTGACTTCAATACCCACATCGACGTGCCAACTTCGGCGCGCCACATAGACGGTCGACGCGATGCTGGTCCCTGAGACTCCCCATAGAATCACGAGCGCCACAAGGGCTCTGATGCATCCTGTGCTCACCCAGCCAGCATAACGTGAAAGCAGGGAGCCGCGGAATTTGGGACGAATAATGCTAAATTCTGGATCAACTGATGAACAATCCTGCGTTCAAGATCGTTCCCACGCAACGCTCGTCCGCGCTGCGACAGCTCCTCGCGATGCGCACAGACTTGGTGGGCCATTTGCAGTCGCTGGAGAAAATTCATGGGCCGGTCTGGCGCACTGCCATCGGCCGCGGCGGCTTGATCAGCATGCTGGGTCCCGACGCGCTGGAGTTCGTATGGAAAAATCGCGATGGCGCTTTCTCCAATGCGCGTGGGTGGCATCCTTACATCGGCAGAGTGTTCCCCGGAGCCATCATGGCGATGGATGGCGACGAGCATCGCTATCAGCGCCGCATCATGCAGGTTGCTTTTAGAAAGCCCGCGCTGCAAACCTATCTTCAGCAGATGAACGCCGCGATCGCGGTCGGGATAGAGGCGTGGATGCCACCGGGACGGATGTCCGCCGGCGATGGCGCAGCGGCGCGCCGGATGTTCCCTTTGCTCAAACAGCTCACGCTCGATCTCGCTGCTTCCGTGTTCATGGGGGTAGAACTCGGCCGCAGCGCCAAAGATCTCAATCGAGCTTTCATGGCCACTGTGGCGGCATCCATGGCCCTTATTCGCGTCCCCGTCATCGGACTCTCCATGTGGCGCGGAATTCGCGGACGCCAGTTGCTGGTAAAGCGTTTTCGCGCCCTGCTCCCGCTCAAGCGTGCGATTCACAGCAGCGATTTTTTCAGCGAGTTTTGCCACGCACGAAGCGAACAGGGCGAAAGCTTTACGGATGAGGAAATCATCGACCACATGATATTTCTCATGATGGCGGCCCATGACACGACCACCAGCACCCTGACCACCATGATGTACCTGCTGGCGCGCCATCCGGAATGGCAAGACAGATTGCGCGCCAAAGCCGTGGCGCTGGGCAAGAGCCAGCTGCAGTACGACGATCTTGAGCAGCTCGAGGAGCTTTCCTGGACTATGCGCGAAGCGCTGCGCCTTACCCCGCCGCTCACCTCGATGCCGCGTATGTGCACCAAAACCACGTCATTTCAAGGCTACGAGATCCCGGCAGGCACGATGGTCGGTGTTTATCCAATTCACGTGCACTACATGCCGTCGCTGTGGACCGATCCCAATCGGTTCGACCCTGAACGACACAGTCCTGCGCGCCAGGAGGACAAGCGCCACGGCTACGCGTGGGTGCCGTTCGGCGGCGGCGCGCACATGTGTATCGGCCAGCATTTTGCCACGTTGCAGGTGAAGGCCATCATGCACCAACTGCTGCTGCGCTATCGCTGGAGTATTGCCCCCGGCTATGTCATGCCATATCAATTGGTGCCCATCGCCAAACCCAAAGATGGACTGCCGGTGACCCTAAGACGCCGCGCCGAATGCTGATTTGTCCATGCGGTTAGCCCAGTCCGCGGCATCGATCTTGAACACCACATTGGGATGGCTAGGCTCTCCGGAATAGCTGACCATTTCCTCGCCTAGGAAAATGCCGCCGAGCTTTTCCATCGCCTTGCGGGAACGCCAGTTATTGACGCCCACTTTGAAAGTGACGCGGTCCACGTACTTGAAAGCGTGATCGAGCATCAAGGTTTTCAAGGCGAGATTGTAGTGGCGCGCCCATCGGCTCCTCGCAATAAAGGTATAGCCGATGCTGATTTGGCGCAGGGCTTCTTCATAATCGCTGTATCGCGAGCTGCCGATCAACTCGCCGTTGGTATTGTCGATGACGCGGAAAGCGCCGCCGGATTCGATGGCCCCATTGAAATAATTTTCAAACACCGGCCGCTGATACCGGTCCTTATTCGGGTGCTGCTCCCAGATGAGCGGGTCAGATGCGACCTTGTATAGCGCCTCGAAGTCGCCCGCCTCGAGCGGCTCGAGTCTGATCAGCTCATTGTGGATGCGGGGTTGGAGTTCGAATCTCATAACGATAATTGTACAACGCGCGCTTCGGACTCAATAGCCAAAGCGATAGTGAATTTGCGCATAAATCTGCCGCGGCTCGTTGTAATGCACGCCGCCGAAGGTGAGGCTGTTGTCCACCAGCAGGTGCCGATCGGCTAAATTGAGCACCGTGAGCGAGGCGGAAAAGCTCTGCCCGAATGACTTGCCCGCCGATAAATTGACTTCCGCATGCGCAGGCAGATGACTGGGCGGCCCACCGCCGTTTGAAAAACCCGAGCCGTAATAAACGCTCAGGGACGCAAAAGCCGCCTGGGGCAGGTTCAGATCGAAGCCCGCGTTGGCAGTGTTTCGCTGATCGTGATCGAGCGCGAAACTGCCGGAGCGGGTACCGAGGTCCGTCAAGCCGCCGGTGATTGCGCCTATGCCGTCCGCGGTCTGGTTCGAGTACGCCAGATGGAATTGGCCAATACTCATTTTAGGCGAGCGAACGGTCAGCTCGTTGCCTCGGACCAGGGCTCCCTCGATGCTCAGGGGTAGGAATGCATTGGAGTTGCCTATGGCGTTGTGGTCGAAGAAGTTCTTAGCTTGCGTATGAAAATGATCCACATCGAGAGTCCAACCTTGGACGGGAATGGTGACCCCGACTTGGTATTCTTCATCGCGCTCACCGCGAAGAGGAATAAAATTTAAGTTGTTGTTGCGGGCGAACGCAAGCAAAGGACCCCTAAGCGTGGTCAGCGGCGGCGCTTGGTAATACTTGCCCCAAAATCCGCGCAGTATCCAAGGGGGCCCGGGGATCTTCAAGGTCGCGCCGAGGCGTGGACTGGTGGCGTTTTCCGTGACCGCGCCCGCGAAGTGTGTTTGACGCACACCGCCGGCGAAGCTTAACCGTTCAGTTGCCGTAAACGTGTCCTCGATGAAGGCGGCGAGCAACGAGCCGGTAGGGTTGAAGGTCTGGCGTATGGCGGTGTCGCTGCCATCGTTGAACAAAACGTTGAAGGTCTCCTTGTCGTGCTGGCTAAAACCGGTGACGCCCGCTTGAATGTCGTTGCGGGTGATATGCAGACGCAGCAGTTGCTGCCCCCCTACGTAAGTCGAGGAGCGATCATCGGTTGTGCTGATGGGAAAGTCGCTCGGCGAGCCTTGCAGATTGGCCTGATTGCGATGAAAAAATAGCGAGCTAATCAGCGAGGCGTCCGCAGTCAATTTCCTGACCCAGGAAAAAATAGCGAAAGCATCGGTTTCACGCTGCACGTCATCCGAGAGCCGGTCCGGCGTGTTGGGAATCCGGTAATTATCGTGGCGCGCGGACAGCACGAGGCGGAACTGATCATCCGGGTCGCCATTGAATATCAGGGTGCTGAATCCGCCATAACCGTTCTGCCCGTCGTGAATCGCTTGAGGAACGGGAGTCTGAATGCCGAGATCGCTGCGATTGCCGTTGACGCTGGCGTAATACGCAAAGCGCTCGGTGTGGCTGCCCACGCTCAAGTAGTCATTTGTCTGTGCGTAGTTGCCGCCGCTGGCAATGAGTTCTGCCTGTCGGTCGCGCTCGAATCCGGTGCGCGGGACCACGTTGAATACACCATAAGTACGATCCCCTTGATCGGCCTGATAACTGCCGCGCTGCACTTCCAGATAGTCGATGTCCTTGGGATCGATTTGCGGGCCTAGGTTGCTCGAGATGTTGGTGTTCGGAATTTCCACTCCGTCGATGGCCCAGGTGGTCTGATGGCCGCCGCGCACGTGTAGCTGATCATGGACCACGTACGCGCCAGGCACGAAGTCGGTGATCATCGCCAAGCTGTTGGTGCGGTCCGCCCCGGGGTCGCGCTCGATGTCCAGGCGATTCACCACGGTGGTCGGGGTGGCGGTATGCAGCACCGTGGTCTCGGCGGCCGCCGTCACGGTCAGGGTGTCCAGTGGCGCTCCTTTAGTGAGCTGCACGTGGGCGACGGGAGAGGAACCGGAAGTGACCATCACGGCTTGCGCCACGCCGGCAAAGTCCGGCGCGCTCACCGAGAGCACATAGTCGCCCAGCGGTACGGTCATGAAAGAAAATTCGCCGCGCGTATCCGTCACGGATGAGTGCGTCCACTGCGAGGTGGCAGACTTAAGATCCACCTGGGCGCCGGCCAGCGGCCGGTGTTGCTGATCGTGCACCACGCCCCGCACGCTGCCGACATTGGCGGCGCACACCGGCGGCGACCACAACAGCACCGCGAGCAGCGGTATGGCCAAACACTTGATCGAGGAAACCATGATTTCTCCTAAGCTCGAAAATCCGCGTGCGCGAGCTCTTTTAAAAAAGAGTTGCAATCGACGGGTCGGATGAATTCAAGCGAGAGAAGGAGGTCCGCGAGGCTGATTGGCTCTCTGTATGCGAAATGCTAAAAACGGCGGCTGGAACGCAGCAATGAATACCGAAGGCGCAGGTCCGGCGGCTGCGAAAACGACGTGATGGGAAATCGGCCCGGCGCAGGGCGCGCTGCCGAACGGACAGGTCTCGAAATCGGCGTGGGTTCCGGAAGAATGGTGCAAGTGCGTCGGCATGCCCGCCATCCCGACGGGGCACAATTCCAAGGCGAACGCGGCACCGCTCGCCGGCATAAATCCAGCGGGGACATAGGCACGAAACAACAAAACAGCCAGCAGCAGTATGCTGGCCGCGCCTCCAGGTCGATGACTGGAAGACCTGCGCATCCTTAACGCATCCCTAAGTGGCACGAGCCCGCGTCAGGGGGCGAAACTTCTTGAAAGCAACGACCCCCAAGTCCCACGAATGACATCAGCTGCGTGAAAGTAGCGAGAGACATTCCAATGATCATGACTAACCCCTTGTTGCTCACTGCGGCTAAAGTCGGGAGGAAGACTACGCCGTTCGCGCCACTCCGTCAGCGCCGCAAACACGGTATGGTCAGCGCAGGTAGGGGAAGTCAGTAGTCGATCGCGGCTTGGCGATATAGAACCCTTGCGCGAACCCGATTCCTAGCCGGCCCAGTTCGATCAAGACCTCGGGCGATTCGACCCGTTCGGCAATGGTCTGGATGCCCATGGCATTACCAACCTGGCTGATGGCCGCAACCATGCTGCGATCTACTGGGTCGGAAGTAACCTTTTCAATGAATTGGCCGTCAATCTTCAAGTAATCTACAGGTAAGGTTTTTAGGTACATGAAGGACGACAGGCCGCTGCCGAAATCATCCAGCGCGAAGTGACAGCCCCGATTTTTCAATTCCCGCATGAAGTAAACGACGTTGCTCAAGTTTTCGACCGCGGCGGTTTCGGTGATCTCAAAGCACATGGCTCCGGGCACTAGCTGAGTGGCACTCAACTCTGCAATCAAAAATTCGAGGAATCGTTCGTCGTTGAGCGAGGTGCCCGACAGATTTACCGCGACGGTAAAGGGTTTTACGCCGGATTCGATGCGATGAACGATTCGTTCCAGGGCCTGACGCACCACCCAACGGTCGATTGACGGCATGATGTCGTAGCGCTCGGCCGCGGGAATGAATTCGGCGGGGTTGACAATGCTCCCGCTGTCCTCGCGCAATCTCAACAGGAGTTCGAAATGCTCGCGCTCGTGCCGCCGCGGGTCGATCGGCACGATGGGTTGATAGAACAATTCAAAGCGGCCCTCGTCGCGAGCTCTCGCAAGCTTGGATACCCAATGCATTTCCCGGTGCCGTTCCGGCATCTCATCCGGCTTGTAGAGCTGCACGCGATTGCGGCCCGAATCCTTGGCGGAATAGCACGCCACGTCGGCGGCGCTCATGATATTGGCGACGGTGTGAACCTCATTTGTTATCTCCACGATGCCGATGCTGGCACCCACCGCTAACACGCCTCCCTGCCAGGCAAAACGGTAGTCGCGTATGGCCTGGCGCATGTTTTCGGCGATGCGTAGCGCCTGATCCAGGCTGCAGTCGCGCAGCAGGATGCCGAACTCATCGCCACCGAGGCGCGCCAGCGTATCCCCGCTGCGCACCCGCGACTGAATCACGCCGGTGATCTGTTTCAGCAGCAAGTCGCCCGCCGGGTGTCCGCAGGTATCGTTCACAAGCTTGAATTGGTCCAAATCCAAATACAGGAGCACGTGGCGGGCGCTGGTATTTTGCCGTGCATCCTCGACCGCTGCGGTGAGCCGATTCTCGAACTCGCGGCGATTGATCAATCCGGTGAGGGCATCATGGCTTGCTTGGTAGTGCAGCGCGCGGTGCAGTCGGCGTTCCTTACTAACGTCGTGAAACACCATCACCGCGCCGATCAGGTTGCCGGCGCGGTCGCGGATGGGCGCCGCCGAATCCTGAATGGCAATTTCCTGGCCGCGCCGATTGACCAGCACGGTATGCTCGGCCAGCCCCAACACCCGTCCCTCGCGCAGGCAGCGCGCCACCGGACTTTCGCTGCCTTCGCGGGTGACCTCATCGACCACCGTCATCACATCGCTGATCAGCTGGCCTTGCGCTGCGCGGTTCTCCCACCCGGTTAAGCTTTCGGCCACCGGGTTCATATAGTCGATGCGCCCTTCCGAATCGGTCGTGATCACCGCGTCGCCGATCGATTGCAGAGTGACCTGGGCGCGTTCTTTGGCCTGAAAAACGGCGGTTTCCGCTTTTTTGCGCTCGGTGATATCCGTCAGCGTCCCTTCGAAGCCGCAAACACGGCCATTTTCATCGCGGACCACGCGGCAATTGTCCACAACCACCAACATGGAACCGTCTTTTCGGCGCAATACGTATTCTTCGTTGCGCAGCTCCCCTTCCATTTCGGCGCGCCGTGCGATGGTTTCTCGATCGTTGGGATACCAATAGAGCGCGGCGGCGGGAATCTGGCAAAGCTCCTCGGCGGATGAGTACCCCAGCAGATTCACGCAGGCAGGATTGGCGACGAGAATGCGCCCGTCTCGCGAGGTTTGATAAACCCCCTCCATGACGCCCTCGAACAGGCCTCGAAATTTCGACTCGCTGTCGCGCAGCGCATCTTCCGCGGCGCGGCGCTCGATGGCGATGCCCGCAATCTGCGCCATGCGAGTCATCAATTCATGGTCGCGCGACAAGGGGATCCCGGTTTGGCGCCGGTAGACGGCAAAGGTGCCGACCACCTGGCCATCCGATGCCACGATGGGCGTCGACCAAGCGGCCTTAAAACCCGCCTGCCGCGCCGTCTCGCGGCGATATTCCCAAAGCGCATCGCTTTCAATATCGGCGACGATGACCAGACGACTCAAGTAAACAGCCGCCGAGCACGAACCGTACCGGATCCCGATCGGGGCAAAGTCCATGGCCTGCACGAACTCGCGCGGTAGATTCGGACCCACGCCGAAATTCAGCGCTTGCTTGCCCCGGTCCAATAGATTCACCGCACAGCAACTGCCGGGCATGGCACGCTCGATCAATCCGCAAATCGCCTCCAGTGCCAAGGACAGCGGCGCGTTGGCCGCGATTTTCTCGAACACGCGGCGCTCGCCCGAAGCGATCGCATCGGCGCGCTTGCGCTCGGTGATGTCGA
>JALYIT010000029.1 GCA_030775645.1 Pseudomonadota bacterium | reverse complement strand
CGTCTGCAATCGCCTCGCCCAATCGCAACTTGCTGAATCGTATGGCGCCTAATAGGGGCCCCGTAATTCGTAATGCGTGGGTCAGCGGTTCGAATCCTCTTTGCGGCACCAATATTTACAGGGTCCTGGCTAGTGGAAATGAATCGTCGCGACCCGCGCTCCTCCTCAGGCGCAGTTCTTCAGGTCGTTGTCCTTGGCATGCTCGGAAAACAGGATGTCGTCTGGCGCGATCACCACGCCCATCATCACCACCTTCTGCCAGTCGTCGGCCGACAGAAATGTCGGCTCGCGCGCGAGCTTTCTCACGGCTTCCAAGAAGCCGCGCTGATTCGTCGATGCCGTGCTGTAGAAGGTTTCCAGGAGTTTCATGCGCAGATCGCGGCGCTTCGGGTCGCGCTCTATCGCCGTCTTGAGTACCTCGACGACATTGGTTCGCCGATCTTTGACCACCGGCTGATCGAGCAGGTCGCTCGGCATGTGAACATACTGCGTCGTCGAATCCAAGTCGAGCAGGTTGTAATCTAAGGCGGTTCCGTTAAGGGCGATGGGCTCGAGTTTCCTCGTGTCGAGGATCACCGTGTTGAGATCAATCCGGACCTCTGCCGTATCAAGCTCCGAGGTATCCATCTGGACCGTGTTCATCTCCGCCGTGTCGAGAGCGGCCGTGTCTGCGGTCGCGTCATCGGCAGGGGCCGGTGCGCCAACGGATGACATCGGCACCAGCGTAGCGGTCACCGCGGTGTCTTCAACCGCCTTGTGGTGCGCCGTTTCGTCGACGCCAAAGCAATCTCCGAGAGAATCAACGTAGGACCTTTCAAGGGCAACGGTGTCGATCGCCATCGTGTCATCGAAGTCCGTGCTCGCTGTGCGTAGCGGCACTTCTCGCGCGACGATGGCCTCGGCCGCTGCCGCCGGCGGCCGTTCCGGGGCGCGGGAGGTGAGCGTGGCTTTCGCTTCGGTCGTAGGTTCGGGCATCGGCGGCGCATTCTCCCGAAGCGCCATCGGCGGCGCGGGGACATGCTTGTCTGAGGAGGCAAGCGGCCCCGTCGCCGCCGCGGCGTGCGGGGCCCGTCTGCGAAAATGCGCGAATCCTCCGAGCAACAGACTCAACCCCAGCGCTATCGAGCCTATCGCACCTTTTCCGATCGCCGGCTGCGCGGCCGAGGGCGACGGCGACATCGTGGCCAAGACCGGTTCGGCATGCTCTTCCAGGTGCGTGCTTGTGACCTGGATTGGCGCGGCGGCCGTCACGGCTGCCGTCGCGGGAGTCGGCACTGGTGAAGTCGCGGCAGTCGTTACAAGGGGTGCCGACTCTGCGGTCGCCTGCTTCAGGTCATGGATCTTGGCGTTCTTAACGGCCAGTTGTTGATGCATCTCCTCGAGAGTCTTTTCCAAGGACTGAACGCGATCCTTCAGGGCCGCGGTCGCCACCGCGTCCGCCGCTTGCGGGGACGGAGTCTCCGCGGCGACCCGAGGCGTCGCTGCCGGTCTACCATTCAGCCTCCAGCCCGTCATCTGCGCGCGAAACTCGCGCTTTGCCTCAGCCGCATCGATAGCGTCCACATTCTCCGCGGAAGGGATGCTGAGCAGCGCTCCCAGCTGAAGGACGTTGATGTTGTCCTGGAAGGCATGCGGATTCGCGCGGAAGATGGCGATCATCATCCGCTGTGCGTGCGCTTCGGTAGCGGCTCCGGCGCGGCGGGCAATGTTGCGCAAGGTGTCTCGGGCAACCACCAGATGCTGCGACGCTAAAGGGGCGGAGGCGTTCCCGCGAGTCAGGGAAGCGGTACTTGTCGCAGCCGCGGCCGCAATCACCGCCGGCATCGGCGTGGGAGCGACTGCAGGCAAACGGGCAGCTTCGCGAATCGGAGTGGGTTTGCCAATCGGAGCGGCTTCCGCCAACTTCGCCGCGGGTGATAGCCTGGCCGGGTCCAGCAGCAGCGAATACTCGCGAATCAATTCGCCCTTGCTCCAATGCAGGTCTACCAGAAAATTGATGACGGGATCCGTAAAGGCTTCGGCAGAGCGGATATTGAGCACCGGCCTGCCCTGAGAATCGAGCCCGACCTTGAAGGTGGCGGTCTGGAGGAAGGACGGGCGATCGGCGCCGAAACGCTGGAAAATCTCATTATTCGCAACCTTCGCTGTAAGTTCGACCAATTCGTCGCGGGTGGCGCCGACGATGTCGATTTGCGCCGACAGCGGTTCGTTGAGTGCCGAGTCGACTCGAAGGTCTCCCAGACCGAGCGCTTTGGCGGCGCTGGGCAAAGACATAGCGAGCATCAGTAGAATGGGGTAGGGTCCGCGTGACATCGTCTGCTCCCAGGTATTGGCTGCTCGTGAGCATAGTAATGGCGAACCGGGGGTCGAATCGCTGTTCCGGTGCACATCACCCAATCAATTATGGCAAATGCTAGGCGACAGAATTCCGCATCGGATAGTAGAAACAAGACTTCAACCGCCGTAGTTCGATAAGCGCCTCGGTTGAAGCCTCGACAGCATTTCGGACACGGAGTTGCTGTCGATGTTTTTTTTGTGTATGAGGCGAAGAAAGCAGTGTTGGCAGCGAACGCAAATCATACGTGCATGGGGTTCGCATCTATTGGCCGGCACTGCCATCAATGATGGGTTGCACGGTCGGCTACCTAATCATGTTGATCGCGCTGAGCACGCTGTTCGTGGCCATTAAGCGGGATCGCGATGCCGATTTGGGCGAAGGATTTCGATCCAATTGGCCTATTCTGAAGGTGATGAATCAACTCGGGTCTGCATGAAACCGAGGAGGAAACGTCGACCGTCGTATGAGTCTGCCGTTGTTAAGATTGTGCGCTGGGGCTGCGTGCGAGCGGCAAACCGCCCATGCATCGCACTCAATCAAGTGCGCAGCAATCAATAAGCAGGTCCTTGAGGAGTCCATATGTACCTTGCGTTCAAGCTAGTGCATGTCGCTGCAGTACTTTTGTTTCTCGGAAACATTATCACCGGATTTTTCTGGCATGCTTGGGCGGCCCGCACCGAGGACCCGACTGTGCTCGCTCACACGATGGCGGGAATCATCCGAAGTGATCGGCTCTTTACGGTTCCAGGCGTGATTGCGATTGTTGCATCAGGCATCACGATAGCTAATCTGGCCCAGCGCCGATTCTTCGCACGGGTTGGATTCTGTGGACAATTATCCTTTTCTCGCTTTCGGGGCTTGCCTTCACGTTTACGGTGGCACCTCTGCAACGACAGTTGTACTTGCTTGCGAATCGCGCTCAAGACGCTCACCCGTTTGCTTACACGCAATACCGAGCCCTGGCGATTCGCTGGGAAATCTGGGGCGCGATCGCATTAGGGACACCACTCTCAGGTTTGGCGTTTACGGTGCTAAAACCGAGTGTGTAGGCTCCCCTCGCAGCCCGGGAACAACCATACTTTCTGCCCCTTTGGTATGTCTGCTTGGTCCGAATTTGGCCCAGTACTCTCCATGCACATCTGTTGGGGACGACGCACATATCGGCGCAGTCGAACGCCAACCTCATTGGCCGAGTCGGCGGGTTTGGCGACTCTTTCCTGATCTCGCCTTAAATACTGGCATTCACAGGCTTCGTCTCTGCCCTAACAGCGATAGGATAGCGGCGTGTATAGACTATTGCCCATTTTAGCGACGTGGTCCTATCTTGCCGGGTTTACGACGCCACCACACGATGCAGACTTCGGAGCAACCTCCGCCCTCCTCCATTCTCCAGGTAGTTCCCTCGCCATTGAGGATCAGCGCGCCCGATTTCGGCAAATCTTCTGCCAACTCGCGCAAGCAGATGGCGTCATCGCTCGGGGGGATGAGCGTTGTCGTGCGGCTCTCTGGCAACTTGCTGACGAGAAGGTGCTGGCCACCGTTGAGAAGCTTCCCAAGACGCGCACGGATCTGCATCTGGTCATCGTTACCGGCGCGTTCGGAGATTGCTACGGCGAGAACGCGATTCCGTTCCGCACCGGGATTCAAAGACTTGAGAAACTGGGCGTACGCGTCGATGTCGTGCGCGTCAACGGGCAATCGAGCACCAAGCATAATGCAGCGCAAATTGCCGGATATTTCTCGCAGACTCCGATCGGTTCAGAAGGAGTCGTGCTGCTCGGTTACTCCAAGGGCGCCATAGATGTGTTGCAATTTTTAGACGATTTTCCTTCGAGTGCTTCGAAGGTTGCGGCGGTTATCAGCGTAGCTGGACCAATTTGGGGCACCCCGTTAGCGGGGCACACCAGCGGGGTCCTTCGACATCTCGTCGCGCCCGTTCTCAAATCACGATGCGATCCCGGGGATCGCGGAGCGCTCGAGAGTCTGAAACCCGAGGTGCGGGCCACGTGGCAAACACATCATCCATTACCGCCGGGCACCCCCTTCTTCTCGCTAGAAGGATTTACAACAAAAGAGCATTTGGCGCGCGGACTCCGTGTGAGCTATGCCCTGCTGGCGAAACACGACACCCGAAATGACGGACAGCTCTTGATCGAGGATCAGCTAGAACCCGGCTCGGTATTGCTAGGTTACGTTAACGCTGATCATTGGGGGATGGCGATTACCATTGAAAGGGAATTGCACTCGATGGGTGCCCGGCAAGAACCCAACACCGTGCCTCTGGATCAATTCTTGGAGGCGATTTGGCTCACGGTGGGTGAGTGGCTGGAGCACCACTGAATATTCGATAAAGTCCCGCAGCAGGGAACCGTTGCGAACAGTGGGTAGCGCGATGGGAGTGTTCGGGCCTTACTGATTCGACAATCGCTTTCCAAATGAGCGAGTGTGTGAAATGGACATGCCTGGACCGAGAACGACCTACCGATTTAGCGATCGTCGATGATACATAGCGGGTGTACACTTGAACAATAATTCAGACAGCGCCACCAAGCTGTCCCCGGACAATGTTGTCGCTCCCGTGGTCGGCGACAACGCGGGTCGCAACCGACTCGTTATCAATCTCCTACTCGTCGCCACATTCGTTGTAATACTCAACGAGACACTGATGGCAGTCGCCATTCCGCGGCTCATGCACGACCTCAACGTCACAGCCGGTGCCGTGCAGTGGTTAACCACGGCATTTCTCCTCACGGTATCAGTGGTCATTCCGGTCACCGGGTTTTTGCTGCAGAGGATGAACACGCGGCCGATCTTTGTGTGTGCGATGTCGGTGTTCACCCTAGGTACGTTGATCGCCACTCTGGCTTCGAATCTTGGGGTGCTGATCCTAGCTCGCATCATTCAGGCATCCGGAACCGCGATCATGCTGCCGCTGTTGATGACCACCGTGATGACGCTGACACCCCCCGAAACGCGCGGCAAGACTATGGGCTTTATATCCACTGTCATATCGGTGGCGCCCGCCATCGGCCCAACCATCTCGGGCGTTATTCTCAACTACCTTAGTTGGCGTTGGATGTTTCTCCTCGTACTTCCCATCTCGCTCGGGGCGCTGGCGCTCGGTGCTCGCCGTATGCAGAACGTGACGACGCCGAACCGAGCGCCGATCGACGGGGTCTCGGTTATTCTCTCGGCCTTCGCATTCGGCGGCATCGTCTATGGGCTCAGCGATATTGGTGTCGCCGCTACCCCTGGAACGCTGCCGGCCGAAATCTTCATTGCGGTCGGTTCGGTGTTCTTGGCTCTGTTCACCGTCCGACAGTTCCAGCTTCAGACAACCGGCTATCCACTGCTCGACCTGCGTACCTTCGAGTCGCGCAACTTCACTGTATCGGTCCTGCTCATGGCGAGCATGATGATGGCGCTGTTCGGCACCATTATCTTGCTTCCGATCTACCTGCAGAACGTGCTTGGGCTTAGTACGCTTCAAACTGGTCTGTTGCTGCTGCCGGGGGGTCTACTGATGGGGCTACTCGGCCCCCATGTTGGGCGGCTATACGACAAAGTGGGGCCGATCAGGCTGATGGTTCCCGGCGTCATACTCGTAAGTGCTGTGCTATGGGCGATGACACTGCTGCGTCCTACCACCTGGGTGGGCAATATCCTCGCCGGACACGTAGTGATGAGTGTCGGCTTCGCGTTCCTGTTTACGCCCTTGTTTACCGCCAGCTTGTCATCAGTGAAGCCAAGTCTTTACTCGCACGGCAGTGCGGTCATCGGCACCATTCAGCAGGTCGCGGGTGCGGCTGGAGTTGCACTGTTCGTGGCTTTAATGTCGGCGCGCTCTAGTACGCTGACGGTACGCGGGCTCGCCCCCGTCGACGCGCTCTCGGGTGGCGTCCGAGTTGGTTTTCTCTGTGGTGCCATCATCTCGCTCTTCGCCGTAGCCTGCGTTTTTTTTATCCAAAAGCCCTCCGGACAGCCGGAGGTAGGCCATTGACCATGATACGGAACACTTACTTATCGGCTCGAGGCCGAGTCGGCGCGACTCGAGCATCCAGAATTGAGTGGCGGCCTTCCCTTTGGCCTCGCGCGGCAAGCCCCGTTAGACGTTGAGTCTTAGCATGCGCAATAATCCGTTCGGTGTCTTCCATACAATTGCGATTGGGCCTCAACAGAAGAATTGACCTGGCCAGGCCGCAACAGTTCATTCACCGCTAGAAACCTTGCGAAGGGATCGTTCATGACAAATGCTCACTTGCCAAACACCATTCTCATCATTCGTCACGGCGAAAAACCTGATGACCACAGCGATCTGCATCTGAGCGATGTAGGTCGTGTTCGCGCAGACATGCTTGCGAAAACGCTGCCAGCTATGTATCCAAACCTTTCGGTGCTTTTTGCCACCGCGCCATCAACGAACAGCAATCGGCCCTATGAGACGATAGCGCCTCTGGCAATCGCATTGCGCTTGGTCGTCAACAATTCGTTTTCGAATAGTCAGCATTCGGATTTGGCGCAACGCATAATGACAAGTCCCGAGGATTATGGCGGTAAGACGATCTTGATCTGTTGGCACCATGAGAAGATTCCGGGGCTCGCGCGCGACGATTTCGGGCAAGAGGCCGCGCCGACATTTTGGTCCGATGACGTTTTCGATCAGATTTGGCAGATTGACTATTCGTCAGACGGCCAGTCTACATTTACCATTAAACCAGAACCGCCGATGCCTATCTGAGAACGCGGGGGTAGCGGCGGTGAAGAACCGCAGCCCCAGCGGATCAACTTTGCAGATCGGGTTTCCACCGGCATACGCATATGGGTTATTCAACGACTTGCACTCTTTTTTGTTCGAAAAGCCGCCGCGGCCTTCTCTGGGTTCCGTATCTAGCATGTTTCTAGAAGGTTGGAGGTGGGATCGCGGGACTGCTAGGAATCAGCATCGGCAAGATATTGGTGCGGCACCCTACATTCATCGGAAGGCATTTCATTGAGAAACTTGAGCACGAGTATCCGGTCCGATTGCATTGGCTTGACACGTGATCAGGGATTTCGGTGCGCCTCTGCTTAAGCTGAGTCAGCAGATCTAGTGCTCGGAAGCACACGAGTCCCAAGCTCACACCTGATCCGGGACCACGATCGGGGCGGGCTGGCTCTTTGTCTTGGGGGTCCGCCATGGTGCGAGCGCCGCGACGCCCCCGATGAATTTCTGCTCATCGTTGGACGTGTGCACTGCAGAGTACTTGCGCTTCAATCTAAGAATTGGACTCTCGAAGAACCTGAAGCTGAATTCGGCCGCAACAATCGTAATAGCGACTTCGACAGCATAAAGGCGAATCGATACCGCGTTCGAATGCAGCAAATACACGGCTAGCGCGAGCAGCGGGATATGCAGGAGATACATCCCGTAGCTGATTTTTCCAATACGCCGAAGAGGTGAGAATTGCAGCAATGGCCGCAAGGCGTGGTCTTCCCGATATACGCAACTCACCAGCAATGCCGTCATGCCGAGTTGCAGCAGGAGCCTCGTAAGGCCGGAAATGTCGATGGGCGACACCGTCGCCAGGCCAACGAGAATTAGAAAACACAGGGCACTCGCCCAACGATTTGCAGCAAAGCAGCCCAATAGGCGGTACCCCCGTTCGGAGTGCAGAAGATGCGCGGCACCCACTCCCAAGAGAATCGGCGTGAAAGTCGCTTGGGAGATGCTCCACTGGGTCCAAGCGGCGCTGCCCACCAGATCGCTGATCGCGTTTCTCCCGAAACTCACGAATTGGTTCAGTGCAATGAAGAATATGAGCACCGGCACGACATACTTGGCCAAATATTTTTCGATCGAGGGCCACACCAGGTAAAATTGTTCTTCCGTCGCCAACGACCAGACGATGCGTAAGCCAACGATGGGGACAAAGTTTGCTGTGTACGAGAGGTAGTAGGGCAGCTCGCTTAAAAAGCGATGACCAAAAACCGAGTTTCTATTGAATAGGCCATAGATGAAGGCCAAAAACAGGATAACGCCGTAATAGAGCGGGAAGATGCGCAACGTCCGACGCACATAGAATTTCTGCAAGGAAATCTTGCCGACGTCGGATTGCTCCCGCAGCAGGAGGGTGACGATGAGGAACCCACTGATGACGAAAAACAAATCGACACCAAGGAAACCCCTATCGAGCAAACGCCAGGAGTTATTTTGCGTTCCCGCGTGGTGCCAGATCACCGCTAGAATGCTCAAGCCGCGCAACCCATCAAGCGAGCTAAATACCGCTGTTTTGCGGAATTCTTGATATCCGCGGTTCGCAACATCGCCGGGCCCTTCGGCGTGAAGAATGTTGCGCTTCATGTAGCGTCCCTGTTCGCCTGCAATAGCAAGATGCTGACGTCTTCCTCTAGGTGTGCGGATAGCTTACGGAAATCCGACCGCGGGAATGGGAACCGCCCGTCAGTATTAGGAAATGGCTGTCAGTTCAAAAAGGCATATGTAAAGCGGAACATTGTTCTCGGCCGCCTGCGCCAAAGGCTATAAAAATTTTCGACTCTGGACGCGCGAACTACGCGCGCGATTGAATGTGTCAGCGGATGGATTGGTCTAGCCGAGGCGGCGTGTGCAAGCGCACGGCGGACGGGCCGAAAACGCCGGCAATTCTCACGCTGACCACGGGCGTATCTCTTGTTTTAACAGATGATGAGATTTACATTCAGGTGGTGAGGCGTCCTTGAGTCCGATTCGTCGCAGCGTCTTGGAGTTCAAAATCATCGATGGCTCTTAGGCCACATGGAGTCCTTCAATGAAACCCAAACATTTGCGTTGCGTCACCTGTGTACTCGCTATGTTTGTCTTGGCGCCTGTAGTAGCCCGGGATGGTTGGGTGAACCTATTGAGTGGCGGTAAGATCGACAACTGGCGCAGCACTACCTCAGAGGAGTTTCCCAGCAAGGGTTGGACGTTGATGGACGGCATACTGACCGTTCATGCGTCAAGCGGCGAAGAATCGGGTGGGGGCGGCGACATCATTTCCCGCAAGCGCTACGCCAATTTTGAATTGTTGGCGGATTTCAAGGTCACTCCTGGCGCAAACAGCGGCATAAAAATCTTTGTGCAGCCGTATATTTCACCGGTTGATAAGGTGACGGGCAAGCCGACGGCGGCAGGATCCGCCATTGGTATGGAATTTCAGATTCTAGATGACGAGCGGCATCCGGACGCGAAACTGGGGCGCGATGGCGACCGCACTATAGGCTCCCTATATGATTTGATTCCCGCAGCCAAGGATAAGAAAGTCATGCCGGTGGGCGAATGGAACCATGCACGAATATTGTCGCAAGGCAGACACGTTACGTTCTGGTTGAATGGTGGAAAGACAGTTGAATTCGAGCGCGGCTCATCGGAATTTCGCGCCGCAGTGGCGCTGAGCAAGTTCAGGGATATTCCGGATTTCGGCGAATGGGCGGACGGCCACATCTTGCTCCAAGATCATGGCGATCGAGTATCCTTTCGGAATATAAAAATCCGCGAGCTTGCCGCTCAATAGTGCCGATCGTCTTGCCTAGGACCAAAAACGAACATGAGCACGGACAGTTATAAACGGTGTGAGTAAGCCTACCCGGCGTCGGTTGGTTCTCAAAGGCGTTCTGGCTGGCGCAGCATCGATCCTTGCGCCGCGCTTTACACCGGCGGCACCGTCGTCGGGCAAAGTCAACCTCGCGTGTTGTGGCATTGGCAATCGCGGAGCGGAGGTCGTCGCGGCGCTCCATGCAACCGGTTTGGCTAACATCGTGGCTCTGTGTGACACGGACATTGGCGCGGCCCATACAGTGGAGGTACTTCGAAAGTTCCCGGATGTTCCCCGTTTTCGTGATTTCCGGCAGATGTTCGACAAGATCGGCAAGGATGTTGAGGCAGTGAGTGTAGCCGTGCCGGACTTTTCGCATTTTTCGATCTGCATGCTCGCGATGTCGCTCGGCAAGCACGTCTACTGTGAAAAACCAATGGGCAACAGCTTCCGGCAGATTGAATTGATGATGCAGGCGGAGAAAAAATACCGCGTCGTGACGCAGATGGGCAACCAAGGCCATTCCGAAGCGAGCTATTTTCAGTTCAAGGCTTGGACAGACGCGGGCATCATTAAGAATGTCACCAAGATCACCGCGTGGATGAATATGCCGCGGCGTTGGCATGGCATGAAGGTGTCTGGGCTGCTCGCGCCGCAGCCGGTTCCCACGACGCTCGATTGGAACGCCTGGCTGACAACGGCCAGATTCCACCACTACAACAAAGGCTACGTCAACGGCGACTGGCGTTCTTGGTTTGATTTCGGCAACGGCGCGCTCGGCGACTGGGGTGCGCATATCATTGATACGGCGCACGAGTTTTTGCATCTTGGCTTGCCGACGCAAATCGACGTGGAGAGGTTCGATGGCTACAGCCCATTTATCTTCCCGCAAGCCTCAACACTGGCATTCCGATTTCCGGCCCGAGGTGCTCAGCCGCCGCTAGAATTGCGATGGTATGAGGGCCAGACGAATCTGCCGCCGTTGCCTGGTGACATGGGTGAAGTCGCGGTGGACCCAAACGTCCCGCTGCCCTCGACAGCAACTCTAAATTCGAACAAAGGTGAGAATCGAGCGCCGGGGAAAGTGATCTATGCCGAGGGGCTGACTTTCCAGGGCGGTTCACACGCCTCGACCTTGCAGATAATTCCCAAGTCCAAGCAAATCGAAATGGCCTCTAACTTACCTGCGGTAGCCGCGAGTACTTCCAATCACTTCAAGAATTTCCTTCTTTCCTGTAAGGGCGAGGAAAATTGCCGCTCACCGTTCGCGGTAGCGGGGCCATTATGTCAAGTACTGGCGCTGGGCGTTGTCGCGCAGCGTGTCAACGCCAACCTAGTCTTCGATCCCGCGTCCAAACGTATCATCAATCACAGAGCAGCCAATGAATTGCTCGCCGGTGCGCCGCCGCGCAAAGAATGGGAGCATTTCTACAGGCTGGCGTGACCTTAAGTCCCCTTCGTCCTGATCGAGTGGAGGTGCAGCGCTGCGAGGCACAGCGAAGCGCAAATGCAACGAAATGCATGTTATGTATTATTACGACACTAAATTTAATTTCGAATCGTGCTAACGCTGCGCGTTTTCAATGATAAATTTGCAATTAGTCTAGTAGTGCAAATTGAAGAAAAGCATGGGAGATCATCATGGCGAAGTTTCCAGCGGCGGCACTCTGCGCACTCTTGCTCGCAACCCTGGGACCTTTTGTCAGCACCTCAGCGTACGCACAGCAATATTTCCTGACTGACCTTGGTACGCTTGGCGGAAGCTACAGCGCGGGTTATGGAATAGACGATAAGGGCCGCATCGTAGGAACTTCGTATACGGCCAAGGATGCGCTTTTACGTCCGTTTCTTTACGCCAATGGCAACATGACCGATCTAGGCACGTTGGGCGGAAATATTGGTTTGGGGTATGCAATCAATCACGCCGGTAACGTCACTGGCTTCTCCAAGACCGCTACTGGTATCCGCCGCGCGTTCCTGTACAGCTACGGCAACATGATGGAGCTTCCTACGCTGGGCGGCACCACGAGTCAAGGCACAGCCATTAATAAGGCCGGACTAATTACTGGTGTGTCCTCGACCTCTAATGAGGGAGCGCATCACGCGTTTTTGTACGCTCACGGCGGCATGCTGGATCTTGGAACGCTCGGAGGAGGAAAGAATAGTTACGGATTCGGCATCAATGACGCCGGCCAGATTGTCGGCTTCGCGTCGGACGCGCTGGGCAGTTACCATGCATTTTTGTATACGAACGGAAGCATGACCGACATTGGTAATCTCGGTGGGAATTTCGGACAAGCCAACGCCATCAATAACAACGGAGAAATAACCGGCAGCTCACTGACCGCACGGCAGGCTCTACACGCGTTTTTCTACCGTGCGGGCGCGATGACAGATCTGGGCACGTTAGGCGGGAGCACTAGCGAGGGTTTTGGCATCAACAGCGCCGGTCAAGTTGTGGGTAACTCGTTGACGGCCAGCGATACTGCATGGCATGCGTTTTTATACTTCAACGGTAAGATGACCGACCTGAACACCTTGCTTGATCCGAGCAGCCCTCTCTATAAGTACGTCACTCTTACCGAGGCAACGGCCATCAACGATGAGCAGCTGATTGTCGCGAACGGGTTGGATTCGAGAACCCATGAGGAGCACGGCTATCTCTTGGACTGCCGCCATAAGGGTAAGCCTCACAAGTGTAAATAGTTTCTGAGACGCAATTCAGTGATCGCAATTAGGGCGAACCTTGCGCGTCGTGCGCGTTCGGTGGACCTGCGATTACGATACAGTGGGTGATGAACCGACTGGTAACCTCCTCACGCTGGCAAGTTTCGATTCTCACGCTTTGGGTCCTATTGGCCATCGGTTCCTTCCCATTCGCCTCGCAGGTCAACCGAGACCTCGACACGTCGGCGCGCTTGAACGGCAGCGAGTCGGCCGCCGTCGAAGCGGCGCTGCAGCAGCGATTTAAGTCACCCTTTACAAAAGTTGCGTTGCTGCGAGTTGCATCAGGTCCTGACCCTCGAACTTTCGAGGGAAGAGAAACGCTTAGACGTGTCAGCGACGCCATCAAAGCCACGGTCGGGGTGCAGGGTGTCATGTCCTATTTGGATCGTGACGATGGCCTGTTTATCGCGCAGGATGCGAGTCCCATCCTCATCGTCGGCGTAAGCACTGCCAAGGACTCCCGCGATTCCTTGATGAGCACTCTCCATCAGGTGACTGAGACTCTGCGCCAACAACTGGAAACGCGGTTTCCCGGCCTGGCTTTCCGTTGGACGGGCGAGGCAGCTGTCAATGCCGACATGCGCCGATTGAGCGCGTCGGCCACGCGCGCCGCCGAACTGGGGGCGCTTCCGCTCACCCTCATATTGCTGTTGCTGGCTTTTGGCAGTGTGGTTTCGGCGTTATTGCCTGTCTTATGTGGCGCATTGACGATTTTGGTGTCGCTTGGAATTCTATCGCTCGCGAACCGAATCTGGCCGACTTCGATCATCGTAGTTAGCATCGTCAGCATGGTGGGGCTTGGGTTGAGCATCGATTATGCGCTATTGATTGTGAGCCGCTGTCGCGACGCATATGAGCGAGGGTTGGTGCGGGCAGCGGCGGTAGCCGATGCGACCGAGCACGCGGGCCGCACTGTTGTCATATCAGGTTCCGCCGTCGCGATCGGCTTCGGCACGATGTTGTTCGTGCCTGTTAGCGAGGTGCGATCGATCGGTATGGGCGGATTGCTTGTCAGCGCCGTGGCGGTTCTGGTCGCCAACACGCTGTTGCCGATCCTACTCGTGCGGATGGGTCCATTGATCGATGCAGGCCGCGTGGGACGCCGTCGGAGTGCGGCGATGGGACGGAACTGGCGACGGTGGGCTAGTTGGGTATCCCGTCACCCGCGCAGTGTGCTCGCCGTCGGGGGCATACCGCTGCTCGTTCTGGCGCTGCACGCGGTGCACCTGCGGACCGATCTACCGCGAGGCCGATGGTTGCCCGAGAGCGCCGATTCCGTGCGGGCGCTGCACGAGATCGATGCGGTCGCGCGCGGCAATTTCGGGCAAATCATCCAAATTGTGCTGGAGCTTCCCTCGGGGACCAGCATTCAAGACGAATCTGGCTGGAGAGCTGCTTCGCTTCTAGTCCGGCATTACGCGCGCGATGCGCGGATTCAACACGTCTGGGCGGTAACAACGGTGATCGTCAAACCTTTGAGCGGGCCGGAACTGCTCGCTCATATCCCGATCGAGGTTCGCCGCAGTCTCGTCAGCGCCGATGGTGGGGCAGTCCTCATCCAACTATTGCCGAAGCCGGGACTGGCTGCCGCGGACGCTGCGGCCATCGTGCGAGAAATCCGTGCGGCGAATCCGCAGACCCTCACAGGAATTGCAGGAACGAGGCTGATGGTGGGGGGCGTGCCCGCTTTCAACATCGACTACGAAAATGCCATCAAGCGCAGCCTTGGCATCATCGCGGCAATCGTTGTCGGCGCCACACTTCTGGTGCTCTCGATTGCTTTCCGCAGCGTGCTCATTCCACTAAAGGCGGTAGCGCTCAATCTTCTTTCGGTGGCCGCCTCATTCGGCGCCGTGACGCTGGTTTTCCAGGATGGCCTCGGATCTCGTCTGCTCGGCCTGGCGCATCCGATGGACGGCGGATTTCCCATTGTCCCGGTCCTCGTCTTCGGCATCGTGTTTGGATTGAGCATGGACTACGAGGTTTTCCTGATGGCACGCATTGCCGATGGTCGTCGCGAGGGATTGAGCGATGCGGCCGCCTTGGTGGATGGTATCGCAGGCATCGGGCGAGTCATCACATTCGCAGCGTCCATTATGATCGTGATATTCGGCGGCTTCGTTTTTGGTGAATTCGTGTTAATCAAGATTTTGGGATTTGCCTTGGGCGTGGCCGTGTTGTTGGATGCAACGGTGATTCGCTTGGCCGTCGGGCCTGCGCTCATTCAGCTCGCGGGACGCTGGAACTGGTGGCCCGGACAACGCTGATCATTATCCGGTGCGGCGACAAAATTGGCGATCATCCGCCCTTGTTTACTGCGAGAGTGCGGGTCGTACGCTGCCGACGAGTTCGCCGAAGCCGACGCGCGCCGCACCCTCGCGCTGACACCAAGCGCGCATGATCACGGTGTCGCCATCCTCCAGAAAGCTGCGTGTCTCACCATTCGGCAACGTGAGTGGTTGCTTGCCGCCGTTTGAGAGCTCGAGCAAGGATCCGGCTTCCGCAACTTCGGGCCCGGACTGCGTTCCGGTACCCAACAGATCCCCGGGTTGTAAATTGCAGCCGTTGATCGTGTGGTGCGCCACCATTTGAGCCATGTTCCAATAGGCGTGCTTGGCATTGCTTCGCGACAAGCGGTAGGCCGGCGCACCAACACGTCGCAGAGCATCGGTAGACAGCCAGACCTCGAGCTGGATGTCGAGGCCGCCTTGCGTTCGCATTTGCGGGGAGTCGAGGTACGGCAGCGGTGCGGGATCATCGCCGGGCCGGGTCCAGGGCAGCCGGTAAGGTTGCAATGCTTCGAGCGTCACGATCCAGGGAGAAATGGTAGTCGCAAAGTTTTTCGCGAGAAATGGGCCGAGCGGTTGGTACTCCCAGCCCTGCAAATCGCGCGCGGACCAGTCATTGAGCAGACACAAACCGAACACATGCGAGTCCGCGGCATCGATGGGGATGGGCGAGCCAAGTGCGTTTCCCGTACCGATGAAGACGCCGAGTTCGAGTTCATAGTCGAGGCGGGCGCTGGGCGCGATCATCGGCGGCAGCGCGCCCAGCGGAGCGAGCTGCCCGACAGGTCGCCGGAAACTCTGTCCCGACACACCGATCGAGGAGCTGCGGCCGTGATAGCCAATCGGCATCCACTTGTAATTCGGCAGTAAGGGATTGTCGGGCCGGAACATGCGGCCGACGGCAGTGGCGTGATGGATCGACGTGTAGAAATCCGTATAGTCGCCGATGCGCGCCGGCAGAGCGAACTCCGCGTGCGCCTGCGGCACCAGGCAACCCTCGCAGGACTGCTGCTGCGGAGAACCCAGCCGCAGCGAGCGCGACAGTGTCAGACGTAGCTCCGCCCACAGTCCAGGCCCCGCCGCCATCAGATCGTTGAGCACAGAGGCGGCTAGGGCCTGTCTCATCGCACCGTCCGCGTCTCGGCCCAATACGCCAGCCTCAAGCACCGCGGCAAGGTCGAGAATCTGATCGCCGATCCCGACTCCGATGCGAAACGATTCGAAGCCACCGGCGCGCCGAAACACGCCGAACGGCAGGTTTTGTATCGGAAAGTCGCTTTCGGGCAGATTCGCGGAGTCGACCCAACTGCGAATCGAAACGTCGTGGGTTTCATTCAGCTGCAAAGGTGACCCCTGAGGCGCACGAGGCGCCGGATATCTTTGTTCGCCCATCTTGCCATTCGATTTGGCTTTGCGCTCGAGAACTCCCGGTCGCGGCATGGTGCACTCAAAAGCGTGGCCCCGAGCGACTTTGGTAGGTGTTCTACCCATGTCACTGCGGACAGGGTCTCGCGATAATTCGGTACATGAACGCACTTAAATGGGTTATTGCGGCCGTCGCGACAGCTTTCGGCGCCGTTGCTCAATCGCATACGGCCCTGACGCCGCACCCGGCACCGGCGGACAGCACCGATACGCAGCGCTCCGAGGCTGAGTATGACATCCCGAATGTGACGCTGGTGCGCGAGGACGGCACCCTGGTAAAACTTCGTGCCGAATTAAATGATGGTCGACCGGTGGTTTTGAATTTTGTTTACACCAGTTGCACCACGATCTGCCCGATGAGCAGCCAGGTATTCGAACAGTTCCAAGACGAGCATGGCACCAATCAAGCTTCCGTACACTTGGTTTCTATCTCCATTGATCCGGAACAGGACACCCCTGCGCGCCTGCGCGCCTATGCAGCTAAGTTTCATGCACTGAAGAATTGGAATCATTACTCCGGCTCCCTGGCAGCCGTCACGGCGGTGCAGCGCGCGTTTAACGCTTACCGCGGCGACAAGATGAGCCATGTGCCGCTCACGTTGCTGCGTGGCGCACCGGGTGGACCCTGGGTACGCCTTGACGGCTTCGCGCGGGCCGAAGAACTCGTGGCAGAGCAAAAAAAATGGAGCGCGGCACCGATCCCATTGGTCGCCCGTTAGCGCTCGACGCACCGGGAGTCCAGGGCGTGCTGAGCCTACGGTGTTCACCCACCTAGGTAGGACGGTCTTGGAACGATACAGTCCTGGCATGCTTAATTGGCAGCTTGTTCTTTTGATATTGGCTGTCATCGCCGCGCCAGGATTGGCTCGCGCCAATATCTATGGCTTTACTGACGCGAGCGGCGTAACTCACTTCAGCAACGTGCCATCCGATGCGCGTTATCAATTGCTTATCGCCTCGGATCAACCCACCGAAGCACCTGCGGCGAAACCGCACTCAGTCGATTGGCTGGCGCGGTCCTCGCAGTACGAAGGCATGATTCGCGTTGCATCCCTGGCGGCGACCGTTCATCCGGCGTTGGTTCGTGCTGTGATCGTGGTGGAATCAGGCTTCAATCCGCGCGCGCTCTCGAAGAAGGGCGCAGTGGGGCTCATGCAGTTGCTGCCGGAGACGGCACGCCGCTACGGGGTGACCGACCTTTACGATCCTGAGCAAAATGTGCGAGCCGGTGCGCGTTATTTGAGCGATTTGATTGCGCGTTTCGGCAGTAATATCGAGCTCGCGCTCGCCGCTTATAATGCAGGCGAGGAAGCAGTCGAACGCTACGGACGGCATATCCCGCCGTATCGCGAGACTTTGAATTACGTGCCCAATGTCATGCGCGTTTATCAGAAACTGAAATCCCAAGCGCGCGCTAGCTAATTTTCCAGCGCGGGCTTCGCACAACAAACTGCATTTGACAGAATGCCGAGTTAATTGTGAGCTAAGTCGCAATTCCCGCAGAAAGTCGTTCAGAAGTGCCCCGGGAGCGCGATGTTCTCTGTTTGACTCCTTGTAAGTGTTGTTAACAGCTGTCTAGTATTCGCCAATTGGCGACACCCCGTGCGGGACAAATCATAATGTGGAGGGATGTTTAATGAATCTCGGCAAGGCAGCGATATCGCACTTCGGAGCGCGCGGGGACTTTATCGAACTCAAACCAAAGCTTCGCACTGTTCTGGTGCAGAGACACGAGGTTTTACGTGAGGGATTGGAAATCCTGCTGGCAAAGCAGGGCGAGTGTTCAGTTATCGCGAGTTTTGGTAATATATCAGAGGCATTGGCTTCCTTTCCGAGCCTGCAGCCGGATCTGCTGCTCACCGATTGGATGTTGGATGGCGAGACAGTGGTGGATTTCTTGGCTGAGACACGTCGTCTCGTCCCGGCCTGTAAAAGCCTGGTGCTGGCGGCGCCGGAGTCGCAGGACTGCGTGCGTGCCGCCCTGAACGCGGGTGCCGACGGTTTCATCGGCTTGTTTGCAGACATATCCGAGCTCACATCTGGGATTCGCGCCGTGGCCGCCGGCGGGCAATTCATTTGCAATTCGACCGCGTCTCGCATTCTCACCGCACACTTTTCGGGCAATCGCCCGGTCTGCGCGCCCGCGATTGGGCAGTCTATTACCGGACGGGAACGCGAAGTGCTCACACGAATCGCACTCGGCAACTCGAACAAAGCGATTGCCCGGGAACTGGGCGTCAGCCCAAAAACGGTGGAGAAACACCGCTCGAATTTAATGCGGAAATTGCAGCTGCATAACGCGGCGGCGATCACCATGTACGCCATCCGCAATGGCATGACCAGCGGCGATCCATTCGGCCTCAACGAAGGGCTGACGCGCCGGTTCGCCTGAACGGAAGTACAAAAGCCGACCCTCGCTACGCCATCATTTCATTGTGTGCCATCGCCTCAGGCGGCGTGAAGTAGTTGGGACTTGCGGTGGAACGCTGCGCTGTCATCTGACGCCAGGCAAAACGCGCAAGTAATAGGTCTACCGGCTCGGCGATTTGCCGAAAAGTGGCTTCCAACTCCAATAACCTACGCCGGCGTCTCACGCTGGCCCGGCTGCCCGCGGGCCCTAGCACCCCGCGATCCAGCAATTCTGCCAATTTGACCGCACCCACGATCCTAAGCGCCACACGCGCATCTCGCGTTGGGTCTTCTGCGTTCAGATCGAAATAAGCCTCGAGCTCGACAGCATTGACTGCCGACCAGAACTCGCACGCGACGAACAGAACCCGCTCCGCCGGCGAGAATTTCACTGCACCCGCGGCGGCGCGATCGAGCAGCGACATCATCGCGATGCATGTCACCGGGAAGTGTCCCTGCCACGGGCCATCCAAATGGCCGGAGTCAACCGAGATGGCCTTGTGTCTTTCTTTGGAAGACTTGGATGGGCGTATGCGTTTCATGCGAGGTGGTGGAGGTATGTAACGGAGCGATGGGGGTAGTTACAAGTGGGAGATCACTGCATACTGTGTTACCGATCGCGAAATGGTTAGTGCCGGGCTTCATTGCGGCGTAGAATATGCGGTGGTTTCAAGAGGGTTTTGTCATAACCCTTGCAGCGGAGTGACGCGTCAGCTTGTTGACGTACCCACCGTGAAGTACGCTACCCCAAGATTATGAGCGAACTAAATCAGGAAAACTCAGACGCCATATGGCCGGGCTATTCGAAGCGCGGTTCTAGGGTTCTTCGTCTGATCCTTATTGATGATCATCCGATTGTACGAGAGGGCTTATCGGCACTGCTCTCGTTGGAAAGCGATTTACGCGTCATCGGCGACGCGGGCGATGTGGAACGTGGCATCGAACTGATCCGCAGTTTGCAACCCGATTTGGCGATCTGCGATCTGACCATGCCCGGTTGCCCAGACGGTCTTGCGGTACGCAAGGTGTGCGCGGCATGCCCCACTACTCGAGTGCTGGTGTTGACCGCCCATGACTCGCTGGAATGCATCCGCGAGTCGTTCTTGGCCGGAGCAATTGGCTACGTCCGCAAAGATGCCCCGCGCGCGGATCTTTTAGCTGCCGTGCGGCGTGCCTCGAGTGGCACTCAGGCAATCTGCCGCGGCTCTGGCGATGTTGTGCTGCGCAATTGGCTGAATGCACCCCTGCCTGCCCCGGCTTCGGTTCCCGTGGATACTACGCTTGACCCGCAGGATCGGCGAATCATCCGGCTCATAGCCTTGGGCGTTCCGACATGGCGCATTGCCGCTCAACTGGGGCGGGGTGTAAAGGTGGTCGAGAAATATCGCGCTACCTTGATGCGCCGGCTGGATCTGTCCAACACCGCTGCAGTGACCCGTTATGCCGTTCGCTGCAATCTCCTGACCAGCCAGGAAGTCGATCGGCTCGTTTCGGCCGAATAGCCTTGCGCATTCTGGTCATCGATGAGGAAGCTTTCGTTCGGGAAGCCTTACAGCGGGTTCTCGGGAGGACCTCGACGGTCATTACCGCAAGCAACGCAGCTGAGGGACTGAGGCTGCTGCGCGAATCGCCGACCGATCTCGTCATCATTGATGTGGTACTGCCTGCCGTGGATGGCATCGCGGCGATTCGCGAAATCCGAAGCGAGTATCCGCACGTTCGCGTGATTGCGATCGCCGCAAGCGGACAATCGGGCGTGAGTTCCTATCGTCCCGAAGCTATTTCGACCAATGCCTATCTCGCCGCCAGTACGGCGGCCGGTGCCCATGGCACCTTGGCCAAACCTTTCGAAACCAGCGAATTGCGGGAACTCATCGAGCGAATTTGTTCGCCGCAGGCGCCTATGTAAGCAAGTACGTCAGTGTGTGGTCGCCGAGCTGTATTTGGTCTGCATGCTGCAGCACATGGCGTTTTGTTACTTTGCCGTTGACACTGATGCCGTTGATACTTTCTAAGTCTTCGACAGTCGAAACACTGTTGACAGTGGTCACTTGGCAGTGATGGCGGCTGACAACACGGGTATCCAACCGAAACTCGTTATCCGGCGCTCGCCCGATGCTTACCCGGCCCGGCCGCAAAGGCCAGGTTGCCAGGGTTTTATCACCCACGCTGACCACCAGCTGAGCAATGACAGGCTCGACCGCGGAGGCATCGCTGTGCTCGCGGACGCCGGCTTGCCCTGCCGTCGCACTGCTGCCGGCTCGGTCGCGGGCTACTGCCTCGGCCCAGCGCGCATCCTGAGTGGCGAGCAGCACTTCAGCGGAGCTCAGTTGCCCCGAGGCGCGCAAGCAGGCTGAATGCAAGGCCGCATCGCAAAGCGCATTAATCAGCCTGGGCGTGCCGGCCGTGTGCTGGTAAATCATGGCATAGGCATCGGCGCTGATGAGCTCGCGATTCCCACCGCCGGCAATGGACAGGCGATGCTCGATGTAGGCCTTGGTTTCACTTTGGCTGAGCGGCGCCAATTCGATGATGCGAGTTTGCTCGCCGCCCAGGAAGCGCACCGCCATTTCTTCGAGCCCCATCCCCGGTCTTCCCGAGAGCACGATTTTGATATTGGATACGCGCTTGAGGATTTCAGACAACGCCGTCGCGGCGGTCGGCGGCAGCAGATGTGCATCGTCCACGATCAGCAACGGTTTGAGCTTTTGTGCGCCAATCGCATCGATGCGGACCAACAGCTCCGCATAGGAGCCAGCCCGATTCTCATCCCCGCCGGTCGAGGCACCGATCTGTAGGACGAAGGCCTCCAGGAACTCCTTGGAAGAGATGCGCGGCTGTTTGATTCGGCAAAGCGTCCAGTCGGCCTCGGCCTCGAGCGTCTGGATGGCCTCATCGAGCAGCAGTGTCTTGCCGAGCCCTGGATTGCTCAGCAAAAGCAACACCCTGGCCGCCTCCCTGAGGCCTCCCTTAAGCCTCGAGCGCGCCCGCGCGTACTCCGTTCCGGCATACACGAACTCCGCGTCTGGACGCAGCCTAAAGGGAAGCTTGTTGAGACCAAAGAATTGCGGGTACACGATGCTTAGGATCATACACTGCAGCCTTTCGCGAACGGCAGCCCGCGCCTTCAACATAACGATTTTGAAAACGGGCAGCCGTTGGCAAACTTGGGAGGGAGAAATCCGGTCGGGGGCGAAAACTTGCGCACCTACTGTGTTTCCCCACCTTCGCGCCAGAAAGTGACCGCGTACAGTGATTGCGGATACTCGATAAGGGGAGCGTTTCACCAACATGTGGCGGCTAAAGCAACTGACGACGGCCCCACGCCACGAGTCCCGTTGTGCGTATCGGGCATCTTTACCGCGACGCGAAATGGGCGGATTTACGCTGCTCGAGCTGCTCGTGGTCATGGTGATCATCGGTTTGTTGGCGGGCTTCGTCGCGCCGCGTTACTTCTCCCAGGTCGGTAAATCGCAGGTTAAAGCGACACGCGCTCAGATTGACGCTCTCGACAAAGCTATCGAGGCCTTTCGCCTCGATATGAATCGCCTGCCGACCGCCGACGAGGGTTTGGCCGTCCTCAACGTCTCACCGCCCAACGAACCCGAATGGGCCGGCCCTTACTTGAAGAAAGATGTGCCGCGCGACCCTTGGGGTCACCCCTACGTGTACGTGGTGCCGGGCACCCACAAGAATGATTTTGACCTCATGTCGTATGGCAAGGACGGTCGGCCCGGCGGCACGGGCGAAAATGCCGATATTGGGAACTGGTAGGGGTCCATGGAATTTCGTGTCAAGGCTCTCGATCGCGAGCACGCCGTGCTTGCATCGACGGTTGACGCGGTGGATGAGACCGATGCGCGTCGTCAGCTAGGACTGCTGGGTCTGCGGGTGATTTCCCTCACGGTGGCGGGCCGCACCCGCCTGTGGGCGAAGCCGGCCAAGGTGCCGTTGGTCATTTTCAGTCAGGAATTGGTGGCGTTGCTGGAAGCCGGCCTGTCACTGGTCGAATCGATCGAGGCGCTGACCGAAAAGGAACACAACGCAGCGGTGCGCCGGCCCCTCGAGCAAGTCCTCGCTCGGTTGTACGAGGGACAAACTTTGGGCGCCGCGCTCGCCGAACATCCCGGTATTTTTCCGCATCTCTATGTGGCTACGGTACGCGCGAGTGAACGCACCGGATCGTTGCGCGAGGCGCTGACGCGTTTTATCGCCTATCAGCAGCAGATCGACTCCTTGCGCAAGACTCTCATCAACGCCTCCATCTATCCGGCTGTGCTTTTGGGCGCGGGAATTCTCGTCACGCTGTTCTTGATGGTCTATGTGGTGCCACGCTTCAGTTCCATCTACGAGGATCTCGGATCAGACCTGCCGTTCGGATCGAGGGTGCTGCTGCAATGGGGCCGGCTGCTCCAGGCACATACCATGGCCGTGGTCGCAATCGGTGTCGGATTCGCGGCCGGATTGACTTACAGCTTGTCGCGCCGGTCCACGCGTGCGGCGCTGGGTGCGGCCATCGCCAAGCTGCCCGCCATCGGACGGCAGATGCGTCTTTACCAACTGGCGCGGCTCTATCGGACCGTGGGCATGCTGTTGCGCAGCGGCATGCCGGCGCTCACCGCCCTGAACATGTCCGCAGGTTTGCTTAGCGACTCGCTGCGCTCGGCGTTCGCCGAGGCCACGCGCGCAGTCAAGGAAGGTCAATCCATTGCAAATGCAATGGAGCGCTACGAACTCACGACGCCGGTGGCCGCTCGGATGCTGCGGGTCGGCGAACGCAGCGGCAACATGGGCGAGATGACGGAAAGAATCGCCGCTTTTTATGACGAAGAACTGGCGCGTTGGGCGGCAATCGTGACGCGATTGATAGAACCCTTGTTCATGACCGTGATCGGCCTCTTGATAGGCGTCATTGTCGTGCTCATGTACTTTCCCATCTTCCAGCTTGCCGGGAGCGTGCAATGAGCGCCGCCGTGCCGCTTGACGTTATGAACGATTCGCAGAATCAGCCTGCCGCCAGCATCGTTCCGGTAGCGACCGCCACGCTCGACGACTCGATGATGGCGCGCGCAATAGCCGTAGCGGAGCGCACCGGCCGTCCGGCCCTAGATGTGCTGAAGGAGACTTCGCAGCTTTCCCCATGCGAGCTGGCGCAGGCGTTGGCGCGGGCGCTCGATTATCGTTTTGTCGGCGCCGAAGAGCTGGGCTCGCTGGAGCCTGCCTTCGACATCGTTCCGCCTTCCGAGGCCACGCGCCGTTTCTGCGTGCTGGTGCGGCAATCCGGCGGACTGCTGGCGTTGGTCGCCGATCCGTTCGACACCAGCCTGCGCAATTGGCTGGAGACGCGCACTGCGGCGACTCTCGACTGGGGAATCGCAGCTTCCCATGAGCTTGCCGCCTTCATCGCGTCGCGCGCCGCGGGACTGCGCGCCATCGATGCGGTGCTATCGCAAGCCGGGAGCGAAGGCGCGGTAAGCAACGGCCCCGACAATCTTTCCTATGTCTCCATCAGCGAAGATGCCAGCCCCATAGTGCGTCTGGTTCACTCGACTGTGTACGATGCATTGCGGGCCGGCGCGAGCGACATTCATTTGGAGAGCACAGCGGCCGGGCTCACGGTGCGATATCGGATCGACGGCGTACTGGTGAACATTGCATCCGTGAGCGGGACAGGCGTGGCGGAGCAAGTGATCTCCCGCCTGAAGGTCATGTCCGAGCTCGATATTGCGGAACGCCGTGTGCCTCAGGACGGCCGGTTCAGCATTGCCCTTGACCGCCGTCCGATCGATTTTCGAGTCTCCATCATTCCAAGCATTTTTGGCGAAGACGCGGTTCTGCGCGCGCTCGACAAGCAGGCGCTGACGGAGCGCTTGCAGGGGCTGCGCCTCGACGCCTTGGGCTTCGACAGCCGCGTCGTGACACAAGTGCGACGCTTGAGCTCTCTGCCATACGGCATGCTGCTGGTGACCGGACCGACCGGCAGCGGCAAGACCACGACGTTATATGCGGCTATCTCCGAGACGCAGACAGGCTCCGATAAAATTGTCACCATCGAGGACCCGGTGGAGTACCAGCTGCAAGGCGTACTGCAGATCCCCGTCAACGAAAAGAAGGGACTGACCTTCGCGCGCGGCCTAAGATCCATCCTGCGTCATGATCCCGACAAGATCATGGTCGGGGAAATTCGCGACTCTGAGACGGCTCAGATTGCTATTCAGTCCGCGCTTACCGGGCATCTTGTATTTACCACGGTGCACGCCAACAACGTGTTCGACGTGGTGAGCCGCTTTACGCACATGGGAGTGGACACTTACAGCTTCGTATCCGCGCTCTCGGGCGTGCTGGCACAACGGTTGATCCGCATCGTCTGCGAGCAATGCGCGGAGCCAAGCATTCCCTCGCGACAACTGCTCGATGAATCGCAATTGACGGCGGCGACGAGCGCCGCATTCAATTTCACCGTCGGCCGCGGCTGCCAACATTGCCGCGGCAGTGGTTACCGAGGCCGCAAGGCGATTGGGGAGCTGCTGGTGCTCAACGACGAATTGCGCGAGGCCATCATCAATCGTGTGCCAGTGCGGCAGCTAAAGGAGATGTCGAAGAAGGGCGGGGTGCGTTTGATTCGTAACGTCGCGCTGGATCTGGTACGGCGCGGCGAAACCACCTTAGAGGAGGTCAATCGTGTCACCGTTATGGCGTAACGAAGTCGGCGTCTATGTGACGCCGCGGCGCATTTACCTGGTGCGGATCAAGCGCGGGATGCGTCCGGTGCTGGAGCGTGAGGAAGATCATGTCGTGGCGGAAGCAACGGGCGGTTGGGAAGGCGCGCTGAATTTGTACGAGAGCCTTTTGGCCACGGGTGGCTGGTCGGATGCCGCGGCGCGGATCGTGCTTGGAGATCATTGGGTCCGCTACACCATCGTGCCGTGGTCCGACGCGCTGAGCGGCCCTGCCGAACGCTTGGCGCATGCACGCGAACTGCTATCCAGCGTGTTTGGGGAATCCATGAGCGACTGGACCATTACCTTATCCTCTTCTCCTCCCGGCGTATCATGCCTGGCAAGCGCGGTGCCGACGGCGCTTTTGACTGCGCTCAAGGACCTCACGCTTAGGCACGGCCAGAAGTTGATCACGGTTCAGCCGCAGCTTATCGCGGCGTTCAACACCTGGCGGCACGCGCTGCCAGTTGCCGCGTCCGCGTGGTTCGTTACCCTGGAAGAGGGCTCGCTCGCGGCACTTCGCATGTGCTCACAAGGTATCGACCGCGTTCACGCCGTGCGCATCGGCGCCGATTGGGCGCGGGAACTCAAGCGGCTGCAAACATTCGGCCGGCTTGCAAGTTCCAGCCTCGCCGACGGTCGCGTGTACGTGGATCTGCCCGTTGCGCTGCGGGCCATGCGGCCGGAAATCACGGCCGATCTTGAATGGCTGGACGAGCCAAATCCGCCGCTGACGACGCTGCATCAACTTGAATTTCTGAGGCGTAAAGCGGCGTGAGACAACTAATTGAAATGGACTTTGTCGGCACCTCACGGCGTGTGAGATGGCCTGGATTGCTGCTACTGCTGCTCAGCACGATTTCAGTCGGCGTGGTGATTTACGAATACCACCTCTTCACCCAACGGCGCGCCGGTCTCGAGTACCGAATCGCTGCGTTGCTGCGCGCAAACAAGCCAGAAGCCCCTGAAGATGCGGCATTGAATGCCAAGGTTGCGCTGAGCGCCGAGCGGGCCGCTCAGGATTTGGCGACGCCGTGGACGCTGTTGCTTGCAGAGCTGGAGCAGGCCAGCAAGGACTCGCAGGGACAGGTCGCGCTGCTCGGGGTGGAACCTGATCATGCCAAGCATTCCGTGCGGGTTACCGCCGAGGCCCGCACGCTGCAGCTGGCGCTCAGTTACGTGCAGCGCCTGCAGAGCAGCCGCTCGCTCGAGTACCCCATGCTCGATCGCCACGAAATCCGTGCCGACGACCCGCAGCGGCCGGTGCGCTTCGAATTGACAGGTCAGTGGAAGGATTCGACATGAGCGAGTGCCAGTTAGCGCCCATCGCTGAAGTTTCGCCTGCGGCCGAAACACTACCAGCGGCTGCAGCATTACCAGAGGCCGCAGCGTCTCCGCTCGCCGAAGCTTCTCCCCTGGCATCGCAGCCGCGCTTGCCGACTTTGGCCTCGGCGTCCGCACCGATGTTGCAGGGCGTTCAGCGTTCGATGCCGGTGGCCGCCGCACCCGTAAGCTGGCAGGCCCGCGTCGATCACCTGATGGTGCGCTCCGTGCCCGAGCTTCGTTATCGTGTAATGCGCTTAGGGCTGCCCGGGATCGCGGGATTGGTTTCGTTCGCCGTGGCCGCTATTTTGGTGATGGTGCTGCTCATTCCTGCACATCGGTCAATAGAGTCATTGAGTACACAACTGTCGCAGGCAGCCGTGCCTGCACCCTTGCCCGCCGCATCTACTCTAAGTCCGCATCAATTCGCAGGATCGCTGCCCAGCCGCGGGCAGATTCCGGCGCTCCTGGGCACGGTGCTCGCGCAGGCCAATGAAGCCGGCGTAGTTCTGGAGCAGGGTAAGTACACATTCACCCCAGCAGCCGCCGACCACTTAGCGCGCTACTCGTTTGAATTCCCAGTCAAGGCCAACTACGCCAGTGTTCGTACCTTTATCAACAAATCCCTGACGGCTATCCCTGCCTTGGGGCTCGACAAATTACAGATCGCGCGCAAGAACGTCGGCGATACCACCGTGAGCGCGGAAGTCGGATTTGTGATCTACCTTAAGGGGGCGTGAGCGTGAAGATAACCTTTCGCGCCAAGGTTCTCATCGGTGTCGCGTTGGCGGTGCTGGGTTATATCGTGCTGATGCCCGACGATTCGCAGACCGTCGAGCCGGCGCATGCAGGTGGCCGCGCCGCAGAACCCGTCACGCCTTCAAAGAGGAGCAAGGAAAATCCTCACGGGACGGATCACAAGGCACGCGTTCTCGACGCCAGGTTGAACACATCCGATCGCTTGGTCAAGGATACCTCGGCCGGTGCGTTGTTTGCTGTGCATTCCTGGTATGTAGCGCCGCCCGCGCCGCCCCCGGCCCCCGTGGTGGTGCAAGCGCCGCCGCCGCCGAGCGCGCCGCCTCTGCCGTTCGCCTTCATGGGCAGCTATAAGTCGCAAGACGGAAATCCGACATTTTTCTTGACGGCAGGAGATCGGGTATACGACGTCAAAGTCGGCGATACCTTGGACAATACATACAGTGTGGATGGCGTGAAGTCCGGACAACTTCTGCTGACTTACATGCCTCTCAAAATACAACAATCGCTCCCCGTAGGTACCGAATGAACACGTTTTTTCATCGAATGATGGTCCTCGCGCTTTCCGCCGCACTGGGGGCCTGCGCCGCCACCAGCCTGCATCGAGAGGGCTTGGCCGAGGTTGATCGCGGCGAATATGAATCCGGCATGAACAAGCTGGCGGAGGCGGTAGCCAAGGAGCCCAACAACTTATCTTTCAAGCTCGACCTGGCGGCGCGCCGCAGCGCAGCGGTGCAGAAGTTGGTTGCCGCCGCGGACCGTGCGCGCTCCGATGCTCGACTGGATGAGGCCACTGCGACCTATCGGCGGGTTCTGGCAATCGAACCCACGAATACTCGCGCCTTGCACGGCATCGAGGGCGTACAGGCAGATCGCAGTCACGCCGGCATGGTCGCGGATGCCGGTAAGGCGTTCGCGCGCAAGGACTACGACGCCGCCGACGCCATACTGCACAAAGTGTTGCAGGAGGATGCCGGCTATGCGCCAGCGGTGGATCTCAGCGCCAAGATCAATGTTGCGCGCGGGCCGGCGACGGTTGCACGGCATTTGAAGGCTCAGGCAAATTCCAAGGTGTCGCTGCAATTCCGCGACGCGCCCACCAAGATGGTGTTCGAGGTGCTGGCACGCCAAACCGGCATCAACTTCATTCTTGACAAAGACGTCAAGAGCGACACCAAGACCACGATATTCGTGCAAGAGGTACCGATAGAGCAGGCCATCGAACTCGTATTGGATCAGAACAACCTGGCACGCCAGGTGCTCTCGGAGAACATGGTCCTGATCTATCCGAACACTCCGGCGAAACAAAAAGACTACGAGGAAATGGTAGTCCATACCTTCTACATCACCAACGCCGCGCCGAAGGACGTCGAGGGAATGTTGAAGTCGATGCTGAGTGCGAAAAACCTGTTCGTCGATGAACGCACCGGCACGGTGGTGATGCGGGATACGCCGGATGCGGTGCGCATGGCCGAAAAATTGGTGGCCTCGATCGATGTACCCGAGCCTGAAGTGCTCATCGAAGTCGAAGTCATGGAAATTGCCCGCAGCAGATTGCTGAATCTCGGCATCACGCCCCCGACCTCAATCACCGCCAGCGCCACCTCCGTTGCGGCCGGTGCGACCGGCGGCACGTCCGGTCTGGTGTTGGCTGATCTGAGTCGTCAAAACGCCAAGACCATCGCCGTTTCGCCCATCAGCGTCACCGCCAACGCGCTGCAAACGGTTGGCAATACCGACACCTTGGCGAGTCCGCGGATTCGTGCACGCAACAAAGAGAAAGCCAAAATATTGATCGGCAGCCGTGTGCCTGTCATCACGCAGGCCACCGTGCTGTCGGCCGGCGGCAGTGCGAACAGCAGCAGCGTACAGTATCTCGATGTCGGATTGACCCTGGAAGTGCAGCCGACGGTGTATCAGGACGGCGATGTCGCCATCAAGGTTGGGTTGGAGGTCAGTTCCATCACCAATACGGTAAACGTCGGCAACACGCAGGCGTACACGATCGGCACGCGCAATGCGAACACGCTGCTGCGCCTCAAAGACGGCGAAACGCAGATCCTTGCCGGCCTCATTCAGGATTCCGACACGCGCAACACGTCGGGCATTCCGGGCTTTAGTCAAATCCCGATCATCGGTCGCCTGTTCGGCACACACACTAAAGATCGCGAAAAAACCGAGATCGTGCTGTCGATCACGCCGCGCATTATTCGCAGTCAGCCTCGTGCAGCCAGCGAGAACACCGAATTCTGGTATGGAACAGAGACGCGCGCGCGGCTCAGCTCCTTCTCCAGTGGTAACGTCGACTTTAACGCGAGCGCCGGCGGAAGCACCGGCGGCGTCGCGGGCGGGGCGCCCGGTCCGGTTGGACCGCGCGTCTCCACCACGCAGCCCGTGGTACCGCAGCCCGCGGCATCCCCGGCGCCTGCCGGGCCTCCCCCTATCCCCACCGGTCCGCCGCCGAAACCAAGCGTGACCATCGTTGGGCCGAGTGAGACCACGGTGGGTCAAGAGTTTGATGTTACCGTGCGCATGAGCACCGACATCCCGATCGCCAAGTTGCGCGGACAGGTTCGGTTCGATCCTTCCGCCGTTCAGCTCATCAGCGCGGGCGCCGGCGATATCGTGCCCTCGAGCGCCGGAAGCCCGAACGTCGATGCAAAAAACGGCGGTGCACAATTGGACATTGCCTCCGGCGACGACCCGGTGCAAGGCGAGGGTAGCTTGATGCTGTTGCGATTCAAGGCACTCGCCGTGCGGCCGGCGAGTTCGATCGTTGCGCAGGTATCCGCCGTCGGCAGCACGAACTCGCCATTGGCAAATGCAGCATCGCAGCCACTGAGCCTCGTCATCAAGGCTCCTTAAGCTAAGCATGCGTGTACGCGGCTTCACGCTGATCGAACTGGTGGTGACGATAGCCATCATCGGCCTGCTCACCAGCGCCGCGATGCCGCTGGTGCAGCTGACCGCGCAGCGCGCCAAGGAAAATGAATTGCATGACTCGTTGCGCGTGCTGCGCAGCGCCATCGATGCCTACAAACTTGCCTACGACGGCGGACACATTCGCCGTGAGGTAGGTGAATCAGGATATCCGCCGGCTCTGCAATTACTGGTGGACGGCGTGGAAGATGCGTCTAGCGAAAAAAAGGCGATGATGTATTTCTTGCGGCATGTACCGCGCGACCCTTTTTTTCCCGACCCGTCTGTGGCAGCAGCCGATACCTGGGGTCTGCGCAGCTACCAAAGCCCGCCGAGCGATCCGCAGCCCGGCGCGGACGTGTTCGATGTCTATTCCATGGCGGCGGGCAAAGGGCTGAATGGAATCTCATACCGTGAGTGGTGAAGTGAGAAGGCGCGGATTCACTTTGATCGAGCTGCTGGTGGTGATGACCATCATCGGCGTGTTGCTCACCATCGCGGTGCCCCGCTATTTTCGAACCGTGGAGCGCTCCAAGGAAACGGTGCTCAAGCACGATTTGTCCGTACTGCGCGAGTCGCTGGACAAGTACTACGCGGACATCGGCCAGTATCCGCAAGTCCTGCCGGTACTGGTCGAAAAGCATTACATCCGTGCAGTGCCCGTGGATCCTTTTACCAAGTCGGCAGAAACATGGATAGTCGTGCCCTCGGACGATCCCGAACATCCCGGCGTCAAGGACGTGCATAGCGGGTCGCCGGAATCCGGATTCGACGGCTCACCGTTCGTGAGCTGGTAATCGATGGACCGCGCAATGCAACTCCGAGCTCGCCTCTCGGGCGGCTTTACCTACGTTGGCCTGTTGCTCGCGGTGGTTCTGTTGGGGTTGGCGCTCTCGGCGGTGGGCACGGTATGGCATACCATGGCGCAGCGCGAGCGGGAAAAGGAGCTGCTTTTCATTGGGCACGAGTTCAAGGCGGCAATAGCGGCCTACTACCGTGTAGGCGGACAATTTCCGCAGGATCTTGCCGATCTGGTGGAGGATAAGCGCGGGCCCGAGCCACGGCATTTCTTGAGGCACTTGTATGCCGATCCGATCACCGGGCAGGCTGATTGGACTGCGATCCGCGCCGATTCGCAGGGCATCACCGGCGTGGCCAGCAGTTCCAATGCGGTGCCGATCAAGAAGTTCGGATTCCAGTCCGATGAAGAGGCTTTTGCCGATGCGGACACCTATCAGGACTGGAAATTTGTCTACGTCCCGAGCTTAGGACGCCGCAAGTTAGGCGCCACCCCCCGGAAGGTTCACTAAAGCCAATGCGTCCGTTCGATCAGTCCCTGCTGCCGGTCATTCAAAAGGCCAAACAAGAATGGGAATGTACAGCGGACGCATTGAGCTCCATGGTGTGCTTGCTGAGTGCAGAGGGCATCGTCTTGCGAGCCAATCGCGTGGTCGAGCAGTGGGGTCTCGGGTGCGTGAGCGCGGTGGTGGGCAAAACGCCGCATGCGGTGCTGCATCCCCATTGTGCGGATTTGAAGTGCGGCGTGTCACTTGGGCTGGCCGCGGCGCTGCCGCGACTTCAGGAGGGCAATGCGCAGGAGTTTGAATATTTCGACGCGGAGCGCAATCAAACGCTGCAATTCGTGTTGCGGCCCATGCGCAGCGGTGATGAGACGGCCGATAGCGTGCGCGACACCCGTAGCGTGCTGCTGGTCAACGATGTTTCGGCGCTGCGTCAGGCGCAACAAGGACTGGTCGAGGCGAACGCGAATCTGGAGGTCAGGGTGCGCCAGCGCACGCGGGAGCTCGCAGACTCGAATCGGGAGCTGCGCAACGAAGTAGCACGGCGCGAGCAAGCCGAGCGCGAGCTGTTGGCCTCAAGGAATAATCTCGCGTTGCTTTCCGAACAGTTGATTCAAGCGCAAGAACAAGAAAGGCACCGCATCGCCTTGGAATTGCATGATTCCGTCGGCCAATCCTTAAGCGCGATCAAGTACACCTTGGAGCGCGCCATCATCATGTTGCAGCGGCCCGAGCTGGGGAGCCCTGAAAACGCGCTAACTTCGGCCGTGCAGCGCATCCACGAAACAGCGGACGGCATCCGCGCGATATCCATGAATTTACGCCCGCCAGTGCTCGATAACTTGGGCGCGGCATCGGCGACTGTATGGCTCTGCCGTGAATTTGCCGCAACCTATCCGCACATCATTATACGCACGGAAATTTCCGCCCAGAATGCGGAGATACCCGCGCGAATTGCCACGCACTTGTTTCGCTGCGTCCAGGAATTGCTCAACAACGTGGCGAAGCATGCCGCTGCGAACAGCGTCTGGGTCACCCTGCGGCGGGACGCTGCCGGGTTGCGGTTGGAAGTTCGCGACGATGGTCGCGGTATGGCTGGGGAAGCGACGGACCACACCAAGTTGTTGGGTTCAGGAATCCGAAACTTGCGCGAGCGGGCGGAAATGACCGGGGGAAAGTTTTCTTTGACCTCTCGGAGCGGCTCCGGCGCTGTTGCACAGATCAGCTGGCCACTCGAAACTAATGAAACGTGCGAGGGTAAGGTAGAGTAGCGCGACCTTGTCACCTTAGGTCGCACAAGGGAGACAGTGTTGCCGGCCGACAGGTTAGAGCAAACTAGCCAGATGAGCCGCGCTCGACTCACCGATAAAAATCACATGCCGAGAATTACATGCTTTAAGTACCGTGTTCTCGCACTTGCCGTGGCGCTTGTGCCGGCGCTGCTCAATGGCTGTTTCGGCGGCAACGGCACCACCACGGCGGCGCCCCCGCCGACCCCCACGGCCAATGTGGTAACCATCACCGTCGACGGCGGTCCCGCTGCGGCAGCCGGACAAATCAATCACCCGTATGTCAGCGTCAAGGTTTGCGCCGCCGGCAGTACGGGCAGCTGCGCGACCATCGATCACGTGCTGTTGGATACCGGCTCTACCGGCTTGCGCCTGGTGCGCTCCGTTCTGGCAGCGCAATCCTTGACGCTGCCGCCGAGCACCGATGGGCAGGGGCAAACACTGGAAGAGTGCGTCGCCTTCACGGGTGGGCAGACCTGGGGACCGGTGGCGCTCGCGGATGTGACCTTGGCAGGGGAGATCGCTCTTAAGGTGCCGGTGCAAATCATGGACGATACCGGAAGCGGTGCGCCGCCTCCCGCGACATGCGGTGCCAATGGCTCCCTGGTGAACACCGTGGCAGGCTTCGGTGCGAACGGTGTGCTGGGTCTGGGTGTGCTCACGCATGATTGCGGACAAGCCTGCGTGGCCCCTTCTACACCATTGCCGTTCTACTACGGATGTACTGCAGGCGGTGTGTGCACGGCTGAAAATATCGCACTTACCCAGCAGGTGGCCAACGTAGCGGCCATGTTCGCGGCCGACAACAACGGCATCGTGGTGAATTTGCCGAATCTCGTCAACGCCAACGGCGATGCCCTCGTGCATGGTGAACTGATCTTCGGGTTGTCGACCCAATCCGACAATTCAATGCCGGCAACTGGACTGACGGTCCTCGGCGCTGACAGCAGCGGCCACTTCACGGCTATGTACAATGGCTCGGCTACCGCGTTGCCCGCCCTCATCGATTCGGGCACGGACGCCTATGCATTTAACGATCCCACCATGAAGGTGTGTTCGTCCGGCGCATTCCTCGGTTATTACTGCCCGGCAGTCCCGCCGCAAAGCACGCACGCCGTCAACACAGGTGTCGGCACCAACAATGCGAGCAGCACCATTAATTTTGCCATCGTGGATCCGAATTCCTTCGTCGCGGGGGCAGCGGCGTTCATCCAGCTCGGCGGCGGCAGCGGCTCAACCCGGTTCACCTGGGGATTGCCGTTTTTTTATGGCCGAAAAGTGTACTTTGGGTTTGAACAGCACACCGCCGGCTCCTTCACCGGTCCCTTCTACGCGTACTGATCCGTCCATCCGCTAGCTTTTCCCGTTGAGGTTGACGGCCAGTGCGACAAAGCCTCTGCCTGCCGCAACGTCCGCGGCAGCCACTCCCGAACGGTTTCGCAAGGCTCGGTTGGAACCGGCGTCCAGCAGCAGGCGGCAAACTTCCGCATGGCCGCCGCGACTGGCCGCGATCAACGCCGTATCGCCGGCACTATTTTGCAAGTCCAACGCCGGCTTCTGCAGCAACAATGTCCGCACCACCTCGGTGCGTCCATTGGCGGCGGCGATTATCAGCGCGCTGTCGCCGCCGGTGCTCCTGGCGTTGAGCGGGGCGTGCGCACTAAGGAGAGGTTCAACAACGCGAGCGTTGGCCTGCGCAGCGGCAGCATGTAGGGGTCCAAGACGCGCCGAATCCGTAATCGTGGTTTTGGCACCGGCGGCCAGCAGCACTGCGACCTCATCCGGGTAACCGGCTGCTGCCGCGTGCCAGAGCGCTGTGCGGCCCTGGCCATCTTGACTATCCACCACGGCATGATGCGCCAGCAGCACCTGCAGCAGCGCCCGCTGACCGCTTGCGGCGGCAATCACCAGCGCGGTGCGCCCTTGTGCATCCTTGGACGCCACATCGGCGCCTGCGTCCAGCAATGCAATTGTGATGGCTGAGTGCACCGCGCGCGTCGCAGCCAGCAGTGGTGCCTCCTCGCTTCGAGCATGCGCGTCAGGCCGCACACCGGAGGCGAGCAACGTTTGCACCAGCGGCAGGTCGGCACGAACGGCTGCGAGCCACAAAGCGCTATGTTCGGAGTGCCCGACTGCAACCGGATCGGCGCCGTGCGCCAGCAGGAGGGGAATGCTTTGCATAGCGTGCGCATCCGCCGCGACCTGCAGCAGTGTGTCGCCTTGCGAAGTGCGCGCTCGGGCATCGGCACCGGCGTCGAGCAGCTGCCGAACCCCGGCAGTGTCATTGCGAGCCAGTGCCAGCGCCAGCGGCGACCATCCCCGGTAGAGATCGCCGGGATGCGCCGGGTCGGTTTTTGTCGCCTGGCGGCTGGACGATGGCACAGTCACGTTCGCATGCACACCGTCGGCGCGCAATTCCATGGCAGCGCCATCGGCTTGCACTGCGAGCGCCGCATCCAACGCATTGTAGCCGCGCGTATCGCGCGCCTCGAGCACTGCTCCGGCCTGAACCAGCGCGCGCAATGACGGTACTTGATTGGCGCGCGCGGCGTAAAACGCAGCCGTTCGATGCTCGGCATCGACTGCTTGCGGGTCTGCCCCGTGTTCGAGCAACAGCGAAATCATATCCACGCCCGCGGACTCCGCCGCGATCATCAGCGCAGTTACTCCTTGCGAATCGGCGGCGCGCGCATCCGCGCCCAGATCGAGCAATGCCGCAGCGGCCGCAACACTGCCCGAGGCGGCAGCATGCTGCAGCGCGCCGCGCCCGAACTCGTCGCGCACCCGAGCGCTTTGGGCTCCTAGCCGCCGCAATTCCGCGGCGTCGTTTTTGCGCGCGCAATCAATGCTCCACGCGGTGAAAAGTGCGGGATCGGCTGCGCCCGCGGATTCGCGCTCCCACAGAGGCTTGCCCGATTTCAGGAACTCACTGGCGCGCACATAGCCGAGCTGCGCGGCGCGTTGCAGTAGTTCGTGCGCTGCGTTCGGCGCTGCCTTGGCATCGCGCGCCATTTCGCCGGCGAGGACGAACGCCGCCGCGCCCTGTCCGTGCTCTGCCGCGGACGCGAGCAGGGTGCGCGCGCGTGCAGGGTCAGGGGGCACACCCACGCCGTTCAAATAAATCAGGCCCAAAAGGTATTGCGCATCGGGGTTTGCGCGCAGGTCTGTCAGCACTTGTATTGCCTGGCTGAATTGCAAGGAACGCAGTGCCGCGTGCGCAGAGGCCAGCGCCGCGGCGCCCGGCGCAGCGGCGCCCGGAGCTTGCGTTCGCCGTTGCGGTTGAGCAGGCGCAGCAATAGCAGTGCTCGCCGCCAGTGCGGCGGCAATCAGTGCGCAGATCCGGCGGGCCTGTCTCATGCCGTTTTTTTCTTGGATTCCACCGCGACGTTTCTGACCGATGTTTTCCGCGGTGCGTCCGAAATTCCAAGGGCCGTGCCGAACTTGGTTTCCACATGAATGCCGATCGAGCGCAGAAAATCGTTAGGCAAAACGCCGCCTGCGCTGACGAGCACGGCGTCGTTGGGAACTTGAACGTTCACCGATTCACGCTGTACGAGCACGGCATCTTCTCTAATGGCCTTTATTTCGGATTTGAGCAATACCGTCAGTTGGCCGAGTTTAGTGGCAGCGGCGATTCGTTCACGGTTGCGCTGCTTGGCGCGTTGAAATGCATCGCCTCGATAGGACAAGGTGACGCGGGTGTCGCCGAGTTCCGCAATGCTGGCGGCCGCTTCCAGTGCGCTGTCGCCGCCGCCGACCACGAGGACGTTGCGGCCGCGATATTGCTCCGGGTCGATGAGCCGGTACACCACCTTCGACATTTCCTCGCCTGGTACGCCGAGCTTGCGCGGCGTTCCGCGCCGGCCGATGGCCAACAGTACCGCCGCCGCACGATATTCGTGGGCCCCCGATTTGACATAAAACACCCCGTCCCTGGACACGATGCTCTCTACGCGTTCTTGATATCGGATCGCCAGGCGGTTCTGCTTGCAGGCGTTCTGCCAAAACTTCAGCAATTCCTCCTTGGAAGTATTGCGAAAGTGCACCTTGCCGATGATGGGCAGATCCACCGGCGCGGTCATCACCAGTTTGCCGCGCGGGTACTGAAATACCGCGCCGCCGAGGGAATCCTGTTCGACGGTCTGATAACTGAGTCCGAGTTTTTTGGCGGCGAGCGAAGCGGCGAGCCCCGCTGGACCGGCGCCGATGATGAGCACATCCAGCGCGCCATCGCGCTTGACGCCTGCTTTGGCAATGGCTTCAAGCGCTTGCTGGCCTTGCGTCAACGCATTCTTGATGAGTCCCATGCCGCCCAATTCGCCCGCGACGTACACTCCGGGCACGTTCGAT
>JALYIT010000028.1 GCA_030775645.1 Pseudomonadota bacterium | reverse complement strand
CGGCGAGGGTCGGGGGTTCGATCCCCTCAGCACCCACCAACAGCGGAGTGGTAGTTCAGCTGGTTAGAATACCGGCCTGTCACGCCGGGGGTCGCGGGTTCGAGTCCCGTCCACTCCGCCATTTCCTGAAGTGATCCCGCGCGAGCCGTTGAGGCCGCGCTTAAGGTGACGCGGTAGAGCACGGAATTGAGGTTGGGTCATGCTGCAAAGTATTCACGACAAGCTTAAAGGGTGGGTGGCCGGCGTTGTGCTCGGAGCCATCGGTCTTGTATTCGTATTTTGGGGCATCAATTGGACCTTGAGCGCGCCGACCTACGCAGCCAAGGTGAATGGCATAGAGATCCCCTCCAATGAGGTGCGCCAAACTTACCAGCAAAAGCTCGCCCAGATCGAGCGCCAGAGCAACGCGCCGTTAGACGAGGCCATGCGCAATGAAATCAAACGCCGGGTACTCGAAGAATATGTGAACAGCGAGGCCTTGGTCACGCGCGAGGACGAATTGGGTTATCGGGTCAGCGACGGTGAATTGCTCGCGGAAATGTCGAAAGTCCCGGCATTTCAAGTCGACGGAAAATTCGACCAAGGCCATGCGCTCGCGGTTCTCAACTCACAAGGCCGCTCGGTTGCCGAAATCGAAGGGCTGTTCCGCCGCGATGCAAAGTTGCGGCAACTGGACACCGCGCTCAATGCATCGAGCTTCGCCACGCCCACGGAACTGAAGGAATTTCGCGCCCTCACGCGCCAGCAGCGCGAACTGGCATGGGTCACGTTGTCCGCTGCCAAATACGCGGCCGGCGCCATACCCGACGATGCGGCGGTCAACGCCTATTTCGATGCGCACAAGTCGCAGTACATGACGCCGGAGACGGTGAATCTGCGCTACGTCGAGCTCAGCTTGGCTCAGTTGGGATCGAAAGTCAGCGTCGATGATGCGCAGCTCAAGGCGTTCTACGAGGAGCAGAAGGCCAAGACGCCGGAGCGCTTTCAGCAACCCGAACAGCGCCGCGTGCGGCACATTTTATTGTCGGTCAACGATCCGAAGCAGGATGCAGCCGTCAAGCTTAAAGCCGAAGGCATTCTGAAGCGCGTGCAAGCGGGCGAAGATTTCTCGAAATTGGCGAAAGAGTTTTCCCAGGATCCGGGCTCGGCCGCGCAAGGCGGTGATTTGGGCTGGGCGGAGAAAAAGATTTTTGTCGGTCCTTTTGCCGACGCCGCCTTCGGCATGAAGGTCGATGAGATCACAGGTCCGGTCAAGACGCAGTTCGGCTATCACATCTTGAAACTCGACGGCATTCAGGCGCCCGCGATTAAAACTTTCGAACAGAGCAAAGCGGAGCTCGAAACCGAATATAAGCGAAACGAAGCCGAGCGCCTGTTCAACCATGCCCAAGATCAGCTGGCCGATGCCGCGCTTCAAAACGCCACCGACATCGATGTGGTGGCCAAAAAGGCAGGCCTGACGGTGCAGGACATTCCGTCGTTCAGCCGAAGCGGCGGCGGCGGCAGTTTAGGTAACGTGCAGGTAGTCACCGACGCGGCGTTCAGCCAAGACGTGCTGGACGGACGCTTGAGTCCCATTATCGAGGTGGAAAAAGGCCGCGGCGTCGTGCTGCGGGCTACGGATCACAAAGTGCCGCAACAAAAGCCCCTCGAGGCGGTGCGCACCGAAGTCATCGCCGCGTGGAAGAAGCAACGTGGCATTGAGCTTGCCTCGGCTGCCGCTGCAGATGCCGCGAAACGCTTGAGCGCCGGGGATTCGTGGGATGCGGTGGTGAAAAGCCTGGGGGGCGCCACGCAAGCGCCGAAATTCATCGCGCGATCCGATCAAGAGGTGCCCATGGAAATTCGCACTCACGCATTTCAGGCGCCGAAACCTGCGCAAAAGCCGGTTTATGAAAATTTGGCATTGGCCAATGGCGACGCCGTGGTACTGGCCTTCAGCGCGGTGCGCGAGGACCCCAATGCTGCGGCAATCAAGGACGCCGATGCGCGCCGCCAATACGCCGCCCAGATCGCCTCAGGCGAGGCGCAGAGCTACGCGGCTGCCGCACGCGCCGCTGCCAAGGTGAGCTTGAATCCCAAGGCAATCGATTAAGCTCATAGGGCAGCCTCCTAAGTGTCCAATCTGCTGCACCAATTCTCCGATTGGTATCTTGCGGCCCTCGCCCAAGGCAATTATTGGCTGATTGCCGCGCTGATGGCGCTCGAAAGCACGGTGGTGCCCATCCCGAGTGAAATGATCATTCCGCCGGCGGCATACCTTGCGCATACCGAAGGGCAGATGTCCTTGGTTGGCATTGTCCTGGCGGGTACGGCGGGTTGCTGGATCGGCGCAACAGTGATGTATTGGGCGGCACGCTTCCTGGGGCGGGGACTGGTACTGCGCTTCGGCCCGTACATCGGCCTTCCGGCGAAGAAGATCGACATGGCGGAGCGTTGGACCGCCCGCTACGGGTCATGGGGCGTGTTCTTTTCGCGCCTGTTGCCGGTCATTCGCCATCTCATCGGCATCCCGGCCGGCATTCTGCGCATGGATTTCCGCTGGTATGCGCTCGCCACCCTCGTAGGATCACTGCTCTGGTGTTGCGTGCTCGCTTGGCTGGGCGCGACCGTTGGGCGTCACCCCGAGCTTTTGGCGGGCTCTCTGCACCGCTTCTTCGGCTTGGTGCTGGGCGGCGCCGTACTGCTGGGGGCGCTGTACTACTTTTTCGTGCACAAGCCGGCTGCCAGGGCTTAAATGTGGCGATTACCCGTGTAAACTACACGGGTAAAAAGGAGGCAGCATGCGCGAACCGGATTACGACGCACAAGCGTCAAAGCAGACGGTGAGCATCACGTTGAATTCCGATCTCTACGCGAAAGCCAAGAGCCTCGGTATCAATACTTCCAAAGTGGCAGAGGAGTCCCTCGCCCGCGAATACGCGGCTCGGCGCCGCGAAGCGGTGCTGGCCGAAGTTCGGCGCGAGGTGGCAGCGGTGGAAGCCTACGAGAACGAGCACGGCTCTTTTCCCGAACTGGTGCGTGCGCATTACGAGCGCGACGATGGCACAGTTTGACGTTTATCTGAATCCGATCCCCGCAGCGCGGCGCGCCTATCCATTTGTCGTTGCGATGCAATCCGACGTCGCCCTTTCTCCGAGTGAGCAAATCGTCGCACCGTTGGTCCCGCTCGAATCGATGCCAAGCCTGCCGGGACACCTCGCGCCGACCGTTGCGGTGAAGGGCGAGGATCACGTGGTCCTGGTTCCACGGCTGACCACAATCCGCACACGCGACCTTGCGCAAAGCGTCAGTTCAGCCGCACCGGCGCGCCGCAATCTGCTTGCCGCGATCGACTATCTATTTTTTGGTGTTTGAAAACACCCTGCGCAGCGCTTAAGTTTTGCCCGTAGTGCCGGCCACGGCAGGCGTGCCACCCGGCCATTTTGCAAAAATCGCATCAGTGGCCAAATCGATCTTCTGCACCGCCTGCGGACCTGCCAGTTCGTTCACGTTCTGGCTGGCGCTGGCATGCCAGATGGGCTTGTGCGATTTGTTGTCGAAGAGATCTACCGCAATCCGCGTTTCGTTTTCGACCCACGGCCCGTCGTAGCCCCAGCCACCACCAAAGCCGCCGCCCCAGCCACCGAAACCGCGGCCTGCGCCGAAGCCGCCGCCAAAACCCCAACCGGCGCCATAGTAGCCACCGTAGTAGGTATCGAAGACTTGTCGGGAGCCCATCGCATAGCCCACCACGCAATCGGCCGACGCCCGGTCTACCAGTTGGATGCCGCGTGCGGCCATGTGCGTCTGAAGGGATACGCGCAAGCGTTCCGCATTCAAGGGATTGCCGTAGGCTGCCGGTTGATCAGCGTTGGCCACATGCTCGTTAGCGAAGGCGTAGGTGTGACAGATGGAGGCCGACATGTCTTTGGCATAATCGGTTCTCACGGCCACCGTGTTGCAGGCGCTGAGTCCGAGGACCGCCCCGGCGACCACTAGTTGGATGATTCTCGGATTTATCATGCATTTTCCTCTTAAATCTCAATAAGCCAAACGTTAGATCCCGCAAACCGTTGACAAGTTTCATGCCCCATCGCCATCAGATGGAAAATTCATGCCCACATTGTGGAAGCCGCCGTCGACGTAGAGCACTTCGCCGCTGATCCCCGCCGCCAGATCCGAGCACAAGAACGCTGCCGCATTGCCCACATCATCAATGGTGACATTGCGCCTAATCGGTGCGGCGGCGGCCACGTGACTGAGCATTTTGCGAAGGCCCGGGATGCCCGCGGCCGAGAGCGTCTTGATCGGCCCGGCAGAAATGGCATTGACGCGGACGCCTTGAGGCCCAAGGTCGGCCGCCAAAAAGCGCACATTGGCCTCCAAGCTCGCCTTGGCCAACCCCATGACATTGTAGCCCGGGATGGAGCGCATCGCGCCCAAGTAGCTCAAGGCGACGATGGATCCGGCGCGTCCCTGCATAAAAGGTCGCGAGGCGCGCGCCAAGGCCGTGAGGCTGTAGCTAGAGATGTCATGGGCAATACGAAAATTCTCGCGGGTGGTGGCGCTGATGAAGTCACCGGTGAGCGCTTCCCGCGTCGCAAACGCAACGGCGTGCACCAAAATATCAAAATGAGCCCAGCGCGTTTTTAAATACCCGAAGCCCTTTTCGATGTCCTCATCGCCTGCGACATCCATCACGAAGGTGATGTCCGATTCCAGTTGTTGGGCCAAGGGCACGACGCGATCTTTCATGCGCTCGATGTGCGCGAAGGCGAGTTGCGCACCTTCGCGATGCATGGCTCGTGCGATACCCCAGGCGATAGAACGATCGGTCGCGAGACCCACGATCAGGGCGCGTTTACCCGCCAGAAAACCCATAGTCCTACCCCTGCTGCCGACCAGAATCGACGTACATCACGATCCGCCGGCCAGTTTTTATTGGATGACGTTCGTTCAGGCCGTTCCAGCTTTTAAGCTGTGTGACCGATACCTGAAACCGGTGCGAAATGCTGGACACGGTGTCGCCGCGTCGAACGGTATAAAGCACGCGCCGTCCCGATCTTACCCCCTCGTCGCGAAAGCGGCGAGCGCTCGCCTTGATGAGCAATCGCTGGCCCTTCACCAGGGTGTCGGAAGCGCCCAAATTATTCAATCGCGCCAGCGTGCTGACCGGCATGCCATGCCGTCGCGCGATGGAATTCAGCGTCTCGCCCGCGCGCACCCGATAGACGATTTGATGTTTACGACGGCCCAAGTCGGTTTCCGGCCGATCGACTCGCTGCGCGGCGAGCAAGACCTTGTCGGGCAGTTCTCCGCTGACTTCCGGAATCTTCAAGGTTTGGCCGGCCGTGACCTTGCCATCCTTTAATTCATTGATTTTGGAAAGCACCGCCACGCTGGTGCCGTATTGCTTGGCAATCATCGGCAAGGTTTCTTTGCGCGCAACTTCGTGGTTGATGAAGCGCACCCGATCGTCCGGGCCCAAGGTTTTCAGCGCTGCGTCAAATGCATCGGCGTTGTCGATCGGCACCAGCATGCGGTGCGGACCCTCCGGATCGCTCGCCCAGCGGTTGTAGCCGGGATTGAGTGCGACCAACTCATCGTAGCTGGAGCCGGCCAATTGTGCGGCAATTTTCAAGTCGATTTGCGAGCCGGTATCGATGAGCGCGAAGTAGGGTTCATTGGGAATGACGGCAAATTCCAAGCCGTAGCGTTCGGGCTCGGCCATCAGGCGCTTCAGAGCCAAGAGCTTGGGCACATAGGCGCGCGTCTCGGCGGGCAGGCTCAAATGCCAAAAATCCGTCGGCTTGCCGTGGGCGCGATTGAAATCCATTTGGCGTTGCACACCGTTCTCGCCGACGTTGTATGCGGCGATGGCGAGCAGCCAGTCGCCGTCGAACTGATCATGCAGCGCCTGAAGATAATCCAGCGCCGCGCGAGTCGATTCGACCACGTCGCGCCGGCCGTCGTACCACCAATCTCGCTTCAAGCCGAAGCGACGGCCGGTGTCCGGAATAAATTGCCACAGCCCCGAGGCGCGGCTGCGGGAATAGGCAAAAGGCTCATAGGCGCTTTCCACCAATGGCAGTAAGGCAAATTCCAACGGCATTCCGCGCGCCTCCACCTCCGTGACGATGTGATAGAGATAACGCTGAGCGCGCTGGAATACCCGCTCGAGGTAATCCGGATTGTGCTCGAACCAATTCAATTGCACATCGATCGCGGGCTCTTGCACCTCATCGAATGCGAACCCGGCGCGCATGCGGTCGAATAAATCGTCATAGTCCTCGCCATTGTGATGCTGCCATTCACGCGGCATGGTGAGGGAAGGCGTGGCGCCGATGATCGGTCCCGTATCGGGCGAGGCAATGGGCGCCTCTGAAGCGGCGGGCGGCGGTATCACCACCGGTTCGCGCGCAGGGCGCGCGGTGGGCTGATGGGCGCAGGCAGACAACGCCAAGACAAAGCAGCCGAGGAAGTGGTGTGATTTGATCGGTGCCATGATTAACCCGCTAGCGGAACTGATCCTTCCAGGCGCGCAGGACGCCGAAAACCTCGGCGGGCTCGTTGAGGACCTTTCCAGCGTGCTTTTCAGCGGCAGCGCGTACCATAGGCTTGTCGCAACGCAAAAATGGGTTCACGCGCAGTTCTAACCCCATCGTGGAGGGAAGCGTGGGCTCGCCTTGCGAGCGCAGGCGAGTCACGCGCTGCTGGTATTCGAGCGCGGCGCCGTTGCCGGGCTCCACCTCTAAGGCAAAGCGCAGGTTCGCGGCGGTGTATTCGTGGCCGCAAAATACTTGTGTCTCGGGCGGCAGGGCCCGCAAACGGTTCAAGGAATCATTCATCTGTTTAGGCGTGCCTTCAAACATGCGACCACAGCCGGCACTGAAAAGCGTATCTCCACAAAACAGCGTGCCGTGCCCCCACAATGCGATGTGACTCACAGTATGCCCGGGCACTTGTAAAATCTCGAAGCTAAGTCCCAAGTCCGGCAACTCGCAGTGTTCCGAGTCTCTGACGGTACGGGTTCGATGCGCGATGCGCGGGTCTTCGGGACCGATAACCGGTACTTTCCCAAGGCGCAGCAACTCAGGCACGCCACCGATATGATCGGGATGGTGGTGAGTCAGTAAAATGGCCGCCAGGTTAAGGTTGCGGCGCTCAAGTTCCGCGACCACCGGCTTTGCCTCGCCCGGGTCCACGGCAACAACCTGACTCGGCGCCTTCGGAGATTCGATGAGCCAGATATAGTTGTCGGAAAATGCGCGCACCGGCTGCACGTTAAGATGCGAAGCATGGATTGACATTGGCACAGTATTTAACCTGTAACATTAGATCTGCGCTAGCATTTTCATGAAAGGAGCCCTGGTTGGAATCGACGGCCGACATGCCCGTGAGCGACTGGTTCAAAAGCCCCTTGGGGACCCGTGTTCTGCGCGAGGAGGCCGCATTGGCAATGCGGGCGCTCGACACTGTTTTCGGTTTCGAGCTGTTGCAGGTGGGCGCCTGGGGGCCTTCTCACCACTTGCTCGAGGGCGCGCGCACCCAGCACGCGACGCTGCTGGCCCCTGATATTGCGCCGGGTGTCACGCTCTGCGCGCCGCTCGATACCCTGCCTTTCAAGTCCGATTCCATCGACGCCATCCTGTTGCCCCACACGCTTGAATTGGTGCAAGACCCTTACGCGGTGCTGCGGGAGGCCGAGCGGGTGCTCACGGGCGAAGGATGCCTGATGATTTGCGGCTTCAATCCATTCAGCGGATGGGGCGCGCGAAGGCTGTTCGGCCGCTACTTGCGCCGCCCTGAATTTCCACCGGGCACGGCGCGCATGCTGTCGGAGCGCCGCTTACGCGACTGGGTAGCGCTGTTGGGCTTTGATGTCGACAGTGTGCACGGATATCTCGGCTTCCTGCCGCTGAAAGGCGGCGCAGCCGAAGTGCAGCCGCGGCGCGCCTTGACGTCCGGCGGTTACCTGCTCAAAGCGCGCAAGCGCGTCTCGACCTTGACGTTAATCCGGCCACGGCGACGCGTAAGGCAGCGAGTATTAGTGGGCGCCGCTGAGCCGACACACAAAGTACGGCCGTGACGGAGGTCGATATATTTACCGACGGGGCATGCCGCGGCAATCCCGGGCCGGGCGGCTGGGCCGCGCTGCTGGTGAGCGGCAAGGAACG
>JALYIT010000027.1 GCA_030775645.1 Pseudomonadota bacterium | reverse complement strand
ATCGTGTTGCGCATCGCGTGATCAACGAGGTGCCGGGAATCTCGCGCGTCGTCTATGACATTTCGGGCAAGCCGCCGGCGACGATTGAGTGGGAGTGACCAAGGCGCTACACCACTTGCGCACGGTCCGCCGCGACGGTGAACCCTGAGTTTGTGGGCAAAACTGGCAGAAACTCAGCCCCTCTTTCAGAACACGCAAGCCGTATCCATGGCGGCGTTCATCGCCTCGGCAATCTCAAAGAAGTCCCCCTCGGAAATCTCGAATGCTCCTCTGCGAAACGCATAATCCCAAGAAGCCTTTTCGCGTGTAACACTCAGTCGGTTTAGTAGCGATTGGATTGGAGCCGGAGTGCAATCGACGAACGTCACGCCTCTTCGGTACGGGATAAAGCCGTCGCCCATATCAAACGCATACGGCAGTTTGTCCTGGATCCGGCCTATGGCGGAGAAGGACCGAATGCTGTCGCCTTCGCACATCTGCGTGCGCGGGGAATAGTAGACGAGCCAGTCTCCGGGGGTCATTCGCGGCAATGGTTGCTGTTTGCCATGACAAAGCTGACAAAATCCTCCCTTGACGCCCGACGTGACGTGATCCCGTGACGCCACGCCGATCCAGTAACGTGTCATCGACTCTTGTTCGTGTGAAATGTAAGCACGTAGCCATCGGGGTCCTGCAGCGCGAAGAATCTCCCGAAGGGTCCATCTACCGGTGCCCCCAGAACCGTGCCGCCTCGGTCCGAGATGTCTCGATGCAATTCGTCGGCGTCGTCGCAAGCGATCCAGAGCGACAAGCCAAGCCCCAGGGGCCCAGCGGAAGGAAGCGGACGGAGTGGATTGCGCAAAGCAAGCGGTATCGGACTCGTTTTGAACAGCACTGCCTCTGGCGGGCTCTTCACCTCAGGCGAGAAGCCGAGCACATGTTGATAGAAAATTGCGGACGCCTGAAGATCCCGCACCTGGAGCGCAACGAAGTCTGGGCCAATTGCAACTGCCATGAACATAACCCTCTTGACGATCGACGAACAGAGCGTAATATCAGGCGCCTGATATGTCAACGCGAATCAGGATACAGTTCAAAAAATCTAAGACCGAAAGACACTGGGTCGGTTACGCCCTTAAGATCGCTCAACACCTCTTGCGCCAACGGTTGGACTTGCAACTGGCGCATCTGGGCATCAACGCTCCACAGCTTGCGGTCCTGATTGCAGTTGCAAGAGACCCGGGTGTCTCCAATGCATCCCTCGCGCGTAGTGCGTTCGTGACGCCGCAGTCCATGCACGGCATGCTTGCGAATCTTGAGCGCATGCAATTGATCTCGAGAACACCTCACGAACAGCACGGACGAATTGTTCAGACGGCATTGACCGCCAAGGGACTCCGAGTCAAGGAGGCTGGGTCCGTGGTAGCGAACGACGTCGAACGTCTCATGCTGTCCGAACTTAGTCCGGACGAGGCCAATTGTCTTGCGGAGCTATTGGGACGTTGCTCCAGAGCCCTGGAGCGGCACCAAGAAGAAAGTAGCGACTAACATCTGGTGATCTTTCGGCTTCTATCGCTCTCTATCGCCCCCAAGCGGAATGTTCCGACGGTCAATCTGACGTTAGTGCGCCGGGAGACCGGCAAGGAGTAGACGGTGAGAGTCCGTTACAGTGAAGGAGTAGCGATCCACATTGGCCCCAAGCCGTGCGGCGGCATCCGCGAGGGTGTCGGCGAAGCGTCGGCAGGGGAGCGTACAGGCCAGCCATTGAGCCGCGAAAGTGATTTTCCCAGGGTGCCGACGACGTTACCGTATCGGAAGGCAACATGGCGGGACGCGTCATCGCGAGCGCCCGACCGACCCTGCGTGGTCTTCAGACCCTGGCATGTACGGACGCTCCTTGTGCGGGAACCGGGAGATCTCCAGCTTGACCCCTGGCACAGGGGTCCGCATCGGGAAGGCGAGGAGCCGTAGCCGATGATGCACGAGCCGGAGAAGTCAGACCCCTCCACAGTAGCGACGAAGCCGGCGAACAAGTCCGCCGGATCGGATGCGGAGTCGGTGGAGCGAAGGGAGGGGGCCGAAGTGAACACGAGCAAGGACCGCATGCGCCGGACACCGAGCCGGGAAAGCATGTCATCGGGACTTGAGCGTGTACGGGAGCGGGCAAGAGCCGAGAGGAAGGAAGGTTCACGGCTCTATTGCACCATGTCGATGTGGATCTGCTGCGGTCGGCCTATACCTTGCTCAAGCGGGATGCAGCACCGGGGGTGGATTGCATGAGGTGGCGGCAGTACGAGCAGAACCTGGAAGGCAACCTTGTCGATTTGCATGCACGCATTCACCGCGGCGCCTATCGGGCGCAGCCCTCGCGGCGCAAGTTCATTCCGAAAGAGGATGGACGAGGGCGCCCGCTCGGGATCGCTTCGCTGGAAGATAAAATCGCCCAGCGTGCGGTGGTGGAAGGGTGCAACGCGATATACGAGGAGGACTTTCTAAGGTTCTCGTATGGGTTTCGGCCCGGACGCAGCCAGCATGATGCGCTGGACGCGCTTGCGGTCGGGATCACCCAGACGCCGGTGACCTGGATTGTCGCATCGACGTCCGAGCCTTTTTCGACACGGTGAGCCACGAGTGGCTTATCCGGTTCGTTGAACATCGGATCGCCGATCCGCGCATGATCCGTCTGATCCGCAAATGGCTAAAGGCCGGGGTGATGGACGATGGGCAGTGGAGCTTGAGCGAGGCCGGTACTCCGCAAGGGGCGGTGATTTCCCCGACGCTCGCCAACATTTACCTTCACTATGCCTTTGACCTATGGGCCGAGCGGTGGCGACACCACGAGGCCCGCGGCAACGTCATCTACGTGCGCTACGCCGACGATATCGTCGCCGGTTTTGAGCACGAGAGCGATGCCGTGCGGTTCTTGGAGGACCTACGCGAGCGGTTGGGGAAGTTCGCGCTATCGCTGAATCCGGAGAAGACGCGTCTGCTTGAGTTCGGTCGCCATGCGGCCGATGATCGAGAAAAGCGCGGTCTTGGCAAACCAGAGACGTTCAACTTCTTGGGGTTCACGCACATCTGTGGTCGCTCGCGTCGGGGCCTGTCTTGCTTCATCGCAAGACGCGCCGTGACCGGATGCGCGCCAAGCGGCGTGCCTTGAAAGGGGAACTGAAGCGGCGAATGCATGAACCGATCCCCGTGCAGGGGCGGTGGTTGGGTCAGGTGGTGCGTGGCTATTTCCAATACCACGCGGTGCCAACCAACTATCCGCGTCTGGCCGCCTTCCGCTACCACGTCATCGGGCTCTGGCATCGCAGTTTGCGGCGTCGTAGCCAGACCGATGGGACCCCGTGGGAGCGCATGGCGCGCATCGCGGCAGACTATCTGCCGCACCCGCGTATCCTTCATCCCTGGCCTAACCAACGCTTCGCCGTCAAACACCCGAGGTGGGAGTCCCGTGCGCAAATCGCGCCCGCCGGGATCTGTGCGGGGGGCGCTCAGCAATGAGTGTCCCTACCGCGATAATCCAGTGCGGCCTGAAAAGAAGGCAATATCTTTCAGGTACTTACAGGTGCCGGAGACAATTGAATGGGAGTGAAAAGGGCGTTTCGCCGTCTATCACGATCTATCGCCTGCACGCGCATGTCCTTGAAGAGCCAGGATTGGTACTACGCGGCAATTTTGGCCTCTTGCCCACAAGCGAAATTTTTTGACGGTAATCTGACGGTAAAAGTTTTCGGTGCATTTCGCTCGTGGGCTTTACCGTCAGACGAAGTGCTAGGCGACGCCAAAGCCTATAAACATAGGCATATTCGCAATGGTATCTCACGGCGCTTCGGGAATCCTCCAGTTACATCGCCGAATCCTGCACAGGATGATCCGTTCGTTGCTTGCCAATAGGTAACGTAAACGTTACTATATCCCAATGAAAGTCCGGGTAGAAGAATACATTCGCCCGGATGGGTCGAGTCCGTACGCAGACTGGTTTGACAGCCTCGACGCGCAGGCAGCGGCCAAAGTGACGACCGCGAAACTGCGCATGGAACTCGGCAACACGTCCAATGTGAAGTGGTTTGCGGGCATCGGCGAATACGTAATTGATTGGGGTCCGGGTTATCGGGTTTATCTGGCGAAGGACGGCGAATCGCTGATCGTGTTGTTTGGCGGTGGAACCAAGCGCCGACAGCAATCAGATATCGAACGGGCGAAAGCGCTGCACGCTGAGTACAAGGCCCGAAAAACTCCTCCGTCGATCGACCGAAATGCCAAGAAGCGAAAGAGGTAAAGACAATGGCGCTTACTCGTGATTTCAAGAAGACAGTTGTCGCTCGCGTAGAGCGGGATCCCGCGTTCGCGAAGGCGCTCCTGGATGAGGCGGCAACGCTGTTTCTGAGCGGCGAACCGGAGACGGCGCGTCTCATTCTGCGCGATCTCGTGAATGCGACTCTTGGCTTTGAACGGTTGGCCAAGGTAACGGCCACGCCGAGCAAGAGTCTCCATAGGATGCTGTCGCCCAAAGGCAATCCGAGCATGGATAATCTGGCGGCAATTTTCGACGCAATAAGGAAGTGTCTCAAAGTTAGCCTCAAGGCCCATACGGTGAACTTGCAGAAAGTAGCGTAGTGGTCGTGGCGCTCGCTGAGATCGAACTGGCGCGGGTGCACAAAGCGATGGATTCATTCATGCAACGTCGTCGACCGCCAGCGCATATCCGTCCTGACCTCGATCTTGGATTCCGAATCGCCGGTAGCGAAGGCGACCTACGTCAGATCTCGTCGTGTGTGGCGCGTGTTCTGGCAGCGTCGCGATTTGAAATGACATAGCTACGACCCGACTCCGGAGGTGAAATCCGTGGAGGAATTTGCATCACTGGTAGGCGAGGATGCGCATGCTTGCTTCTTCGTTTGAGCATGGTCTCTGTGCCGGCTCGTGCGAGGCCGTTCCAGCCATGCGCGGTCTATCGCCGTCTATCGCGTTCAAGCGGAATCTTTTGGCGGTAGATTTGACGGTAAGTTTCCCGTGCCGTGAAAAGAAGTCGCGTCGTTTCAGGTACTTAGAAGTGCCGGAGACAATTGAGTGGGAGTGAGCGGATATTTTGCCGGTTTAATTTATCTCAATAAAAACAGCAGCTTGCGGCGCTGCCCTTCGAAGCACGGATTCATTCTTGTCAAAAATAACACCGCCACCACCCCCGCAAAGGCCGCCGCATACAAAACTGTAGGTAAACACTGCCACCTTGTGACCTTCATCGAAGATCGTTCGAGAGAAGGTCAATAGCCCGGCGGCGAAGCCATCGCTCACCGCTTTAGCGGTCGGCTTTCCACTTGGTATTGCCAGTCCTGGATCGCGAAGATGCCACTTAGCTGGATCCACAAGTTTCACGTATGGTCGGCGAATCAGGGGGGTTTCCGAGAGATGTAACGTTGACGAGGGATCTGACGGCCCAACAAGCCGGTATCCTTTTAGACACGCAGCATATTCAGCCATTGCTTCGGCGGGCGGCGAGTCTGCTGTGCGGGCTACGTGAATAGTCTGCGCGGCACCGCCAGTCCACTTGTCCAAAAACATTCCGTAGAGATCGGCTTCTTCCGATGCTACGGTTTTTCGATTACCTGGCAGTGATTCCCCTGATG
>JALYIT010000026.1 GCA_030775645.1 Pseudomonadota bacterium | reverse complement strand
TTTGAGCGGCTCAGCGGCGGGTTTCGCCCACGCGGCAACGGCGACCGACACTGAAGCATCCGATTCGATTCAAGAGATCACCGTGACGGCGCAGCGCCGCTCGGAAAATATCCAGAACGTGCCCATTTCAATTCAAGCGCTGACGGGTGAAACGCTCAGTCAACTCAGCGTGAGCACGTTTGATGACTACGTAAAGTATTTGCCAAATGTCTCTACGGCCAGCAATGGTCCGGGCCAGGGTAATGTCTACATGCGCGGCCTCTCCGTCGGTGCCGCCGGCAGCCAATCGAGCGGTACCATTGGCGGTTTTCCAAATGTTGCCATCTATCTCGATGACCAATCCGGCCAGCTTCCTGCCCGTAACCTCGATATCTATGCCGCGGACCTCGAGCGCATCGAGATTCTCGAAGGCCCCCAGGGTACTTTGTTCGGTGCCGGCGCGCAGGCGGGGGTGGTCCGATACATCACCAACAAGCCGAAGCTGGATAGGACCGAGGCCAACTTCGAGGCGGGCTACGGCGTCACCGCGCACGGGGATCCCAATACGGACCTGACCGCGGTGCTCAACCTTCCGCTGATCAACAACACACTGGGCCTGCGCGCTGTGATCTACAACGATCGCCGCGGTGGATACATCGATAACGTCGCGGCGACTTTTACTCGCAAAGCCACCGACCTCGGCATCGGCTACGCCAGTAACCCGGGCGGCGGTGTCCCAGCGGACGCTCCAGCCATCAACAACAACGCGATTTCAGGCCGGGCCACCAATCCGGTGACGTACACGGGCGCGCGACTCGAAGGTTTGTACCAGATCAATGATGATTGGAACGTCCTCATCACGCAGTCGTACCAAAACATGGATTCTCAGGGCGTGTTTTATCAGATGCCCTACGCTTCGGACGGTGCGAAGCTGAACCCGCTCGAGGTCACGCTGTTCAACAACGCATACAACAAAGACAAGTTTGAGAATACGGCTTGGACTCTGAACGGCGTCGTGGGGCCCTTGAAGGCGGTGTATACCGGTGGCTTCCTCGTGCGGCATGTCAACCAAGTCGCCGACTACACCAACTATGCGCGCGGCGTGTTTGCCGATTATTACCAGTGCTACGGGCCTGGTTCAGGTTTCTACTTCGCCGATCCAACCAACCCGAAGAAAACGGGGGATCCAACACTCAAGTCGAAATGCTTCTCGCCGAGTTCCACATGGCGGGAGACGGAACGAAATGAGCACCTCAGCAACGAGTTTCGCTTGAGCACGCCGGATGATTGGCGCGTTCGCGGCATCGTGGGTGCCTTCTTCGAGACGAACAGGCTCTTTGACCAAACGGATTGGTTGTACAAGACCATTCCGAACTGCACTGCCAACGGCGTCCCTGGCACCGGAGTAGCCGGCAACACCGGTTGTATGTCGAATGTGGGCACGACGCCCGGAACCACCACTGAAAACCCGGGTGTGCGCAATGACAGCACCGCGTTTTTCGAGGACACTCAACGCAAAGTCAAGCAGACCGCGTTTTTTGGTTCGGTCGACTTCGATATCATTCCCAAGGTGCTCACCGTCACGGCCGGGGCCCGTCACTATAAATTCGAGAATTCCTTGAAGGGCAGCGTAAGCAGCAGCTTCAGCTGCTTCGAAGCTGGTGTCCAACCGGGAGGTTGCACCAGCGGCAATACCAACCTCGACGCCAAACACCTGAGCAATACGGAATCCGGGACCAAGCCACGCTATAACATCACTTGGCATGTCACTCCGGACATGATGCTTTATGCAACGTATTCGCAGGGATTTCGTCCAGGCAACTTCAACCGCCAAGGCAGCGATAAGGCCGCGTACATCCCGGGCCCGGACGGACTGAACCAGTTTGCCATCCCGAAGCACTATTCATCCGACGATCTGACCAACAAAGAAATCGGTTGGAAGACGGAATTTTTTGATCACCGCTTCCAATGGAACGGTGCCCTGTATCAGGAGAATTGGGACAACGTGCAGATCGGCTTCTTCGATCCTGGTCAAACAGGCAACTTGGCATTCGGCACGAACGGCCAGAACTTCCGTATTCGCGGCATTGAGACCTCCATCGTGGCGCGCGTCTTTCAAGGGTTCACGGTGCAGGGCGGGGCTAGTTGGAACTCGAGCAAGCAGACCAACTCGCCGGCGTTGCTTGATACCAACCCGGCCAGCGTGAATTTTGGCAAGCCGATCACCCAACAGTGCAAAAAGGGGACCGGCACCGGTTGCGTGCAAATCAGCAACTTGTTCGGCCCGCCGGGCAGCCCGAGCGCCAACTCGCCGCCGATCCAGTTCAATCTGCGAGCGCGCTACGATTTGAGCTTCAACGGCTACAATGCATTCGTTCAGGCGGGCGCGCAGCATACCGGTCATTCGTTTACCCAGGCGGGCAACGATCCTTCGCTCGCTGTAGGAGGTGCTATCAATACCACGCTGCTGCGCTTCGAAAACCAACCATACACGACTTACGATGCGTCGCTCGGAGTCGCCAAGGATGCCTGGAGCGCACATTTGTTTGCGCAGAACTTGACGAATAACAACACGCCTCTGTTTACGAACACGGCTCAATTTGTGGTCGCCCAGTCGGTGCTCAGGCCTCGGGTAGTCGGCATCAAATTCGGCTATAAGTTCTGATATGACCCCCTCGTGGCAATGCGCGCGAGGGGGGTTCTGAGAGCTCGTGGACCGCGGCTACCCGCGCGAAGGCATGTCGCAGTAGTATCGAAGGCGGGCACGGGCCCGCCTTTGTTTTTTGAGCACAATGCAAGCAGCCGCCCTACCAGCCACCGAATCTCCCATCGCGGGTGAAGTCGGGCGCGTACGCGCGCTCATCGAGCGCCGCCAATTCAGCGCCGCACTTCAGGCGGCGGAAAAGCTTGCGGATGCGGTGCCGGAAAACCGCGATGTCCTCTACATGATTGCGGTCAGCCGGCGCTACTTGCAACAAGTGCCGGAGGCGCTCGCGGCCTTGGAGCGGCTGGAGCGGCATCATCCGAAATTCAGTCTGCTGCACCAGGAACGCGGCTATTGCTACGTGGCGCTCCGCGACGCGTCCCGCGCCATCGATGCGTTTTTGAGGGCCGTGAACATCAATCCCGCGCTGCCTGCGAGCTGGCGCACGTTGCAATCGCTCTATCGGATGACCGGACAGGCCGAGAATGCCGAGATGGCGACCGCGCACCT
>JALYIT010000025.1 GCA_030775645.1 Pseudomonadota bacterium | reverse complement strand
CGCCGGACAGGGTCGATACGCGAGCTGGGCACTACGAGTGGAAGCTGGAGACGCAGGCCGGCGCCGTGACGCTGAAGGTGCCGAAGCTCAGGAGCCTGCCGTTTGAGACGGCGATTATTCAGCGCTATCGTCGCAAGGAGGCCTCCGTTGAGGAGGCGCTGGTCGAGATGTACCTGGCAGGAGTATCGGTGCGACGGGTCGAAGATATCACCGAAGCATTGTGGGGTACCCGGGTGAGCTCGGGCACGGTGTCGCGCCTGAACCAAAAGATCTACCGCCACATCGAGGCATGGCGCAACCGAGAGATCGTCGGCGATTTCCCGTACGTGTATCTCGACGGCGTGATTTTAAAGCGCAGCTGGGCCGGGGAGGTCAAGAATGTCTCGGTGCTGGTTGCGATTAGTGTCGGAGCCGATGGATTCCGGCAAATCCTGGGGGTCGTTGAGGGCGAGAAAGAGGATCTGGAAGGATGGCGCGGGTTCCTGCGACACCTCAAAGATCGCGGCCTCAAGGGCGTGCGGCTGATTATTTCCGATGCGTGCCGCGGATTGATCGAGGCCGCCGCGGAAGTTTTTCCCAAGACCCACTGGCAGCGCTGCACGGTTCATTTCTATCGCAACGTGTTCAGCCACGCACCGAACAACAAAGTCGCCGAGGTCGCGCGCATGCTCAAGGCGATCCACGCCCAAGAAGATCGAGCGGCAGCACAGGCCAAGGCAAAAGAGGTCGCGGCCAGGCTCAAGGCGATGAAGTTACAACGTGCGGCGGATCCCGTCGAGCAAAAAGCCATCGAGACCTTGACCTATTACGGCTATCCATTCAATCACTGGCGGCAGATCCGAACCAATAACCCGCTCGAGCGGATCATCCGTGAGATCCGCAGACGCACTCGGGTAGTTGGAGCCATTCCCGACGGGCACTCGGCACTCATGCTCACCGCAGCAAGATTGCGGCACATTGCATCGGCCAAGTGGGGAAAGCGGCGCTATCTCTCGATGGATGCGCTACTCAACTCAGCAAAGCAGGAGGCAGCAGCCTGAAGTTTAGACCGATAGCTACCGACTCAAGATGAAAGAGCGAAAAGATAGTTGCACTACCGGAAATTCCTCGACAATCGCAAAGGTCGCACGATTCTCAATGAGGGTTGCGGTAGGGCTTGCGTTAGTAGTGCTTGGAGTTGGCTTAGCGTCATTTGCAGTTAATCTGCACGACGAGCCTCTAAATGCAGAAGCCAAGGCGCTCTTGGCACTGCCTGAGAACCCCTATGGTCCGGATGAGAACATCTACGTCTTCATGGCGGGCTTTGATGCACCGGCCGCACAGTCTGTTGTTAGAGCGGGCGAGAAAAAAATCAGAGAATATAATCAGGCCCTTGATTGGAACCTTACACATCCACTGGACTTAGCAGCAAATGCTGCCAAGACTGATCCCGACAAACTAAAATTTCTAGGTGCAGGGGATCTTTGTTGCTCTCCGCCACCTTCAATTTGGGTTGAGGCCAAGAAACACCGACCCGAGATTATTGCGCTTCTAAGCACTAACCAGGAACTACTTCGACGTTATTTTAAATTGCATCGACAGCGTGGCTATCACGAAACGGCGCGCCCGAGCTACCTGACACCTTTCTACTTCGTTCCTCCGCCGGTGCGTTGCCTTTTCTTGTTGGATATCGCTGATCGACTTCAAGCAGGGTCCTTGCAGCAAAAGCGCGCCGCGATTGAGGATTTATCTCAGGATCTGCGCATATGGAAGTTGATGATGCAGGGAGATGGGACGTTGCTATCGAAGATGATTGCGGCTGCATCGCTGCATCGGGACCTAATTGTATTGGCTGAAATGATAAGCGATCCAGACACCGACATGACGCTTTTTGAAGGAGAACAAGGAGATGTGCTTGTGCCTTTCCCGACGATGGACTGGAACATCGGTAACGCCTTCGGCGCCGAGTTTCGCGCGATGGTACCTCTTTATGGCCAAATGACGTCGGCAACCTGGGCAATGAGCGGTATAGATGAGGCACGAGTTACCTGGTGGCAGAGACTGTGGCTTGCGTTCCAGATGCAATTCTTCAAATACAACGCGACCGAGAATTTGGCTGCCAGACAGATGGTGCAGTTGACTAAATTGGCAGTGTCCGATCCACAGAATTTTTCTGTAGCAAGAGACGAATACCGTGCCTGGCTTCGGGATAACGAAGCGCTTTATTCCCCGCGGACGTTATTCAACCCAGTAGGAAAGATATTGGTTTCCATCGCCGCGCCCACGTATGAGGAATACCCCATGCGTGCTTACGACGTCGCCGCATTCCAGCGACTGGTCTACCTCGCCTACCAAATTAGGCGCCAGAGAATAGAATTGAGGGAAATTCCCACGTTCCTCAAACAACACCCCGAATTATCCACGCATCCAGTTAGTGGCACTCCCTTCCGGTGGAATCCAGCGTCTCAAGAACTCAAAGTGGATCCAGTCGGCCCAAATCCCGTAGGTCGGCGCTTCAGCGTAGCGGTATACCAGCAAGCCGGCGTCTAGTTGATGCGACCGATTGGCGGAGAGCGTTGTTTGGGTGAAGCAAATCAGCCATCCGTAGAGTCGCCGCTCACGAGCGACGCCTTCGGGTCGGTGTGAGACATTAGCTCCGGGCCCTATTCGATGCCCGACATGGGGAGCTAATATCCTGGCTCTGGCATTGCTGCCGTTCGTCACCGGCGCGTTTGGGTCGGGACTTGCCTGACGCCGACGCCTCCTGGAATTTAGCCCGACTAACCCTGATCACCCTGATCGGCCAATAGCGGGCTTAGGTGCAATGGGAATGCCTTAGCGATTGCGGTCATTGACATAACCGTTCGTAGATGTTGCTTGCGGCGCGCTGCAAATTCCGGGTAGCGTTCACCGCTGGCTCGAAAAATTCATGGGATTCGTAGCGATTAAGAGATGATCACCGATTCGCCGAACGCGGACGAAAACGCTAGCCACCGACTGCGCAAGGTACTGGGCCTGCGGGACCTCATTCCAATGCAGGTTCTGATCGTCCTCGGGCCCGTCGTGGACAGGCACGGCCGCTCATCAAGCGGGTACTCAGGTCAGTTTCTGGATCGTCGGCGCCGTACTGCTGTTTCTACCCGTCGCCGCGGTCGTTCAGTATTGCGTGCAAATTTGGCCTTACGAGGGCGGTGCCTACCAGTGGACCAAGCACGCCTTCGGCCCGTTCGCCGGTTTTTTGAGCGCATGGAACCTGGGCGCATGGGTGCTGCTTAGTGTTGCCACTCTGGGTGTGCAGACGGCAAGCGGGGTCAGTTACGCGTTGGGACCGCGCGCGGCGTGGATCGCCGACGACCATACGGTCATATCGGGCCTCAACATCTGTCTCTTCGCAGGAATATTCTTGGTATGCGTCCCGGGCCTGCGTATCGGGCGGTGGATCTCTCATGTGGGAACCGCTGCGGTGCTGCTAGTCGCGGGATTGCTGATCGTTCTGGTTTTCGTCCGCCGATACTCACTATGGTAAGCCTGAACCTTTTCAGCAAAATTGCCTTCAACGGGTTCACCGCGCTGGAGCAAGTGGCCGTATTCGCAGGCGAGACTCGCAATGCGGCACGGTCGATCCTGCGCTCTGCTTGGATCGCCGCCCCGATGATCGCCTTGATGTACATCCTGATGACGGGTTCCATCCTCACGTATACGCCCGCCGATCACGTGGATCTTGTGAATCCCATCGCTCAGGTTATTGCTGCGGCATTCAGCGGCGCGCGGGCAACCGGCGGCATCAATTGGGGCGGGGTGCTCGGCCGCGCAGCGATCCTCGCGCTCACGTTCGCACTCATCGCTCAAGCTGCCGTATATATTGCGGAGACCAGCCGCCTGCCGCTGGTCGCAGCGTGGGACAAACTGATCCCGGCTTGGTTCACCCGCTTGCACCCGCGCTACCGCACGCCAACACGCTCCTTGGCGGTCATCTCGTTGGCGGCGGTCATGTTCAGCTTTCTCGCATCCTCCGGCGCGGGTGCCGGTAAGGCGTTCCAACTGCTGGTCACGAGCGCCTTCGTCTGCTATGGCGTAAATTATTTACTGATGTTCGCAGTTCCACTCTTAGTAGGCACCCGTTTCAGCCTGCGGCCGGATCTTCAGCCTACCGTGTTCCTGCGTGCTGCGTGTATCTGCGGCGCATTGGTCACGATGCTCTCGATGATCTTCAACCTCGTGCCAATTGTTGATGTCGCACGCCCGTTGGTATTCGCGCTCAAAGTTGGCTGTACCGTGCTGGGAATCAATCTAATTGCGACTGCAATTTATTGGCGCGGCTCCCGCCGCAATTCCCTGTAACCTAGCGCGGCATGAAGCCAACTCGCGGCAAGCGCTTCTGTCTCGCCAAGCTGTCGCCCACCACGGGCGGCTTGGGATCGTGACGAGCCAGTAGACGACGGTAGCGTCCGTCACTGGCTGCAACCGGCCAACTGTAGTCATAGGACCACGTGAATTGCCCTCACTGAGCGGTCAATGGTTCGCGGACGCTGGCTCCCCGCCTGATGCTCTGTTCGAAAATCCCCAGGGTAATTGGAGAGGCACGTAGAATCAGCCGCCGCTTGGTGACAGTAAAAAATCCGTGACCTCAAAGACCCGGTCGAGGTGGTCATCACTACATCACTATGCACCGTACGTGTTTACGGAGCAGGGTGACTGCAGTGATGCAGTTGGCCCGTCCACTATGATGGTGTCATCCAGACTCCATTCGAATCGTTCTGGTCGTGCGCACTGATGTACACTCATTATTCCCAGTCGCCGCAGCTTATGCTGGAAATTGGATAGTCGAGTTTCATGGAAATTCATAAGCCCAAACCGTCACACACCCTGCGCGAGTTCCTCGGCGAGGTTGGCGTCGTACTCCTTGGAATCGTCATCGCCTTGGCCGGCGAACAGACGCTGAGCAGTCTCGAATCGCGTCACAAGATGCGAGTTGTGGGCGAGGAGATGCGTCAGGAAATCTCTGGTGATGACGGGCCACAGTCTCTGGAACGCATTGCGCTCTCGAGCTGCATTAGCAACGCGCTGGATTCGATCCGTCGTTCAGTTGAGCAAAATGCAGAGCGATCGACGATTCTCGAGGCGATTGATCGCTTTGCGACACCCCGCCACACTTGGGATAGCACGGCATTCCAGGCCGCGATCTCCGCCGGCGTCCTCGCCCAGATGCCCGTTGACCGCGTCGATGCCATGTCGCGTTTCTATTCCCTTATGCCAGTGCTCGAAAGCGCGAACGAGCGCGAATTCCGGGATGGCGCTGTGCTTGCCGCGCTGAGCCGCGCCGGAGGCCCGTTGACAGAGTTGGAGCGCTCGCAGGTGCTCGGCGCCGTCGAAACGCTTCGTCGCGACGACGCAGAGATTGTTCGATTTTCCATTCTGGCCAGGGCCGCGATGAAGCAGCTCGGCATTGAAGTAAGTGATTATCGTCCCTTGGCCGGACGCGTCTCTTCGTTGCAAGATCCGCAGCGCGTCATCATCGAGCTTGAAGCGATACCGATGGCTCAGTCATGCGTCAACAAACTCAGAAAGTCGCTCGCGGCCACTCAATGAGGTTTCGGCCACATAGCGTGCCGGGTCGAGATCCATTAGACATACTAGGGAGTAGACGATGAGATCCCGTGAGATCCCCGGCACCGGGCGGCCTATCACCAGAAGTGCTCAGGTTAGACGGTAAGACGCCTCGATTGAGTCGCCTGATAGCAGCCGCTCACCACAGGCGGGTGTGGGTCCGAGAGTACACATTGGCCGCCGATGGTCGCACTATCGTCCCGCGACGGCGGCGACGAGTCGCTGACGGGGCGGTCCACTGGCTCGTCGCGACCCTTTCCGGTCCCTGCCCGACGACAGCTATCGGGAGTTCAATTTTATAAAGCTAGTGGGCGGCAATACACCCTTGCCGTCGCCAGCCGAGCTTCGTGCCCAGAGATACCCTTCCAATTTCAGTGCCCAACCGACCGCTCATGTCCGAACACAGCCTGGTTCGACGACAGTCTCGGGTTTCGCGTCGATGATGTTGTTTTCTTTATGAGACCGTACCTCCCAATTTAGCAACCCCTGGGGCGTCGTATTCAGTAGAAATATTCTGCCCGGTGTGGTCGGGCATGAATGAGGCCGAGACGAGACTAACCGCGGCACAGGCGGCGATGAATATCGCGATTGCATACCCGGAATGATACGCAGCAAACAACGCGGTAGCGACAATCGGCGCCGGACCACCCGCTAGGATCGACGCGAGTTGATAACCCAAGGAGGATCCGCTGTAACGCAACCGCGGCGTGAAGGATTCCGCGATCAGCGCCGCTTCCGGCCCGTATTGAATACTCATTGGAATGAGCGACAGTGCAATGGCGATGAACACCGCCGACGGGATCGCTGTATCCATCATGGCGAAATACGGGAATCCAAACAGCCCGGTTGCGCCCGCGCCGATCATAAACATTTTTCGCCGCCCGATCCGATCGGAGATATGGCCGGCAAGCGGGATGGACACGAATTCCAAACATGCCGCCACCATGACGGCGGCCAGTATGAGGCTTCGCGACATATGCAGTGATCCGACCGCATAGGCAAAAACAAATGCCGTGAAGATGTAGAAGGGCGCCTGTTCGGACATCCGCAGCAAGGCCGAGAGAATGATCTGACGTGGTTGTTTCTTTATGACCTCAACGATTGGAGTCCTCTCGACCTTGTTGTTGTCGAGAAGCTTCTGGAAAACCGGAGTTTCCAGGATGCCGAGACGAATCCACAAGCCTACCCCAACAAGAATGATCGACAGCGCAAACGGAATGCGCCAGCCCCACACAGCGAATTGATCGCCCGACCAGGTGCTGAATGCGAGGACCGCCGCGTTGGCCAGAAACAATCCCAACGGAACGCCTAATTGCGGCCACGACGCGATGAGGCCGCGCCGGCCGTCGGTGCGGGCCCATTCCATCGCCAAAAGCACGGAGCCTCCCCATTCGCCGCCGACACCGATGCCCTGCAACGCCCGTAAGATCGTCAAGATTACGGCGCCCCAAATTCCGATCTTCTCGTAAGTCGGTACGAAAGAAATAAGGAATGTTGCGATACCCATGCATAGTAGCGTGGCGATCAGCGTCGCTTTACGACCGATCCGGTCCCCGTAATGCCCGAAGATCGCCGCGCCGATCGGGCGAGCGGCAAAGCCGATGAAATAGGTACCGAAGGCGAGAAACGTCGCCGACAGGGGGTTATGATTGGGGAAGAAGAGCTTGCCAAAAACGAGACCGGCTGCAGTGCTATACAGAAAAAAGTCGTACCACTCGATCGTGGTGCCGATCGTTGATGCGATGACCGCCTTGCGCAGTTGCTTGCTATGTTCAGCTTTTGATAGCGGCATATATGCGGATGTTACAGTTACGGCGCACCTCCCTGGTTAAGATGTTTTTTCCGGTCTCCGAGGACCGCCATGTTCCGTGATCAGGCTAGCAGAATCCTGACGTCCATCGCAAAGTATGACTACTCACGAGTGGCAATAACCGGGGTCGGTCGAATGTCTCTTCAGAGGAACCTTAACGCCGAACGCGAACGTCCGGCCTTGGGCCGGTCAGCGACGGTGGACGCGCGACGAAGGATCGCCGGCAAACCGAGTTCCTGCAAGCGAGCCAATCATGGAAGCCACTACTGCAGATACCGTCCGGCAGCCGTGGAATAAAGGCAAGCTCGTGGGTCAAAAGACACCGTTCAAGCTCAAGGAAATCTGGGCAATTCGCATCCGGTCAGATCGCCCACCGTTGTCGCGACCTGGCGCTATTCAATCTGGCCGTCGATAGCAAGCTTCGAGCTTGCGACCTCATGACTCTGCGCGTGCGCGACGTCTGCCACGGCCAGATCATGGCGTCTTCG
>JALYIT010000024.1 GCA_030775645.1 Pseudomonadota bacterium | reverse complement strand
CTTTATCATCCGCCGCGGATCACGGGTCTCTCGATCAATACGCTAGCGCAAACTTTTACAGTGCCCCCTGCGTCGACCGATTTCCAACGACGGGTTACGCAGAGCGTTGATGCCAACGGAAACATTACAACTTACGCTTACGATTGGAGAACTTACAATCTCGCGTCCAAGACGGAAGCCTCCGGAACGTCAGTCGCACGAACGACCAGTTATCAGTATCTATCGACCCTCAACGCATTGCCGACGCTAGTCACAGAGCCTCTGCGCCAGACGTCCTATCAATACTATTCAGGCACCAATACTGTTCAATACAAGACGGTTACTGATACGAGCGTGACACCCAATGTGTCAAGAACCTGGACCTACACCTATAACGCCTATGGGCAAATGCTCACCGTCGATGGACCCCGCACCGATGTCTCTGATATCACGACGTACACTTACTACACCTGCACGACGGGCACTCAGTGTGGTCAAATCCAAACGGTGAAGAATGCCCTGGGCCAAATCACGACCTTCAATACCTACAACGCCTATGCGCAGCCTCTAACAATTACCGATCCCAACGGTGTCGTCACAACGCTTACCTACGATCTAAGGCAACGGGTCAAATCACGCCAAGTGGGCACCGAAACGACTTCCTATGTCTACTTCCCCACCGGGCTGCTAGAGACTGTCACCCTGCCTGATTCCAGCACGCTAACCTACACCTACGATGCCGCACATCGTCTCACGGACATCACCGACGGGCTCGGTAATCATACGCATTACACCTTGGATGCCATGGGAAACAGGACCGCAGAGAAGACCTACGATCCGAGCAGCACGCTAAAGCGAACACACACAAGAGTTACCAATGCGCTGAATCAGCTTTTCCAAGACATGAATGCGGCGGGCACAGCGGCCGTGACGACCACGTACACATACGATAACAACGGTAATCAATTGACCAGTGATGCGCCCCTTTCTAGGAATACGAGCCATCTCTACGACCCACTCAATCGCCTCAAACAAATAACCGACCCCGCGACCGGTGTTACCAAATTCGGCTACGATGCTAACGACCAGCTGACCAGCGTGATTGATCCGCGCTCGCTCACGACAACTTACAGCCGCAATGGGTTTGGTGACTTGGCGAAGCAAGTAAGTCCGGATACGGGTACGACTACGAATACTTATGATTCGGGTGGAAACCTCAAGACAGCGACGGATGCGCGCGGCGCCCTCGCAACCTATTCCTACGATGCATTGAATCGAGTGACCCAGATCGCTTATTCGGATCAAATTCTTCAGTACACCTATGATGCGGGAACTAACGGAAAAGGCCGATTAACAGGCGCTTCAGATGCCAATCACTCGATGTCTTGGGCTTACGATACCCTCGGCCGGGTGACGGGCAGGAGTCAGACGGTGGGTTCGATTACTAAGTCAATCGGCTATTCCTATACGAACGGTGACTTGCTCACTTTGACGACACCTTCTGGCCAGATTGTCACGTACACCTATACAAATCATCGAATCACGTCGATCAAACTGAATGCCACAACAATTTTAAGCAACGTCACGTACGACCCCTTCGGTCCGGCCAATGCTTGGGTTTGGGGGAATGCAACGACGGTAAGCCGCGCCTTTGACGCCGACGGGAACCCGGCGCGCATCCTCACCGGTGGAATCACCAATACCTACACGGTTGACAACGCTTCCCGTATCACGGGCATTAGCGACTCAGGTCTTGCCAGCAACACTTACACGTTTGGTTATGACTTGTTGGATCGAGTCACGAGCGGAGTCAGCACATCAACAACGCGCGGCTACACTTACGATGCGAACAGCAACCGGCTGACCACAACGGGCACGACTGCATCGACGGAACATGTGGACTCTCTCAACAATCGGCTTGATTCTACTAGCGGCGCAATTGCACGCACCTACAGTTATGACACTGCGGGAAACACTCAAGGTTACGGAAGCAATTCATATACGTTTAATCAGCGCGGCCGCTTGAATGTCGCGACGGTGGGCGGAAACGCAACCAACTATGTTTATAACGCGCTCGGCCAACTCATCGAGAAATCTGGGAATGGCGGAACAACGTTACTGATGTATGACGAAGCCGGGCATCTCTTGGGTGAGTACTCAAACACTGGAGCATTGATCCAGGAAACCATTTGGATGGGTGACATTCCGGTAGCCACGCTCCTACCCAGCGGCAGCACGGTCGCAATTTATTATGTGCATACGGATCACTTAGGCACCCCTCGCAAGATCACACGACCCTCAGACAACGGGCTCATGTGGCGGTGGGATCCAGATACGTTTGGAAGTGCGGCGCCAAACACAAATCCTTCTGGCTTAGGTACATTTACTTACAACTTGCGCTTTCCAGGACAGTATTCTTTGAACGAGTCCGGTCTGTACTACAACTACTTGAGAACCTATGACCCCAATATGGGAAGGTATATCGAGTCAGATTCCATCGGGCTCGCCGGAGGGAGTTACTCGACCTATGCATATGCCAAAGACAATCCGTTGAGCTTCACCGACCCATTCGGGCTGTTTTCTCTAGGTTTTCACGTCACAGAGATTCCGACCTTCTTCGTAACGGGTGGCAACAGTGGCTATACGACCTCCAGTGTGACCCATCTGAAATGCACATGTAGTCCTACGTGCGGGAACAATTGGCAGCTGAAAGGGTGTTCCGGCACCTTGCAAGTTGAAGTTCAAATTCAGATATTGATGTTTCCTCTTAGTAAAGAGTTCGCTCGCCGTGACGAGCAGCAACACGTCAACGACTATGGTGCGGCGCGAAGTGCTATCGAATCTATTGTCACTCAGAAAGAAAACTCATTGAAACGGAATCAATATCCGGACGAGAAAACCTGCGCGGATGCCGCACAAGCCGCGATAACACCAATCCTTAGGGACTTGCAAATGCGTGTTGCCATTGCCTCTCATAACACATACGACCTTCCAGGCGGGCCCCATGGCCACTAAATGGTGGATTGCGCTCTTCATGTTTGGCATCGCTCTGGTCGCTTGTGAGTCCGACGACCGCGCGAAACCGGGAGACAGATTAACTCTGACTTTCACGGGCAAATCAAAATCAGAATACTTCTTCGCGCTGGAGAACCCGACATCTCATCCAATCTATTTTCGCGGGATCAAATCGCCATGGTTCGCAACGATTCCAGTGGACATCGCAATCGACTGCAAAAACGGGAAGACCGGGGAAGGCACCGTTGGCGGCCTTCCGCTTTTTGACGGCGGCAAAGATCCCCCAGCACTCGCGGTTTTGCCCGGTAAGGCAGTGAAGTTACGGCTAAAAAGCTCAGCGAGCGGTTTTAGGCTTGACAATCACAAGGGTGAGGCTTGTCAGATACACCTGCACTTGTGGCCGCAATCTGGCCCGCTGCAACAGGGCGGCGAGTTGGTTGACTCACAGGAATTCGAAGCTTAGTCGGGCTGTGAACGCATATGTGGAGAGCGATCCAATTGGCCTAAATGGCGGTGTCAATCCGTACAGCTACGTCGGGAACAATCCCGTGTCATTTCTCGATCCCTATGGGCTATGCAAAGTAGAGGTTCGCTTTAAGCCTGCGACCCGGTTTGACGGCATTCCCGAATATCACGCGTACATCATCACAACGGATTTAGACGGTAGCCAACAAGTGTTTCGAGGAGGTCCAGAAGTGGCAGTTTCGCTGGAACAGTCCGGTATGGGGATGGGTGCACGCAGTGCACGGTCCATATGACCCAAATTCGAAGGATTGGACGACCGCCGCACGGCCATCGAAGGTTTATGTAGATGATGGAAAACCATGTGAATGCAGCAATCAGAAGCTTGCAAATGCGATAGACGAAATTGACGCCCTTCAAATTGGGTACGCTCCTTTGGGCTACAACAGCAATGGCGTGGTTGGCACTGCGCTAGAGAGTCTTGGACTGTCGATCGGCACGATACCGGTTTCGGCACCAAAAATTGATCGTCTGTACCCAATCCACTGAAGCCTCCGACAAGCTCGTTGTGTCAGCCGACGCTGTGGTCACGGCCAGCAACATGATGGCCCACAACTTCCTGTTCCGGCTCGGTCACGCCGGCGAACTCATTCATCTCTAATATGACGTCGCGTCGCGGTGATCCTATACGCGTTGCTGCGGCCGGCGAGTCGGAACCTGGCGTTACTGGCGGCATTTCTACGGCTGGCATGGGACATCATCCTAGGGATCACTGATCTCACCAGCTTTGCCGCCCTGCGCCTGTTAGGACACGATGACTATCTGAAAACCTTCCAACCGGACCAACTGTACTCTCTCGCATTGCTGGCTATGAGGCTGCATGGCGATGGTTACCGCATCAGCCTCGTATTCTTCGGATTCGCGTGCCTCGTTCTTGGCTATCTACTCTGCAGGGCGCGCTACTTCCCAAAGTTGCTGGGGGTTCTGATGATCATCGCGGGCCTCTGCTATCTCATCAATAGCTTCGCGACATTCCTTGATGCAGCGTTCGTCGCCACATTGTTCCCTGCGATTTTCGTGCCGGCATTCGTCGCGGAGCTGTCACTCGCGCTGTGGCTGCTCGTAAAGGGCGTGGATTCTGCGAGGTGGGGAGCTGCAATCGATGCATGAGGAATTTAAATACCGTTCCTGTGCGTTCGACCGAGAAAGTGAACTCGATCTGATCAATGCTGACTTGCGAAACCTCTCCGACAGCACGCAAATGGCCACGATATTTTTCGACCGCCATCTCATCATCCGCAGTTTTACTCCAGCGATAGCGGCACTTTATAACCTCATCCCCAGCGATCAGGGGCGCCCCTTGACCGATATCGACGATATCCTCCGCGATTGGGGGCTATGCGCCGATTGGCGACTGCGAAACCGCGGCATTGGTGTGGATCGAGCGGTACGAGGGACTATTTATGTACCTGCTGACGGGAATCCTATTTCCCGAATATGATCTGCAATGCGACAGCGTATGCAACCGACGCCATGGACCCTGTCACCAACGCTACAACGTTATCGGCAGGATTAATAACCTAGCCTAGGACTTGCCCTGTTCTATTTCGTACCAAAGTACGCCAGGACGAGCGTCAGTCGACACTCGATCTTAGCAAGCTTTACCGCCTTTTATGGATTGCTTCTGAGGACACGCGACGTTTCATCCAATTAAAATAGCCTGGAAGAAATCCCGCTGTTCATCTTGAAAAGTCAAACAGTCTCGATCGAGCCAGTGTTAAATTCTCACCATGAGCAGACACTCGTCCCCAATGCGGCTTGGCCTCCTGGCGGTCATCTTCCTCATGGCCAGCTTGCAGACAGTTAGAGCCCAAACCCCCTCGCCGCTTCAGGAATGGCAATATTCAGGCGGCATCATTTTGGCCCGACTGTTTGAGCCGGAACTGCCCCGATTTCGCACCATTCTGGGGCTGGCCGCCGAGGTTCAACCCGTCTACGACGGGTCCCGTGCCTATCGGCTGGAGGGTGGTCCGGTCATCAACATTCACTATCGAGATGTCGCTTTCTTCAGTACAGGCGAGGGCCTCGGCTACAACCTACTTCGCGGCGATCATTATCAGCTTGGCATCGGTGTTACTTACGATTTGGGGCGCAAGGAGAAGGACGATCTCACCAATTTGCATGGAATGGGCAATATCGGGGCGGCACCCGTGGGAAAACTCTTCGGGACCTGGGTATTGTCAAGACATTTCCCGATGATCCTGCGCGTGGACGCCCGCCAGTTTGCGGGCGGTGCACAAGGGGCCGTCGGCGACGCTTCGGTTTACTTACCCCTTCCTGGGAGCTCGCGCACCTTTGTCATGTTTGCAGGTCCGTCCATCACGCTCGCGACGCATCGCTATCTGCAGACTTTGTACGGCGTAACACCAGCGCAGTCTTTGTTATCCGGGCATCCCGTTTACAAAATCCCGCGCGACGGCACCAGTGCTGCAGGCGTCGGATTCAGTGCCAGCAAATTCTTGACCGAGCACTGGATTTTGAACCTCGACACGGCGATCAACCAGATTCGGGGAAACGCGTCGCGTAGCCCATTAGTGGAAAGACGCACTCAGCGCACCCTCGCGCTCTCGATCGATTATCAGTGGTAGAACAGTCCACATGGAGACGGCGCAACTCACTGAGTGAAATAGCGGCGGTTCAATAGCACCCCGACTTTCGCATAGCGTTCTTCCAACTGGGCCTTTGTCGTCTCCAAGAACTTTCTCAGGCCCGGGTCGATTTCAAGTTTCACCATCACCCCAGTCAGATGACGTTGCTCGTTGAGCGCGTTGTAAAGCATGAGTAGCGCCTCACGCTCGAATTTGACGCCGGTCTTACCAACGAGCGGGGCGAAGTCCTTAGCCAAGTCCTCGCCAATGGCTTTACGCGTGTCGCCCTGGATCTCGGACATTGCCACCACGTCGATGCGCATGGCGGGATATTGCTTCGATAGCCTCTGCATGGTGCCGGCCAGCTGCTGGTAATAACCGACCAGCTCATTGGTGAGCCGCCCCATTTCTTCAGTTTTATCCTTAAACATGAAGATCCACTTCAGCTTCGGAATCCCATCGGCCTCTTGGTAAAGCAGGCTATAGCCGATGGACAGCTGCGCACGCGGCGCGTTCTTCTCCGGCATCGGCTTTCTGGTATTGCTCCATTGACTACAAGCCGCGAGAGTCAGCATCAGTGCTGTCGCGACGGAGCGAATCAGGGTTGATGGTCTGGCCCTATACAGTGTTTCGATGTGCATCGGCTGCTCGAAGGAGATTAATCGTTGGCCGCACTCCCTTCCGAAAGTTGGCTCTCCGAGGAGATCAGTCGGAAATGTGCCGCATCATCATAGGCGGAAGAAAGTCTTGCAGCAAATGATCGCCGAAGATATTCTCAGTTCACTGCAGTTGCCAAAATAAGAGACGAGATGGGACATTCTTGGGAAAGTTCCGGTATCTGTGCTGGCCCTGCGCCCGATCAGTCTACCGCGCGCCATGAAAGCGGCCCTTCGGTCCGGCGCGGTTGTGAGCGCAGCGTTTCTCGGAATTCTAGTGACATGTTTGCTTTTACTTCGAGTGGCCGAGTCCAGTTTCTATTCGTACCGCAACACTTCCGCGGGTTGCGTCTTCGCGGCTTGTAAAGCGGGATATATGGTTGCACCGACGGACATTATCAAAGCGGCCAGGACGATCCAGACTACCTCGCCAGCATGAGTCTCGCTCGGGATTCCTTCGAACGCAAAGACATTCGGGTCCATGATATAAAATGTCCGTCCGAGGCAACCTGTACTAATCCCGGACCTCTTTTGGCTCGCCAAGCGGGAGCGGAGGCTCGCAATTAGCCGCTAGAACTCGAATAGCGATTCCACATAAAACCGAAATAAGCGCAAGTCAGTCCTGCCGCAAGGCCAATCACGCTATAGGCAATACCGGACTCTGCCGAACTATTGGGGCCGAGAGCGACGCCCCAGACGCCCAGCACCACACCTAACGTGAGGCCAATGACACCGCAAATAAAGCCGATCCGTGCTCCCAGTAGCAGTTTTTGAGGCTCCGGTCCCCCTAGCATCAAGTCCGCGGGCGCCATATTGAATGCAGAGGCAATTGCCATACGGGTTTCAAGTGAAGCACTCCCTTCGGACTCCACTCTTTGAATCGTCCTAAGACTTACTCCGGCCACTTCCGCCAAATGTTCTTGAGACCAGGAACGCGTCTCTCGAAGCTTTTTAACGGTCGCCGAGTCAATTTTCATCAGGTCATCCATTGCCGTCTTCCCTACAATATGCACGAATCCTGCACATTGGCCAAATCTCCTGCGATTGCCACGACAAATAGCCGTCAGACGATGACAGTTGCCCGCCATTTAATTGCAGTGCTCGATACGCCCATGAAGGCGGTGGATTAGTGGTTCATCGGAAGCACTACCGCAGCAAATGCGGACAAATCCCCAGACATAACAGTTAACCGAGATACATTCAAATGAGTGGCCAAGGATTGCTTAAATTTTGGCGAAGGAGGGAAATCGATACCGGCGTTCACTTTCCCGGCCGCATCGACGCAAACCGTTCGAGAGCTGGCCTCATCGCTTGAATATCCTGACTTCCCTCCAAGTCTCGCCTGCACATATATACCGGGCGTTCGGGTCGCAGAATTAGCTGATCGAACGGTTTCGGAAGAGCCGCTTGTTGACCTTCACGTGACTAACAAATCCGCCCATGAACATCTTCACTTCGTTGATTCCAAGAAGTTTCACTGAATACTTAATCCGCACGGATCGGGCAATCGCCGCCGAGAACCTATGGGATCACCCTAAGCACGAATTATCAGTCAAGACGCTTCACGGAAGTTGGCAGCCGTGCGCGATGGAGAAATGACACGAATTCCGGTGAATTGCGAATGGAGTTGAACGCAGGATCGCCAGAGGCTTCGGCGAACAGGCCGGTTCCAGCGGCGCGCGCGAGCTCGAGCCATGCTACCGCTGCCTTGATGTCGCCAGTAGCGGCGTAAACTGCTGCGAGATAGTAGGCTTTGTGTGGGTTCGTGTTTGCCAGCAAGCTCCGAAGTGCCGCATCGGAAGCGCGCGAATCGCGCCGCGCGTGTGCGGTCAATGCATCCCCAGCGAAACGCAAGTACTCGATAGGTTCCAACTGTATCTCGCGGTGCGCCGCTTCGAGTTCACCGTTCGAGAGGTGAGCGTACCCCAGATACCAGTGGCCCGCCTCGATATTGGGGCTTATCTCTAGAGCCTTGCGGGCCGACTGCACGGCCTCTGCCGTGCGCCCGGCTGCGATGAGCGTGCTCGAAAAACCTTGCAGGGCAAATGCGTTGATGGGATCTCTGTCGAGGGCAGCTCGATAATAGCGTAGCGATTCATCATTTTTTCGGAGAATTCGCGCAAGCATTCCCTTACCGTAAAGAGCACGCATATTCTGCGGCTCGAGCTCGAGCGCCTTGGCGAATTCTGAATCGGCGACTTCCCAGTTCAAACCGAGCACAGTCTCGCTCCACCCGCGCGTCGCGTGCGCCAGGGCAAGATCAGGCCGAAGCTCGATTGCTTTCAATGCCGCACGGCGCGCATTGTCGTAGTCTGCGGGTTGGACCTTCTCGTCTCCGTACCAGGCTTGCCATAGAGTGACCCAAGCGAGTTCCGTCCAGGCGTTTGGATAGGCAGGATCGATTTGAAGCGCGCGCTGATAGGACGCGACTGCCCGTTCCGAGTCCCCCGGCGCCCAGCGTTCCTGAAAAAAACGTCCCTCCAGAAGCAAATTGTGAGCGACAATGTTCTCCGTCGATGCCTGCTGTTGAGTTGGCACGACAACGAGCTTGCCCTTCAAGGCCTGGACGACGTCCTTCGCAATGTCGTCTTGAACCGTGAAGACGTCGTCTGCGGGACGCTCGTAACTCTGCGACCAGCGGGTGGAACCATCTGACGCGTCGATCAGCTGAATGGCGACCCGCAAGCGGTCCCCGGAGCGGCGTACGCTGCCCTCCAGGATGTGGGCGACGGAGAGCTGAGCGCCAATCGTGCGCGCGTCGTCGCTTCGCGCCTTGAAATGAAATGCAGAGGTCCGGCTGATGACCCGCAGTTCCCCGAGCTGCGATAGTTGGTCGATCAACTCTTCTGCCATGCCGTCTCCAAAGTACTCCTGATCGTGTTTTTCACTCATGTCCACGAACGCCAGGACCGCGATAGAACGCTCGCTGGCACCCGCCAATAAAGCCGGTACAGTCACCGATGCCGCCGGTTTGTTTCTCATATTTCGAGCTGCCAGACCACCGGCAATTATCACCAGAGTGGCCAAGCCGACGACTGCCGCCATCCGTAAGCGCACCGCCAGCGCCCCCGTATAGCTCGAATCCGGGATTCCGGAGTCGGGAGGAGCCGACTGGGTAGCCATCGATGAGCCACCGGATACGGGTAATAGCGCAAGTTGCGAGGCCGTAGCCCGCGTTTTTACATCGGTATCGAGATCATTCCAAACGGAAATCGGAGCGATGAGTCGATAGCCACGGCGCACAAAATTGGCGACATACCTAGGTTGTTTTGAGTCATCTCCCAGGATACGCCTCAAGGCGGCGATCGCTGCGTACACAGAGTCCGGGCTGACCACGACATTCGGCCAGACTCGGTCCAGAAGTTCCTCAACGCTGACGACGCGATCCGCATGCTCGACCAGATACATGAACAGTCGCATGGCCGTTGGTTCAAGCTTCAGCGTGACGCTATCGTTCTTTCGTAGCTCACCCAACTCGGAATCCACGCGAAGATCACCGACCCGAAGCACTGAACGTTGTGGCGAGGTCATCCGGTTTATATCTAAGTCTGTGATTCAGAAGAGCTTTGCATTCTAACGCCTCGTCCGCCGCGCCATGCTTTTCTGGATCACCAAGGTTTCGGGCGCTCGAGAAACCGCCAGACGATTAAATTCAGACCGATTTCAGCGAATCCCTAGGCTGGTTCAGGCCTTGTTCAGGACTTAAGTTAGCAGAAGCGCCAGGATCGCCACACGCTCATTAGGGGTCGGTGTAAACAAAAAAGAGGAAGGAACTATCCCCGGAACCGTAACCGGTGAGAGTCCATCACTCGAATTGGTTCGTCGAGTCAAACATTAACGGAGAATTAAGATGCATAGAAAATCGAAAGTCCTTTTGGGCAGTATTGTGGCCACTTCGATAGCCGCCGGTTTTGCATTCGCGACCCCCACGATCGGTGCTTGGTATAACGTTATCCTGGTGACGGGCACGGCCAACCGAGACGTCCATGCCCACGCGCATGTGGCGCTTTCCGGGACGGAGAAGGGATTCAGTGCGCAACTGGAAACGGAGGGCGCCGCCAATTTCATTCAACAGGACATCAAGTTCTCCCCGGGCGGCACCACGGGCTGGCATACCCACCCGGGAATCTTGATGCTCACATTGGCGGCGGATTCCGGTCCCATTGATTGGTACGATGCCAATTGTAAGAAGACGGTCTACAACGCAGGGGACTCTTGGACAGAGGGTACAAAGCTGCATGATGTCGTCAACAACAGCTCGATCGACGCGCACTTCCTGGTGTCGTATGTCGTTGCGAAAGGGGTCCCAAAGCGCACAGATCATTCCGCTCCGGAGTGTGCGGCCGCGCTTGGTTTGCGGTAGCGGACCGGCAAGAAGGAGCTAATGCAACTGGGCGGGTGCGGAGCTTTGCAGTACCGCCGCTTGTGTCCGATACACCTGGGCACGGGGGTGTCCTCGTGTTCGGGTGTGATCCGAACTGCCGCCATACTAAACTCAGATCTAAATTTATCTGCAGCGCCGCAAATCCGACATTCACCCGATCTAGGCCGGACTTTTCCCCTTCCGAAAATTGCACTACCTCCTTCGCGCGGTATGATCGCTTTACTTCCCTGAATCAGGCCTGGGCGTGCAATGAATGTCAAAAGTGCGGACGCGGCCGAGCCGGGTCGATGAAGACGCCTCAGGCAACGGCGGGCGCAGCCTCCGGCCCAGGCGCAATGCTCTCAACACGCGGGAGCAGCAACTGCACCCATCCGAGGCCAAGCAGATACGCAACCGAAGCCCAGGTGAGAAGGGGCGCGTAGCCGTATCCATGGTCGAGAGTCCAGCCCGCGAGGGACAGCATCACCATGCCAGAGATGTTGCCGCAGAAGGCCTGGATCGCGATGACGGTGGCCACGCGTCCGGGCGGTGAGATGTCGGTGGCCAGGGCAAAAATGTTGATCGAGAAGCATTGGTGAGCCGCGAGCGTCAGGCCGAGGATCGCCGTCGCCAGCCAGTAGTTCCCCGCTGATGCCGCATACCAGACGGGGATAACCAGTATGGCGGCTGTCAACATCAGCCCTTTACGCGCGGCGTTGAGGCTGACGCCCGCCGAGAGCAGACGCGTCGAAGCGAAGCCCGCGAGCAGCGCACCGACTCCGGAGGCGGCGTAGATCACCGCGAGCGGCAGGCCGAAGGCGCTCATGCCGAGATGGAACACGCGGTTGAACAGGTCGGGCATCCAGTAGAGCAGCAGCCACCAGACGCTGTCCGAACACGCACGGGCGCCGGCCACGGCCCAAGTGCGCCGGTCGGTCAGAACGTCCGTGAGGCGAGATGTCTCCACGAAGGCCGGCGTCGGCGTGTCCGCCTCGGCCGCGACCACCTGCCCCGCTCGCGACCCCAGCCATGCCACGATCCAGAGGAGCCCGAGACCGCCGGTGACCAGGAAGGCGTTGGCCCAACCGATCGTCAAGGCGACCAGGGGTACGACCAGCGGGGTCACGACGGCGCCCAGGGTGCTGGCGGCGGAGATGATGCCGTATGCCATCGCCCGGAGTTCGTTAGGGTAAAGGGCCGCAGCTGTCTTGATCGCGGTCGGCGAGTTCAGGGCCTCGGTGACCCCGAGGGCAGCCCGCGCGACCGTGAACTGCCCGACCGTGCGAGCGAAAGCATGGCCGATTGCCGCCAGGCTCCAGAGCGCCACCCCAAGCGGGTTGGCGCGCCGCCATCCAATGCGGTCGACGAGCCAGCCTGCGCCTAGGAAAGAGAAGGCGGTGGCGAATTGGAAGACCGAGGTCATCCGGCCGTATTCGCCGTCGGTCCAGCCAAGGTCCTGCTGCAGCATCGGCTTCAGGACCGCGATGATCTGGCGGTCGGCGTAGTTGAGCATAATGCCAAGGCTAACCAGGCCAAGCACAAGCCCACGCCTGCCTCGCCACAGCTTCGGTTTGTGGATGTCATGGTGCCCCCCGGCGCTCACGACTGCTGATCCTTGCTTAACACGGATATCGCAATCTCACCTCGGCGCTCAGAAGGTCCGCAAGCGGCCCCTCCCAAGCTCGCAGATGGGTCGATCTCTGACCTTGCCTGCACATCCGAAAGCGGACCCAGATTATGAGTTCACGCCTAGCCACGACTCTCCTTCGGTACTTGGGAGATTATCACGGCTTCGCGTGAGCGTTCTGCGCCAGGCGCCCGTAAATTGAACGTGCTCTCTCAGTCAGGAAATATGTCTCTCCCAGTCTTCTCCACAGCCCTCGCCATTCCTGATCTCGCCGCATTGATCTTCTCGGCATATTGCAGCGGCATGCGCGTCGATTTCCAGCCGCCGGCCTGCGTGATCGCCGCCAAGTCGATGTCGAGGGCCGCCAGATCTTGAGTAGCTCCGACACGTGTCGAGTGCCCACTCACCAAAGCAACATATCGCGCCGGCATCCCAATCCACTGCGCGACCCGCTTGAAAATAGGCGCAATGCTGCCGGGATTTAAGGGACCGCCTATTTCCTTCCTTCCGATCAATCTCCTAAATGCCGCTCCCTCCTCAACGCCCGCATGCTCTAACCACGCTTTGAGCCACCGGACAGTCTCGCGCGACAAATAGGCCACTCTTCCCTGCCCTTCCGCATCCGTCTTTCCCCGCCGTATGATCGCCTGCCCGGTACCGTCCGGATGGAAATCAATGTCTCGGACGGTAAGCGCCACCAGCTCGCCGCGGCGAGCGAGAGTTTCATACGCGACGCACAGCATGGCTCCTTCACGGTCAGCGCGCAGGCCTTCGCCGGCGCTTTCAATAAATTCCTTGATGTCCTTCCAGTTCAAGGGATGCGCTTGGGTCTGCCGTTCCGAGGTTTCACGCCCCATCTGTTTTAGTCCCAATCGCACGGCTTCGCTTGAGCATGGGTTTAGAAGGCCCGCAGCAACGTGCACGCGCGCGATCGTGGCCACGTAGCGCTTGATGGTCGCAGGCTTCTTGCCCGCGCCGACTCGATCTTCGATGAACGCGCGAATCGTCTTCGGGTCGGCCGGTTGATACGGCTCGCCTCGCGCTTCGCGAAACGCCTGGAAGATCGCGCCGTCCGCCTTGGCCTGGCCGTGCAATGAATGTCAGAAGTGCCGTTTTCAAACACGGATTTGTCTGCAGTGCGGTCTTTTTTCAGGGCGCCGCCTGTCGCCCTGGTGGTCGGATTGGCCACGGACAAAGGAAGTCGCACGGTAGCCCGTTCCGCCTCGGACAGTATTCGCATAGACGTGATCGCGAAAACTCGTGGAAGATGGCTGATAACCGCGGAACACCACATTGCGCCGGTCCCCCAGGGGTACTGCAATGGTTCGCTGTGATGGGGTCAGTCCCTAACGCGATATTCTGGTCCGGGCACCTTGAAGTCGGTCGCCTATCCAGCCGCATATGGAACGCATGCCTCGCAAGAAGTGAAGCCACGAGTTCAAGCTCGAGGCGGTCCGGCTCGCGGCAGTCGATGAGAGAGCGAAGGCGCAGTTGCGCAGGAGCTGGGCATACGGTCAACCTTCTGTGCAATTGGCGAAAATTCGAACGGGAGGATCGCAAGCGTGTTGTCCGAGCGGGTTACCGGCAGGTTCGGCTAGTAAGCGCAAACGTCCTCGCCCGTTATCGGTGTCGGAGGACTATCCAGAACCGAGCCGCACCGCCTTGGCGAGCGCGCTTGCTAATGCTGGAAGATCGTAGGGTTTCGTTAGGACCTGTACTGAACGCACGAGGTCTCCCAAGTTTCCACGCACGCGCGAGGCCGTATAGCCCGTGCACAGAATGATGGGAAGATCAGCATTCCCGCCTCTGAGTTTCTTCGCGAGGTCTATTCCTGAGATCCCAGGTAGAGAAATGTCGGCAATCAGCACGTCGAACGACTGAGTTTGCATCTTGTCGAGCGCCTCTTCTGCATCCGAGACAGCGATGGCCTGATGGCCTAGCTCTTGAAGATATTCGAGCGAAATCTCGCGGACCTCCTCACTGTCCTCCACCAGCAAGATGAGCATGCCGCACAGTACCATAGCAGCGAAGGGGGTGAGAGCGGGTAAGCAGGCTTTCGGCGTGACCATTGCAGCGTGCCGAAGCGCGCGGCCCCTGCAAACCGTGGGATGCATCTCGGCGGGGCCGGCGGAGTGCGACTAGAGTAGCCGCATTTCGCCCTCTTCAGGGGCGGCTATCGCAAATGTAGGAATGACGACGCAAGCTTCAAAATTCGACCGTCTGCCGAAGACCCTCGAGGGCTTGAGGGACTTTAATGCAGCCAAGGGGATCCTCGCTATCCTCGTCGGCGCCATTCTGTATATTGGGCACTCCGCGTTCGTCCCGGTCGCGCTCGCGTTGCTCGCAGGCTTAATTCTCTCAAGCCCCGTAGAGATGCTTTTTCGATTAGGTTTCCCGCGCGGATTTAGCGCTGTACTCATTCTACTTGCGGTGCTGGCCGCTGCAGCAGGTGTAGTCGCGCGGGTATCGACGCCGATTCAAGAGTGGTACGCATCGGCCCCCCACACCCTGTCGGTCATCCAAAAAAAGTTTACGCCGGTGGCCAAATTGGTGAGCCGTATAGAGGATTTGAGTACCAAAGCGGCACAGGTTGGGGCGGTCAAAGCCGGTGAACCGATACCTGTTTTAGTCCCTCAGGACAGCATGTCGCGGTCCTTTCTAGCGATGCTGCGTGACTCCGCTATTGGACTCGCCACGTTTGTGATCATTACGCTGTTTCTCCTCGCCGGCGGACCCCCGATGGCGGCGCGGATGACGGCGGCTTTTTTTGATCATCTTAAGGCTCACCACGTCCAACGATACATCGAAAAAGTCCGGGCTGAAGTGGCGCAGTTCTATGTCACCACCGCATTGATCAATGTAGGCCTGGGTTTCGCGACCACGCTGGTGATGATGGCGTGGGGGATGCCCACACCTTACCTGTGGGGGGCACTGGCTGCGGTTTTCAATTTCATTCCTTATGCCGGCGCCACCGCAACACTGCTCGTGGTGACCCTCGTTGCCATCGTGTCATTTGACGGGCTGGGGCATGCGTACGGCGTCGCTTTGAGTTACCTAGCGCTCGCGACGCTTGAAGGCCAAATCGTTCAGCCCCTCTTAGTTGGCAGGCGCCTAGACGTCAACCCACTACTGATATTTCTGGGACTATGGTTCGGCGGCGTTTTTTGGGGCGTCGCGGGTGTAATTCTTGCCACCCCGACTCTCGTGGCTTTAAAGGTGATTGCCGAAAATGCGCTCGATGGAAAATCGATGATGCAATTCCTGGGACCTAACGAAGCCGACCGACCGCGATTTGCAAGGCTCAAGAAACTGGCGAGGCGCTCTTAAGTAGACGGGCTAAATGAGAGTATTCTTCTTCCTGGAGGCGGCCGTCGCCACCACTCGCCTCAGAACCGCCCAAGCATGCGCAGAATTGTCCTTAGGTGTCTTTGCTCTCCGCCAACGCCTTTCTGACAACGCGGAACTTATTGCATAGAATGAGGCGCTGAAGCTGGCCCTCGCGTTGATCCAGATAGCGCGATCTCATCCATTGCTCCACCACATTCACAGCGCAATTTCCTGCACATCCTGCAACACCCTGTGAGCTGCAACCATGAAATCTCGGGCATGCTGTACCTGGTCGCTCGGGATCTGGGCAAGATAATCGGCACATTTGGCAACTCGAGCTGCTACGTTAAAGTGCTTATCGCTTGCGTCGTCGGCGAGAATTCTCACTAGCTTATCTAATTCCTTACGAATTACCGCGACGGTGTCTGCATGGGCTCTTGTCGTTGGCGTAGCTCGCGATTGGACACGCTGATTGCGTAGCTTCTCCGATGCTGCGCAAATGGCCAGCTCGGCCTTAATCCTGAGAACAGGACTCATCTTTGTCATCGAGGAACTATCGGCTGGCAGCCTGCTCGAGGACCGCTTTGAGCGTGGTGCCCTCGGCGCAACGACATACTTTCACTGTGCCAGGGTATTTTTTGTCCAATAATTGGTATGCCTTTGCCGATGTAATGGCATCCACATTACGCAGCTTATCGCCGGATTCGTGCTGCCCGACCTCTTGCTTGGGCTTTGGGTCGACGAACTGCGCTTCGGGACAGTTTGCCTGGTGAAGCGTCGGCACCTTAGGGTTATGTTTACAGAATCGCGCCCGAAAATACGCCATAGCGTAATCTGCTCCGGTCAAAAAAAGGCTAAACCAAAGCGTACCAATGCTCGGTGTAGGACCTTGGTGATGGACGTCTCGGAACGCGAATCAGGCCAATAACATTGTAGAGCTGCGATTATATAGTTTAAAAGTGCATGTTGTCGTTGCGGCGCTTGGACCGCTATTTCCGTAAAGACGGTAGCGGCGAGAGCATATACACCGGGTAATCGCGGGTACTTGAGTGTGCTCACGAGCAATTCCATTGAAGCAAAGCGAGCAGACAGAGCTTCGGACGACGCGCCGACACCCAAGCTGCCATGTCAGCTTCAGCGTCGCTTGAAGATCGCGCCCGCCATGCCGTGCTACCAGCGACGGCGCGACAGGGCGCGGTTTACGCTTTACGTTTTATCGCGTGATAGATCAGCAGTACCACCACCGCACCGATAACCGCTACCACCATACTGTAGATGTTCAGTCCCGTGACGCCGGCCATTCCAAAGGTATTAAATAGCCAGCCCCCGACCACTGCCCCAATGATTCCGAGAATGATGTCTATTAACACGCCCTCCCCGGTCTTGTTGACCAATTTACTGGCGATAAACCCCGAGATGAGTCCTAATACAATCCAAGCGATGAAAGACATTGTGCATGCACCTTTTTTTAAAATTATTCTTGATCTCATTTCGCGTTGAGCAAGAGCCGGTGTGTGCGACTCTGTTACTCAACGCGGACGAGTCGCAGGCTGCGCCAGGTACCCGACTATAGATAATAGTATGCTTTTTAAGCCAACACCGCACCAACGCGTCATCACATCGCCGCGATCACCCAAACGAGATTACATAACGCTCGTTACTTGCTGAAGGGCATTCCTATACCAACCGCAATTATTACGTATGTGCTGGTCGATACCGGTCGAGCGGAGCTCAAATCCGGTGCCCAGAGAAGACTTGACCAATTGGGGCAGTTTCTAACGGAACACGCGGAGAGGCGTATCCAATCGAGGACTTTACCGACAGCGTCGGCCCGGATGAGTACGACTTGGATGTCCCCCAGCGCCGAGCCGAGTCGGTCAAATCTGCGATGATTCTACGCGGTTTGGCCCCGTACCGTATCACCTGTCTCAAAGAGTATATAAAACGAGAGCCGCCAGATGAGTAGCGACCAGCCTATGTACTATTACCTGCAAACCGATCCTCCGAATGATCGCAAGAAATTCGTATCAAGATATGATGCAAACGTCGCCATCTATCAAAAGGCACGGATATCAGCATTGCGCGCGCGAGGCCGTGAGCGTTAAACCTTTGTATGGATCATAATAGCGCGCATGCATGTACACGCAACGCCGTTGCAGTTTTCATGAGCGACACTGTCACAGTCATCGTCGAACATCGTCTTGGGAAGGTGGAGGCGGTCCGCCGTCTCAAAGAGGGCTTCGCCCGCACTAAAGGTCACCTTGGAGCGGTGATCGCGATAGAGCAGGAGACTTGGAAAGGAGATACATTGCATTGCCGCATGACCGCGCTAGGCCAATCTGCCGTGGCGCGAATTGAAGTGCTGGACGACGCGCTACGGATCGAAGTGTCGTTGCCTTGGCTCTTGGCAAAGGCAGCTGCACACCTCCTTCCGGGCTTACGGAACGCAGCGATGCTGCTCCTGGCGAAGAAATAGGGCGCCTACCACGGCGAGTCTGGGGCGTTGATTCCCACCATCAGCAGCGACGGTTCACGGCGCGCAGATGCGAACATGCGCGTAGATTAGGTCTGCCTTTGTCGGCATCCCTCCTTAATGACACTAGACTAACCCACCTTTTAGGCCGACGCGCCCACGGCGATAGGGCCGTTTTGCGCCTCTGACCTGTTCCCCGATTTTGTGACCCCTAGGCGCCTCACTCGCTTCGGTCCCAGTGACAACCAGGCGGCCGCCCGGCGAAAGCCGAAGCGCGAAAGCTTTGGCTCGTAGCCACCAGCTGCTCGAGGATCGGTTGATCCTTTACCGCTTGTTGCAGCGGATAGGTAGCTATCCGACGACTGAAGCCCAAATGTCGGCAGGCCGCTCGTTCCGAGACGCTCCGATCCGTCAGGCAGCGCAGCACACACCGCCGACCGATCGGGGATGTCATTTTCCCCGGCTGAAGTCCTTCAGTCCCTCGATTACCAGCAGCTTTTCCACCAACAGCTTCTTCAGCTTGGCATTCTCGGCTTCAAGCCCCTTGAGCTCGCGGGCATCCGAGACGTCCATACCGCCGCAGGGTTGACTGCTGCAATTTGGGCGATCTTAAGCGCCGCGGCGCGAGTTGTCGGATGCATTTCCAATGGAGGTCAACTCACGGGTGTTTCCAAGATGAGTCTCAACTTGACGGCGAGCGCGTCCAAGGTGAACGGCTTGCCGATCATTTCAACTCCCGAGTCGAGCACCCCATTATGGACGACTGCATTTCGTGTATAGCCCGTCGTGAATAAGACCTTCAGTTTAGGGCGCCGCCGGCGCGCTTCCTCGGCGAGCTTGGCACCATTTACTCCGGGCATCACCACATCGGTGAATAGCAGCACGATTTCAGGATGCGTATCGAGGAGCTGCAGCGCTGCGCTGGCGCCATCCGCTTCGAGTACCTGATACCCCAACTCAGTGAGCGCTTCGACACTGAAGCGCCGCACGTCCGGTTCATCCTCGACGACCAGCACCACTTCTTGGGAGTCCCCGAGCGGGAGGATCTGCGCCGAATCCTCCTGAATGTCCTCCGCTACGGCGCCAACCAGGCGCGGCAGGTAGATTTTGATGGTTGTACCGTGGCGGGGCTCGGAATATATTTTGACGTGACCCCCGGATTGTTTCACGAAGCCGTAGACCTGGCTTAAGCCAAGACCCGTGCCTTTGCCGACGGGTTTGGTCGTAAAGAAGGGATCAAAAGCCTTCTCGATGACCTCCGCGGGCATTCCCGACCCCGTATCGGTCACTGCGATCAGCACGTACTGACCGGCGGATACTCCCGGATGCGCGGCCGTATAGCGTTCATCGAGGTGAGTGTTCTGCGTTTCGATGGTGAGCCGGCCACCTTCCTGCATGGCATCGCGCGCATTGACCGCGAGATTCAAGATTACGTTTTCCAGTTGGTTAGGGTCGGCGTGCGTTCGCCACAGCCCGCCGGCAAGCACCGTTTCCAAGCGCACATCCACGCCGATCGAATGGCGCAGTAAATCTGACATACCCGCCACCAGTTTGTTGGCATCCACCGGCTCGGGCTCGAGAGGTTGTTGACGAGAGAAGGCCAGAAGTCGTTGCGTGAGGATTGATCCTCTACGCGCCGCGTCGGCGGCGGCACTCAAGTAACGCTGTGCGCGCACATCGGTCCCCGGCAACCGCCTGCCCAGAAGTTCAAGCGAACCGACGACTACCGCCAGCATATTATTAAAGTCATGGGCAATGCCGCCTGTTAATTGACCGACGGCCTCCATTTTTTGGCTTTGCCGCAGTGCCTCTTGTGCAAGCTGAAGCTGAGCACCCGCTTCCTTCTCCGCCGTGATGTTGCGGCCGGTGGCATATACCAAATCCTTTTCCGACGCTGCGACCCAAGAGATCCAGCGAAAGCTGCCGTTCTTGTGCACGCATCGGTTCTCGAATGCTGGTAGCGGCGCCTCCAAGGCCTCATCCAGTGCGCTTTGGCTGTTCGGGCGGTCGTCGGGGTAGACGAAGTCCAAGTGATTCTTGCCAATGACTTCGCTCGGCTGCCAGCCCAACACCGTCTCCCAGGCGGGATTTGCGGACTTGAACGTACCATCCGGATCCACGACGACCAGAAGGTCCTGGGAGGTTTGCCAGAGTCGATCTCTCTCCGCGGCTTCTTCAGCAACGCGCTGTTCGAGGGTCGCGTTTAACGTGCCTAACGCATGCGAGGCACGCCGCTCATCTTCGATATCGGTATTGGTCCCAATCCATCGCGATATTTTGCCCTCTGCTCCGTAGATAGGTATGGCGCGCGCTAGGTGCCAACGATACGTGCCATCGGCACGCCTTAAGCGAAACTCCGTTTGATAAGTCTCGCCTGATTGCAGAGACGCGGACCATCGCTCGGCCGCGAGCGCCAGGTCCTCGGGATGGACCATTTGAGTCCACCCCGTGCCGTTTAGGGAACCTGGAGCATAGCCGCTGTAGTCATATACTCGTTGGTTAAACCAATCGAGCTGTCCGTCCGGAGGTGATGCCCAGACGTGATTCGGCATTGCTTGGGCAAAGGTGCGAAATTCAGCTTCGCTGCGCGCGAGTTCCGCCGCCGCCGCCTTGCGTGCGGTGATATCAACAAAGGTACAAATCGCGCCTTGGTGAACCCCCTCCCGAAAGACGGGACTCACCCAGTATTCGACCGGGAAAGCCTCCCCGTTTAAGCGAAAAAAATGCTCGTCCTCCACGTGCGCCGATTTTCCAGTCGATGCGCAAATGTAAATCGGGCAGTCCGCCTTGTCGTAGTGAGAGCCATCTGGATGCGTGTGATGAATCAGGTCGTGAATTTTGTGGCCGACGACATCTTCTTCCCGGTTAATGCCCAGCAACCGCAAAAACGCCTGGTTACACAGCGTAGTGCTGCCGTCTTGAGCCAACGCGTAGAACGCTTCCCCTGAAGACTTGAGGATATCGTTCAAGAAGCTGCGATTTTCTCGAAGTTCATCCTCAGTGCGTTTGCGCGCTGTGTTATCGAGCGCGGTCACGAGAACCCCGCCTACCCCGCTGGGTGCGGTGGCATCCTTAATGGCGCTGTAGCCTAAAGTGAAATGCGCCTCCTCCCACACGGAATCGTGTCGCTGAATGCGCAGCACAATGTCGTCGGCGACAATCGAGCGAGTTTGGGCGTTCAGGATCGCCTCGTGGGCGGGGACGATCTGCGCCCACACTTCGGACCAAGCCTCGCGCGCGGGGCGCCCGAGCGCCCACGGATGCTTATCCCCGAGAATGGGTCGATACGCATCGTTGTAAATCAGGACAAACTCTCGGCCCCACCGCAGGGCCATCGGAATCGCGGACGCAAGCACCATGTCGAGGGCCCATGTGAGGCTCGGTGACCAAGCGCTGCGCGCCCCGAGTGCCGTGGATGACCAGTCGGTGGCATCAATGAAACCTGACATGGTGTCCGTTGACGCACGCCATCCAGGTGGTGGTAGGAAATTATCCATGGGTTACCCGATTACAATCTTTATTTTTCGGCGCTCTTTGAACGACATTTATGGCAGTTTATTTCCCCACTATTATATCGTTGCGCCCCGTCACCGCCGCGGCTCTCGCTATACCGGATCGGGCAGCACTAATCTTCTCCGCATATTGCAATGGCATTCTCGTCGATTTCCAGCCCCCGGCCTGCGTAATGGCCGCTAAATCTATATCGAGCGAGGCAAGATCTTGGGTGGCGCCCACGCGCGTCGAATGTCCACTCACCAAGGCGACATAACGCGCCGGCATCCCAATCCACCGAGCCACTCTCTTAAAGATCGGCGCAATACTCCCTGGATTCAGCGCACTACCGATCCCCGTTTCGCCAATTAGGCGCCTAAATGCCGCCCCCTCAGTGATCTCAGCATGCTCCAGCCACACCTTGAGCCAACGCACTGTCTCGCGGGAGAGATACGCCGCCCTACCCTCCCCTTCCGCGTCTGTCTTCCCGCGCCGTATGAGCGCTTGGCCGGTACAGTCCGGATGGAAATCGATATCCCGCACCTCAAGTGCCACTAGCTCGCCGCGACGCGCGAGGGTTTCATAGGCGACGCACAGCAGCGCGCGTTCGCGATCCGCGCGCAGGCCTGCGCCGGCGCTGTCGATAAATTCCTTAATGTCCTTCCAGCTCAAGGGATGCGCTTGGGTCTGCCGTGCCGAGGTTTCGCGACTCATTTTCTTCAATCCCAATCGCACGGCTTCGCTTGAGCACGGATTGAGGAGTCCGGCGGCAATGTGCACGCGCGCAATCGTCGCCACATAGCGCTTGATAGTTGCGGGTTTCTTGCCGGCGTTCGCGCAATCTTCGATGAACGCGCGGATCGTCTTCGGGTCCGCCGGCAGATAGGGCTCGCCGCGCGATTCGCAAAACGCCTGGCGAGCGGCCGACGGTGGAGAAGATCCGAACTAAAATCGGCTCCGGCTCGCCGAATACCGTAGGACCGCTGCTCGATCGGTGGTGGAAGTCCCTCGCCGCGCGCTTAGATCAAGGCCCCGCAGCCTTTCACCGGCTACCCGAATCGGTATCGCATATCGCGGAGGCGCTGTGGCTACGCGCGCTTGATGAGGCCTGGGCCCGCGCCACGCTCGAGCAGTCCATCGATCAACGCGGTGTCGCGCAGAATCAAGAGCGCCTTGAGGTGCGTTCCCAAGTGCTCTCGCTTCGCGAGGCGGAAATGCAGGCCCGCATCAGTGAGAGCGAGAAAGCTAATGCGGAGTTGCAGATCCGAGTGCAATTGCTGGCCCGATCTTTAAGGCGTGAGCAGGCGGCCCGCAACGAGCTGGAGCGAAAACTCAACGCTCTTGAATCCAAGCCGCTCCCAAAGGCAAATGCAACCGCAGTGAAGTCGAAAGCGCGCTCGAGTAAACCGAAAACCATCGGGCGCGCGCTGCGCAAGACTTCCCTTAAGGGTAAGCGAAAGCCTCGACGTACAACACGTAAGGGAAGACGGCCGTGAATACAGACCGCAAAGCTATCGATACCGCAAGTTGGATTACGCTGCGTTGGACGCGCGGCTCGAGATATTTTCGCGTACACCTTGAACAGGATCTGTGGCGAGGGTGGCTGCTGACGCAAGTGAATGGCCGCATTGGATCACGGCTGGGCCGTGCTCGGGCGTGCCCCTCCCCGTCCATCGAGGCGGCGTTGATGGCCTTAGCGGCGATCGCCAATCGTCGCCGTCAACGCGGCTATGAGTTAAGTCAATTAAACTGAAAAAGGAGACGGATATGCAAACAGTAAATGAAGCACTGGAGTTATTGAAGCGCCAGGCCGAGTTAGAGACTGCTATGAAGCAAGTCGACGGTATTAGGATCACCGAAGAGCAGGAGCTGCACGTAGTGCGGCGGCGGATTGCGCAATTTCCCGAAGCAGTGCGCGCCGTTGTCCAAGCAGCGCATGGGCTGCGGCGGCCCGTAAACGAAGTGACTGCTGATGACGTGGAATCTTGGGCAAGGACCGCGAACGCAGGTTAACAGACCGAAACACGCCGCCTTCTGGTCTTGGCTCGCGAAGTAGTTACTTTTGTTTATATGTTCATCCTCAATCGGAAAGGCATTCGCTGTTGGTTATGTTTTTGTCGTTGACGGACGCTCGCCAACTCTTGCGTAAGCAGACATTCAACACCGATCCCGGGAGGGTCATTGGTCACACGCGCGCGGTGAGTACGACATGGCGGTTGGGGAATTGTCGGCTCAGCGAGTCGAATCTTCTTTTCCTGCTCCGTAGTCCCTCCGGCAGGCGCTTGGGAGTTTTGAACCTCCTTCAGTTGCTAAGCGGAATCCACTAGGAGAAGAGATGTCAACTCGTGCTTGCGCTTGACCGTCGACCGGTGTAAGAGCCAAAAAGCGTTAGTCTCTTCTAAAAACCATAAACTGGGAAGAACGGATGCTATTAATCCGCACAATGGATCTGTTGCAATCGTTTCCGGTATCCGCAGAGCGAACCGCATTTGCAATTATCAATATGTTGAAGAAGGTCCCCGCGCTGGTTCCAGAGAGGCGCCGTAAAGCCGTTGTTTCAAATCAAAAGGGGCAGTCAATGAAAGTCAAAACCCGAGTAGTTCTTGGTGCCGCTGCAATGGCAGCTACCATCGTCGGCTTCGCCTATGCGACGCCGATAGTCGGCCTTGTATCGCCGCTTTTCTCAGTCGGCCAACACGCGTCCGACATCAGGACCCAAGGTGCCGGACGTACCTCAAACGGACAAGAGTTCGAAGTTGCGCTCGAAACGGAGGGACCAGCCACCTTTTCGACGCAGCATTTCGCTCTTGCTGCGGGCGGACACAATGGCTGGCATTCGCATCCCGGCATGGTCGCCGTAACCATTATTTCTGGCGCAATTCAGTGGTTCGATGCTAACTGCCAAGAGACCGCTTACAAAGCAGGCGATTCTTGGACGGAGGGGACTAAACAGCCTTCTTCATCACGGCTCAAGGTGTGCCTCTTCGAACTGACGAGCCGGCTCCGGCTTGCGCCGCCGCACTCGGCCTCACTTAAGCGTTTGGGACAATAGTGGAGGGCGGTAAGCCGTCGCTGCCGCCCTTCCATTAACGGAGTAGTGCCTTAACTGATGCCGCGTCGGAAATGTTGAATGGTAAAAGATAAGCATCGGTTCGTGATCTCAAATATCTCGCTCGTCGGCCTTTGCTGTTTCGGCTTAGCCGTGGCTAGAGCGAATAAGTCGGCCGTCGTTGCGGCTCGCTTAGGATTCGACGGCTGTAAGCTATCGAAACCACTCAAGATTGCGGAAGTGATGGCGAAGGATATGAGTGGTGGAAATGGCGCGAGTCGTGCGTATCCGGACTGGGATGAGCTCATCGCCAAGTATAAATCTAGCGACGAGGTTTATTTCGTGGATTGCAGGCGCGTTGACGCCTCTAACATTCTCGCTGGAACGTCGCTGTACGTACTTGTCAGAGACGGCGTGGTTATCGCGCGCGTGGCCGGAACAAGTTAAGGCTGCGGGGCCCTCCTTCGCTCAGGCGAGCGGCCGACGGTAGAGAAGCTCCGAATCAGAATTGGCTCCGGCCCAATACCATCAATCCGCTCTTGATCAGTGGTGGAGGGCCCGCGGGCCGATTCGACGCCGGTCCGCCTGCGCTTCACCGCATACCCGAAGCGGTTGCACACATCGCCGAGGCGATGTGAATGAGCGCGCTGGATCAGGCGCTCGCGCGCGCGGTGCTCGAGAAATGGAGGCCCTGCAGCTTACGGGCTTCGGATCGTCTGTTTATATGCGTAACCGATGCGTGTGAATCAGGATGGCCCCCACAACTCATAGCCCCTCGGAATGATGAGGTCATCCCGACATCGAGCACTGCCGCAGTCTAAAAGCACTTTCCTCAATCGCTGCCGAACCTGGGCGCCAAAGCTATCGATACCGCAAGTTGGATTACGCTGCGCTGGACGCGCGGCTCGAGGTATTTTCGGTGCACTTGGAATAAGACCTGTTGCGCGGGTGGATGCTCACGCAAGTGAAAGGCCGCATTGAATCGCGTCTGGCCGTACCCGTGCGTGCCCCTCCCCGTCAATCGAAGCTGCCTTGGTCGCGTTGGCGGCGATCGCCAAGCGTCGCCGGCAGAGCAGCTATGAATTGTCAAGTAACCGACAAACAGTAGAAGGATATGCAAACCGTCGATGACGCATTAGGGCTATTGAAGCGTCAGGCAGACTTGGAATCGGCCATGAAGCAAGTCGGGGGCAATAAAATCACCGAGGAGCAGGAGCTGCCGTTGTGCCCGGCGGATCGCGCAGTTTCCCGAAGCGGTGCGCGCTGTCATCCAAGCGGCGCATGCGCTGCGCCGGCCTATCACGGAGGTTACCGCGGATGACGGGGAATCTTGGGCAAGGACCGCGAGCGCAAGTTAGCAGACCAACCCACGCCGCGCCGCGTTTTGCGGCGCGTTAATTATATGCATCGGTTCAGACTCAATTGGACCCGATGGAAATGGGCTGCATTCGGATGGCGATTACTACCGCTTTCCGCCGGAGCGGTCAGAGAGCCTCTACCCGCAGCTGTCCCGAAACCGGTCGTTCACCACGCGTCAATCGCTCGACCTTGGGTAGGTATTGCCGTCAATCCCTCGAGAGACCAGCATGTGTTTCATATATACACGCGCATCAATTGCCCCAGCTGCGCGAGCACCCGGCAATGTCGTTCGTTTCTGGTCTACCGCAAGGGGTCCAGATTGGTGCACACAATCTGGACCCGCTTGGTTCAGTCTTGTTGGCTGTCGCCAACCAGCGCAAGCCCTAGTGACTCTGCGCCACAAGAACAGTCGGCAGCGAAGTTTTGTTCTTGGCGTTGTATACGGCGAATAACGCGGGCTGGTTGATCTTGTTCACCGCGTTTGCGATTGCATCGTGCAAGCAACGATTCTCATCCGCGTCCGACTTGAACCAATAATACGAGCATGCGTTTTTTGCCGCTGCATCGATGCGGGCGTAGAGCACAGCCGCTCCGGGCAGTTTCGATATATTGAGATCCGCAAATTTCACGGTCAGGCTGACAGGCTCGGTGCCATAAGCGGTGGAAACAGCGAAGCTTGAGGCAAAAGCGCCGAAGATCGCAGTAGCAACAAGGCCTCGAAGGCTGCGGGAAGGGATTATCGTGTTCATGGTCATCTCCTGAGGTTATCCAGATATTTCAAGGGCTTGGCAGTGCAGCCGCTCGTTGAGTGACCGCGTTGCAGACTGCCGGCGCGCGAGAGATGTAAGCCGGTTGCGAGCAGGAAATCTTGAGAGAACCTTGAAATTTCCTGACGAAAATCTGACCGGTATAGAATATGAGTCCCGTCAGGATCCGCGATGGCCACCGATCAACAGGTCGCTTACGAATTCGGTCAGTTCACCCTCGTGCCGACCGAGAAGCGACTCCTGTGTGACGGTAAAGTGGTGCCACTCACCCCGAAGGTCTTCGATACGCTGGTACTGCTGGTCAAGAACCAGGGGCGGCTCATCGAGAAAGAGGAACTTCTCAGGACCCTGTGGCCGCGCACCGTTGTCGAGGAAGTAGCCCTCGCGCATAGCGTTTCCCAGTTGCGCAAGGCCCTCGGAGACCCGGCCGAGGATCCCCAGTTCATTGAGACGGTGCCCAAGCGAGGTTACCGGTTTATCGCCGCAGTGCGAGAACGAGGTGAGCCGCAAGCAGCGTCCCCAGCGAGCGGGGGCGAGGCGCCTTCAGCCGTGCGGCATGCCCCCCCCTTGTCTCGACCGGCAATGCTGGGGGTGTTCGCGGCGGTGCTGGCCGCTAGCACTGCGGCGTACTTTTACCTATCGGCAACCGGCAAAAAAGTTGCCGGAGTCCTTCCTGCGATTCACTCGCTAGCAGTGCTGCCATTCGAGAATCTCTCCGGGGACAAGGAGCAGGAGTACTTCGCCGATGGGATGACCGATGAACTGATTACCGAACTTGGCAGGATCGGGGCTCTGCGCGTGGTTTCGCGTACCTCGGCGATGCAGTACAAGGGCACCCGGAAGCCCTTGAGCGATATCGCCGGCGAGTTGAAGGTCGATGCGGTGGTGGAAGGGACGGTACTACGCTCGGGTAACCGGGTGCGCATTTCCGCGCAATTGATCGAGGCGATCGGCGATCGTCACCTGTGGGCTCAGAGCTATGAACGCGACTTGAATGACATCCTCGCCCTGCAAGGCAACGTGTCGCGCGACATCGCCGAGATAATCCGCATCAAATTGACTCCCCAACAGCGCACCATGCTAACCGCAGTCCGCGCCGTCGACCCCGAAGCGCATGATCTCTATCTCCGGGGCCGCTATTGGTCGGGCGGCTACGTAGTTGAACGATTCAACAGCTCGGATAACCTGCGGAAAGGTCTGGACTATTTCCAAAAGGCTATTGCCAAAGACCCGAACTACGCGTTGGCTTATGCCGGCATTGCGGATTGTTTCCAGTCGGAGGCCGGCGGCGACATTCCTGTCAAAGAAGCGTTTGCCAAGGCGGAGGACGCTGCCAGAAAAGCGCTGCAGCTCGATCCTTCCCTCGCGGAAGCCCACGCGTCGCTGGCAGGCATCAAGCTCTACGATTGGGACTGGTCTGGTGCCGAAAGAGAGTTTAAGGAAGCCCTGGCTCTCAATCCGAACTACGCTACCGCGCATCTTGGGTATTCGTACTATTTGTCCTTAATGGGCAGGCTCGATGAGGCCGTGAAGGAAGCCGAACGCGCCCGTGACCTCGATCCTGTCTCCATTCCTACTAACGTTGCGCTAGGATTTACGCTTTACAATGCCCGCCGGTACGATGATGCGCTGCGACAGTGGCGCCGAGGTTTGGATATGTTTCCGGAAATGGGCATGTGGAACTGGGGCATAGGCTTTGTCTACGAGCAGAGGAAGATGTTTGCCGAGGCATACGCGCAAATCCACCAGTCAATAAGCCTCAATAAAGAAACCCAACGCGTCGCCGCGATCGAACAGGCTTACAAGCGTTCCGGGTATAGAGGGGCTGAGCAGCTGATGATTCAGTGGGGGGAACAAACACAGAAAACCGGGGATCTCCTCAATTTAAATCTATTGCACCACTATGCAATGCTCGACGACGACGCTCACGTGATGCTCTGCCTCGAGCGCGCCTTTGAGGAACGCGACCCTAACTTACCGATCGTGCTGGTCGACCCTGCACTGGATCACCTGCGTGGCTCACCTCGTTTCAGCGACTTGATCCGTCGCATGGGTCTGCCGCCATCGGTGGACAGCGTGCCTGTCGGAAACTTGCCTGACCAACCAGTTGGCGCTCGCTAAGTCGATCGCACCGAGCAAGCCGAGCAACTCGCTGAAGTCCAGCCGGCGAGTGGCGTCCGCTTCTGTAGATTTGACTGTTCGGTCTGGTCGCCCTCAACGGCCCGCTTAGGGCACACAGGAAACAGTGAAGTCGCCTCGACATTTCCAAAAAAGACCCTATCAAGGACATGTTTAGCAACGCGATCGGATTGGCAGCAATCAACCCATGGCGGACATTCCACCCCTCCAATGGAATGCTTTGCAGCAGCCGTTCGGGGATCGCCCCTGTCAATCGCCCCAATCCGACGCATCCAATATGGCCAGCCGGCTTCACATGAACTGGTCAGCCTCACTGACTGATAGAGCGATGTTCGAGGAGGTGATTATCCATTCTATTTCACCGCGCCGACCCCACTTTGCGCGACCTGCGCATCTTGGTCGACACTGCCACCGGATACACCGATTGCCCCGATCAGCTTGCCATTGAGCACAATGGGAATGCCGCCGGCATTGGGCATGACGCCCGTGAGTCCCAAGATGCGCAGGTTGTCACCCCCAGCCGCCAGCGCCTCCTGAAACAGTCGGGTCGGCCTACGAAAGAGCGCGGCCGTACGCGCTTTCTCCAGCGAAAGCTCTACGCTCGCATTCTGTGTATCCGTCATTTTTTCGAAGTACACCAGCATCCCGGCTGGATCTACAATTGCGATTGCCATAGCCCATCTGTGTGAACGGGCCTCGGTCACAGCAGCCGCGGCCGCGAGTTTGGCGTTCTCAATCGTGATCGGCAGTCCATACGGGATGATCGGCGGCGGCTGAAGTGAGGTTTGGGCCGACACCGTACAGAGCATGAGAGGCGCGGCGACCAGGGACAAGTGCAGGACTCGGCGTGGCAACATAGGGATCTCCGACTAGAAGTGACGATGGCCTGAAATAAATTATGGGCAGCTCGTCGTGAGCTCGTCATGATATAGCGAATTCGCCGTAGACTATGTCTGGTCAATACATCACCAGCTTCTTTGCGGATCAGAATTCGGTTTCCGGGAAAGGGGCAACAGGCGCTTCGCTGTCGATTCAACATGATTTTATCGCCAACGGCAAACTGCGAGAGTCGCCGGCGGCTTACGACTGAAACATGGCTCCAATCAATCGACGAGTAGTTGTTCAGCGTGCGGCGGTACTAGCGGGTGCGCTTTGTTGGCGCCCAATTGCAGCGCTCGCTGGTACGCGGCAGACACGTGTATCGGATGGAGAGCCTAGCGCCTCGCTCGATGCTGGCGCGGTTCGAACGTTGGCCTCGAAGTTGACCGGTCAACTCATCACCCCCGCGACACCGGAATATGATTCCGCACGGTTGCTGTTCAATCGAGCTTTCGATCGACATCCCGCATTGATCGTCCGGTGTGCCGTCGCGTCAGACATTGCTCGGACGCTCGATTTTGCTCAGCGCCACGACCTTCGGGTAGCCTTACGCGGCGGAGGTCATAACCGCGCCGGATTCAGTTCGTGCGACGGCGGCGTTGTCATCGATACCAAGATGATGAATCGGGTAACTATCGATGCGGCAGCGCGGGTGGCGCACGCGCAGGCCGGCGCGCTGACAGTTCATTTGGATGCCATGTCGCAGCGCGATGGGCTCGCGACAACGCTCGCGGGTTGCCCAACGGTGGGCATTGCGGGCCTGACATTGGGAGGAGGCGAAGGCTTACTGATGTCAAAGTACGGTGCGGCGTGCGATAACCTGATCTCGGCGCAGCTGGTGACCGCGGACGGTAGACACTTAAGGGCCAGTCAGAACACCAACTCGGATCTGTTTTGGGCGATTCGCGGCGGCGGCGGAAACTTTGGGGTGGTCACCGATCTCGAGTTTCAGCTGCACGCGATAAATGAGGTTCTGGCAGGAACGTTAGTTTACCCGGTTGGGCGGATCTCGGAACTCCTGCAATCTTTTGCTGGATTTGTTGCCGCAGCGCCGGATGAAATGAACGTCGTCGGCCAGATTGTTGCCACCGAGAAGGGGCCACGATTCCAAATGCTTGTGTGCCATTGTGGCGATCCAAGACAAGGGAATGAGTTGCTCAAACCCTTACGGGCATTGGCACCATTAGAGGACACGATTCGGATCCAGCCTTATCTGCAGGCCAACGCCACCATCAACACCGCATCTGCCGCCGCGCATTTCCAAACCAACCTCGTTATTCCTCTACTGACCGATACTGTCATCTCTATGATTACGTCGGCAAGCAGCCATGCGCCCCCTAACACGCGCGTGTTTATGGTCCCCCTTTATGGAGCCGTCTCGCGCGTCGGACTGAGCGACACGGCGTTTCCGCTCCGCAAGCCCTGTTGCGAATTGGACATCATGGGGCGCTGGGGTAACCCAGAAGACAGATCACGCGCGGTGGGGTGGGTCACGGGATTGCGCGACTCGCTGCAGCCCTTTGCACAGGGCGTCTACGTAAACCAACTGGGCGAAACGAGTGATGAGCTCGTCCAGGCCGCTTACGGATCGAACTATGCCCGTCTCGTAACGATCAAGAAAAAGTACGACCCCTCGAATGTGTTTCGGCTGAACCAGAACATCAGGTCCGGCTAACGACGAAACCAATCCTTTGGGGTTTTTTGCGGCGCGACCGATGCAGCAATCGGCCACGACCCGCCAGTCGCCATCCTCGTATCCGACCTCAAAGGAGCCCTTCATCTCTTGGTTTCGATTAATATCAGCCGGAAGTAAGGAGGCACCCGCGCATGAAATTAGCTCTCGCCAATGTGGTATCGCTAATTCTGCTGGCGAATTACTCGACAGCGCATTCCGCTAAGAAATCAGACGGCAGGTATCATCCGCCGCGCACAGCCGACGGACACGTAGACTTTGAAGGCACGTGGATAATGTCCAACCTTACGCCGCTCGAACGTCCCGAAAAGTTTGCTCAGCTGTTGATAACGACGACGGATGCGGTCGACTTGCGAACGGATTTTCTGGGCCCTCAAGGGGAGGCTGCCACCCAACCGGAGGATCCGGGGCGTGACATCGGACGCACGGTCGAGCCCATTCGCGGCCAACTGCACAGTTCTCTCATTATCGATCCTGCCGATGGGAAAATCCCGTGGCAGGACGCATACAAGACGTCCGCTGCGGAATCGCGGCTCGCTGTGTTGAGCGCCCTCGACAACCCCGAACAGCGCCCACCCCTGGAACGTTGCCTGGGTTCGAGCGCCGCGCCTCCCATGCTACCCAGCGCCGACATTAACCTCTACCGGATCGTGCAAAATTCGGCGACGACGGTCATTTTTGCGGAACTGATTCACGATGCGCGCATGATTCATATGTACACGACGCACGCTCCGGCGGCGATTACCTCATGGCTCGGTGACTCGATTGGCTGGTGGGAGGGCGACACGCTCGTGGTTGAAACGAAGCAATTCTCGCCGAGCAGCGCTCTGCGAATGACACGCACGTATAACTTTCGGGTATCACCGCATACTACCGTCATCGAGCGGTTCACGCGCGTCTCCAGCAAGGAAATAAACTATGTGTTCACGGTGACCGATTCGCTTCTCTATGCTCACCCTTGGACGGGGGAAACGCATCTGCTGGGTTCGAGCGCCCGCCTGTTCGAGTACGCGTGCCATGAAGGAAACTACGGTATGCGCAATATTCTTGAGACCGCACGCGATAACGGGAGCAAGTGAACCAAGCACCTGGGTTTCCGTAACCGTGCCGGCCACAACGCTTATGTTGGCGCTGCCAAAGAAAGTATGACTATTTGGTAGTAGCGGCAGCGCGCCGTCGAACTTTGTCCGCTAAGCCCATTTCGGTCGCCGCTTTGGGGCTTCGACGATGACAGCTTCTGGGCATGGCACCTCAAAGAGCCAACAATGTTCAGTTCAAGCCGGCCAGGCGAAACGAGCGATGAACTGGTCCGGGCAGCCTACGGCTCGCATTACGATCGACTGGCAGCTATCAAGAGAAAATTCGATCCCGATAACGTACTGCGGTCGAACCAGAATATTGAGCCGACTTGATGGTACCGCGGAACCCTTTCAATCTCGAAAATGTCGCGTTCGGAGACGCTCAACTGCTTAGCGTGCTTTAAAACGCGAATGGCGAGTAGCGGCGGGTCTCACAACCCGCCGCCCTCATAGAACCGGACATGGAGAGTTACACCATCCGGCTCCCAGTGGGAGGCTTTCGCAGCGGGTCAGGATAGAGATTATGGACGATCCGCGGACGAGGCAGGATTAGGCGCATCACGCCATTAAATCGATCCCACCCCATGCTGCGGCGTTGGCTACGCCGATTGAGCCATTTGAATAGAAGCCGGCAGCTGGCATATAAATACCGCTGCAGACCCCGGATGTTGCCACTGACTCCAAAATACTGGAAGTGACCCCGGAGATGTTGTTGCACATACTCCATCATGGCTCGACCGCCGTGAGTCCGCAGAATATCCAGACGCACGCTGAGTTCCTTCAACTTCTTCCGCAACCGTTCGCGCTGAGTCTGGCGACCCACCACAAAACGACCGCGACGACTTCGCGTAACGAAGTGCGTGAGACCAAGAAAATTGAAGGTCTCCGGCCGGCGTAGCCCCTCTTGTTTGCATTGCGTTTGAGCCAAATCTCCGAACCGCAGTATGCGTGTCTTGGTTGGCTCTACTTCCAGGTCGAATGCCGCCAGTCGATCCTTGAGTTCACTCAGGAACCTTTTCGCGTCATCCTCCCATTGAAAGCACGCCACGAAGTCATCGGCGAAGCGGACCAGATGGGCCGTACCCCGACAAGATTTCGCGTAACGCTTCTCAAACCAGAGATCCAACGTGTAATGGAGGTAAATGTTGGCGAGCACGGGCGAAACCAAACCGCCTTGCGGCGTACCTTGTTCACTCGCGTCTACGACACCGTCCTCCCACACGCCCGCCTTGAGAAATCGCTCGATGATCCGCAGCAGCCGGGGATCAGAAATGCGATGCGCTAGAAAACGCTGCAGATGGTAGTGACTAACATGATCAAAGAAGCCTTTGATGTCAGCCTCCACAATCCATTGCGTACGCTCCAGCGTGATGACTTCCGCCAATCGCTTCAGCGCTTGATGCGCATTCCGCTGCGGGCGAAATCCATACGAGCACTCCCGAAACTCCGGCTCCCAGATCGCTTGCAAAATCCCGCTCAGGCGATCCTGCACGAGGCGATCTTCGAAGCTGGGCACTCCTAACGCACGACGGCCACCGTTTGCCTTCGGTATATAGACCCGCCGCACCGGCTTAGGTCGATACCCCAGGCGTCGGAGGCGTGCGGACAGATCAGCCAGTCGAGCTGGCAGCCCTTCCGCATAAACCGCCTTGCGCATCCCATCAACTCCGGGCGCTTTGTTTCCCGCTTGGCGCTCGAAGCTCGCGTGGAGCCCTTGGGGATCCATTAGCATCCCCATCAGCGCGTTGTATTGCCGCTGTGGCTTCTCACGTGCCCACTGTGTGAAACGAATCAGTTCAGTTGTCATGATCACAATCCGCTCGGTGTCGGGCCATGTATCCCCGATTCGTTATCTCCCACCGACGCCCCTTTGCTCGGCCCGAGTTACCAGGCTTCATCGCTCATATAGGCGTCTCCGACTTCCGATCATCCCCGCTTCCTCTCTCGCTGTTTATGCTTGTCGGGAAGTGCGCACGTCCTGTGCGCCGATGAGCGGATCTCCTTGGTTACCACATGCTCAACTTGTAAGGCTCGTCGCGGACTTAGATCCCGGGGTGGCTTGTGTCGCTTGCCGTTGCGCGACACAAGTTGTTGCCTGCTGGGGACACGAAACCATCGGCACACACCTTCGTGGTTATTTCAGGACTCAATCCTTCAAGGACAGCTTGACCTGTTACCCTTTGCGCCTCGCCTCCTTTCGTACCTACGCATCAAGCATCGCGTCACCGTGATGCCTGCAAGGCTCGATACCCGGCCCGTGGCTAGCGGCTACCGGGGCGGGATTCGCACCCGCTTGAACAACGCGGCATTTCCAAGCGCAACCGTGTCTTCTCCTCTAGGTGAAGGCTCTTAAGATCAAGAATCGACGATAGCGGGGCAAGCTGGACGAAATCTCCGCTCTTATGACTTTGTTGGTTACTATTGCTTTACTCGTTACTACCGGTCATTCAAGCGTTCTCACTAACTATGCGGGGTCAGTTGCACATGATATCGCGCGGAACGCTGAGGCATTTGGTGGTGGTCGGCCTATTGCTTTGGGCAATCTCGGCGTCGGCCGCCGCACCGACGCACCAGTATCCGACAGATGCATGGTCAATAGTCGATCCCAAACTGCTCGGTTGGTCGGCGAAAAAGTTAGCCGACGCCCGAAAGTTTGTTGAAACATTGCCGCCGTCGAGTGTCGTGGTCATCGACTAGGGTCGCGAAGTTGTCGAGTGGGGAGACGCGGCACAAAAAATCAAGATTAGCTCAATGCGCAAGAGTCTGCTGAGCGCGCTCTATGGCATCTACACGCCGTTGAATCACATTGATCTGGATGCCTCGATCGGAAACCTAGATATAGATGACGATCCACCGCTTACTACCGAGGAGAAGCAGGCGACGGTCAGGATGCTCCTTGAGGCTCGCTCCGGCGTGTATCACGGTTACGTCGGAGGAACACCCGGCATGAGAGAGGGCTGGCCAAAACGTGGCTCACACTCTCCGGGAAGCTATTGGTTTTATAACAACTGGGACTTTAACGCCCTCGGGACCATCTTCGAGAAAGAGTTCAAGACGCCGATAGCAAAAGCTTTCGATGCGCGCATATCGCGGCGCATTGGGTGCAGGACTTTCGAGTCGAGGATATGTATTACCTTCAGGCACCGGCAGATGCCTCGCCGGACTTGAACAAATCTATACACCCTGCCTCTCACTTCCGAATGTCCGCTCGTGATCTCGGACGATTTGGCTACTTGTTTCTGCGCGATGGCGAGTGGCGTGGCAAGGCCATCGTGCCCAAGGCATGGGTGAGTGAAAGTACGCAGGCACACTCACAGACCGGTGACGGCGAGGGATATGGGTACCTATGGTGGATTGATGGATTCGGCCTCCCGGTGCGCTCATTCAGCGCGCAGGGCGCACTTGCCAAATATGTCGTCGTAGTGCCGACCCGAGACCTTGTGGTTGTCTACCTTAACCACACGGAGTTCCCGGACGACGCCTCTGTTAAGACCACCGATGCCATGAAGAAACTGCCGAGTATTTCCCATGACCAGATGGCACAGTTACTCAAGATGCTGCTCGACGCTCAAAATAGACCGCCGCTGTGAGCCGCATAGCGGTCGGTCGCGACTGTCGAGAATTGGTAAAAACCTGCGTGATAGTCGGCGGCCCTTAGCGCTAGAAAATCCTTCTATTGAGGTGACCCCTCCATACGCGAATCCCGCATCGAGATCGGGAGTTGGATCACACTGCGCTGGGTACGAGGTACTCGCAATTACCCGGTGCATCTTGAGCAAGACCTTGGCACGTGTGGCGGCTCACGCAAATTAACTGGCGCTTGGGGCGCGCTCGCTCGTTGCAGATCTCCCCGATCGAGGCGGCCTTATTACAATTAGCGGCGATCGCAAAACGCCGTCGACAACGTGGGTATGAACTTGAGAATTGATTTATTCTCTCAGCCAATGGAGGTTAACATGGAAACTGTGAACGAAGCTCTCACGCTCTTAAAGCGTCAATCGCAACTCGAACACGCGATGAAGCAGCCCGGTGGCATTCGCATCACGGATGAGCAGGAGCTGCATGTGTTAGGGCGACGGCTTGCGGATTTTCGCGATCGATCGGGCGGTACTGCGTGCGCGCATGCCTTGAGACGCCCGGTCACCGAAGTGACCGCTGGCGAAGTTGAAATGTGGACGAGCGATAGACCTCTGAAGCAATGATCAAGAACGCTTCCGGCGCCCGGCATGATTGGTCTGCTCGATAAGTTCGCAGGAGCGCAGAATGACCCGGTCGCGGCCATCGCGCGTTAGCTTAGAAACGCACTGATATGCGTCGAGGGATGTATGAACGATTTTTTCTCGTGGTTATCTTCGTCACAGGGGTTCATGCCCCATGGCCATTGCTACCTGTGGCAACCGGGCACCTTGTGGCTAAACGTGGGCTCCGATGGTCTGATCGCAGCGGCCTACTTTGCAATTCCCGTCACGCTTTATTCCTTTGTCAGGCGCCGGATTTCCGAAATCCCGTTTCCTGGCATCTTTCTGATGTTCGCGGCCTTTATTCTCCTCTGTGGATCGACCCATCTTATGGAGATTTGGACCGTTTGGAACCCAGCCTTTCGACTCAGCGGCACTCTGAAATTAGTGACCGGTCTCGTGTCACTGGCAACCACCCTTGCCCTATTTCGGCTCATGCCCCTCGCGCTCGAACTTCGCTCCCCGCGAGAGCTTCGCACGCAAGTTGAGCTTCGCACGGCCGAGCTTGCCGCCGCCAACGCAACGCTGCGCCGCACCGTCGTGGAACTCGAACAGCAAAGAGAACAGCTAGAAATCAGCAATCGAGAAAAAAATGAGTCCTTTGCCCTCCTAGCGACGACGTTGCGCAGTGTGGGGGATGCGGTAATGTCGACGGATGCTGCAGGCGCGATTCAATTTATGAACACGGTCGCGGAGTCCTTAACCGGCTGGAGCGAGCAAGACGCCAGGACTCGACCCTTGGAAGAAGTGTTTCGTATTGTCAATGAGCAAACTCGAACGCCGGTCGAGAGCCCTGTCGCCAAGGTGCTGCGGGAGGGCACCATCGTCGGGCTTGCCAATCATACGGTCCTCATCGCTCGCGATAATACCGAGCGGCCCATCGAGGATTCGGGCGCTCCCATTACTAGTGGGAACAAATTGGTCGGTGTCGTGCTGGTCTTTCGGGACGCCACGGCTCAGAGAGCGGACCAACGCGCCTTGCTCGAGAGCGAACAACGCTATCGAGCGGCGGCCGAACAATTAACGGATCTTGCTGATAACGTGAATCAGCTCGTTTGGATGGCGGCTCCAGATGGCGCCATTTTTTGGTACAACAAGCGGTGGTATGACTATACCGGCACAACCCCCGAGGAGATGCGAGGCTGGGGCTGGCAGGCGGTGCACGATCCCGATGAGTTGCCGAGAGTGCTCGAACGGTGGCGTGACTGCATCGCCACTCGTGTCCCGTTTGACATGGTATTTCCATTGAAGGGATCGGATGGGCAATTCCGGCACTTTCTCACGCGGGTGGTGCCGATTAAGGATGAGGCCGGCAACGTCACTCGGTGGTTTGGCACAAACACAGACATTTCTGAGCAGCGACGCGCGGAAGCGGCACTGCGCGAAGCGAATTTGCGCAAAGATGTTTTCTTAGCGACGCTGTCGCACGAACTTCGAAATCCACTCGCGCCAATTCGAAACGCTGCGACACTCCTCGCGAAGGCCACTCTCACCCCAGAGGATCATGAGCGGAGCCGATTAATCATCGTGCGCCAGGTACGTCACTTGGCTGCGCTTCTCGATGACTTACTCGATGTCTCGCGCATTACGCGGGGCGTTTTTGCTCTGAAAAAAGAACGCGTGAACCTTCAAGGCTTGCTTGCTGAGGCCGTGGAAAGCGCGCGACCCGTAGTCGATAAGAAGCGTCATACCTTAACGCTTGATTGGCCTTCAAATTCGATCGAGGTGGAAGCCGATCCGATACGCCTGGTGCAAATCGCCTCGAACTTGCTCACAAATGCCGCCAAATATACCGATCCGGAAGGCGTCATCACGTTCACGGCGCGAACGGTTGATGCAGATGTCTTCATTTCGGTTCGTGATACGGGTATTGGACTTGCGCGCCACGAGCTCACGGAGGTGTTTGAGATGTTCTCGCAAGTCGCACCCAAGCAAAAGCGATCTGAAGGGGGCCTGGGAATCGGCCTTGCGTTGGTCAAAGGATTGGTCGAATTGCATGGCGGACGAGTCGAGGCGCGCAGCGAGGGTCTTGAGCGTGGCAGTGAATTCATGGTTTTTTTACCCGGCCTATGCATCGAAGCGACCCCCCCTCAAGAAGCGATGTCTGGAGAAGCGGGGAATTCGCTCACCCCTAC
>JALYIT010000023.1 GCA_030775645.1 Pseudomonadota bacterium | reverse complement strand
AGCCATTGTTCAACAATGCGGCTCAGGTTTGGAACCACGCCTTCTATTGGATAGCCATGTCGCCTGATCGGCCACAGCTTGGGTCCGAACTGGAAAGCGCCATCGTATCCGCGTTCGGATCCCGCAGTGAGCTCCGCCAGAAATTTGTCACTTCGGGCGCAGAACATTTCGGGTCCGGATGGGTTTGGCTCTCTGCCAACAGCGCAGGGACGCTAAAAGTAATCTCCACTCACGACGCCGAAGACACTCTCACATCGCAGGATCAGACGCCCCTGCTAGTCTGCGATCTCTGGGAGCACGCCTACTATTTGGACTACCAAAACGATCGCAAAGCGTACCTGGAGGCTTGGTTCGACGCGCTGCCCAATTGGCGTCTCGCCGCAGCGCAACTCGCCGCCGCGCAGGGTCGGGGTCAGGTGTGGCGGTATCCCGCGCCAGACGCTTAGCCGGTGGCGGGCCAGCAGAAGAGTGGCGACTGTGTGGTCTCCCGAGGCGATAGAGCGCCGGCTTCGGCCGCGGTGGTACATTGGCGGGAATCGCCGGAGTCCCAAGCGTGTCGAACACGACGGTGCTCGCGGCCACTAGTTCCAATGTGCTCGTTTTTCGACTATGGTTGATCATCGAGAATTTCTCTTATTCGAGTTGCCAGAGCTTCCATGGCAAAAGGCTTCGTCATCATCGACATGCCGGGTTCTAGAAATCCGGATGCAAGCGCCGCGTTCTCCGCATAACCGGTCAGGAAGAGCACCTTGAAATTTGGCCGGAGCTGGCGGGCTGCATCGGCGATCTGTCGCCCATTTAGTCCCGGTAAGCCGATGTCGGTAACCAGTAGATCAATCGGTTGTTTGGACTGCAGGAACGCCAATCCTGCCGGACCGTCGCTGGCCTCGAGTGCGCGGTAACCCAGATCGTTCAATACTTCGACGATCAATCCGCGCACTACGGGTTCATCTTCAACCACCAATACAATTTCCTTCTTCTCCGAGTTGTGCGCATCGGTGAGGTCGGGGATCGCCTCTTCCTCATCAGCCTCGCCGCGATATCGTGGCAAATAGAGTTTAACGGTCGTGCCCTTGCCCACTTCACTGTAAATCTGGGTGTAGCCTTCAGATTGTCGGGCGAACCCATAGATCATCGACAGCCCTAAACCCGTGCCCTGCCCGATCGGCTTTGTCGTGAAGAAGGGCTCAAACGCTCTCGCGATAATGTCCGCGCTCATTCCCGTACCGGTGTCTGTGACACATATGCACACATACTGGCCAGGTCTGACGTCGCTTTGCTTTGCTGCGTAAGCGCTGTCCAAGTGCGCGTTGAAGGTCTCGATGGTCAGCTTCCCACCCGTGGGCATCGCATCCCGTGCATTGATTGCGAGGTTCAGAATGGCACTTTCCAACTGATTCGGATCACATCGAGTCAGCCATAAGCCCCCTGCGAGCACCAGTTCGAGGTCCACCCGTTCGCCGAGCGTCCGGCGCAGCATCTCTTCCATCGATATGATCAGAGGATTACTCTGGATCGGGCGTGGATCGAGTGGCTGCCGACGCGAGAATGCCAGAAGCCGGTGTGTGAGCGCCGCGGCGCGATTGGCTGAAGTCATAGCACTGCTGACAAACCGATCCAGCTCGCCAATTCTTCCTTGCAAAATTCGTTTCTGAATGAGATCAAGGCTGCCGGCGATCCCCTGAAGCAGGTTATTGAAGTCATGTGCAATGCCGCCAGTGAGCTGCCCCACGGCCTCCATTTTCTGTGATTGCCGAAGCGCTTCCTCGGCCGCGCGCTGCTCCGAGACGTCTCGTCCCACGATATAAAACACCTCATCTGCAGGCGTGGCGGACCACGCAATCAAGGATTGATGGCCATCTTTGTGCGTGATCCTGTCCTCGAGGTTGCGAACTGATTTGCCGGCTCGAAGCTGCTCCATGACTGCATAGAGATTGGAGCGGTCCTCCATTGCCACGAGCTCGACGAAAGGCCGAGCGAGAAGTTCTTGGTCGCTATATCCAAGCAGACGCTGCCACGCCGGATTGACCGATTTGAGGTATCCCTCGCGACTCAGCGTACCCAAGAGATCGTTAGTCGAATTCCAAATCCGTTCTCGTTCCTCAGCCATAGCACGCTCGCCGGTGATGTCGCGAGCCACAGCATGGATGAGGCCGCCCTCGGGCACCGCAGTCCAGTTGAATATCCGATACCCCCCGTCTTTCGTCCGGTACCGATTGACGAAAGCGAGCGTTTTAAACCCATGAGCGAGTTTGCTCATTTCCGCAGCGGAGTTTGCAATGTCGTCTGGATGGATAAACTCTGTGATAGCCCTCCCGATCATTTCCTCTTCGGACCAACCGAGAAGGCGGGTCGCCGATGGATTGACTGTACTGATCAATCCTGCAAAATCGCACACCAGCATGAGTTCTTGCGAGAGGGTCCAGATACGTTCTCGATCGCGGGCGCTCTGCGCTTCGGCTAGCTTGCGATGATGAATGTCGGTGTTGGTGCCAATCCAACGGGTGATCTTCCCGGAAGCGGAGAGAATCGGCATGGCGCGTGCGAGATGCCACCGATACTCACCGTCGTGTCGTTTGACACGAAACTCCGCTTCATAAGCACGGCCTGAGGCGAGGGCCTCAGCCCACTTTTGGCCGGTGGCGGCTCGATCGTCCGGGTGGACGATCCCTACCCACCGATCACCCTCGAGTTCGCGCGCCTCTAAGCCGCTATATTCGTACACCCGCTCGTTGAACCAGTCGAGGTTCCCATCGGGGCGGGACGTCCAGACTTGGTTCGGAAGAGTCTGCGCCAAGGTACGGAACTGACCAGCACTCTCCTCGATGGCGCGCTGCGCCAATTGCCGCTCTGTGACATCGACGGTGACACCCCTCACGCTGAGGGCGCGCTCGTCTGAATGCCGGATGACTTGCGCCCGTGTCTCAACCCATCGGATCTCCCCATTGTCCGGACGCATGATACGGTTCACATAGCCGAATCCACCTCCGACTTTAAGCGCCCCATCGACGATAGCTCGAACCCGTTCAAGGTCATCAGGATGGGTGAGCGGCCATGCATCATCCACGGCATTCCATTGCGTTCCGAACACCTCCTCGGCTCCGTCAGAGAGTGTCATTTGGCCGGTCGCTACATCCCACTCCCACGCGGCCATTTGACCGGCGGAAAAAGCCATGTTGAGACGCGCCCGCATCCGCCGGGATTCGAGGATCAAGGTGCGCGCCGTGACCGCAACCGCGAGTCCAATACCCCCTGCAATCACGAATAAAAATAGGCTCACGAGGTCCGCGGGGCTGTCGACTGCTGGGCGTCCGAACGGAGCCATCCAAAAGGTAGAGACGGCCATGACAGCAATGAGGAGCGTCGCAAGGCCCGGCCCCATGCCCGCCGCGACACCGACTGCCATGATGGCTGGAAAATAGGGTAAAAAGGGAACGCGTTCGCCCGCGATGGACTGGATGAAGAAATTAAGTGCGGTGGCGGCCGCGGTCAAGACGATTGCAAGGCCCCAGCGCGCAGCCCATCCTGTCAACAGCACGTCAAACCCCTCAGCATTTCCTTCAAGACAAACGTATACCAATACGAGGAAAAGCACTAGTCGCTCGCTACGGGTCATGAAATACCGCCGGCAAAGTTCGCACTGCCTGCGCGGCCTACCCCTCCGGCAACCGATCCAGTGCTTGCGCCAGTGCGTGTCGAGCACGACGCAAGCGCATTTCGATGGCTTTGGTCGTCGTACCAAGAATAGCCGCTGCCGCTCCCTGTGATAGGCCACCGAAGCTCGTCAGTATCAGCGGTTCTTTATACAACGCGGGAAGGGCCGCAATCGCGGCGTCCAGACGTCCTAGTCGATCCTCCTGCTGACCTTGTGTCTCGGCGAGCTCTGCGTGTTCCGCTGGTGATGGCGGATCAGTTTTGAGCTCGGTCGCCAGAATCTGCGCGAACCAAGTGCGAAAGCGCTGTCGACGCGAAAAATCGCGGCACTTGTTCAGTGCAATCGTGCGAGTCCAGGCGAAGAACGAACGTTTTGGATCATAGCGAGGCAAGCTCTCCCATACCGAAATGAGCGTGTCTTGCAGGAGGTCGTATGCCTCATCGGCATTCCCGAGATAGCGCCGAAGCTGCCGATACAAAGCTTCCTTATGGCGACCGACGAGAATTTCGAAGGCTTTGCGATCCCCTTGCTGAGCCCTCGATGCGAGCGTCTCATCCGGCAGAGTATCCGCCGGAAACGTCACGGTGCCGTGACAGCCAGAGCCTGATTGACGGTCCGGTCGAATTGATCGACTTGATCGGATGAGAGCAGGGCTCGCATGGCAAGGACGTGTTGGATAGTCGCTTGCTGCAGTCCAACCATCGCATGGTGCAACCGATCGATCGCGTTTCGTGCATTCTCGTCGTAGGCATGGCGCACGGTAATGGCTTTGGCGATGTCGCGGTTTGCGATCTGCATATCCCTCTCAAAGGTGGCTCGCTGCGTGGCGAACTGCGCCTCGAGGGCTGCCAGTTTTTCATTCTGGCTTGCCGATAGATGCAATTCGTCGTGCAATACCTCATCGAGCAGACGGGGCGCGACCGCTTGGCGCAACCCGTAGTTCACACCCGCCCAGCCGCCTATCATGGCGGTCAGCAGGGTCAGGATAATGATGATGAAGGAGGTTCTCGTCGCGCTCATCGTGCGTTGCCAAACAGCAAACTGGAAGGCGCCAGTTCCAGCCCTGAGGTAAATAACGCATGGCTTCGTGCGGCTCCCGCGGCCCGAGTTGCGTGGATACCGATCGCGATGCTGATGATGAGCGAAAGGGCCATAACGGCGCTTTGAAGGGACACTCGGCGCCTTGCCTCCCTGCGCACTTGGACGCGCATAGCGAGCTCGCTCCACATCTCGGCCTCCACTGTCTGAAGACAGCGATCCAAAGGCGCTTCATTGAGTTGCCGCAACTCGTCGTCAATCATTCCGTTTCCTCGGTCGATGTCGAGTTTATATACGCACCCTCCGCTCCTGTCCCTCTTTGGAGGGAGGGGCAGGCGACCGCTGTGCGTATAGTCCACTGTAAGGCCCGGCAACTGCCCCGGCCAGCTTTCTCCATAATCGGGGGTATCGCTTGTGAATAAACTACACCGTCTGTCACGCGCCGCTGGACATTTGGGCCTCGCAATGTCGCTGAGCACTCTCGCCTCTCTCGCGCAGGCGCACGCCAAACTAGAAAGCACCACTCCGGCGGCCAATTCATCCGTGAGTTCGCCGAAGGTAATTGGAGTGCATTTTAACGAAGCGGTGGACGCCAAGATGTCGAGCCTCAAGCTCGCCACGAGCGATGGTACGGCGGTCGCCGTGACGTCGATGAACGATGCCAAAGATCCGGCGACCTTGGCCGTTATGCCGAGCGCATCCCTTAAAGCGGGGCTCTACAAGGTCACTTGGAGCGCGGTGACCGACGATGGGCACAAAACGCAAGGCACGTTCAGCTTTACGGTCCGGTAGCAACCGCATGGGAGCTGGCACATTGATCGGCGCCCGGCTCTTGCAATATGCCGGGGGTCTCGTGCTATTCGGTACGCCCCTGTTTTTTCTCTACGCAACGCGTCCGGGGGCGGAGGCTCTCACCCGCTGGTCCTGGGAGCGCCGTTTGCTGTTGGCCGCCGCGGCCACCGCGCTCATCGGAGCGCTCGTGTGGGTGATGGCTGAAACGGCCGTCATGAGCGGTGACAGCGCGGACGCCATCAATCCCGCCGCACTATGGACGGTCCTGTCGGAAACCCGATTTGGCCTCGCATGCTTGTTTCGGATTGCGTTGCTGGCCCTGTCCGTGAGTGTCTGTCTGGCAGTCAGCCGTCGAAAAATGTTCTGGTGGGCGCAAGTGCTGCTAGGTGGGGCGATCTCGTTGAGTTTCGCGTGGACGGGTCATGGGGCCGCGCAGATAGGCAGGACCGCGGGCATTCATCTGGTCGGCGACTTGCTGCATTTACTCGCTGCCGGTAGTTGGATCGGAGCGCTGGTGTCCCTGAGCACCCTCGGGGTCCGTGCGAGGCGGTCCGGCGCCATTGAGGATGCTGCAGTGCTTGGGCTCGGGCTGCGCGCATTCTCGGCCATTGGTGTTTGGATCGTTGCGGTGCTCATTTTCAGCGGCATCATAAACAGCATTTTTCTATTGGATTTCGTGCATTGGCGCGAGGCGGTGAACAGTCAATATGGAAGGGTACTTTTCATGAAATTAGCACTCTTTGGCGCGATGTTGTGTCTCGCCGCTTTGAACCGGTACCGCACGGGTCCGAAGTTGCACGATGCATTGCAGAGACGCACTTCTTTGGCTGCCGCTGTTCAGGCCGCTCGCTCGATCTTATCGATAGAAACCCTGATGGCGGCGCTGGTGCTGCTGGCGGTCAGTGTCCTCGGGACGTTAGCTCCGCTGGACGTTCAAACGGATAATTTAGGTACTCAGCATGAGCCGCCACCGCTGACGTGACGTTGTGGCGGGCGAGTGAATCGGCAACAGCACAGCTGGTTCTGTCTTTCAGTGCATTGACGAATTAGGAAGTGATGATGAAACGCAACGCATGTCACGGCTTCGAGTTAAGCCGTCGCCGTTTTGTGCAAGGCTTGAGCATCACCGCAGGGGCGATCTCTCTTGGGGTTCCGCCACCACGCCTCTTCGCCGCCGATGTCGGGCACATCGCCCCCAATACCCCTGAGGTCTTGAGCGGGACCGAGTTTGATTTGACCATTGACAGCACGCCGATGGCGTTCGCGGGTCGAATACGGCCCACCACGTCGGTCAATGGGTCGGTTCCCGCGCCGACCTTGCGCTGGCGCGAAGGCACGACCGTTACGCTGCGGGTCCACAATCGTTTGACGACGACAAGTTCCATCCATTGGCATGGGATCTTATTGCCGTTTCAGTTGGATGGCGTGCCCGGCATCAGCTTTCCGGGCATTGCGCCGGGCGAGACGTTCACGGCCCGGTTCCCGGTCAAGCAAAGCGGCACCTATTGGTATCACAGCCACTCACGCTTCCAAGAACAAACGGGGCTCTATGGCGCGATCATCATCGACCCCGCAGAGGTCGACCTTATTCAGGCGGATCGCGATCATGTGGTGCTCCTGTCGGACTGGACCGATCAAGACCCTGAGCATGTGTATGCGACCTTGAAGCGCAGGAGCGATTACTACAACTATCAATTGCCCGACTCGAGGCAATTCATTCATGACGCGCGCTCCGGCGGACTAAGCGCGGCGCTGTCCAAACGACGTATGTGGAACCAGATGCGTATGAATCCCACCGATTTGGGTGACGTTTCCGGCGCGACCTACACCTATCTAGCCAACGGTGCTTCACCTGCCGCCAATTGGACTGCGATCGCCAAGGCCGGGGAGCGCGTTCGTTTAAGATTGATCAATGGGTCTTCATCGACCTTTTTCGATGTACGCATCCCCGAGCTTAAAATGACGGTGGTCAGTGCCGACGGTCAGCAGGTAGAGCCGGTGACGGTCGAGGAGATACGGATGGGCGCGGCGGAAACCTACGATGTCATCGTCGAGCCCACCGATGACCGGGCCCACACAATATTTGCTCAGTCCATGGATCGCAGCGGGTATGCGCGGGCGACGCTTGCGCCTCGTCCCGGCATGCAAGCGGAAGTCCCCGCCCTCGATCCGAAATCTTGGCTCACGATGACCGATATGGGCATGGGAACGATGGATATGAACATGGGCATGAGCCACGGATTGGCGATGAGCGACATGCCGAATATGCCGATGGAGCACGGAGCCATGGGCAACATGCATGGCATGTCGATGCCAGCAACTCCTTCGATGTCGATGAAAGACATGAAAAGTCGAGATCCAGCAATCGACATGCGGGTGATGAGCCCGCAGCGCGATTTGAACGACCCGGGTCCGCGGCTACGGGGCAACGGGCGGCGAGTGCTGACGTATGCCGATCTCCACACCGTGGGTGGGGCCATCGATAAGCGCGCCGCGACACGCGAAATTCAGCTGCATTTGACCGGCAACATGCAGCGTTTCATCTGGGGGTTCGACGGCAAGAAATTTTCCGAGGCCGGGCCGCTGCACTTCGACCATGGCGAGCGGTTGCGCATCGTATTGAGCAACGACACCATGATGGCGCACCCGATTCATCTGCATGGGATGTTTGGTGAGTTGGAGGCCGCCAACGGCGACGTGCTGGTGCGAAAGCACACTTTCGTCGTTCAACCGGGCAAGCAATTGAGCTACTTGGTGACCGCCGACAACGTGGGGCAATGGGCCTATCACTGTCATCTGCTTTATCACATGGAAGCAGGGATGTTTCGGGAAGTGGTTGTCGCGTGAGGGGCCACCGAATCAAAGGAATGCTTGCTGCAGCGGCATTTTTTCTCAGCACCGGCCTATACGCTCAGCAATTGACTCGAACCGGCTTATCCATGGCAATTGTTTCATCGCAAGACACGAGCGCTCACCTGCCAAAGGAATCTGAAATGAGCCATGACGCCATGCCGACAATGGATATGCCCCAGTCATCCGGCACCAGTACGCACGCGTCGGAGCCTGCGCTCGAGCGCCCGGCGTTGAGTCAACATTATCAGCCTCCGCACATGCCGGGTATGGATATGGACGACATGAGCAACCAGCACTTCATCTATATTGAGAATCTCGAGGGAGTGCGCGGCAATCGAAACGGAGGAACCTGGGACGCCCAAGGCTGGTATGGCGGCGATTTTGATAAATTTTGGTTTAAGAGCGAAGGTCAGCGCGTTGGCGATCGAACTACGGATTCGAAGGTGGAGGCCTTGTGGGCACACGCCGCCGTACCGTTCTGGGACACTCAAGTGGGCGTGCGCTATGACTTCAGCGGGGGGCCTTCCCGCCAATGGCTGGCATTCGGTGTCCAGGGCGTTTCCCCGTATTGGTTTGATATCGAAGCGACTGGCTATGTGAGTGATGCCGGGCGCACTGCGGCGCGTCTGAAGGCGGAATACGATTTGTATCTGACACAACGATTCATTCTGAGGCCCGAGATGGAACTGAACGTTTACGGCAAGGCGGACCCGCAGCGTGAGATCAGCGCAGGTTTAAGCGATGCGCTGCTCCAGTTGCGCCTTCGGTATGAATTCACGCGCGGCTTCGCCCCCTATATTGGCTTCGTATGGGCCCGCAAATTGGGGTCTTCCGCAGCTTATGCGCAAAGCAAAGGCAAGTCGGCGATCGATCACCGGCTTGTAACGGGACTTGAGTTTTTCTTTTGATCCACTAGGTTATGGACGGCGCAACCCAATCATCGCTTGATTAGCGTTGCAATGCCGGCTTCGATGCGGAACTGGCGCTGGGAAATCGCTCATGAAAACTGCAACTCGAGGCGTGCGAACGAAGTGGATCGGCGCGATGGCGCTGCTGCTGACAATCCCCGCGCCGGCCCATCATTCCTCAGCCATGTATGACATGGAGAGGACAGTAATGCTTGAAGGCACGATCAAGGCGTTTCACTGGAAGAATCCACACTGCTCGATTCAACTGGCAATCCCCGGAGCGGATGGTGAACAGGAATGGACCATTCAAATGGGCCCGCCCATCACACCGTACCGTGATGACTGGAAGCCCGGTATGTTCAGATCGGGCGATTCCATCATCGCGCTGGTTCATCCGAGGCGGGACGGTACCCGACGCGCGTTATGGATCTCGAGTAGCCGCGTTGATCACAGACCCTCGGACTTGGTTGCAAAGTGAGGCGTGACGTCTTCGCGCATTCGGGAAGTCATCGAGCAGCAGGAAGTCAGCGTCGATGTGAGCGGTGTGCGGGATATAGACCGTCTCAACCAGGTTATTCAGCTGACCACCATGTACTGGTCGAGGCTCGACGCGCGCAGAGATAGGTCGGATTAAATCAAGGCATTTATTTTGAGAATCAAGTCCCTCCCTCAACCAGAGGGGCCGCCTTTTTTGAACGTATTCGCTGGATGCGGAAGTTGGAGAACACGAAGTCGAACCCAGCGGCATCGATCAACCGATCGGTGACCGTATTTTCGCCATACGCGGGACCCGTCAAAGACACGAACCCGCGCACCGGATGACCAAGATGCTTCTTGAACTCCTCTTGGGAGCCCACCACTTCCTCGCGCTGAACTGCAGGATCCAGTTTCGACAACAGCGTGTGCGACCGCGTATGGCAGGCGATCACGTGTTTCTTGTCGAGTTGCAGCAGCTCATCCCAGGTCAGCGCATAGCGCCCGTCTGGATAATCGTGGGTCAGCATATCGATGTCGTGGTGTTCTGCAAAATTTAGCTGATCTGAGATAGGCGCGTTGATGAATCCCGTAATGACCCAGAACCAGCCGATGAACCCGTATTTCTCGATCAAAGGTGCAAGCACATCGTAGCTATTGCGATATCCTTCGAATACCGAGACGATGAGGCCCGGTTTGGACTTGTGCCAGCGACCGGTGATCAGGTATTCATTGAGCTCATCTTCATTAACCGAGGAAAAAAAACGGCTGTAGTTCGACAGCTGACGCTCGTAATGCTCGGCTTGGCTTTGTGAGGTGCTGTGGAAGTTGACCGCGCGAATCAGCGGGTGCGTCGCAAATAAATGTTCTAGTTCAGCCGCGCGCTCACCGAAGGTGACAGAATCCTTCATGTTCGATGCTCCTTGCCGCCGTCGGAAAAATCGCGATCAGCGAGTACTTCGATGACTTTCGCCACATCACTATCGGGTGCGTTCGGATGAATGCGCTGCCATGCCTCGGCGTACTTTCGCAGGTCCGCCACGAGCGCCGCATTGTAGGGCGTGAGCGAGCCAGCGGGGTTTTGCGATGTCTGCTTCATCACCAGATCTTCGCAAGCCAGGAAAACCGGGATGCCTTCCTCAGAATATTCGCGCGGGGCGAGCCGCGCTACATCTGCACGAAGCCGCGCGTCAACAGCATCATCGGGAGCGCTTCTCCGCCGGGCTCCGGCTGCACCCGCCTCCTGAGGCGACCGAAGAAGGCGCGCGATGGCAGCATTCGACGATACCGCACCACACGTAGCGGCGGCCATTGCAGCTATCGCCCCACGCCGATTCATCATGAAAGATCTCCTCTATCCAGGTTGGTTTTACGATACACCACTCAAAAATTGTCGCGCGGAACGCGCGAGCCACTGCCACCAACGAGAAAATCCAGGTCGGCGCCCTCATTCGCCTGCAGTACATGGTCGAGGTAGCATTTGACGTAGCCGCGTGCAGCGTGCGGCGGAGCAGGCTCCCATGCAGCGCGTCTGCGCTCTAGCTCCGCTTCGTCCACGAGCAGTGAGAGGCTGCGGGACTCTACGTCAAGCTTGATCAGATCGCCGTTTTGTACGAGAGCCAGCGGACCGCCTATGGCCGCTTCCGGTGCGCAGTGCAGAACTACTGTGCCGTACGCGGTACCCGACATGCGGGCATCGGAGATTCGCACCATGTCGGTGATTCCCCGCTTCAAGATCTTGGGCGGCAAGGGCAGGTTGCCGACCTCCGCCATGCCGGGGTAGCCTTTGGGACCGCAATTCTTCAGCACCATGACGCACGTTTCGTCGATGTCCAGAGTGTCGTCGTTGATACGCGCATGCAAATCGTCGATTGTTTCGAACACCACCGCCCGCCCGATATGCTTCATCAGCGCGGGCGACGCGGCGGACGGCTTCAAGACCGCGCCATCCGGTGCCAAGTTGCCTTTCAGCACGGCAATACCGCCGTGGGGTTTGAAGGGTGTGTCAAACGGGTGAATGATGTCTTGATTCCAGCACGGCGCATCCTGGTTATTTTCCCATATCGAATGTCCGTTCACTGTGAGTGCGTGCTTGTGCAGAAGACCGTGTTCCCCGAGCTGTCGAACAATCGCGGGCAATCCGCCTGCCTCGAAGAAATCCTCCATCAGATAACGGCCGGAGGGCATGATATTCAGCAAGCAAGGCACACCGCGCCCGAGGCCATCCCAATCCTCCAAGCTCAACTCGAGGCCCATGCGGCGCGCGAGAGCGGTGAGATGGATGACCGCGTTGGTGGATCCCCCGATACCGGCATTGACCCGCACGGCATTCTCGAGCGCGTGACGGGTCACGATCTTCGACATGACGATGTCCTGCTTAACCATCTCGACGATGCGGCGGCCGGACTCGCGAGCCAGTAAGTTGCGGCGCGCGTCAACCGCGGGGATGGCCGCGTTCCCCGGCAAGCCCATTCCAAGAGCTTCCACAAGACAGGCCATCGTCGAGGCCGTGCCCATGGTCATGCAGGTCCCATGCGACCGGTGCATGCACGCTTCAGCCTCGTGATACTGCGAAAGCGTAATTTCACCGGCGCGCAGTTGCTCGCTCATGGAGATGGTGTTTGTGCCCGAGCCGATGTAGGTACCCCGGTAGACACCTCGCAGCATCGGACCGGCCGAAATTCCGATGGCTGGCACGTCCACGCTCGCGGCCCCCATCAACAGAGCCGGTGTGGTCTTGTCGCAGCCCATCAGCAAGACGACTCCGTCCAGCGGATTGGCGCGAATCGACTCCTCGACGTCCATGGAGGCGAGATTGCGATAGAGCATTGCCGTTGGGCGAAGCAACGTTTCGCCCAAGGACAGGACGGGAAACTCGAGCGGGAAACCCCCTGCTTCGAGCACACCCCAACGCACATGATCAGCGATCGTCTTGAAGTGGGTGTTGCAGGGAGTGAGCTCGGACCAGGTGTTGCATATCCCGATCACTGGCCGGCCGTCGAACTGATCTTGGGGAAACCCGCGGTTCTTCAGCCAAGACCGGTAATAGAAGCCATTCTTATCCTGTCGCGAGAACCATGACTGGCTGCGCAACTGAACCTTGGGTGTCATTTCGCCCTCGGTACGGTGACGGATGGGTGCCGTCCGCCCAACCCTTCGATGCCCTCAAGCACCCCCGGACGCTCCGATCCCGCATCACCATAACGTAAAAGCATCATGATTCTCTTGCCCATGCGTTTGGATTGATTGCGTCTCGTGGAATGGCGCCCTCCAGTGCGCTCAGGGCGTTTCGCGCCGCCCGCACGGCGGCTCCTGCCCTGCCCCCGTGCGTCAGACCCGCCTGATGCGGCGTCAGCACGACATTGTCGAGCTCGAACAGTGGGCATTCAAGCAGGGGCTCGACCTCGAATACGTCGAGCCCCGCACCGGCAATTCGGCGCGTGCGTAGCGCATCGATGAGGGCGGGCTGATCCACCAGCTCGCCGCGTGCAATATTGATCAGATAGGCCGAAGGCTTCATCAAACCGAGCTCGCGGGCGCCGATCATGCGGCGGCTCGCTGGAGTGAGCGAGGCGAACAATCCCACGATATCGGCTTCTTTCAGAACCTCGTCGAGCGACGCGTACTCGATCCCGAACTCCTTCGCCAGCGCCGCGTCCGGCGTCCGCGTATGCACCAAGATCCGCATTCCGAACGCGCGGGCCCGCGTCACGAACGCTTTTGCGATCTGACCGAATCCGACCACGCCTAAGGTGGCGCCATACACGTCCATGCTGGATTGCGTGCGGCTGGCCCACAGAGCTGCGCGGATGGCGCGATCACCGGTCAATATCTGCCGCGCCGCGCAAAGCATCAGCCCGATCGCAAACTCGGCGCACTGCTCGGCGTTGACGCCTTTGACGTTGGTCACGAGCACCGCTCTGCGGGTGGCCTCGTCGAGATCGACGTTGTCGCAACCCGAAGTGTGCAGGGCGATGACTCGAAGTTTGGGCGCGAGCGACAACGCAGCGGCATCAATTCCGAGCACGCGGCCCATGATCACGGCGTGGGCCTCTTTGAGAGCACGCAACTCACTGGAGTTCAGGTCAGCCCAAGGTGTGAGTGCTGAGACATACTTGACGTCGTGGCCTGACGTATCGAGTGTTCTCACGGCTTCTGACAAGGTATGAAAGCTGTCTGAAATGACGATGATGCGGGATGATGCCACGTCAAGCGGCCATGGCGATCAAGGCAACTGCGAAGGAGTCCGTGGCAATGCGCAAGGTCGGGGTGTCGCCGGGGGCTACCGAGACGGTATCCCACGAGTCGAGTACTGCGGGCGCAGCATCGGTTTGCATGATCGTTGCAGCGCTTGCTACCGGCACGGTCCTCAAGTGCACCAGTGCCTCACACATGGCCTCTGACTGTCGGATTGGCGCTAGGATGATTTCAGTCTGCCGTGCGTGCACGTGCACCAGGCGAAGCCGCAGCCGCTCCGCATACGTCGGTTCGTCCAACAATTCCGTGACCCCGACGGTGTTTCCGAGCGGTGTCGGGGTAAAAATTCTGGCCGGACGGCCGCAGGTGGGCGTTGCCCGGACATACGCAATATCCGCCGCGAATCGGGGAACGAGCCGGTAGCTAGCGTGTGGCGGCAAATAGGCTACACACGCATCATTGCGTGAATCGCTCGCAGCCGCAAGGGTGAAGTGGCGCTCACCGTCGGGGCATTGGTCGCTATTCATCATCAGGTCGACGGACCCAGTCAGCACGACGATGAAGACCTCATCCTCCTCCGCATGCCCGTTGATCATTGAGTGCGCGTCGAAGCGATAGATCCGTAAAGTGCGCAGAGCCTTGAAACCCGTTCGCGATTGATCGATGTCGACGGGACGCCGGACGAGATCCGGCACACCGGCAATCTCCACCCTTCGATCATGATCAGCCTTCAACAGAATCAACGCGAGTGCTCATGCAAACTGCGGGAGGTGGACTCTGTGCGCTTTGATGAGGTCCTGCGCCAGCGCGGCGGCGTCGTCGGGGTCGCTGACAGACCCGTCGGCCAGCAGCGACTCGACGAACAGATCGAAGCTGCCGGTGAGGGCTGCCTCTACGGTCACTTCAATCGTGGCAATCTTGGATAGCAGCTTGGTGGTGAGCGCCGGCGGCAGGGCCTGCGACTGGAGCGGCGAGAAGCCGGCCCCGCCCGCCGAGGCCGGCAATTCCAACACGGCCTCTGCGGGAAGGCCGGGCACCGCACCGTTGTTCGGCATGTTCGCGGAGAATACCTGCCGCCGATCCAGCAAGAGCGATTGCATGATGTCGACCAATTGCTCGGACTCGCCCGGCACATTGTCGAAGTACGACGCGGGCAGCGGATCCGCGGAACGCGCGACCGCCAGCATCTCGTCGAACCAGGTATCTCCCAAGGCAATGCGGCCGTCGATCGAGAAGGCGTCGATCCCCAGCGTCCGCCCATAATAGCGGCCGCGCGGAAAGCGCTCTGGAAAGAACTCCGTCACATGCCGATCCATCGCGACCGGAAACATGCCATAGCGCTCGAAGATCGACCAGGAAAACGGGTCATCCGAGTAGCGTGGGGCTCGGCCGGTGACGGAGTTTGGCCAGTCAGTCTTGTCGCGCAGCTCCTGCTGCAGCAGCGGGCGCTGCTCGTCGAGCTTCGCCCTCAGCAACGGCTTCGCGTCCTCGCCGTTGCAGCGGATGTCAGTAAGGAACGTGAGATGATTCAGGCCCACGCCAAAGCTAGTGATGCTGCCTTCCTGGCGGCCGAGAAAGCGGGCAAGCACGTTCTGGACGTGATGCACCCCATGACACAGACCGATCACAGGCACGCTGGTTTTCAGGCGGACGGCGCGGCAGATGGCCGTCATCGGGTTCGAGTAATTGAAGAAATGCGCCGAGGGGCAGAGCCGGCCGATGTCCTCGGCAATGGCCACCATCTGCGGAATCATCCGCATGGCGCGTGAGATCCCGCCCGGCATCACCGAGTCCCCTACGGGTTGATAGATCCCGTGCTTACGGGGAACTTGGATGTCGAGTTCCCAACTGCGGCGGCCACCGACCGCGATCGTGGTAACGACGAAGTCGGCACCGGGCAAAACCTCGCGGCGGTCCGTTGTCGAGACGATCGGGAATTCCACGCCCTTGAACCGCAGCATCTTGCGCACCAGCGCGTCCACCGCCTGCAGGGTGACCGGATCGATGTCGACCAGTGCGAGTTCCCAGCGATCAGACTGACCGCTGAGAACGAGGTCCGCAACCAAACGCTGCGTGAATACGGTGCTGCCGGCGCCGATGAGGACCAGTTTCCATCGATCAGTCACGAGACTCTCCGAGCGGGCGAACGCGAGTAATCCAAAGGTTCAAGTGGTAGTGCAGTGCCGCCGTCAGCCACTTGAAATGATCGGAATTGACCGGCCCGTTGGGAATTTACGTGCACTGGGCGCAGGGTTTGCCTGAGCGGGTGCGGGTAGCACAGCTCCTGAAGCGACTGGCAGATATCTCGTGATCAATGTCAACTTCAGTGTCGCCTGTTCTTCCCTACGGGTCGAATTTGGGAGCGTAGATTACGGACCGGGTTTCACAAGAGTCCGAAAGCTAACGACAGTTTTGTCGCCTATCCAGCTCTCGAAAGTTAGCGACTCAGTTTATTGTTGGTTTCGATAAAGTCAAGAAACGCGCGTTTGGCCCCCTGGCCATTTCAGATGAACGACGGGCGAGGGCTGCGGAACCGTTTCCTAGGCCCTCAGGCAGTGGCTCTCGAGTGCGGGCGATGCGGACTTTCTCCGCGTGATGCAAGGTGCGCTTCACGGCGAGCGGTCGATCATCATCATCCCGCCTCAGCAGAGCGCTGACATGGGTTCTTTCGAGCGTGCCCTTCGCCGCAAGAGCTGCCAGATCCGTGCGGATCGTGGCGACCGGGGTGGCAAAACGGCTCGCCAAAGCCTCCACCGTGACGCGACCGTGTTTGCCCAGCAAATCCATGATTCGACGCCGGCGTTCACCGACCAGGAGGCCGGGCTCGGTCTCTTGATCGCGTGCGTCCTGCGAACGAATCAGCGTTCCTTCAAGGTTAGTTTGATGCAAGGGGTATTTCATTTGACGCATTGTACTTTCGTTTTTCCGTGCCAACGGATATTGTGTGCACTGACAGCCGGCTCACCGTGACGCCGGGTTACATAAGCCGTGTCAAATGGCTCTGGGAGACGCTACCAGTGTGGATTGTCGCGCTCTCGGAAACGACCTTGCGCTTTCGCCGTGGCCTTAAGACGATCCTTAAACGCCAGGACACTGCGCGGTGAGCGGCGCGCAGATGTCGGTCTGCGCCCTGACGCCCCGAGCGCCAGCGGCATAGTCAACCGCCTCGTGCAGGGCATCTCAATCTATCCAAGGAGTTCGGCGCGGTGAGGACCTTCCTCGGCGTGGACGGTGGCGGTACCAAAACCGATTTTCTGTTGATCGACGAGACCGGACGCGTCCTTGCCACGCGGCGCGAGGGGTCAGCCTACTATCTGGAGATTGGCCTCGAAGCTCTTCAGAGAATGCTCGTCGCGGGCATTGAAGACGTGCTGCAACGCGCCGGCGTCGCACCCGCCTCTACCTCCGCCTTTCTGGGACTGCCCGCGTATGGCGAGAACGCGGCGCTCCTGACCAGCCTCGATCGGATCGCAGCGGATGTCTTGCCGCTCGAGCGCTACCGCTGCGGCAACGATGTGGTTTGCGGTTGGGCGGGCGCCTTGGCGGGGGGCGACGGCATTAACATCGTTGCCGGCACCGGATCCATCGCGTACGGCGAATTCGCGTCACGCAGCGCACGGGCCGGCGGGTGGGGAGAGCTCTTCAGCGACGAAGGGTCCGCCTACTGGGTGGCGCGCGAGACCTTGACCCTCTTTTCGCGGATGAGCGACGGGCGGACGCCCAAAGGCCCACTGTACGACCTGATCCGCGATCACTTTGCAGTGAGCGTCGACCTCGAAGTCTGCGCCGCCGTCTACGGACCGCCGCCGCTCACTCGAAGCGAAGTCAGCGCCCTGGCGCCGATCGCGGCAACGGCGGCGCGTGCCGGGGATCTCGCGGCAGGCCGGATATTCGAGACGGGGGCGCGAGAACTTGCGGCGATCGTGCACGCCGTACGCGACAAACTCGGGGTTCCGCCGCAGGTGCGGTTGCCGCTCTCCTACTCCGGCGGCATGTGTCGACCGAACAGCTTGGTTTTACCGCTGCTCGAAGCGACCTTGCAGATGAGCGATCGGCAATACGAATTCGCGGCGCCGCGCTTGTCGCCCATCGCGGGAGCCGTGCTGTATGCTGCCAAATCCGCGCGCACTCCGCTTACGCCGGAGGCCATCGCACAACTGACCCGCACTCACGCAGCCTTCACCGACGCCCCATGAATATTCCTGACGGCACTGCTCGATGCGAACCGTCTCGCCTATACCGCTGGACCGTACTCGTGTTCGTCAGCCTCACGATGGGTGCCAACTACTACATGTACGACAGCATCAATCCGCTGGAGCGTATTTTTATCGAGCGGCTGGGCTTTTCTGCGACGACCTTCGGGTGGCTCAATTCTGCCTATGCAGTCACTGCAATACTCACCCTGCTCATCGGCGGAATCCTCATCGACCGGATCGGCACCAAACGGGCCATCACCTTCTTTGCGATCATCTGTTGTCTGGGAGCAGCGCTGACCGCGGTGAGTGGACGGCCTGGCATGATGATCTGTGGCCGAGCCCTGCTGGGCCTCGGGGGCGAGTCTCTCGTGGTTGCGGCCACGACGGTCATCGCCAAATGGTTCAAGGGCAAAGAGCTCAGCTTTGCCTTCGGAATTAAAATCACGATCGCCCGTTTGGCCTCTGTGGCTTCAGACAACTCGCCGACATGGGCCAACAAAGTATTCTATCCCCAGGGTCCAGCGGGCGAGCCAAGTTGGCAGGGACCACTGCTGCTGGCCGTGGGTGCTGGACTCATTGCGGTCATGTGCTCCGGGGTCTACTGGGCCCTTGAAAGCCGGGCCGAAGGACGCTACGGATCGACCCTGCCCGTTGCGCGTGCCACGCAAAAGATGGAACTCGGGCAGACGCTGCGTTTCAATCCATCTTACTGGTACGTGGTGGGCATCTGCCTGACCTTTTACTCTGCAATTTTTCCGTTTCGAACATTCGCGATCGACTTCTTCACCAATAAGATCCTGGCCGCAGGGAGCGGCCTGAGCGCTTCGGAAGCCATGTACGTGCTGGCGCACAAGCAGGCCGGCATGTTCGCGAGCCTGCTGCCGCTGTCGGCGATGGTGGCCACTCCACTTCTCGGTCTGCTGTCCGACAAGATCGGCAAGCGCGCCTCATTGATGATGTTCGCCTCGCTGATGTTGATGCCGGTATATCTTTTGATGGGATACACGAACGTGTCGCTGTTTGTGCCGCTGTGCATGATGGGAGTGGCGTTTTCGGTCATCCCGGCGGTCATGTGGCCCTCGGTCGCTTATATTGTAGATCCGAGGAGGCTCGGGACTGCTTATGCTCTGATGACATTGATTGAGCAGCTGGGCTTTTTTGCTCTCAATCTGCTGATCGGTCACGCCAATGATCACCAGCACGCGGGACCAGGCAATCCGGAAGGATATCGGCTTGGCCTGTTGATCTTCTCGACGCTTGGACTAGCCGGATTCGTCTTCACGCTGCTGCTACGGATTCGCGAAAAAGGCCCCGACAGCCATGGGCTGGAGACGATTACCGCGAGGTCAGCGTGACATCACCCTTTCTGCGACATGTCTTCGCCGCGGCGGCCTGCGGCACACTACCCTACCCATCCACATATGCTTAAACGAATTCCTGCGCTCGCACAGATTCGGCTAACTCGCGCAGGCTCCTGCATGCCCCGGCTACTGCTGGGGTGCATTTTGGGCACGAGCATGTCGGGTTTCGCTCAGACAATACCCGCAGCGGCTGAGACGTCGCCGCCGGCACCGGAGCAAATAGCTGATTGCAGCAAAGTTGCGCGCGAGATGATGTTTCATGATTTGGCCGGCTTCGCTCGCTACGGCTCCGCCAACGCGACGTTGCAGCCGTCGGGCCCAGGAGTACGGCGCGTCGTTTTCATGGGTGACTCAATCACCGACTCCTGGGCGTCGGTCGACCCAAGATTTTTTGCCCGCTCGGATTTTATCGATCGCGGAATCAGCGGACAGACTACGCTGCAGATGTTGCTGCGATTTCGCCAGGATGTAATTGCGCTTAAACCTGCGGTTGTGCACATCATGGCCGGCACCAACGATATCGCGGGTAATACCGGCCCGTTTGATCTGCCGGCCACCGAGGCCAACATAGCCTCCATGGTCGATCTCGCCCGGGCGAACGGTATAGAAGTCGTGATCGGTTCAGTCTTACCCGCAAAAGACTTTAGCTGGCACCCGGGCATCGATCCAGGACCCAAGATCGTCGCTCTTAATAAATGGCTCAAGAAGTTTTCACACGCAGGGCACCTTATCTATGTGGACTACTACACCGCGCTGACGGATGGCGCCCTTGGATTGCGACCCGATCTCTCGCCGGATGGCGTGCATCCCTCGCTAGCGGCTTACCTCATCATGGATCCGTTGGCATACGCCGCGATCCGCGAAGCCAAGCGGCGACAAGCTCGCTCACATTGATCCCCTGCCGCGCGCCACCCTGCCTTCGTTGCTAGTGGCGCTCGGCAGGACCCGACGTTGCAATGATCAGCGCCTTCTCAGCGCGCGCGGCGAGTCGGGAGTCGCCGAGCCGTTCGGCAATGCCGAGGAATCGCTCGGTAGGTCCACGCCACTTGAGCTCGTCGATCACCGTGAACAGCCGTGCATCCTCTCGAAGTGTGGCCAGAGTCTTGAACAAGAGTGCACGTTCCCGGCGCTCGCCGTCGAGAATGTCGGAAGGGAAGTCCTCGATGCCGCCGAAACGCCCGATCAGGGAAGACGCGCCTTTGGGGCCGATTCCGGCGATGCCAGGATAGCCGTCGGCGCTGTCCCCAACCAGCGCCAGATAGTCGGGGATCCTTGCCGGGGAGACGCCGAATTTTGTTTGCACCCCGTCGGCGTTGCGGATGGTATTGCTTTTGCGATCGACTTGAACGACCCGATCAGCACGCACGCACTGCGCAAGATCCTTGTCAGGAGTCCAGATGCACACCTTCTGGACCTCAACGTCACGGGATGCCGTGGCGGCTGCGGACGCGAGCGCATCGTCGGCCTCGAGTTCTATCATCGGCCAAACGGTCACACCCATGGCAGCGATGGCCTCTTCGAGCGGATGAAACTGTGCGCGCAGAGCTGGCTCCACCCCCTCCCCGGTTTTATATCCGCTCCAGAGCTTGTTGCGAAACGACTCGATGACATGGTCGGTTGCGACACCGATGTGAGTCGTACCCCCCTCGATCATTTGCAGCAGACCGTTCAATACGCCGGCGACAGCACCCATCGGGCGGTCCTTGCCCTTCGTGAATCGGCGCAGGCCGTAGAAATGGCGGAAGAGTTCATAGGTACCGTCGACCAAGTGCGCGATCATTTACCGTAGGGTACCGGACGCCCCCCTCCAGCGCTGAATCAATTTAACATCGGATGCGCTTAGACTGCTCATATGCGATCTGCCTGCGCGTTTACTAGCCCTAGGGGGCACTGGCCGCGTGAGTGATAAGTCTGTGGTAGAAACCGATCAACTCCGCGTAATTTGCGAGGGAAATGCGCTCATCGGTTCCATGAAAGCGGGCCAAGTCTTCCGCACGTGCGCGCACCGGCGAGAATCGGTAGACGTTGTCGGCAAGTCCCGACATATGACGCGAGTCCGTGGCGCCGATCATCAATCCCGGAGCGACAACGACGTCGGGGAACAATTCTCGAATGGTTCGCGTAATCAACTGAAAGGCCACGGAGGTGTCGGAGGCGATGGGTGATGCTTCGCTCGATTGGGGAAGCACGTCGATTCGAATCATGGCGTCGTTGATTGCACCGCGCACATGCGCGACCAGCCCGCCGACCGTCTCGCCCGGCAACAGCCGGAAATTCACTAGGGCCTCGGCTATTGCGGGCAGCACATTGTCCTTGTTGCCGCCTTTGACGACCGTAATCGCCGTGGTAGTTCGCAGCAGCGCATTTGTCGACGGCGCCCGCATCAGCTGCCACCGCACCAAGGGTTCCACCAGCCACATGTTGGACAATGCGACCCGGTTCAATCCATGCATTTCCGGAGCCAAAGCATGCATCATTTTCGCTGCGACGCCGGTGACGGATGCGGGCAGAGGCTTTCGTTCCAGCCGTGCCAAAGCGGCGGCAAGCGAACCAATGGCAGTGCGTGAACCGGGCATCGATGAGTGCCCGGCCGGGGCTTGCGCCGTCAACCTCAGCGTTGCCGAGCCTTTCTCGGCAATCCCGATCAGAGCCACAGGAGAGTCCAATCCAGGCATTATTCCATCTGCAATCAAGAGCCCTTCATCGAGTACAAACTCCGGCCGGATACCGCGCTGCTTGAAAAGGGAGGCAATGATCTTGGCACCCTCTTCGCCTCCGTTTTCTTCATCGTGTCCAAATACGAAATAGATCGTTCGTTGCGGTTTGAATCCGGCGGCTGCCAGGGTCTCCACGGCCTCGAGGATCGCCATGAGGTTGCCTTTGTCATCCCAGGTACCCCGGCCCCAGACGAATCCCGCTTCGATAGCGCCCGAGAATGGTCCGGCATGCCACTGAGCCTCGCTTCCCGGTGCGAGCGGGACCACATCCTGGTGCGCCATCAAGACGATGGGCCTCGCGGCGGGGTCTACACCCTCCCATGTGTATAACAGGCTGTACTTGTTGACGATCTCGCGCTGAAGCGAGGCGCGCACCGTCGGGAAGGCATCCTGAAGATACGAGTGAAACATCAGGAATTCCCGCCCGCTCGCTTCCGATGCCGTCCCGTAGGAGATCGTTTGGATGCGGACGGCTCCAGCCAGTCGCTCCGCGGCCCTGCGTATCTCCACCGGGGGCGCCGGCCACGGCGCAAAGATGGCCTGTTTGGAACTTGAGCTCAGCGAGTTGAAGAAAACGATCGTGGCGACCGCAACGCCGGCGACAATAAGGGCAGATACGGCTTTATGAGTCATCGTCCTTAGAAGCCACCGTACCCTCGTGCCATGGCGGCAGCGAATATGGGCAAAAAAAAGAAAAGACCAAGCTCGATGTGCAGAAACAATCGAATCGACTTGATGGCTGCCTCGTCGGGCAGCTTGTCCGAACGACGCCAGCGCATAATGGCGATCGTAGGACGAATGGAAAACAGCCCGAGTGCCGCAAAGGTCGCTATCTTGGCCCAGAAAAATGCGTTGTGCGAATAATAGAGCCAACCCTTGGATGCAAACGCAGCGCGGGAAAAGCCGGCGATGACGATGAGAGTTGCAAGAATTCCATACCATAAATCAATCCTCGCTATCCGGATCACGGCTCCGCTGCTCGTAAGAGTCCGCGCTGCCAGACATTCGGCTACCAACACGCCGAGCAAGGCAAACACCAGCACGTGGTGGGCGATGGCAAGGAAAAGGTCCGGCATGCCTCAACAGTTACACAGGCGCAGGGCCGAAGTCCACCGATTATCGCCGGGCAGTTCATCCGGCGGTGGTGGGCTTGCCAAGACGCATAGACGGGGTAATTATTCTGCGACAGTGGCGATGCTGGAACCACGGGGGGATTGAATGGAAACGGCTCTGACACCGCTCGAATTTGCGAGGCGGGCACGTAAACTTTATCCCCGCTGCGAGGCAGTTGTCGACGACGATCAGCGTTTCACCTATGCCGAATTTCTTGACCGCTGCGACCGATGGTCTTTCGCTCTCCAACAACTCGGCGTGCGACAGGGCGATCGAATCGCCGTGATATCGCCGAACACCCATGCGATGCTGGAAGCCTTCTACGCAATACCCCAGATCGGTGCGATCATCGTACCGCTCAACTACCGGTTAGCTGCCGACGATTTTGCTTATATGATCGATCATAGCGGCGCCACTGTTGTGTGCGTCCAAGCGGATTATATCGATGTTGTGGATGCCGTCCGTGGCCATCTCAACGGCGTAAGGCATTTCGTAGCATTCGATCGTAACAGCCCGGGATGGCTCGACTACGAATCTCTCGTCGCCGGAGCGTCCGATGAATTCCGCCGCGTCGAGATCGGAGAAACTGACCTCATTTCCATCAACTACACGAGCGGCACGACCTCCCGACCAAAAGGCGTCATGATCACTCATCGCAACGCGTGGATGAACTCCATCGGGACGCTGGTGCACCATCCCATGTCGACGACGGATCGATATCTATGGACGCTGCCGATGTTCCACGCCAACGGCTGGACTTTTGTTTGGACCGTGACCGCGGCGGGCGGCACGCATATTTGCTTCGGAAAGGTCGATTCTGCCCGGATCTACGCACACATTATCGCCGAGCGTGCGACAATGCTCTGTGCCGCGCCGACGGTGCTCATTGGAATCGCGAATGGCCCTGAGGACTCACGCCGGAGACTCCCGGCGGGGCTGCGAGTAATCACTGCCGGGGCTCCGCCAGCCCCTGCCACGATTGAGCGCATCGAAGGCGAACTGCGATGGAATCTCACCCACGTGTATGGGTTGAGCGAGACGGCGCCGTTCGTTACCGTATGTGAGCCGCGTCCGGAGCACGCCGCCCTCGATCCTCGCGCGTCCTCGATCATCAAGGCCCGCCAAGGAGTTGAGTTGATCACCTCGGGGGAAACGACTGTGTTCGATGCAGCCGGCAGCGAAGTTCCCCGAGACGGCGAGACGCTCGGTGAGATCGTGACCCGGGGTAACGTCGTGATGCGGGGTTATTACAATGATCCGCAGGCGACCGAAATTGCACTTCGCGGCGGGTGGTTTCACACCGGCGACGCAGCAGTCGTGCATCCCGACGGTTACATCGAGATCAGAGATCGCTTCAAGGATGTGATCATCAGCGGCGGGGAAAACATTTCCTCCATAGAAGTCGAAGGGATCCTCCTGCGCCACCCGGCAGTTCTCGAGGTCGCGGTGGTTGGGGTGAGTGACGAGAAATGGGGGGAAACCCCGCACGCATTCGTGGTGCTTCGAAAAGGGTCAGCGACGACCGCCGAGGAACTTCGACTATTTGCACGCACTCACCTAGCTCATTTCAAGGTTCCGAATGCTTACAGCTTTGTCCAGGAACTCCCAAAAACCGCCACTGGGAAAATTCAAAAATACGTGCTCAGAAAACAAAGTAGTGCCATCGGCAGGCAATAAGGCGCTTTCATGCATCACCGCAGCGGCAGCGCCAGTTTGCCCCTCCATGCAGGCCGCGTACCGCCGTGGCTCTCATCGAGGATGGAGGCTCTCGGGCGAGTGATCGTCGAGGCGATAGTCCTGGAGTACGGCCGGGATGAATTGTTACGTAGATTGGCACACCCATTTTGGTTTCAATCGTTCGGTGCGGTCATGGGAATGGATTGGCACTCCTCCGGAATCACAACGGCCGTGATCGCCGCACTGAAGCGTGGCCTTGCCCCGATTCAGCGTGAACTCGGTCTTTATGTATGTGGCGGGAAGGGCGCACACTCGCGCCGAACTCCGGAGGAATTGCTGAGGATCGGAGAGACTACCGGCCTCGACGCCGAACGCTTGGTAGTAGCGAGCCGGCTCACTGCGAAAATCGATGCCGCTGCCGTGCAGGACGGGTTCGAGCTTTATCTTCACGCGTTTATCGCTTCGATCGAAGGCCGCTGGTGCGTAGTGCAACAAGGCATGAATGAGGGCCTGCGGGAAGCGCGGCGCTATCACTGGCAGTCCGAAAATTTGCCCGGCTTTTTTGCCTCGCCCCACAGCGCGGTAGAAGGCCGCAATATCGGACTGATAGTCAATCTGTCCGATGTTCGGGCCGAGCGCAATCGGCGTGCGGAGCTCGAATTGGTGCGAGGCGGACCCGATAAGGCAATTGAAGTGCTGCGCCGATCCCGACGATCGGGCAACCTCGCACTGCCATTGTTTCCCCAAGGAGATACCGAAGTGGGGCAGTTAACTCGCATGAGCCTGCCGCATCATCACGATGTCAGGGCTTCCGATGTTGAATTGCGGCGGCTACATGGGACGCTGGCGGCAGCGGCGGAGCGTAAACTCGGGGATTTCGCAGATCTTTTACTGAGCCCGGGGGTGGGTGCTCGCACCGTGGCGGCACTCGCCTTTGTAGCGGAAGTGGTGTACGGCGCACCATCGAGATTTTCAGATCCCGCACGCTTTTCGCTAGCCCACGGCGGCAAGGACGGGCAGCCGTTTCCTGTCCTTATCACCGTATACGACGAAACGATCAGGGTGCTCAAGCGAGCTGTAGGTCGCGCGCATCTAGGATCGAGCGAGACTCTGGCGGCGCTGCGACGTCTCGACGCCCAGGCTCGAGTGCTCGAATCGGCGGGTGGCCCGGCATTTGACTCCTTCATCGCAAATGAGGCGCGCAACGCGCAACGTTTGGGCGGCCGAACGACGATCGCCTTCGCTGGCCCGGCTCGACGCCCTTGAAGACAGAGGATATCGGCTGAGTCCTACACCGACTTGCGGCGGTTGCTCCTAATGCATAGGCCATTGCTCGCTACACTCTGGTCTCGCGGGCAAAGATCAACGATTACGGAATGGCGAGCCATGCTTTTTGTGGCCGCTAAGACGGTTTTTTATCATTTTACTCACCATTGGAGAACTCTATGGCCAGTACCAGAAAGAACACTTCTGCCGAGGCAAAGACTCAGGATGCGATTGCGATGCTCATGAGCGATCATAAGAAGGTCAAAAAATTGTTTGCCGATTTCAAAAAATTGAAGGATGGCGGCAGTTCGGAAGAAAAGAGCGAGCTGGTCGAGCAAATATGCAACGAACTGAAGGTTCACGCGGAGATTGAAGAGGAGATCTTCTATCCAGCGGTCAGGGAAGCCATCGATGATTCAGATCTGATGGATGAAGCGCTGGTAGAGCATGCAGGTGCCAAGGAACTCATAGCTCAACTTGAAGATGCCGATCCGGACGAGGAACTTTACGATGCCAAGGTAACCGTCCTCGGCGAGCAGATCGAGCACCACGTGGAAGAGGAAGAAGGGGACATGTTCGCCAAGGCGAAAAAGGCGAAAGTCGATACCTCCGAGCTGGGAGCACAAATGCAGGAGCGCAAGAAAGCTCTCATGAAGCAGCTGGGAATAGCTGAAAGCGCCGAGGCCGATGAAAACGATGGTAGTTCGCGCCGCGCCGATCGCAAGCGCAGTGCCTGACCTGAAGCCGGCGCTCTCGTTGAAAGAGCGCCGGCCTCCCTCCCACGGTCGATAAAGTCACGGCAGATCCCTCTCCGCCTTCCCGCCGCATGCTGTGAACTATGCATGACATCGTCATCATCGGGGCGGGGCCCGCCGGGCTGACCGCGGCCACCTATTTGGGCCGATTCCGACGCCAGGCCCTCGTCATTGACGGGGAAGCGTCGCGCGCCCGCTGGATTCCGAAGAGCCGCAACATGCCGGGGTTTTCCCAAGGTGTCGGGGGGCCAGAACTCCTCGCACAGTTGCGCTTGCAAGCGGTGCGGTACGGCGCCCACCTAAGGCCAGGCCATGTGCAGTCACTCCGCCGCATCGAAAATGGGCTGGAGGTGCATCTTGGAACAGACACACTGGAGAGCCGCTTTGTACTGTTGGCCACGGGGGTCCGCGATCACCTGCCGCCGCTGCCGGGCGTCGCGGAAGCGGTGCTAAGAAGTGTGGTGCGCGTTTGCCCGATTTGCGACGGTTTTGAAGCGACCGGAAAAAACATCGCCGTCATCAGTGATAACGATCGCGGTGCTGCAGAGGCAGAATTCCTGACGACTTATTCGGACCGGGTAACGCTCATCAGCACGGGTGATATCACCGAGGTGCGATGCAAGAAGCTGGACGCGGCTGGAATCCAAGTGGTGCGCGCAGGCTGGGCTCAACTCGAGTTGAGTGAGGCCGCATTGCATCTGCATTCGCCCGAGCACTCGATGACTTTTGAGGCGGTATACTCGGCGCTCGGCTGCACCCCGCTCGACCGATTGGCCTCCGACTTAGGTGCCGAGCTGGACGCCGATCATGCCCTGGTGGTGGACGCTCATCAGAAGACCTCAGTACCGTTCCTATACGCGGCAGGCGACGTGGTGCGCGGCTTGAATCAAATTGCCGTGGCGGCCGCAGAAGGAGCGATCGCCGCGACCGATATCCACAACCAGCTCCGCAAAAACTGATCGTGCGTTTTTCGGCAGCGGCGCGCGCTCAGTCCATGGTGCTTATCCCTTTACTTATCGGTGTTCGCTTTCGGACCTGTAGCGAGGTCGTTGCCGTCCTTGGTCCCGTTTCCTTTCATTTCATTTTTACACACAGTTTCCATCGCAGCGTGGGTCATGCTGCTGTTCGTGGCCTTTTGCCGTTCCATGCATTCTTTCATCATCTGGGTCTTGTCGCCGGAGTTGGCCGCCTTGCTAGAGTCGTCCGCGATTGCCTGGGCGCCCAGGACGGCGCCGGCCGCGAAAACCAAAGACATCACTAAGTTCTTCATGAGACGTTCCTCCATATAAACCGCCTGACTCCCTAACGGTATCCTGATGCGGCAGGCGCCGCCACAAACAACTCCCCGGATGCGCTGTCAGTGTTCTCCTACACCGGTTGCAATCTCCACGCCTTCGCGGTCGCTAGATAAGCGGCGGGTCGCGGTCTCGTTCTGGGTGTCGATGTTTTGCAATCGCGCCGATAAAGCGTCGCGCGATGCCCTCGTCGGACGGTGTGGCCAGGAGTAGCCCGGGATCGTCATTGCCGGACGGCAGCCGCGCATCGATTCCCGCCTTCCCCAGGATCCTCGACGATGCCCCGAGGACGAGAATGCTCTTTCCGTGACGGTACTGGTCCTTCAAGAATTCGAGCGCATGACCGTCGCGCAGTAACTCTGTCACAGCGCCATCGCCGTCGGGCATCACCAGCGCATCGAACAATACCGCAGGGGAGTTCTCGAGGGTTGCATCAACCTCGAAATTTTCTCCGTCCTCGCTGGTCACCGTTCCCAAGCGGCTACCGAGCAGCCTCGGCGTCGCTCCTGCGGTTGCCAGGGCGCCCATGAGGCTGGTAATGGACTCGCCCTCGATGCCATTGGCGACCAAAATGGCCACTTTGCGGGTCGCGATTCCACCATCCCCCGGGAGCGCGCGCAGAGAAAGGGCCGGCGAGATTTTGATCTCGGAGCCAGGGACGTGCTTGGTTGCCCGAGGCATGGCCTCAGGCAACTCCAGACCCAACCCTTGCGCCACAGAGGCCGCCAACTCATCGGAAACGTTTCGAAGTGAAGACACCATGCGGCGGCGGATAGCGGGGACCGTCACCTTGCTCAGTTCGAAGCGAAAGGCACCCGCGATATGCATCCGCTCTTGTGCGGTCTGACTATCGAAGAACAATCGTGCTTGCGCGTAGTGCTCGGCAAACTTCTCGGGCTTTCCGCGCACTTTGTCGATCGTTGCGCCGTCCGCATCCATTCCCTTGGGGAATGAGACGAATCCCTTGACTCCCGCTTGAAAGGGGCACCCTGCGCCGAGGGAGTTCGGTTCATACGCCACCCGCCCGCGCGCGATCGCCTGCCGATGAATGCCGTCGCGCTGATTGTTGTGCACGCCCACGATGGGTGCGTTGATCGGCAATTCGTGGAAATTTGCGCCGCCTAATCGGGTGATTTGAGTATCAACGTAGGAATGAATACGACCAGCCAAAAGCGGATCATTGCTAAAATCGATCCCGGGAATGATGTGTGCCGTACAGAAAGCCACCTGTTCCGTTTCTGCGAAAAAGTTGTCTGGATTGCGGTTGAGTACCATTCTGCCCACCGGTAGCACCGGGATCATTTCCTCGGGAATCAGCTTGGTGGCGTCGAGCACATCGAAGCTGAACTTCTCAGCCTGGGCTTCTGTGAAGGTCTGAAGACCCAGCTCCCACTCCGGGTAGTTGCCGGATTCGATCGCCTCCCATAAATCCCTGCGGTGAAAATCAGGATCGGCGCCTGAAATCTTCACCGCTTCGTCCCAGACCAAGGAATGGGTTCCAAGCTTGGGTTTCCAGTGAAATTTGCAAAACACCGATTTGCCCTGCGACGTGACGAGCCTGAACGTATGCACGCCGAACCCCTGCATCATGCGATAGCTGCGAGGGATGCCGCGATCCGACATGGCCCACATCAACATATGTGTCGATTCCGGCATCAGAGATGCAAAATCCCAGAATGTGTCATGCGCTGTCGCGGCTTGCGGCATTGCATTATTGGGTTCCGGTTTTGCCGCATGAATGAGATCCGGAAACTTCATCGCGTCCTGAATGAAGAAAACGGGGATGTTGTTGCCGACGAGATCCCAATTTCCTTGATCGGTATAGAACTTAACCGCAAAGCCGCGAACGTCGCGTGCAGTGTCGGCGGAACCGCGTTCACCGGCCACGGTTGAGAATCTCACGAAAACCGGCGTGATTTTGCCCGCCTCGGCGAAGGGAGTGGCACATGTCAGCTGCGGAATCGGCTTGTACGACTCGAAATATCCATGGGCGGCAGAGCCGCGTGCATGCACAATCCGCTCGGGTATTCGCTCATGATCGAAATGGGTGATTTTCTCGCGTAACACGAAATCTTCGAGCAGCGTTGGGCCGCGAAGGCCCGCCTTGAGGGAGTTCTGGTTGTCCGATACCGGCGTCCCCTGATTCGTTGTCAATCCTTGGCCCGAGTCGTTCACTCGCTTCGCTGACAGCGTGCCGTCCATGGAGGAAGAACGCACCCCTGCGGCGCCCGTCTTGGCAGAGGTGTTTTTCTCGCTCAAGGTGCTCGCGGATGCACTGGGCGAAGGAAGCATCGAGGTATCGCCTTGCGCAGGCTGGAGGCCGTTCAGTTGCCCATACTCACGTGACTTCGCCCTGTTGAACGGCATCGCCGCAGCCAGCGATTCCTGCTCCAAAGCATGGTGAGAGAGTTCCGTTGAATCTGCAGGCCCGGGATGCGATGGGCCGCTCGACGTGGTTCCCAGTACTGCTTTACTTACGGTGCGCTTGCGCGGCGACGCCTTGGATCGGTCGGAAGTCGGCTTGTTCGTTTTCTTCATGAAGATGAGTCGCTCAGTGCCTGTCGTTGATAATTCGATACATCACGACAGTTAAGCGCAGATAAAGGACTTCGGCTGTAGGATAATCCCGCGATCTGACAGCACCCGGCGACTTTGCAACAAAACCACGTCTCGAGAGTAAGTTTTCCTGATCAACCGGGCCTCGTTCCCCCTACGGCGATCGGCAGCCCCTTTCAAAGCCTGAACCTGGACCAGATGACTGCCGTCTGGTCCAGGTACCAAAGTCAGGGGCGCTAGTTGTCTCGACGGTGATGCTCGCCATCGTCGCCGCCACCGCCACCGCCACCACCGCCACCGCCACCGCCACC
>JALYIT010000022.1 GCA_030775645.1 Pseudomonadota bacterium | reverse complement strand
TATCCGGTGGTGCGCCGGCAAGGCTTCGGCAAGCACCGGCTATATCGGATATACAAAGCGCTGGGAATGAATTTGAAGCGCAAGGGCAAGCGACGGCTGCCGGCGCGCATTAAAACCCCGCTTATGGTCCCGGGTGCTGAGCGTTCGGCAAACTGCTGCCACAGGTGTTTGATGGCTGGCAGCCGCAGTTCGTTCAGGAGCAGCGTCAGGCGCGGTGCGTCGATAGCGGCGCTCATGCGGCTTCTCCGATGTACGAGTCGTTCAGCGCCTCGTAGACGCTCAGCGGGGTCAGATGCACCGACACCTGCGGTAAGCTCGCCAGATCGGGCGCGAAGTGCCCGCAGTATTTTCAGATCAGGCAGCCGATCCGCGGCGAGATCCTCGGTCAACAGGGCGGCGAGCTGTGCTTCGCAGGCTCGTTCATGCGCGATACTGAGCAGTTCGACCATCAGCTTGCAGGCAGCTCGCTCCGATAACCGCTCGCATAGGTGGTCAAACATGTGTCGGTAGGCGTCGCGAGGCCACAGCTGATCTCGATACACGAGGTTCAGCAGCGCCATCGGCTTGCGCCGCAGCGCATGGATCACGTGCCGATAATCGACCACGTGACCGTGCTTGCCGTCGCGGCCGGGCCGGCCGCGCACCAGAGTGAGCACGCGCGTGCCACCGACGAACAACTCCACGCGATCATCAAACAGGTGAGCGCGCGGTCGATGGCGGATCAGCCGCGAGGGCACGGTATAAAATACCTTGCGCAGAACGAAGCCGCCCGGGGTGCTCACGTAGACCAGTTCTTGCGCGTAGTCGGCGGTGCGGTTGTCCGGCAGCAGCTGTAATACGACGCGTTCGGCGTCGATGCGTTGCCGGTTGCGGGCATTTTTGCGACCGACGATTTCGTCCAGGAACGATCGATACGCAGCCAAGTCATCGAAGTCGATCGTGCCCCGCATCAGCAGCGCATCTCGGATCGAGTTCTTCAGGTGACCGTGGGGACTCTCGATCCCGCCGTTCTCGTGCGCGACACCGCGGTTGTTGCGTGTTGGTTCCATACCGTAGTGGTTGCACAGAGCATCGTACCGGCTGGTGAGATCCTCGCGGGCATCGCGGTCGAGATTACGGAACGCGGCCGAGAGACTATCGCTGCGATGCTCGAGCGGTGCGCCGCCGAGCGCCCACAGCGCATTCTGCAGCCCTTCCGCGAGTGCTACGTAACTCTCGCCGCCCAGGATGACGTGAACGTGCTCGAAGCCCGAGCAGGCTAACCGGAAGTGGTACAGCCGGTGCTCGAGTTCGACACCAGCGACTCGCACGGCGAGGTCGCGCATCTCGGTAAAATCCGATAATCCCATGCGCCCCGGTTCCTGCACCTGGCGGAAGATGACGTCGCAATCTTTGCCGTGCAAGGCGCGCCACTGCCGGATTCGCCGCTCCATCGTCCGGCGTACGCCCTCCGATAGTTCCGGATGGCGCCGCTGCATCTCCTCGAAGATCGCGATCGGTCGCAAGCCAGGCGCCGCCTCGAGCATCGGCACGACCTCGGCGTCAAAAATCGCGATCAATGGATCCGGTCAGCGCCGAGCTCTGGGCGCCGGCATTTGCGACGGCAATCGGGGATCGTTCTCGATGCGATACGCGGTTCTCAAGCTGATCGCCGCTTGCGCGGCCGCCGCCGGCTTCTTCAAAGTCAATCTGGATTTCATGTACAGCCTCATCTGGTGATCGTTGATGTGTCGACCGGGCATAAGGCAGGTACTCCGTCGCTGGGAACACCTCCTCAATACCCCATCGGCCTCGATCACCGACGAGCTGGACCCCAAAAAGCAGGGCCAAAATCGCCTCTTAACGGGTCAATTCCGAGGCAAATGCCTCGAAAGCGACCTCATCAAAAATTTGCCATCCTGATTGTCGCGCTTGCCATGCTCATTGACGCGCAACACCGGACCTGGCCGGCCATGAGAAATGGCGATCTAGGGCGCCGATAAAGCCGTCTCGATATTGAGATCTAACAAGGCCGCGAGCTTCGGGCCTGGACGGGGGGGTCGGGCGATGAATAGGGTGTGACTGTGATGCGACATAATCGCAAGCTTCTAGGGAGAGGAGGGGGTTCGGTAAGGGATGGCGCATACATAACAAATTTGGTATATTGCACTGACAGCTGCGGCTGCCCAGAGCCAGGCGATGAGCCAAGTGCTCGAGATCATTTGGTTGCCGGAGGTCGAAGCTGAGTATCGCGCGCTGTTCAGGGCGAGCCGCGACGTGGGTGCTGATGTCGGCAGCCAAATCCGCGAGTTCGTGCAGCTTTCGCGGCGATGGAACAGCCGGGATTGGCGCTCTATCGGGCCATTCGGTTCGGCGTATCTTTACGGACTCTACCGCCTGCATGCGACGATGTTTTTTGCAGTGTGTGAACCCAAAGCAGCTGTCATGAAGTGGGCGGTGACCGGCAATGAGCACGCGCAGTCGTGCGCGCGCAATGAGGCAATTAAGCGCACGTCGAAAGAGTTTCCGTAAGAGAGAGATCGAGGTAACGCGTATGACGAGCAAGACTGAAGAGCTGATTCGCGAAGGAATGAAGCATGAAGGGTTTCGCGAAGGCTACGCCGCACGCGGGGCGATGATCCGCTTGGGCGACATGTTGCGGCAAACCCGGGAATCTGCCGGATACACGCAAGAATATCTTGCTAAGAAAATCGGCATGTCTCAGCCTGCCATTAGCCGCCTAGAATCGGGCTTTGGTCCTCACGGTCCGGAGATGGATACGGTCACTCGCTTCGTTCACGGCTGCGAGGCGGAACTGGTGGTCGGCATCAAAGCTAACGCTAAAAATCTCAGGGCCCGCGAAACATCGCAGATCGGGGAGTCAGCCCTGGCCTTCGCGACGCTTCTGTAAATAGTGAAGCGTCATCTGTTTTCTGGAACGCCGTACATCCTTCCGTGGGTCAAACGCATGCGTTTGACGGGTGACCACAGACAGTTAAGGTGAAGTTGCAGAATGTAGGGCTTCGGCGCTATACTCCCGTAAATTATCGTCGGAAATATACGGGTGGAAACCATGGGTAACGGAGCAGTGATCGATGCGGAAGCGACTCGCCTTTACGAGGAGGCGCGCCGGCGTTTGCTGAAGAATCAGCCGCTGCGTGGGGAATCGGAGCAGGGCGGTGCGGCCAGCGGTTTGAGCGTCGGCGAACTCGACGCGTTGCAGGCAGTGGGATTGTCGGTGAGTCCTTGGAAACGAGAGGATGGCCCTGACCCGCTCACGCAGTCGATCACCGATTACATGGCGCTCCTGGAGACAAGTTACTCGACCAGTGAGGCGGCCAGGTATTTGAAGGTCGATGCCAGTCGCGTGCGGCAAAGATTGCGGGAGCACAGCTTGTTCGGCATTGATTACGACGGTGAGAAACGCTTGCCGCGCTTTCAGTTCGAGCGACAGCACGTCATCCCGGGAATGCGCGAGGTATTGGGGGCGTTGCCGGAAGGGTTGAATCCGTTGGATGTAGCCGAGTGGTTCTTATCGCCGAATCCGGATTTGGAGCTTGATGCGCGAGCGACTCCATTGAGTCCGCGCGAGTGGTTGCTCCAGGGCCAGGCGGTGCAGCCTGTAGTAGCGTTGGCAGGGATGTTCGAATAAAACGCGAAACATGCTATGGCTAAGTTTCCGGCTTCGCCCGGTGTCGACGCGCTTGCGAGGCTCGCTCCGGCGATAAACGTCCTTGCGGCCGGCACGACGCTCGCGCGAGTGTATTACTCGAGGGGCCTTCACCCGCAGACCTGGAATCAGTTGCGATATTTTGGTCCTTTAAATTCTCGATGGGACCACCATTCCTTAAGCGCTGCAGGAAATCCCGCGATGCAATTACGCGGCGTCTATTACGCCGCGCGCAATGCAAAGACTTGTCTCGCGGAAGTGTTTCAGGCTGCGCGGCGCATCGATCGGGTGTTTCAGGCGCCGTGGTTGGTGGTGTTTGAAACTCGAGGAGAACTCAAACTATTAGATTTAACCGGGGATTTCGCGACGCGCATGGGCGCCTCCATGGCGATTCACTCAGGCAGCCGGGGTAGGGCGCGCGGTTGGGCGCGCGATTTGTACGAGGCGTATCCGGAAATACAAGGCATTCTGTATGCCGCCTCGATGCATGGTGGCGCGCCGGCGCTGGCGCTCAATGAGCGCGCACTTAAGCGCCCGTTCTTTCCCGCACACCCGTTGTTTCATCGGGCGTTGGCAGATGATGCGATGCTGGATACGTTAAAGCATGCGGCGAGGGATTTGGGATATGCGCTGCGGTAGGCGGTGAGGGCACGATGTGGTTCCGCGCCGGCGTAAACCCATCCTTGGAGCCTGCGAGAAAAAACTTCCTTCAGGATCAAGATTTTTTTGGTTCAAATCAAAGGACTCGATATGAACTCTATTACGTGGATATGGCTCCTCTGGCATTAAGCGGAAGTGCGTGGTCTTGGGACCGGCACAATCTGGTCAACCGACTTCGTGTTGTGGAGATCAAACTGGCGAAATTGATGCAGCATGTGGGCTTTGAGGCGGACATGACGCCGGAGCCGCCAAGTGAACACGTTATCGCGTTGGCGCGGACGCCTAAGTCAAAAATTGCCGCCATAAAAGCCTATCGGGAACAGACCGGAGCGGAACTCAAGGAAGCTAAAGAAGTCATTGAGGCCATAGAACGCGGCGGCCCGCCTGCTCTTTGAACAGTGCACACAATGGAGTGTTATGAGGTCTATCGGTTGCCATCGCTTTCTGAGAATGAATTGGCAAGGTCATGGGAGGGCCTTGAGCTGCGCGCCGTGGAGCGTCTATCCGATCTGCCGGTCCGGGAATTTCCGTTCGACGTGGCGCGGCGTGCGTTCCTAGAATACGATTCGATATTGCCTTGGCTTCTGGATTGCCAGCCGCCCAGCTGAGGTTCTGTGGGAAACCAATAGGAGGGATAGCACTGGTGCTTAAAACAGTACCCATCAAAGAGCGGACGGGTCGTTCCGCCGACCAAGCGGATTTGCAACTCGGGTACGGCTGTCGCTCAACGCGCGTGCCGGAAAGTGAGATTCACGCGTTGTCGCCCCAACACGGGGTGGTGGCCATTCTTCAGTGGCAATACGCCATGGTGATAGAGGCGTGCGTGTCCGCCTCAGACCACGACATCGCCATGCGCTAACGATATGCGACGGTGTCTGTCCTTCCTCAAGTCGCCACCAAACAGAAAAACGGCGGGAAGTCCTAAGGAAACAGAAACGATCGGCGCGTTAAAATCGCTTTCGTCCTTGTCTTGATGCAAGGTAAGTGGGGC
>JALYIT010000021.1 GCA_030775645.1 Pseudomonadota bacterium | reverse complement strand
AACCACGAAATGAAAGCCGGCATGCCGGAATCGTTCAATGTCTTGGTGAAGGAGATTCGTTCCTTGGCCATCAACATCGAACTAGAGAGCGAGGCCTAATCTATGAAAGACTTACTCAAATTATTCAAGCAGCAAGTTCCGGTCGAAAATTTCGATTCGATCAAGATCGGGCTTGCATCGCCGGACATGATCCGCTCCTGGTCGTATGGCGAAGTCAAGAAGCCGGAGACCATCAACTACCGTACGTTCAAGCCGGAGCGCGATGGCTTGTTCTGCGCGAAGATCTTCGGACCCGTCAAGGATTACGAGTGCCTGTGCGGCAAGTACAAGCGCCTGAAGCACCGCGGCGTGGTGTGCGAGAAGTGCGGCGTCGAGGTGACCCAGTCCAAGGTGCGCCGCGAGCGCATGGGCCACATCGAGCTCGCGAGCCCAACGGCGCACATCTGGTTCTTGAAATCGCTGCCGTCACGCATCGGTTTGATGCTGGACATGACGTTGCGCGAAATCGAGCGCGTCCTGTACTTCGAAGCCTTCGTGGTGGTCGACCCGGGCATGACCTCGCTGCAACGCGGGCAATTGCTGACCGATGAAATGTACCTCGAGTCGATCGAAGAACATGGCGATGAATTCGACGCTCGCATGGGCGCCGAAGCAGTCCATGAGCTCTTAAAGTCCATGGATCTGCCCTCAGAGGTGGTCAAGGTCCGCGAGGACATGGCGAATACGAACTCCGAGACCAAGATTAAGCGGCTGTCGAAGCGGTTGAAACTGATCGAAGCCTTCATGGAATCGGGCAACAAGCCCGAGTGGATGGTGCTCACCGTATTGCCGGTGCTGCCGCCCGACCTGCGCCCGCTGGTGCCGCTCGACGGTGGACGCTTTGCCACTTCCGATTTGAACGACTTGTACCGGCGCGTGATCAACCGCAACAACCGCTTGCGTCGATTGCTCGAGTTGAATGCCCCCGACATTATCGTGCGCAATGAAAAGCGCATGCTGCAAGAGGCGGTGGATGCGTTGTTGGATAACGGCCGCCGCGGCCGTGCCATAACCGGCACCAACAAGCGACCGTTGAAGTCCTTGGCCGATATGATCAAGGGCAAGCAAGGCCGCTTCCGCCAAAACCTGCTGGGCAAGCGCGTCGATTACTCGGGCCGTTCGGTGATCGTGGTCGGTCCGACGCTGCGCCTGCATCAATGCGGACTGCCGAAGAAAATGGCGCTGGAACTGTTCAAGCCCTTCATCTTCTCCAAGCTGCAGTTGCGCGGAGAAGCCTCGACCATCAAGGCCGCGAAGCGCCTGGTGGAGCGAGAGGGGCCGGAAGTGTGGGACATCTTGGAAGAGGTGATCCGCGAACATCCGGTGCTGTTGAATCGTGCGCCCACTTTGCACCGTCTCGGCATCCAGGCGTTCGAGCCGGTGTTGATCGAGGGTAAGGCGATTCAACTGCATCCGCTGGTTTGCACGGCGTTCAATGCCGACTTCGACGGCGATCAAATGGCCGTGCACGTGCCGCTGTCCATCGAGGCACAGCTCGAAGCGCGCGCATTGATGATGTCCTCCAACAACATCCTCTCGCCCGCGAACGGCGAGCCCATCATCGTTCCGTCGCAGGACGTGGTGCTGGGTTTGTACTACATGACGCGCGAAAAAGTGGGTGCGAAAGGCGAGGGCATGGCGTTCAGCGATGTAAGCGAAGTTCACCGTGCCTACGAGAGTCGCAATATCGACCTGCAGGCCAAGGTCAAAGTGCGCCTGGTGGAGCATATCCGCGATGCCGGGGGAGAATTGGTGAAAAACACCCGGGTGGTCAATACCACCGCGGGGCGTGCTCTGTTGTCCGAGATTTTGCCCAAGGGCTTGTCCTTCGATGCCATCAACCAGGACATGACGAAGAAGATCATTTCCGCAACTATCAACGCGTGCTATCGCACCGTAGGTCTCAAGGAAACGGTCGTATTCGCCGACCAGTTGATGTACACCGGCTTCCAATACGCGACTCGATCAGGCGTATCTATCGGTGTGGACGACATGGTCGTGCCGCAGCAGAAGATCAAAATCTTGGCGACGGCCGAAAAAGAAGTGAAAGAGATCCAGGAGCAGTACTCCTCAGGTCTGGTCACCAACGGCGAACGTTACAACAAAGTGGTCGACATCTGGTCGCGAACCAATGACCAAGTGGCGAAGGCCATGATGGAGAAATTGGGTACCGATGAGGTGACCGACTCCAAGGGCAACAAGGTTCGTCAGAAGTCTTTTAATTCGATCTTCATGATGGCCGATTCGGGCGCTCGCGGTTCCGCCGCGCAGATTCGTCAGCTGGCCGGCATGCGCGGCCTGATGGCGAAGCCCGATGGTTCCATCATTGAGACGCCGATCACGGCGAACTTCCGCGAGGGCTTGAACGTACTGCAATATTTCATCTCGACTCACGGTGCGCGTAAAGGCTTGGCCGATACGGCGCTAAAGACGGCCAACTCCGGGTACTTGACCCGTCGTTTGGTCGACGTGGCGCAGGACTTGGTGGTCACCGAGATCGATTGCGGCACCGTAAACGGTCTGTCCATCACTCCGATTGTCGAAGGTGGCGATGTGGTAGAGGGCTTGGGCGAGCGCGTGCTGGGTCGCGTCGTCTCCGAGGATGTCTCGGTCGCTTCCAGCGGCGAAGTGCTGGTCAAGGCCGGCGCACTGATCGACGAAAAATTGGTCAAGCTGCTGGAAAAAATGGGTGTCGATCAGGTCATGGTGCGTTCGCCCATCACCTGCGAGACCCGCTATGGCGTCTGCGCTCAGTGCTACGGCCGCGATCTGGGCCGTGGACATCGCATCAACATCGGCGAAGCGGTCGGCGTGATTGCGGCGCAATCAATCGGCGAGCCGGGTACCCAGCTGACGATGCGTACTTTCCACGTCGGCGGCGCGGCCTCACGGGCTGCGGCGGCCAACGGCGTTGAAGTCAAGAGCAAGGGCACAATCCGCTTGCACAACATCAAGACTGTGCGCCATGAGAAGGGGCACCTGGTCGCGGTCTCGCGCTCGGGTGAACTGGGCGTGGTGGATGAGTTCGGCCGCGAGCGCGAGCGCTACAAGATTCCGTACGGTGCGACCATCACCGTGAACGACGCCGACGTCGTCACGGCGGGCCAAGCGGTCGCCAATTGGGATCCGCACACCCACCCTGTTGTCACGGAAGTGGCGGGCATGATCAAGTTCTCCGACTTCGTCGACGGCATCACCGTGACGTCGCAGGTGGACGATGTCACAGGCCTCACTAGCACGGTGGTTTTGGATCCGAAACAACGTGGATCCGGCGGCAAGGACCTACGTCCGGTGGTGCGCTTGACCAATGCCAAGGGCAAGGAAGTGACCTTCGCCAATACCGATATCCCGGCGGTCTACGCGTTGCCCGCGGGCGCAATTGTCAGCCTGGAAGACGGTTCCAAGGTGTCGGTGGGCGACGTCATTGCACGTATCCCGCAGGAGTCTTCGAAGACCCGCGACATCACCGGCGGTCTGCCGCGCGTGGCCGATCTATTCGAAGCGCGTAAGCCGAAGGATTCCGCAATCCTCGCAGAACGCAGCGGTACGGTGAGCTTCGGCAAGGAAACCAAGGGCAAGCGCCGTTTGATCATCACCAATGAAGGCACGGACAAGTACGAGGAGTTGATTCCAAAGTGGCGTCATCTCAACGTATTCGAAGGCGAGCAAGTGGAGAAGGGCGAAGTCATTGCCGACGGCGAGCCCAATCCGCATGACATTCTGCGGCTGCAAGGGGTCGAGGCGCTGGCGAACTACTTGGTTCGCGAGATCCAAGACGTTTATCGGCTCCAGGGCGTGAAGATCAACGACAAGCACATCGAAGTCATCGTGCGGCAAATGCTTCGCAAGATCGAAGTGTTGGATGCCGGCGATTCGGCACTCTTACGCGGCGAGCAGATGGATCGCGGCAGATTGCTAGATGTCATTGCGAAGCAGAAGACCGAAGGCAAGCACCAGTCGACTTGGGAACCCCTGTTATTGGGTATTACCAAGGCATCCCTGGCGACGGAGTCCTTTATCTCGGCTGCATCCTTCCAAGAGACTACCCGCGTGCTGACCGAGGCGGCGGTGCGGGGCTTGAAGGATGACCTGCGCGGATTGAAGGAGAACGTCATTGTCGGGCGCCTCATTCCTGCCGGAACCGGCTTCGCGTATCATGCACGGCGTCGACGCGCTTCGGATGATAGCCGCCGCCGCAGTTTCATGGATGTCAGCGGCGGTATGAGCGACTCGGACGATGCGGTACCGGCGGGGGATACGGAAGCGGCCGAATAAAGCAAAAAAGAGCCTTTAAAAAAAATATGGCCTCGGATCCGAAAGGGTTCGGGGCTTTTTTTTTGAGCCTACGCTGGTTGTAGACCAGGGCCCACCTCCGAGGGGAAGCCATACCGAACCGGACATGTCAGCAGGGGTTTTTTTTAAGTAGAATGCGCAACGATGCATGGTCACCAGTCTCGAGAGAATAAGGTTGGCGCCGTGGATCTCGCGCTCCTCGCGGAGTGGTTGCCGGCGGCTTGCTGGCTAGCCCGGGCCGACGGCTATATCCAATGGTATAACCGCGCCTGGCATGAGTACTGCGGCACCACTCCTGAACAGATGGAAGGCTGGGGCTGGACCTCCGTACACGACCCGAAGGTGCTGCCGGCGGTAATCGAGCGGTGGCGCGCGTCTATCGAATCCGGACAGCCCTTCGATATGACGTTTCCCCTGCGCGGCGCCGACGGCCGTTATAGGCCCTTCTTGACCCGCGTGCGTCCTCTGTGCTCGCCGTCGGGCGAGATCATGCGGTGGTTCGGTGTGAACACGGATGTCTCCGAGCAAGTGAGGGCCGAGAATGCGCTCGACCTGGAGCGCGACCGGCGCCGCGACGTGCTCGAGAACATGGGCGATGTATTCGTGCTGCTCGACCGCGATTTTCGCGTCATCGACATCAATGCCGACGCGCTGCGCCTCGACGGCCGGCCGCCCGAAACCATCATCGGGCGCACCCATTGGGAAGCGTGGCCGGGTTCAGAGCAGTCCGAGGCCGGCTTGCTCTACCAGCGCGCCATGCGCGAGCGGCTGCCGCTCGCGCTCGAGCACTCTGTGCGCTGGCCGGATGGGCGCACCGCGTGGATGGAAACACGCGTCTATCCGTCCGGCGAGGGACTGGCGATGTTCTCTCGCGATGTGACGCTCCGAAAGCAGGCGTTCGAGGCCAACGAGGCGGCGAATGCCAAGGTCGCAGAGCAGGCAGCGGCGCTGAATCAGCTCGTTGAGGGCGTCATCGTCACCGATGCTGAAGGCGCGATCGTATTTGTCAACGAGGCGGCGGAGCACCTGCATGGCATGAAGGCGCTGGGCGTCACGCCGGACGCTTACGGCCACACTTACCGGTTGTTCACTGTGGACGGCAAGCCTTATCCGCCGAACGATCTACCGCTTGCGCGCGCCGTGCTTCACGGCGAGAGCGTGTTCGATGCGCGCTGGCGCATCCGGCGCGCCGATGGCGGGGAAGTGCTCGCGATCGGCTCGGCGCGGCCGATCTTGAACGAGAAAGGCGAGCGCACGGGCGCCGTGCTCACGCTGCGGGACGACACGCAGCGCGAGCGGGCGGAGCGCACCGTGCGCGAGAGCCGCGACCGGCTCGCGGAGGAGAGCCGCGCGCTCGCCATCATGAACCGCAGCGGCGTGCAGGTCGCCGTGGAGCGGCGTCTTGACGTGCTGGTGCAGCAAGTGGTGGAAGCGGGCGTCGAGATCACCAAGGCGCGCTACGGCGCGTTCTTCTACAACGTCATGAGCGACACCGGCGAGCGCTACATGCTGTATGCGCTCGCGGGCGCGGCGCGCAGTGACTTCGCTGATTTCGGGATGCCGCGTGCCACCGCGATCTTCGCGCCGACGCTGCGGGGCGAGGGCGTGGTGCGATCGGAGGACATCCTCGCCGACCCGCGCTACGGCCATAATGCCCCGCATCGGGGCATGCCCGCGGGTCACCTGCCGGTGCGCAGCTACCTCGCGGTGCCGGTGAAATCGCGCACGGGCGAGGTGATCGGCGCGCTGATTTTCGGGCACGAGGAGCCCAAGCGCTTCGATGAACGCGCGGAACGCCTTATCACCGGGCTCGCCGGCCAGGCGGCGGTCGCCATCGACAACGTGCGGCTGCTGGAGGCGGTGCAGCAGGCGAACGCCGACCTTGAGCGGCGCGTGAGCGAGCGCACGCGAGAACTCGAATCCGCGCACGAAACGCTGCGGCAGTCGCAGAAGATGGAATCCTTAGGACAATTGACCGGCGGCATCGCGCATGATTTCAACAACATGCTGGCGGTGATCTTGGGCTCGCTCGACCTGCTCGGCCGGCGCGGCAGTGTCGGCGATGCGCGCGCGAAGCGCTACGTCGAAGACGCCATGGAGGGCGCGCGCCGTGCCGCCGCCTTGACCCAGCGCCTGCTCGCGTTCGCGCGCCAGCAGCCGCTGCGCCCCGAACCCCTGGACGCCAATCAACTGGTCGCCAACATGTCGGAGCTGTTGCGCCATTCCCTGGGCGGGGAGCTGCGCCTGGAGACTGTGCTCGCGCCGGGACTGTGGCGCATCCACGCCGACCCCAATCAGCTCGAAAACGCCATCGTCAATCTGGCTGTAAATGCGCGCGACGCCCTTGGCGAGGGCGGTAAGTTGACCATCGAAACCCAGAACGCTCAGCTCGACGAACGTCAGGTGGCGGGTCAGGGCGTGCCGGCGGGGCCTTACGTGCTGATCGCGGTCAGCGACAACGGCAGCGGAATGGCTCCTGACATCCAGGCCAAGGCCTTCGACCCCTTCTTCACCACCAAGCGGGTGGGCAAGGGCACGGGCTTGGGGCTCTCTCAAGTGTACGGGTTCGTGAAACAGTCGAGCGGCCACGTCAAAATCTACTCGGAGCTCGGCCACGGCACCACCGTCAAGCTGTATCTGCCGCGCCTCACGGACGCCGCAATGTCCACCGCGGGCGAGGCCGCCGCGGCGGAGGAGCAGGCAGCCGCCGTGCGGCGCGGCGAGTCGAAGGAGCTGGTGCTACTGGTGGAGGACGAACCGGCGGTGCGCCAGTTCGTCGCTGACGCTCTCGCCGACATCGGCTATCGCGTGCTCGAGGCCGACGGCGCCGCGGCCGCTCTGGCGCAACTCGAGGCGCACGCCGACATCGCGCTCTTATTCACCGACGTGGTCATGCCAGAGGTCAACGGCGCTAGGCTCGCCGAGGAGGCGCGCCGCCGCCGGCCGGGGCTCAAGGTGCTGTTCATGACGGGCTACACCCGCAATGCCGTGGTCCACAACGGCGTGCTGGATTCGGGGGTGGAGCTCATCGGGAAGCCGTTCACTATCGAGGAACTGGCGGTCAAGGTGCGCTCAGTGCTGGACGCACGGCCGACGTAGCTTGGGACCTTGAGGCCGCGGCCACGACGTCGCGGACACCAAGGAACGCTTGCGATGAGCGATACGGAAACGAAATCGCGTCTTTCAGCTCAAATCGATTCTAGATAGGCGACCACTGCAAGCATCTGCTCCTTGTTCAAATCTTTGACCACGCCATGCATGACGGGCGCACTGCGCAGGGCGCTTTGAATCACCAGCAGCTGTTTCAACAGATACGGTGAATGTTGACCCGCGAGTCGCGGAAAAGTCGCCAGACCTTCGCCATGAGCGCCGTGGCAAGAAGCGCAGGGTGCAATTTGACGTGCCGGCACGCCTTCCTCGAATACCAGCTTGCCGCGTTTGATCAGGGCCGGATCCCCCGCCTTGCCGGGCGCCGCCGTTTGCTTTGCGAAATACGCGCCAAGCTCGCTGATCATGGTGTCGCTCAATTGTGATGCCATTCCCCACATGTACGCCTGGGCGTCGGGATCGGCTCGCGACTCATCTTTAAAGGCCTTGAGTTGCGCTTCGAGGTAAGGAGCGGTTTGCGCTGCCAAATTCGGAAACGTGGGCGAAACGCTGCGTCCATTTACGCCGTGACACGCCGCACAGGTTTGTACGGTCGCCGTTACGTCGGCTGCTTGTGCCGTGATGGCCAAGGCCAGCGACGCGACCATCGCGGCAATTAAAATGCTCGGTTTCATGATCTAGCTCCGCTCACCCATAGGGCGCTTAGAAATTTATCCAGCCCAGCATGTACAACGTGTTGTTGTCGGAGGCATTTCGGCCGGCGCCATCGTAGTTATTGCTAAGCCCGTTGAATTTATCGTAGCGCACGTATTGCAGCTGCAGCTTGGTATTGAGCCAAGGCAGATAATTAATCTCCGCAATATAGCCGCGTGAATTCGCGTTATTGGACAAGCTGCCAGTAACGGGCGCTGGCGTATATAACACCGTATCGGTGCTGCCGGTGGTATTGAAGAATCCCAAAGAACCGCCGATCATGCGTTGATAGCTGTATTCCCCCGCGACCTTCAGGGTCTTCAAAGTATTGTCCGCGTTTTGGGAAAGGCTTCCGGCAAAGCTGGCATCAAGTTTTTGACGCTCGTGAATATAAGTTGCCAACGCGGTAAACAAGTGGTCTTCGCCGATAAATTGGTACTGCATGTCGGCGGCCGTGTCGGTATAGCGGTCGACGGGACCCGACAACGGGCTGCCGTTGCCAGGATGTTCCTTTGCGACGATGCCGTAGGTTCCGACAGACAAGGAATTGCGATCCCACCGATATTCATAGGCAATGCGCCAGTACGGAGAGGCGCCGTGCAGAACGTTGGTCTGAGTACTGTCCAGAGGATGATTGCCGCCGCGAATTGCGGCACCGTACACCGTCAATTCGACATACAGGCTGTTGTCGAACCATGAGTAGACGCCGAGCCCCGCCGCATGTTGTCCGATCGCACCGGCACCACTATCAAGTTTGGCAGAGGCCATGGGCGCAGGAGCGACGCTGCTCGAGGAATACGGAAATCCCCATGCGGCCGTTGTGTTCCACACATCTTGCACCGTCGGGCCATTGTTGACAGTGACGCCGAGAAGCAAGCTGTGTTGATTCGGTTCTGTGTCGCTGCCGAAAGAAAAATGCCGTGCGTAGCGAATATCGCTGTTGTCGAAGCCGAAACTGTTGCCGACGCCGTCATAGGTCAATTGCACGAAGGCCCCAAAATTGTCGGCAATCTTGCCGGCATAGAACAGACTGGCTTGCTGCGGAAACAGGACATCTCCGTCTTTGGCGAGCGCTCCAGCTGCACTTTTGTCCGGAAGTGCCGTTTTGGTATGCGTGTACGAGATCTGCAGCATCATGCTGATGGGTGGAAGGGAGTTCAGCGATAAGGTCTCACGGTTGTCGGCCGTGATGCCTTTGATTTGTTTGATGTTGTCCATGACATAGCCGTTGAGCTTGAATTCCCTGCCGAAGGGAGTCAGTTCCGGGAACACGGTATGGCACGCAGCGCAGGTCATGCCGGTTTGCCGCGCAAAGCTTGGAACGGCGGATGCGGTTGCTGCCATGCCAAGCAGTAGGCATACGCCCGCGGCCTGAAATAGGGCTCGACGAGATCCCGGCATGAACATTAGCATCATCCCCTGTAAACCTTGGTGAAACGCTTAGGACAGGAGCGGCACGCTGCTCCTGTCACGGCCCGCGGTCTGTGCGTTAGCGCACCCAAGGTGGTGATGTAAGAGAGTTCACTCGTTTAATCTCCTCTGTGCTTACAGACCGAAGGCTCACTTTGGTGCACGGTGAGGTCTAGTACCGATGCCAGGGAATGACATGAATATTAATGATCCTGAATTACTCGATGTAACGCCCTTTCGACAAATGAGTGGTGCAGAGCCGCCCACCACCGGTACCGTGGATGATGACGATGATCCGGCGGATGAACATCCCGGTGAGAACGAAGCGCCGATACGCGAGACCAGCGAGGCGACCGAAGCGCCAGAGGAGTTCGAGGTTGACGACCAAGACCACCTCGGCCACCCAGAGGATGACGCTGCCGATGCGATCGATGACAGCGAGGATGATGCCTAGTCGAGGGTTTTTCTTCGACCTGTCAACAGGACCAAAGAGACGTGAATCAAATCACGCTTTTATCCATAGGCGCCATTATTCTTGGCGTCATGTTGTTCCTCTCCGCGTTTTCCCGCTTAGTGCCCTCTGAACCGGAGCCCAACGATTTGCTGGCGCATTCGCGCGCGGCGCTCGGACATCTGGGATTGACCATCATTGCCATCGTTTTCATACTGGTCACGTTCTGGAAGGGCTAGTTTTTCCCTGTCGGATATGTTGTTAATGCGGCCACGGGCAATGGGCACATAGATGCCTCACCGCCGTTGCTAACCAAGCCATTGACCATCGAGTCGCTCGTCGAGAAGAACCTGGCTGTTTCCCGGGGAAGCTGTTTATCTGAAGCATGCGGCTGACGGAGGCCCTGCGAGCCACGAACGCTGGTCCGGTTCGCGGTGCTTCAGCCTCACCTTAAAAAAAAGGCCTCTCCGTCGAACCGCCGTCAATGCCGGCGCACGGCAGCGCACAGCGAGAAGGTTTTGCGGAGCTCCTTAACCGCGATCATGGGTTCGGTACCGGCGGTGATCGCTAGCATAGCCGCTGCGCCAGGAACTTTGGATGGGTACTGATATGATCAACGTCGTGACGACGGCCCTCACTATCATCCGCCAATCCAGTTACACGGCGACACCGTGGAGAAACGGCGGCGGCACGACGTTCGAGGCAATTCGAGCACCTGCCGGCGCTGATTCGTTTCGATGGCGAGTCAGCGTGGCCAACATAGAGGTCTCCGGCCCGTTCTCGGATTTCGCCGGATACCGCCGTACCATGGTGCTCCTGCGAGGCGCCGGCCTCACGCTCCAGTTTGCGGCTGGACATAATTGTGTTTTACGAAAGATCGGCGATTTAGCGGATTTTGATGGCGCCGATGCCGCCTTCTGCGAGCTGCATGACGGGCCGTGCGTGGATTTGAATTTCATGGTGTCGAACTCAATGCGTTCCGCGGTCCGCATTCTGGGCGTGGACAACAGTGCGCCGGTGCACGCTTTCGACGAAGAGTCGACTTTGATTCTAAGCATCGCGGACCCAATGTTGCTGCACAGCGATGCAGGCGAGACGGTCAAACTTGAGCCTTGGGACTTGGCCGTGCTCTCGCATGGGAGTGCGCGCCTCGGCAAAGCGGAGCCAGCCGCGCGCTCCTCACCCAGTGCCGTGTTTTTTGCGACTATAAGCCTTTAACATCGAGAACCTGATGGCCGCCGATCTAAATCAACCACCCGGGCGCGATACCCCGGAAACGCTTCGCCAGAAAATTAGAGATCTCGGCACCTGGTCCGAAGACCGAGCCGTGAAGCGATTACTGCACAGCCTCGAACTGACCGGCGGCGCGCGGCACCGCGCGGTAAGCGTGGCGATGGGTTTGGTGGAAGGGGCGCGCGCGCGCCGCGATGAGCGGCCGTTTCTTGACGCGTTCCTGCAAGAATTCGGTTTGTCGAATCAGGAAGGCATTGCGCTCATGTGCATCGCCGAGGCATTGCTGCGCATTCCGGACGATGCGACCGCGGATCGACTGATCTCCGAGAAGCTAGCGAGCGGCAACTGGTCCTCGCACGCTGGGCGGTCAGAATCTTTGTTCGTGAATGCCTCGACTTGGGGCTTGATGCTCACGGGAGGCATGCTGGAACTGGATCCGTCCATCAAAACCGACACCGCTGGATGGATGCGCAAGCTCACACGCAAAGCCGGCGAGCCATTGGTGCGTCTCGCGGTACGCCGCGCCATGCGCATCATCGGCGGCGAGTTCGTGGTAGGGCGGAGCATCGAGGAGGCTCTGGCACGCAGCGCCGGAGAACCCGAATTAGGCCTATGTTCCTTTGACATGCTCGGCGAGGGTGCGCGCACCCGGCAGGACGCGGCGCGTTACCTCAAATCCTATGAGCACGCCATCGAGGTTATTGGATCGACGGCACGTGGCCGTGCAGTGCATGAAGTCTCGAGCATTTCGATCAAGCTGTCCGCTTTGGAACCCCGCTATAACTTGCTGCAGCGGGATCGCGTCATGCGGCGGCTCGTGCCTCAAGTGCTCGATCTTGCACGTCAAACCGCACGCTTGGGGCTACAACTCACCGTCGACGCGGAGGAAGCCGACCGACTCGATTTGTCGTTGGATGTCATCGAGTGTTTAGCCGCTGACGTTGCCACCCGCGATTGGCCGGGGCTCGGAATGGCGGTGCAAGCCTACGGCAAGCGGGCCTTGGAGGTCATCGATTGGGCGGCCGCGACCGCACAACGTTGCGGCAGAAGAATGACGGTGCGCTTGGTGAAAGGTGCCTACTGGGATACCGAGATTAAACGCGCTCAGGAACGTGGGCTGGAGGGCTATCCGGTCTATACCCGTAAGCTTACGACCGACGTGTCGTATTTGGCATGTGTAGGCAGGTTGTTCAAGCACGCCGAACTCATCTACCCACAGTTTGCCACGCACAACGCGCACAGCATCGCATCGGTGCTGGAACTGGCCCCGCCGATGGCGGATTTCGAGTTTCAACGGCTGCATGGCATGGGCCGGCTGCTCTACGCGGAGGCAGCGCGTCAGCTCCCGACCTTCCCGCCGGTGCGGGTGTATGCCCCCGTGGGCGAACACAAGGATCTGCTTGCGTATTTGGTCAGGCGGCTGCTCGAAAATGGCGCCAATACTTCTTTCGTGAACCGCTTCATGGATGAGCAGGTGCCGGTAGCTGACATTGTGCGCGATCCCATTTCCGATCTGGAGCGCTTTGAGTCCTCCGCGCATTCACGCCTCCCGATCCCTGCTGCTTTGTATTCCGATCGCCGCAATTCCCGCGGAATTGATCTTGGCGACCCGCGCGAGATCGAGATCTTGCGCGAAGAAGCTGTAGAACAACGCTCGAAAAAATCCGCAGACTCACCTGCCGCAGGACCGCTCATCAATGGCAGATTGCTGCCCGGAGCCACGCATCCGATTACCAATCCCGCGGATCGGCGCCAATCCGTGGGGGCGTCGCGCGATGCCAACGCGGCTGAAATCAACACAGCATTCGATGCGGCCGCCGCTGCGCAGCCCGCATGGAATTCCACCGGCGGCGACGCGCGCGCGAACTATCTGGAGAAAGCATCCGATATTCTCGAGGCCAGCCGGGCTGAGTTTCATGATCTGTTGGTTCGGGAAGCCGGCAAGACGATCAGCGATGCCGTTGCAGAGGTGCGCGAGGCAGTGGATTATTGTCGTTATTATGCCTTGCAGGCCCGCAAGCAATTCGCGGTTCCGCAACGGCTCGAGGGTCCCACCGGGGAGACCAACGACCTCATCTTGCAAGGCCGTGGGGTGTTTGCCTGCATCAGTCCCTGGAATTTCCCCTTGGCGATATTCGCAGGGCAAGTCACCGCTGCGCTCGGGGCGGGCAATACCGTCGTGGCGAAACCTGCCGAACCGACGCCTTTGATCGCGGCACGCTTCATTCGGCTGCTGCACGAAGCGGGAGTTCCGCCTCAGGCCGTTCACTTAGTACCGACGCCTGGTCGATTGTTTGGAGAAGTGGCGCTTAAGCATCCGGCATTGGCGGGCGTTGCCATGACCGGTTCGACGGCAACTGCCGTGACCATCAATCGCGCCTTGTCCGCCCGCGAGGGAATGATCGTGCCCCTGATTGCGGAAACCGGCGGCTTGAATGTGATGATCGTAGATTCTACGGCGCTGCCAGAGCAGGTCGTGGACGATGTGGTGAGCTCGGCGTTCATGAGTGCGGGCCAACGCTGTTCCGCGCTGCGGCTGTTGTTCCTGCAGGAGGAAATTGCCGATCCCGTGTTGGAAATGATCGGGGGAGCCATGGATGAGCTCATCATCGGTGATCCCTCGAATCTCCAGACCGACGTGGGTCCGGTCATCAACGCGGCTGCTAGAGATCAGCTGATGCAGCATGTCGATCGGATGCGCAGGGAGGCACGCATCGTCAAAGTCTGCGATCTCGGGGAAGCGCATATCCATGGCAGCTTTTTTGCGCCCCATCTCATCGAGATCAAGGATGCCGCCCAGCTCAAACGCGAGGAATTCGGTCCGATACTGCACGTGGTTCGTTATCGATCGAGCGACATCGGCACCGTTCTGCAGGCCGTTCGCGATAGCCATTATGGTTTGACGCTGGGCGTGCAAACACGGCTGGAGTCATTCTGGCGGCAAGTCTTCCAGGACACGGCGATCGGCAATACCTATGTCAATCGCAACATGATAGGCGCCGTGGTCGGCGTGCAGCCTTTCGGCGGCAATGGCTTGTCCGGCACCGGTCCGAAGGCGGGAGGCCCGCATTATTTGACGCGCTTTGCCAACGAACGCACGCTCACCGTGAACACCACTGCGACGGGCGGTAACGCGGCGCTTCTTAATCTTGGCAATTAGGGCCAGCAGGCCCACGGCCGCGTCCTATTTTCGGTTGCGGCCCGGCGACGTTAACGGCTTCTTAGGGCTGGTCGTCGATAATCTGTCGGTCTTGGGGTTGCTCGCTGCAGTGCTGATCGGCGCTTACGGCGTGCCGGCGGACATTGTTTACGGCCGCATGTTTCCCGGAACGGCTTTGGGCGTGCTGGTGGGGGACCTGGCCTACACGTGGCTGGCGGTGCGGCTTGCGCGCCGCACCGGCCGCGCCGACGTCACTGCAATGCCCTTTGGATTGGACACGCCCTCCACGATCGGTATGGCCCTGCTAGTGCTGGGCCCTGCGTTTGCCAAGTTTCGGGCAGCCGGCCTCGATCCCACATCGGCTGGCCTCGAGACTTGGTATCTGGGGATGGCCGCGACCGCGACCATGGGCGCGCTGAAATTTTTGCTGTCGTTTGCGGGCAGGACCGTGCGCCGATTGATTCCCATGGCGGGACTCCTGGGTTCTTTGGCAGGCATTGCCCTGACCTTGATTGGCTTCTTTCCAATGATCAATTTGCTGCAGTTCCCGCTCGTCGGCCTGCTGACCTTGGGTCTTATCTTTTATGCGCTTCTTGCCAAGGGCTCAATTCCGTTGCGCTTGCCGGGTGTGCTTTTCGCGGTGATCGTCGGGACAGCGCTGTATTACACAGCGGGGCAGTTCGGCGTTCTCGGAATGCACATTCCACCTATGGCCCTGCCGACCGTGCGCCTCGCATTTCCACATCCGGACGCGGGAATATTGCGCGGATTCGCCGCGCTCGGCGATTACCTGCCCCTGGTCATTCCTTTTGCATTGTTGACCGTGGTCGGTGGTGTCAACAACACCGAAAGCGCGCGAGTCGCCGGGGATGACTACGATGTGCGCAGCATTTTGCTGGCGGAAGCCGCCGCAACTCTGCTCGCAGGCTTGGCCGGCGGCGTGGCGCAAACCACGCCGTACATCGGCCATCCGGCCTTCAAGGAAATGGGTGCGCGCTCCGGGTACACCTTGCTGACAGGAATTTTTGTCGGCCTTGGAGGAATGCTGGGGCTGGTGGCCAATCTCATTGAGTTCATACCGCTCGCCGCGTTGGCTCCGGTATTGGTATTCCTGGCACTGAATATCACCGCTCAAGCATTTACTGCCGTTCCGGCGCGCCATGCGATCGCCGTGGGCTTAGGTTTTTTTCCTTCCATCGCTCGCCTGGTCACCATCGAACTGAGCGACGCCAGATTCGTGTCGCCGGAAAGAGTGGCGCAATTGCTGACTGCACCCGAGCACGGCCTGCCGACGCTCAGCGTCATCGTTGCCCTTGGTAATGGGTTCATCATCACGGCAACCATTTGGGCCGCATTTGTTGTTGAATTGTTGGAAAACAGGCTGCGCGCCGCGGCCGCTTATCTGGCCGTCGGAGGAGTGCTGTGCTTTTTCGGCATCATGCATTCGGTGCGCCTCGACGGCAGCGCCTACGCCCTGTGGCAGCTGGGCGGAATCGCCCGCACGGTTGCCAACCAATTTTGTGCCGCGTACTTCGTGTTGGCAGCCGCATTGTTATTGCTCTCGCTGCAGCGCCGACACCAGCCCCGGCCAGATTGACACTCTGGCGACTGAAAAACGCGGAAACCGGACAGCGGGTTTTTGTTTAGCGTCAGCCTGCCGGAACGAGGCCTCAAGTTTTGACGATTTTGTCCATGAGCGCTTCGATTTCCAGCGCATCAAACGGCTTGATGATGGAGCGTACGTTATCGCCCCAGTTCTCGATACCGAAATCCAGGTCATAGCCCGATGCAACGATGATGGGCATTTGGGGCTTGGTACTTAAGATGCTGCGCGCAAGTTCGATGCCTGACATGACCGGCAAACTGACGTCCGTGACCACGACGTCGAACGGCTGTTTCGCAAATTCTTGCAGCGCCTCTTCTGCGGTAGCGCAGGCAACAATTACCCGCTGATCCTGGGCAAGCAACTCCGCCGTCACTTCGCGCACGATATCGTTGTCCTCAACATAGAGAATCCAGCGAGGGGTTGGCATGATTTCAGTGAATTATGAGGCGAGGCGCGACTCGTCGATGCCTGTTTTCAGCGCGTCTTTTGAACGAGCCATAACCCTGGCTTACCCTTAGGACTCAGTCCCAAATGAACCAACGCCGACTTGCTTTCGAACAGACGGGCAACCGGCAAGCCCTCGCGTCTTACGTGGCGTACGAACTGCTGAATTCCGGGGCGGGCTTGCGCCCCCGCGGTACCCAGCTGTGGCAGCTGCGTCGCTTCTTCGGAACCGCCCTGTTGCCGATGCGTCGTGGAGGGAAAGGCGGACTGCGCCTGCGACACTTCCACCGCAGCGGAGGGCGCGCGCAGGTCCAGATGCTGTCCCACAGTCTGCATTTGAGTCTTCCCTTGTCGGTTCGCAGGCGGCGCGGCCAGCGACAAGTTTAGCTCAGACAGCACGGCGATTCCTACAGCCGCCGGAATGAAAACCCGGGTTCTTAGTGTGCTTCGCGTCCTGTCCATGCGATGAGTAGACCATGCTGCAGCGCGTACTTCACTCGGCACAGCGACCAATCAACCGTAGGAAAGCGCTTAGAAGCCTGACGTCAGGCGGTTTTATGTTGATTTTCCAAATTTAACCGCAATCAGCGCGTTAAATAGAGTGCGTGCAGGGTATTTTTTGCAGTCTGACATTAACGCGGCCTCGAAAGCGCCAACGCCGCCCGCATCGAAGACATGGCCGCCGGATTGCGCAACAGCGAATCCAAACAACCACATCATAATGGTCTTGGCACTCTCGGCGTCGGAATGCACGAGTTCGAGGTGACGGGTGGCGAAGGTTCGACATTCCAGGGCGATCAAATCCATAGGATTCTTGGCATTCGGTTTCACCGCCGCCAACGCCTGCAGCAGGCTCTCGGAGGGGTGATCTTTACACTCCGCGTCGAGTGCGAATCCGAAGCCGGCCAACGCATCCCCATACATGACATGCGCGCCAGACTGCGCCACGGAATACCCAAACAGCCACATCATGGTATTGATGGGGTCCTGGCCGGCGCTCGAGCCCGGCGAGGCAATAAACTCGTTCTGATATTTGGCGCAACTCAACGTGGCGATGTTCACTTCGGCGGCGTGACCCGTGCTCGCGATGCAGCCAAGACACAAAACAGTAGCGCCGTAAAATCTCATAACTTTAAGCCCTCGAGGGTAGGACTCTGTTTAGCAGTGCGCTGAAGCGCGCGGACTTTACCCACGAACACGCCGCGCCGATATCGGGTGCGAAGAAGCGGTCGGCCTCGTAGAAGGAGACCTCCGCCCGTATCGTGCCATGGACCTCCTCGAGGCTGCGGGATGATCGGGCGGGGCGGTGAAAGTCGATCCCTTGGGCAGCGGCGAGCAATTCGATGCCGACGATGGCGGCCGCATTGTCGACCATCGGGCTTAAGCGTCGCGCGCCGTGAGTCGCCATGCTGACGTGGTCTTCTTGATTCGCCGAAGTGGGAATCGAATCGGTGCTGGTGGGAACCGCGATGGTTTTGTTCTCAGCCACCAGCGCTGCGGCCGTCACCTGCGCAATCATGAAGCCTGAATTCAGGCCGCTGTTATTGACCAAGAACGCAGGCAGGCCGCTCATCTTCGGGTCCACCAGCACGGCGATGCGCCGCTCTGCCAAACTGCCGATTTCCGCAATCGCCAGCGCAAGGGTGTCGGCGGCGAAGGCGACCGGCTCTGCGTGAAAATTTCCACCGGACAACACTTCTGCCGCGTCGCTGAACAACAGCGGATTATCGGTGACGGCGTTGGCCTCGATGCGTAAGGTTACACTGCAGTTGCGAATCAGGTCGAGGCAAGCGCCCATGACCTGCGGCTGGCAACGGAATGAATAAGGATCCTGAACCCGCGTGCAATCAATATGCGATGCCCGAATGGCGCTGCCCGCAAGCAACTCTCGATATTCGCGCGCCACTGCTATTTGACCGGGCTGGCCGCGAACTTGTTGAATGCGCGCATCGAAGGGCGAGTCGCTGGCCTTCAACGCATCGACCGACATGGCCCCTGCCACAACCGCCGCTGCAAACACATCCTCGGCGCCAAACAATCCAGCCAAAGCCAGCGCCGTCGAAACTTGGGTGCCGTTGATCAACGCCAGACCTTCCTTGGCGCGCAACTTGATGGGTCGCAACCCCGCTACAGCTAACCCGGCGTCGGCCGGCATCGTAGTGCCGCGCACGCGCACCTGACCTAAGCCCAGGAGCACCGCACTTAAGTGGGCCAGGGGAGCTAAGTCACCCGAGGCCCCCACTGATCCTTGCGCCGGGATCACCGGATAAACCTCGTACTCGAGCAACGCGAGTAACGCCTCCACCAACCCAAGGCTGACGCCTGAGTGCCCTCGGGCCAGCGCGTTTACTTTCAAGGCGAGCACCAGCCGAACCACGGCGTCAGGCAGCGGGGTGCCCACGCCCGCCGAATGAGAGAGCAGCAAATTGCGCTGCAGCAGCTCGAGTTGCTCGTTGGGGATACGCGTGTTGGCCAGCAGGCCAAACCCCGTATTGATGCCGTAAGCCGCATCGCCGGCCGCCACGATGCTATCGACCAGCGCGCTTGCCAACACAATGCGGCTTCGATCTTCGGCCGATAGTTCCAAAACGAGGGGCTGCTCATAAATCCGGCGCAAGACCGACAACGATAGCGTGCCTGCGAGCAGCCTTAGTGTGCCGCTCAAGGCTGCTCGATCATCGGCAGTCTCAGTCCCTGCTCGCGCGCACACGCAAGCGCCTCTGGGTAGCCGGCATCGGCATGGCGCATGACTCCCGACGCCGGGTCGTTCCATAACACCCGCGCGATGCGCTTTGCCGCCGGCTCGCTGCCGTCGCAGACAATGACTAACCCAGCATGCTGCGAGAAGCCCATACCGACGCCTCCGCCATGATGAATGGACACCCAAGTCGCTCCCGACGCGGTATTGAGCAGCGCATTAAGCAAAGGCCAGTCAGAAACGGCGTCTGACCCGTCCATCATCGCTTCAGTCTCGCGATTAGGGCTGGCGACGGAACCGGAATCCAAATGATCGCGGCCGATCACAATGGGTGCGGACAGCTCGCCGCTCTTTACCATGTCATTGAATGCGAGCCCCAAACGATGCCGCTGGCCCAGACCAACCCAGCAAATTCGGGCGGGCAGTCCTTGGAAGCGGATGCGCGAGCGCGCCATATCAAGCCAGTGATGCAAGTGTGGGTCATCCGGGATTAACTCTTTGACCTTGGCGTCGGTTTTGTAGATGTCTTGCGGGTCGCCGGACAGCGCTACCCATCGGAACGGGCCGATGCCGCGGCAGAACAGGGGTCGTATGTATTCCGGGACGAAGCCTGGAACCTGGAAGGCCTGCGCGACTCCGGCATCGAAGGCAACTTGACGGATGTTGTTTCCATAGTCGAATACCGGTAGTCCCTGACGCTTGAAGCGCAGCAGGTATTCGACGTGCTTGGCCATTGACTGGGTCGCGGCGGCCGCCGTGCCCTTCGGATCGCTTACCCGCCGTTCATCCCATTGTTCGGTGGACCAACCTTGGGGCAGATAGCCGTTCACCGGATCATGCGCGGAAGTCTGGTCGGTTAGCGCATCAGGCGCGATGCCCCGTTGCAGCAGTGTTTCAAGCACATCGACGATATTGCCGAGCAGCGCGACGGAAATCGGCGAACCCTTTTTTCGTGCACCCGCCAGCATGGCGAGGGCCTCATCGAGCGTTCGCGCTTGCGCGTCGATGTAGCCGGTTTCGAGTCGCTTCGCAATCCTATCCTCACGGCACTCAACCGCCAGAAGACTTGCGCCGGCCATGGTTGCAGCCAAGGGTTGCGCACCGCCCATTCCGCCCAAGCCCGCGGTAAGAATCCACTTTCCTTCCAGCTTGCCGCCAAAATGGCGCCGCCCCATCTCAGCAAACGTTTCATAGGTGCCCTGAACGATGCCTTGGCTGCCGATATAAATCCACGAACCGGCCGTCATCTGCCCGAACATGGCCAGCCCCTTGCGATCGAGTTCGTGAAAGTGCTCCCATGTGGCCCAGTGAGGTACCAAATTCGAATTGGCGATGAGTACCCGCGGCGCGTCGGTATGGGTCGCAAATACCCCCACCGGTTTGCCCGATTGAACCAGCAATGTTTGTTCTTCGGTCAGTGTCTTAAGCGTCTCGACAATCCGGTCGTAGCAATTCCAGTCGCGGGCGGCACGCCCAATGCCGCCGTATACCACGAGCTCGGCCGGATTTTCGGCAACTTCGGCATCCAAGTTATTCATCAGCATGCGCAGCGGCGCCTCGGTCATCCAGCTGCGAGCGCTCAAGGTGTTGCCGCGCGCGGCGCGGATGTTTCTAGGGATTAGCGGGGCTAACATGCTCTTTCCTTTCAGTAAACAGCCGGGCACGGTGCCAGCGGGATAGTATAAGGGCGCTTCAACCTTCGGCGAGCCTGTTCATCACACCGGAAAAGTTCTCCCGCAGCATTTTATCTGCCCTGTGACAGCGATCTTTGATGACCCATTCTCCACCGACCATGACGTGGCGGATAGCCTGGTCGGCGCCTGCGAACACCAATCGGTCCAACGCAGCATCCGCCGCAGCGCCTGCCATCGCCGGGTGCGAGGAATCGAGCACAAGCCAATCGGCGCGATTTCCGACGGCAATTGCACCCACCGGTTGGCCGATCGCCTGACCGCCGTGAAGCGCGGCATCTCGCCACAGCCGGGTACCCACATGCGATTCTTCTCCGCTTGCTAGCACCACTCGACGCTTCTTGCGCAGACGTTGCTGGTATTCCAACCAGCGCAATTCTTCAGTTGGATTCACGGTAGATTGGCTGTCAGAGCCGACACATAGGCGTCCACCCAATTTTAAAAAGCGCGCGGCATCGAAAAAACCATCGCCGAGATTCGCTTCCGTGCTCACCGACACGCAAACCGCGGCGTTCGCCGCCGCAACGCCTTGCAGTTCTTGCGCGGTCGCGTGAGTCGCGTGAACCACACACCAGTATTGCGTCAGTATCCCTTGGTCCAAGAGCAATTCAATGGGACGGCGGCCCGTCGCGCTTTCGCAGGCCTTCACTTCGAGCATCTGCTCCGCGACATGGATGTGCACCGGCATGCTTGAATCCATGGTGCGCAAGGCAAGGGTGGCAAAGTTGAGCTGATCGAGCGGTACTGCGCGCAGGCTGTGAAATGCGGCTCCGGTCCGCACGGTCCGCAAGCCCGCGCGTCGATCGGCGCCGATCCGCTCTTCGATTGCCCGCAAGAAACCCTCGGTTTCCAGGGCGAAACGTGCCTGCTCAGGCTTGAGAGGCGCCCCCCCGAAATCGCTGCTTTGATATAAGGTGGGCAACAGCGTCAGCCCAATGCCGGCATCGCGTGCGGCGTTGCCGACGGCCTCCCAAAGAAGATTCGCGCCCAGGTACTGTTGTGCGCCGCTCGGCCGATGTAAGTAATGAAATTCTGCCACGGATGTATAGCCTGACTTGAGCATCTCGACGAACAACTCGGTCGCGACGATCTGTAAATCCTCCGGCGTTATGCGATTTGCCAATGCATACATTGCTTGGCGCCAAGTCCAGAAACTATCGCGCGCAGATGATCGATATTCTGCATTTCCGGCCATTGCGCGTTGAAAGGCATGGCTGTGCGCATTCGGCATGCCTGGGATGACGTTGCCTTGGACATGCTCGATCGCAGCCACCGCGATCTGTTCGGGATCTGCGGGCAATCGAGTGTCGAGCGCCGTGATGATTCCCTGCGGTGAAACCGTGACGTGCACATCACGGGCCCACCCTTGCGGCAAATAGGCGGACTGCAACCGGTAAATAGCCATCTTGGCTGTATCATACGTCGTGCCCAATTTTTCGAACATTGATGTGGATCAGGTTTGGATCGGCGCGAACCTTGCCACGATGGCAGGTACCGCTCCCTATGGCAGGGTTGACAGCGCCGCGCTGGCTATCAAAGGCGAGCGCATTGCATGGATTGGCTCGGCGGCAGAAGGCCGCCGACTGGCACAAGCACAAGGTGCTGCCATCGGCGACGCCGAGGGTCTGTGGATCACGCCAGGACTCATCGATTGCCACACGCATTTGGTGTATGGCGGAAATCGCGTGGAAGATTTCGAGCGGCGGCTCTGCGGCGTGTCTTATGAAGACATCGCGCGCGCCGGCGGCGGCATCCAGTCAACAGTGCGCGCAACTCGTGCGTCGTCGCGCGAAGCCCTGTACGAATCCGCCCTCGCCCGTCTTAAGTGCCTGATGATGGAGGGAGTGACCACCATCGAAATCAAATCAGGATACGGGCTGGAGCTCGGCGCGGAGCGCCGTTTGCTGGAAGTGGCGCGGGATTTGGGCGAGAACTTGCCGATATCGGTGCAAAAGACCTTCCTGGGCCTGCATTCGCTGCCGCCGGAATTCGCCGATCAACGCCAGTCATTCGTCAACGAAGTCAGCGGTCCGTGGCTCGCGGCGCTGTCTCGGGCGGGATTGGTGGATGCCGTCGATAGCTTCTGTGAAGGCATTGCGTTCTCCGTGCCTGAAACAGCGCAATTTCTTCAGGCGGCAAGGGAGCGGGGGCTTTCCGCTCACGTGCACGCAGGCCAATTAAGCGATGTAGGAGCGCCACAATTGGCGGCGAAATGGGGTGCGCTTTCTGCCGATCACTTAGAGTACCTCAGCGCCGACGGCGCCCGGGCAATGGCTGCTGCCGGCACGGTGGCAGTGCTCTTGCCCACCGCGTATTTCACGCTACGGCAAACCACGCCTCCGCCCGTGGCATTGCTTCGCGAAGCGGGTGTCGCGATGGCCGTGGCCACGGATAATAATCCCGGGACATCCCCGTGTACCTCGATCCTGCTGGCCATGAGTATGGCCTGCACATTGTTCGGCCTGACGCCCGAAGAGGCGCTGGCCGGGGTTACCCGTCAGGCCGCGCAGGCGCTGGGCGTTCTCAAGGATGTGGGCACCCTCGAGGTCGGAAAATGTGCTGATCTGGCCTTTTGGCGGGTCGAGCGGCCGGCGGATCTTAGCTATGGACTGGGTGCAAATCCCTGCGCCGCGGTGATGTATCGAGGAAAAATTCGCGAACAGCCGCAACGCCGTGAGGGGAGGGAAATTGTCCTCGCCAGGGCATAAGATCAGGTATGGTTGTCGATCTCGGGCCGGTGGCATGGAGCGCCCAAGGACAGCGCGCTGGAGAAACAAATGAACGCGCAGATGAAAATCGGTTCCATCGCTCAAATCGCCAGATCCGTCCAAGACCTCAAGAAAGCGCAAGACTGGTACGGAAACGTTCTGGGCCTCAAGCATCTTTATACTTTCGACAAGCTGGCTTTTTTCGATTGCGGCGGGGTACGGCTCATGTTGAGCCAAGAAACGGTAACGGCGCCGGAATCGATATTGTATTTACGCGTCGGCAATATCGCGAAAGTATACGAGCATTACAAATCTCTCGGAGTCGAATTCATCAACGCTCCGCACATGATTCACAAGCATGACGATGGTAGCGAAGAATGGCTGTGCATGTTCAAGGATCCTGAGGGGCGACCGTTGGGGCTGATGGCGCAGGCGAGACCGAGGCCGCCCTAAACCTGTAGTCTTTGTTGCATGCGAACTGCAACGAAGGCACTCATCGCGACCAGCCTGCTGGCGGGACTCTCTGCTGTGGCGGCGAGGGCTGCCGAGCAGGCCTCGCCGCCGCTGGACGAAATTATCGTGACGGCGGAGCGTGCGGGTCCCGGCATGTGGCACGTCCATCGCGGCGATGCGAACGTGTGGATACTGGGCAGTGTGTCGCCGCTGCCGCGCGACATCACCTGGCGCTCCAAACAGGTCGAGAATGTGCTCGAAATCACCAGTCAGGTGCTGGTACAGAAGCCCATCGAGATGAGCATTCCTCGCATCTTGTGGACGCTCATTGCGGATCGAAAATTCCTCATGGTCGGCGGCGGGAAAAGATTGAAAGACGTTCTGCCGCCGGACCTGTACGCGCGCTTCGCCGCGCAGCGAAGCAAGCTCGATGAGCCTTCAGACAAGTGGGAGCGCTATCGCCCGATCATTGCGGCCGCTTTTCTGCAACAGGCTGCCTTTCGTCCAGTCAACCTGTCCATGCGGCTCGATCTCGGGGCGGCGTTGCGGAACTTGGCCAAAAAGCACGGTGTTCGCGTCGAGGAGATCAAAGTAGCCGGCGCAAGCGATATGCTCGAGGCGCTGAAGACCATGCCCGCTGCGACCGAACGCACCTGCGTTGAGGCGTCCCTGACCACCCTTGAAAGCGGCTTACCGAGATTGGTCGAGCGCGCGCAAGCCTGGGCGGAGGGCAATGTAGAGCGCATCGCGAAGCTGGCGCAACTCAAAGAAGTAGACGCCTGCCGCAGCGCCCTGGATGCGGGCAAGGGCGCCGCCGATGTGATAAGCCACATACGGCAGACCTGGCTGGAAAATATCGAAAAATATTTGCAATCCGCAGGGACCACCATCGCCGTGATTAACTTGGATATGCTGCTCGAACGCGGCGGCCTGCTCGATGAGTTGCGCAGGGACGGCTTTGAAATCGAGAGTCCCTGATAGTAAGACTTCGCCTTAATGCTTGCTGCATAGCGGCAATTACCTTGACACTAACGCCGACGGTTCCTACAATCGCCGGCCTTTGTCTGCAGGCACATGCACCGGGCTTGTGCCCGTAAATTTTAGTTTTGCATCAACGGACCGCTGTCACACGGGCGGTTTCTAAAGGTATTTATGGCGACGACGACCCAATTAATCCGAACCGGCCGCAACGAGCCCGCTTGGAAGTCCAAAGTCCCGGCTCTGGCGGCTTCGCCGCAGAAGCGTGGGGTATGTACCCGCGTCTATACGACCACGCCGAAAAAGCCCAATTCCGCTTTGCGCAAGGTCTGCCGCGTGCGCTTGACCAACGGTTATGAGGTGTCGAGCTATATCGGCGGTGAAGGCCATAACCTGCAAGAGCATTCGGTGGTGTTGATCCGCGGCGGCAGAGTCAAGGATCTACCCGGTGTGCGTTATCACACCGTGCGCGGCGCGCTTGACTGCGCCGGAGTCAGCGATCGGCGGCAGGGCCGCTCTAAATACGGCGCCAAGCGCCCCAAGAAATAGCCAAAAGGCCAAAAGGTTTTCTTATGTCCCGCAGAGCAGCAGCCCCGCATCGAACAATTCTTCCCGATCCCAAGTTCGGCAACGATATGTTGGCGAAATTTATCAACATGGTGATGGAACGCGGTAAGAAGTCAGCCGCGGAGAAGATCGTGTACGGCGCCATCGATCGCATCGGCGAGAAGGGTGGTCGCGCTGGCACCGAAGCGATTGCTGTGTTGCAGCAAGCGTTGGACAATGTCAAGCCTGTGGTCGAGGTCAAGTCCCGTCGTGTCGGCGGTGCCACTTACCAGGTGCCCGTGGAAGTCCGAGCAAACCGTCGTCAGACCCTTGCCATGCGCTGGGTTATCGAAGCAGCCACCGCGCGCAGCGAGAAGTCCATGGCGCACCGCTTGGCGGCGGAGTTGATGGAGGCTGCCGAGAATCGCGGCGCCGCTGTGCGCAAGCGTGAGGACACTCACCGTATGGCCGACGCCAATAAGGCTTTCGCCCACTACCGCTGGTAATGCTTAGGCGGCGGCCGCTGGAATTACGCCCGCTTGGCTATATATAGAACTTTATCGGGCGGGGTCGCTTCGACCCCGTTAAATTCGGCGCGAACGCGCCTGGAAAGTATCATACATGGCACGCACGACGCCCATTGAGCGATACCGCAACATCGGTATTTCCGCTCACATCGACGCCGGGAAAACAACCGCGACAGAGCGTATTTTGTTCTATACCGGCGTCTCCCACAAAATAGGCGAGGTTCACGACGGCGCTGCGGTCATGGATTACATGGAACAGGAGCAAGAGCGCGGCATCACCATCACCGCCGCGGCGACCACGTGTTTCTGGAAGGGAATGGACAAGAGCTTCCCCGAGCACCGTATCAACATTATCGATACGCCCGGTCACGTCGACTTCACCATCGAAGTTGAACGCAGCCTGCGCGTGTTGGATTCCGCAGTCGCCGTCTACTGTGCGGTTTCCGGCGTGCAGCCGCAATCCGAGACGGTCTGGCGTCAGATGAACAAGTACGGCGTGCCGCGCATTGCGTTCGTCAATAAGATGGACCGCGCCGGCGCTAATTTTCTGCGCTGTGTCGAGCAAATCAAAACGCGTCTGCGAGGCAACCCGGTTCCCATTCAATTGCCCATCGGCGCCGAAGAGGGTTTCGTCGGCGTCGTCGATCTCGTCAAGATGAAGGCGATCTGGTGGGACGAGGAAACTCAGGGCATGAAGTTCGAGTATCGCGAGATCCCGGCCGAGATGCGCAAGGAGTGCGAGGAGTGGCGCGGCAAGATGATCGAGGCCGCCGCTGAGGGCGATGAGACCTTGCTGAATAAGTATTTGGACAGCGGCTCCTTGAGCGACGAGGAGATCAAGAAAGGCCTGCGCGAGCGCGCGCTGAAAAACGAGATTTGCCTGGTCACATGCGGTTCAGCTTTCAAGAACAAGGGCGTGCAGGCTGTACTTGATGCCATCGTGGAATACATGCCATCCCCGACCGAGGTGCCTCCCGTCAAAGGGCAAAACGAAACCGGCGGACCCATGACTCGCAAGGCTGACGATGCCGAGCCGTTCTCGGCGTTGGCCTTCAAAATTTTGAATGACCCTTTCGTCGGCAACCTGACTTTTTTCCGGGTGTATTCGGGAACGCTCAATTCCGGCGACCAAGTGTTCGTCCCGAATCGAAGCCGCACAGAGCGCATCGGCCGTTTGCTGCAAATGCACGCCAGCGATCGTTCCGAAATCAAAGAAGTGCGCGCCGGTGATATTGCGGCTGCGGTTGGCCTCAAGGATGTGACCACCGGCGACACGCTGTCCGATTTGAATAAAGTGATCATCCTGGAAAAAATGGAATTTCCTGAGCCAGTGATTTCAGTGGCGGTCGAGCCGAAGACCAAGGTCGACCAAGAGAAAATGGGATTCGCCCTGCAGCGGCTCGCCAAAGAGGATCCCTCTTTTCGCGTGCACACCGACGCCGAATCGGGCCAGACCATCATCGAAGGCATGGGCGAACTGCACCTGGAGATCATCGTCGATCGCATGAAGCGTGAATTCAAGGTCGAAGCGAATGTAGGCAAGCCACAGGTTGCTTACCGCGAAACGCTGCGCAACACCGTCGAATCCGAAGGCAAATTCATTCGCCAGACCGGCGGTCGAGGCCAGTATGGGCACGTTTGGCTCAAGCTCGAGCCGCTGCCGCCCGGCAAGGGCTATGAGTTCGTCAACGGAATTGTCGGGGGCTCGGTGCCTCGCGAATATATTCCTGCCGTGGACAAAGGTATTCAAGAAGCGGTTCAGACCGGCGTTATCGCAGGCTATCCGATCGTGGACGTCCGGGTCACGATATTCGATGGCTCCTACCATGATGTCGACTCGAATGAGATGGCCTTCAAAATCGCCGGCTCGATCGGTTTTAAGGAAGGTTTCCGCAAGGCCAAGCCGGTGTTGCTGGAGCCCATCATGAGGGTCGAGGTGGTGATGCCGGAGGACTATTACGGGGACATCGTCGGTGATTTGAGCCGTCGACGGGGTCAAATCGTCGGCACCGAAGACAGTCCATCAGGCAAAGTGGTGACCGCCGAGGTACCGCTCGCCGAAATGTTTCAATACTCGACGTCGATGCGCTCCATGAGCCAGGGCCGGGCGAACTACACCATGGAGTTCGCGAAATACCAGGAAGTGCCGGGTAATGTCGCCGACGTCGTGATGAAGAAAGCTTCTTAAGATTTCTAAAAACGCATATTTATTTTTTTGAGAGGTACTGCCTGTGTCGAAGGGGAAGTTTGAGCGAACGAAGCCGCACGTAAACGTGGGGACGATTGGGCATGTTGATCATGGCAAGACGACCCTGACGGCAGCACTGACGAAGGTGATGGCGGAGAAGTTTGGCGGGGAGTTCAAGGCCTACGACCAGATTGACAAAGCCCCTGAGGAGCGGGCGCGCGGGATCACGATTGCGACCGCGCACGTGGAGTATCAGAGCGAGGC
>JALYIT010000020.1 GCA_030775645.1 Pseudomonadota bacterium | reverse complement strand
AAGCAACGCTTCGGCGCGGCCGTCCCTTTTCGGCATACGCTACGCAACGTGCCTAAGTCCCACCACACGCCGCGCGGCTTTCGCAATAATTATGCAGGCTCAGTGGTCAAATCCCTTGGCGACCTTTTGCGTTGGCAGGCCGAGCGCTTGATAAAGGGGCTGCCTCCGGCCCCGATCTTGCCGACCCCGGTGCAGCCCGCGGATCTTGATTTCATCACCCGCAACGCGAAAGCCGCGCCGATGATTCCCGCGGTGACGTGGATCGGGCATGCCACTGCGCTGGTTCAGGCCAGCGGACTGAATGTGCTGACCGATCCGGTGTTCTCGCTGCGAGCCTCGCCGGTGCCGTTCTTAGGCCCCGCCCGCGCTCAGCCGCCTGGGATCGCGCTCGAGCACCTGCCGCACATTGACGTCGTTCTGATCTCTCACAACCACTACGATCACCTCGATCGCAATACCGTGAAGGCGCTCGAAGCCCAGCCGGGCGGTGCGCCGTTGTTCCTGGCGCCCTTGGGGTTAAAAGTCTGGCTGGAAAAAGTCGGCATTTCTCGTGCAATCGAGTTGGATTGGTGGGACTCGCACGAGCACCGTGGCGTCGAATTCCATTTCACCCCGGCGCAGCATTGGTCGGGCCGCTCCTTGAGCGATCGCAATCGCACCTTATGGGGTGCATGGGCGGCGACTGCTGATGATTTCCATTGGTTTTTCACCGGCGACACCGGTTATAGCCAGGACTTCATCGATACACGGGAGCACTTCGTCTCGCGCCAAGCCGTGGCGCAGGGTGGATTCGACGTGGCCCTGATCGCTGTGGGCGCATGCCTGCCGCGCTGGTTCATGCAAATGCAGCACGTGGACTTGAACGAAGCGGTGCAGATTCATCTGGATCTCGGCGCCAAGCGCAGCATCGGCGTGCACTGGGGCACCTTCTCACTGGCCGATGACCCGCTCGATGCGCCGCTACACGGGTTGGCGGAGGCCCGGGGTCTCAAGGGCGTTGCCGAAGAGGCATTTTTTCTGTTGCCCATCGGCGGAACGCATCAGTTGCCGCGGCGCGAATCGTAGATTTCCACGCCGCCCAACCACGTTTTCAAGACGCGTGTATCGCGGATGGCTTTCGGGTCGATGCTCAGCAGGTCCTGATTCAACAGCACCATGTCCGCGAGCTTACCGGGCTCGATCGAACCCTTGTCATGCTCTTGGAATTCCGCGTAGGCGGATCCCAAGGTGTAAGCGGCAATGGCTTCTTGTATTGACAGCTTCTGCTCGGGAAACCAGCCCTGCGGGTTCTTGCCATCGAGCGTGGCACGGGTGGTTGCCGCGTACAGGGTCAACATGGGATCCAAAGGCGCCACCGGCCAATCCGTGCCGAAGGCGAGCCTGACCCCATGATTCAAAAAGGTCCGGAAGGCGTAGGTTCTGCTGGCGCGGTCATGACCGATGCGCGCTTCGGCCCAACGGCCGTCATCGATGGCTTGGTAGGGCTGCACCGATGCGATGACATGCAACTGCGCGAAACGTTCGAAGTCGGCAGCCGCCATGTGCTGGGCATGCTCTATGCGCCAGCGCCGGTTTCTAGGGCCGTCATTTTTCTGCACCGTTTGGTAAAGATCGAGCACCGTGGTGATGGCCGCATCGCCGATGGCATGCGTGCATAATTGCAGATTGGCCGCATCGGCGCGCATCAGGCGTTGTTCGGTGCGCGCCAGGGGCAGCATGTCCGAAAAGAGCAAGCCGCGGTTTCCCGGCTCGTCGGAGTAGGGCTCCGCGAAATAAGCCGTGCGTGAGCCCAATGAGCCGTCGGCGAACATCTTCAGCGCACCGATTCGCAAGGAAGGACTGCCGAACGCATGGCCTACGCCGAGTTGCGCCTCATCTTCAACTTTGGAAATCGGCGGTGCTACGTAGACGCGCACGGTGAGCTTGCCTTGATCCAGCAGTTGCGAATACACCGACAAGTCGCCGTAATCCAGGTTCATGTCCTGTACGCTGGTCACACCGCGCTGTGCGGCTTCGTGCAGGGCGCTGTCGAGGGCGCGGCGGCGTTGCGCCAAGGTCAGCGGCGGTGCCACGCGCGCAATCAACTCAGTAGCGGCATCCTTGAGGGCGCCGGTTGGTTGGCCTGCGGCATCGCGCACGATCACGCCGCCCGGCGGATCCGGGGTTGCGGCGGTGATGCCGGCCAAGGCCAACACTTGTGAATTGACTAAAATCAGGTGTCCGTCGTAACGATCCAGCACGGCCGGGTTGTCGGGCGTCACGGCATCGATGTCTTGACGCGTCGGCAGCCTCGGCGGATTCCACTTGGTCTCGTCCCATTCGCCGTTGCGGATCCATTCGCCTTTTGCAGTGTGCGACGCATAGTCGGCAATGCGATGCACGAATTCGTTGAGGCTGGTGGCGTCGGTGAGTTGCACCGCGGCCAACGAGGCACCGCCGTCGGAGAAGTGCACGTGCGCATCGTTAAATCCCGGCAGCAGCCGCTTTCCCTTGGCATCGAGCACATGAGTACCGGCTCCTCGCCACAGCATGACGGAGGCCTCAGACCCGACAGCCGTGATTCGACCATGCAGTACGGCCAGCGCCTCGGCTTGCGGCTGCTCGGAGTTCACGGTCCAAATGCGGGCGTTGTGAATGATGAGGTCGGCCGTGGGACGCGAATCGCTAAAAGCCGGCCCCGCGAGGGCCGCGATGAGGACCAGCAGGACCGATCTTGAGCTATAGAACATTCGGTACGCCGCCCTTTATCTGCGCCCATTCCAGGTCGCGGCGTATCCTGTTTTGCGAATCGAGGTGTAGCTTGCCGGTCACGCCCGCGATTTCACTCGACACCGCGGGATTGTTCGATTTCAAGCCCGGCACCAATCGGTAGGCATCGAAACCAAAGGCGTACAGCCGATCGCGGCGCGCGGCACGCGCGGGCCATGCAGCGCGGACCGGATCACGAATTTGAGCCGTGACGGGGTCGTGCGAAATCATCCAAGGCATGTCCGGAAAGAACATGCCGTCGAGATCGGCGTTGGCGCTCGGGTCGGGTTCGAAACTGTCGGATGTCGAGTACACCGGCACGTCGCCGGCAAAGTGAAACTTGAGCTGCGGCATGATCAGGCGTGCGGAGCTCGCATTGCCCACGATGAACACGAAAGTGGCGTCGCTGCGGTGCGTGGACGGCTCGCCCTTGACGGATCTGATCTGCAGCACCTGCTTGATGATGTCGGAGAAGTCTGGTTGCGAGGGCTCGTAGCGCTGGCTGCTGAGCACGGTTCCGCCGAGGCTTTTCAACTCTTCTGCAAAGGCGGCGCTGATCCGCGTACCCAATTCAGTCGCGGGAACGATGCTGACACCCGCGAGCCTGCCGTCCGCGACCACGCGTCGCGCCGCCATGCGTGCCTCGTCCTCCGGCAACAATGCAAACTGATAGAAGTTCTTTTCCGGGCTAGCTGTGTCGCCTAGAAAATTCAAGGCGAGCACCGGTGTGCGGCCGGCGCTCAATGGCGCGACCGCTGCCACGTGCTCCTTGGTAAGCGGTCCTACCACGAAGCCCGCGCCATCCGTGATCGCACGAGTGAAAGCGCTGACCACATCTTCGGCCGCCACGTCGTAGATTTTCAGGCGCGGCCGCGTCGCGGCATTTTGCTGCAGATAGGCGGCGATGAAGCCGTCACGCACGGCGACGCCGAAGGCTTCGCTGCGGCCGGACAGTGGCAGCAACAACGCGATCTGATTGGGGTACTCGCCCGCAACCTCGATTTGCGTCTGTGCGACCACCAGCACGCTGGCGTTGGCCGGATGTCCCGGAAACGTCTGCTTCCAGTTGTCCAAAGCCGGCGCGGCGCGTGCGGGGTTGCGCTCGACTTCCACCGCGACGGGCCCCAACGCCAACCAACCGACGACAACGGGGTCGGTTTTCGGCGGGGGTTTCATGGGCGCGCCGCGTTCCGCGGCCGTTCGCACCCGAATCAATAATTCATCCCGGTTGGCCTTGAGCGCGGCTGGATCGGTCAGAAAGCGTTCCCGTTCCACCAGTGCGCGCGTGCCTTCCACAGGATGGGCGGTGAGAAAAGCGCTGCGGCCGCGTATCCAGTAGTAGTTCTGCGCTTGCTCAGGCAGGGCCGGCACCGGAACCTGGTCGAGCTCGCGGATGGCACGCGTCGGATCATTTTCCGCATAGGCAATTTCCGCAGCAACGAGTGCTCGCGGAGTCGCGAGCTTGGTGCGCGCTTCGGGCGAAACTTGCGCGAGGGCCTGCTTGGCTGATGCAATGTTTCCGGCGGCCACCCATTGCTCCGCGCTCAACAACTGATAGTTGTCGCTCTCTGCCGGTACCTCAAGTGCAAGATCGGCATATTCGCGCGCGGCCTCCGCGTGCTTACCGTCGCGCACCATTTTCGCGGCGTGCGCTTGCTTGTCAGCTGGCGTTTCCGGCGTCTTCACCAGACTGCAGGCTGCGGCGCTCAGAGCGATTATCAGCAGGGCGTAGCGCGCCAGCCGTGGACGTCGACAGATCGGTGCCATACCCTTCTGCTCCTGATTCTTCAAATGAGGCGCGAATTATAGTGACAAACGAGCGCACAGGTCTGCCGGCCTCGGGAAAGCTTTATGTGGTTGCCACGCCAATCGGCAATTTAGGCGATTTGAGCGCGCGTGCACGCGATACGCTTGCGGGCTGTTCTCTAATAGCGGCGGAAGACACGCGCCATACCGGAGTGCTGCTTAAAGCTTTCGGCATCGGGACACCGCAGCTCTCGCTGCATGATCACAACGAAGCGAGCCGCGCGATTGAAATAATTGCACGCTTGCGCGAGGGCAAATCGATTGCACTGGTGAGCGATGCGGGTACGCCGGCGATCAGCGATCCGGGATTTGAACTCGTTAGGCAAGCGGCCGTCGCAGGTATCGACATCCTCGCCGTTCCCGGCCCGTGCGCAGCCATCGCCGCGCTCTCCATCGCCGCACTGCCCACGGATCGGTTTTGTTTCGAAGGGTTTCTGCCGGCGCGCGGCGCCGCTCGGCGACAGCGGCTCAAGTCTCTCGCACAGGAGGTTCGGACGCTGGTGCTATACGAATCGCCGCATCGCGTGCGTGACACGCTGGAGGATTGCGTCGCCGCCTTCGGCGAAGATCGCGCCGCAGCCATCGTGCGAGAGGCGACCAAGCTGCATGAAACGACCTATCGGGGATCGCTTAATGAGCTGTTGCTTCAGTCCAAATCGGATCCCGACCTCTCACGCGGCGAGATCGTGCTGATCGTCGGCGGCATGACGCCGGCGCCTGCCTGCGATACGGATGCTGAAATGACCTCGGGACTGGACAAAGTGCTTGGGATTTTGCTCGCCGAGTTACCGCTCAAGCAAGCCGCGCATCTCGCGGCGCAAATCACCGGCGCGCGCGACAACGTGGCCTATAAGCGCGCGCTATTCCTGAAGCAACAATCCGCCTCGCATTAGTGTCCGTACCTGCGTATGGTGCTCACCGGAGTCGGCCAGACAGTCGCTGTGTGCGTTGAGCACATGGAGGAAAGTCCGGGCTCCACAGGGTACGGTGCCAGGTAACGCCTGGGAGGCGCGAGCCTACGGAAAGTGCAACAGAAAGATACCGCCTAAGCGCCGCGCAAGCGGCGCCGGTAAGGGTGAAATGGTGCGGTAAGAGCGCACCGCGCGGGTGGCAACACCAACGGCACGGCAAACCCCACCTGGAGCAAGACCAAATAGGGAAGCGAGCGGCTTAAAAAACCGCTACATGTGGCCCACATGGGCTTCCGGGTAGGTCGCTTGAGCTGCGCGGCGACGCGTATGCCAGAGGAATGACTGTCCAAGACAGAACCCGGCTTAACGGCCGACTCCTTCTTAGGCGCTTGCGCGCCATTTCCCCCGGGCCGCGGCGGCCCGGCAAGAAAAGGTGGTTCAGAACCAGCCAAAAACCGGCGCTTTGCGCGCCATTGCCCCGCGCCATATCCCCGGGCCGCGGCGGCCCCGCAAGAAAATCGTTAGTCACAAAAAGACCAGTGCCTCTGACGCCGGGAATTTGGTGGTTCGAAGCAAGATCGCCGACGTTCGCGGAAATTAGCCACTCTCGTTACTTATGCTCTTTTATAAGAACATCTTGCAAGAGATTGATTCAATTAACCCCCTCCATCGCAGCGCGCCATGCTTGTACAAAATGTGACCTAAGTCACTGTCGGAGCGGGTTTTTTTTACCATAACCCGTTGACAGTGCTCTCCTACGCTCCCTATAGTGGTGGTCAGTGGGAAATTGTGGGAGAAAATGGGTTTTCGGGCCCATGAAATCATGTTTCGGGGTGCCAACAAGTTAACGCTCGATGTAAAAGGCCGGCTGGTGATGCCGACCCGCTACCGAGAGCGGCTGCAAGAGCGCTGTGGCGGCAATTTGGTGGTCACTGTCGACAAGGATCAGTGTTTGCTGATCTACCCCTTGCCGGACTGGGAAGACATCGAGCGAAAGCTCAACAAGTTACCCACCTTGAACCCCCAGGTGAGGCGCTTGCAGCGACTGATGATCGGTCACGCCACCGACTTGGAGCTCGACTCTCATGGACGGCTGCTATTGCCCGCCAACCTGCGCGAGTTCGCCCAAATGACGCGCGATGCGATGTTGATCGGGCAGGGGATTCGATTCGAATTGTGGGACGAGGCGCGCTGGAACGAGCGCCGCGACGAGTGGTTGGCGAGTACGGAGAGCACTACGGATCTTCCGGCCGAACTCGACACCTTGTCGTTCTAGCGGTTGGGTCTGTGGAAGAGTTTTCGGGGGTTCACACGGCAGTCCTGTTACCCCAGGTACTGGCGGCGTTGAACATACAGGCGGGTGGCACTTACATGGACGCCACCTTTGGGCGTGGCGGACATGCAGGGGCGATATTGGAGAAGCTCATCGAGAATGGCCGCTTGCTGTGCCTCGATCGTGACCCCGCGGCGGTAGCCGCGGCCCGGGCTAGGTTCGCAACAGATCCCCGAGTGTCGGTGTTTCTCGCTCCCTTCTCATCTCTCGCCGCCTGCGCCGATAAAGTTCAACCGGGCCTCAAGCTCGACGGCATTCTTTTTGATCTCGGCGTCTCATCGCCACAGCTCGACGATCCCGCACGGGGCTTCAGTTTCATGCAGGACGGTCCGCTCGATATGCGCATGAGCGCGGGCGAGGGCGTAAGTGCCGCGGACGTGGTGAACAGTGCGCCGCTCGAGCAACTCATCCGCATATTCCGCGAGTACGGCGAGGAGCGCATGGCGCCGCGCATTGCGCGCGCCATCGTCATGGACCGTCAAAAGAAACCATTCGAGCGCACGCTCGAACTCGCCGGCATGATCGAGCGAGTCGCACGCAGCAAGGATGTGGCCGGACGCCCGCGCCACAAACATCCTGCCACACGGGTTTTTCAAGCACTGCGCATCCATGTCAACGGGGAACTCAAGGAGCTGGAAACAGCCTTGGAAGCCGCGCTGCAGCGATTGGCGCCGGGCGGGCGGCTTGCCGTGATCAGCTTTCATTCGCTCGAAGATCGCATGGTGAAGCGTTTCGTGCGCCGCCACTCGCTGGCGGATCCCATGTACGCGGGATTGCCGCACATCCCTGCCCATGCGCGGCCCAAGCTCGCCCTGGTCGGAAAGTCGGTCGAGCCCGACGCCGATGAAAGCAGCAGAAATCCCCGCTCGCGCAGCGCCAGGTTACGCGTCGCCGTTCGGCTCGACCCAGGAATGGCCGCATGAAATATCGCCGCTGGTTGCCTTTCGTTGTGCCCTTGTTATGGCTGGCCGTGCTCGGCTCTGCGGTGCAAGTAATTTATGCGCGCCATCAGGCGCGCGACATGTTCGTCAAGCTGGAGAAGCTCAATGCGGAACGCGACTCGCTCGAGATGGAGTGGGGGCGCCTGCAACTTGAACAAAGCTACTGGTCCTCGCATGCCTTCGTCGAACGTGTGGCCAATGCGAAATTGCAAATGAACCTGCCGCAGACCCGAGACGTGAGGATTGTGCGACCGTGAAATTGCGCCCCAGCGGAAATGAGCGCTTGGCGAACTCCTACCGCTGGCGCTCCGGGCTCGTGCTGGGCCTAGTCGTGCTGGGCGCCATCGGCCTCGCGGCGCGCGCGGTGGAGTTGCAGCTGGTTGACCACGGATTCCTTGCCAAGCAGGGCGATGACCGCTCCATGCGAGTGGTCAAAATCGCGGCGCATCGAGGCGCCATCACCGACCGCAACGGCGAGCCGCTTGCCCTCAGCACGCCGGTGGACAGCATTTGGGTCAACCCCCAGGAGCTCAACGACAATATCGATCAGCTGCCGAGGCTTAGCAAAGCGCTCAAGGAGGATCAGCAGACTCTCGCGCGGCGCATTACCAGTAATCTCGATCGCGAATTTCTGTACCTGGTGCGCCACATGCCTCCGGAGCAGGCGGCGCGCATCAAGGCATTGGGCATTCCCGGCGTATATCTGATGCGCGAGTACCGCCGCTACTATCCCGCGGGCGAGGTTTCCAGCCACGTGGTCGGGTTTACCACCGTGGATGACAAGGGCCAAGAAGGATTGGAGCTAGGCTTCGATCAGTTGCTGAACGGCCGCGACGGTGCGAAGCGCGTCATTCAGGATTCTTACGGCCGCTACGTGGAAAATGTCGAGAGCATCCGCGCTCCGCGTCCAGGGCGCGACTTAATCACCAGCATCGATCTGCGCATTCAGTACCTCGCGTACCGAGAACTGAAAGCGGCAATGCAGGAATACCGGGCCCAAGCGGGTTCTGTGATCGTGATCGCCGTGGATACGGGCGAGGTTTTGGCGATGGTGAACCAACCCTCCTACAACCCGAACGATCGAGAGCAGCTCAAAGCGGGGCTGTACCGCAATCGCGCCGCCACGGATATTTTCGAGCCGGGCTCCAGCATCAAGCCCTTCATCATGGCCGCTGCACTTGCCTCCGGGCAGTATCACCCCGACAGCGTCGTGGATACCTCGCCGGGATTCTTGAAGGTCGGCAGCAAGGTGTTTGAGGACGAGCACAACTTGGGCGCCATTGATTTGGCAACGATTCTCGCGAAGTCGAGCAACGTGGGCACGGCGAAGGTCGCGCTGTCGCTGCAGCCTGAGCAAATCTGGAGCACCTTGACCGGCTTGGGATTGGGCCAGGTCACGGGCAGCAGTTACCCGGGCGAGTCCGCGGGCATGCTGAGCAACTATGCCCACTGGCGGCCCATCGGCATCGCCACCCTGTCGCATGGCTACGGCCTGTCGGTGACGCCGCTGCAGCTGGCGCACGCATACGCCACCATTGGTGCCGGCGGCGTGAAGCGGCCTATCTCGTTCGAAAGGGTTTCGGGCCCGGTGTCGGGCGAGCGAGTCATGGACCCAAAAGTGGCGCGCGAGCTGATTGAGTTGATGGGTCAGGTGGTGGAAAAGGGCGGCACCGCGACGCGCGCCTCACTCATCGGCTATCGGGTGTCGGGCAAAACGGGTACCGCGTTCAAATCGATCGCAGGCGGCTATTCCACCGACCGCATCATGGCGGTATTTGCGGGCCTGGTGCCGGCGTCGCATCCCAAACTCGCCACGGTGGTGGTGATCGACGAGCCGAGCAGAGATTTGCACGAGGTGGGCACGCTTGCCCAGGGCGGTACGGTGGCGGCCCCGGTGTTTGCCAGAGTCATGTCGGGAGCGCTGCGCCTGATGGACATTGCGCCGGATGATTTGCAAAACGTGCCGCCTGCTGCGCTGGTCCAGGCAAACGAGAATCCATGAGCGCCGCACTCATGTGGCTCCTCGATGGAATCGCGGTGATTGCCCCTACTGAGGCGCGCGTGTCCGACCTGACGCTCGACAGCCGCGAAGTGCGCCCGGGAAGCTTGTTCTTCGCATTGCCCGGTCAGAACGCGCACGGAGTCAGGTTCGCCGCCGACGCAGCGAAGCACGGTGCGAGCGTGGTGCTGTGGGATCCAACCGGCGATGCGAGGCTTCCCGCATTGCCGCCAGAGGTGTTCGCGGAAGCTGTTCCTAACTTGAAAATGTTGGTGGGACGAATAGCAGACCGCTTTTTCAACTGGCCCTCTTCGCACTTGCGCATCACGGGAATCACGGGGACCAACGGCAAAACTACCTGCGCTTATTTGCTGGCGCAATGCTTGGAGCGGTTGGGATACGCAGCTGCGTACATGGGTACGATCGGCTGGGGCCGTCCGTCGACGCTTACCGAGCCCACCCATACCACCCCAGATGCGGTCACGGTGCATCGCACCCTCGCCAAATTGCGCGCCTCGGGCGTACGCGAGGTGGCAATGGAAGTCTCCTCGCACGCCCTCGACCAAGGGCGCGTCGATGGAGTGCGCTTTCAGGTCGCGGCATTCACCAACTTGACCCGGGATCATCTGGACTATCACGGCACCATGCATCGGTATGGTGAGGCCAAGGCAAAGCTGTTCCAGCACGCCGAACTCGCGCACATCGTGCTCAACATCGGCGATGAGTTCGGCCGCTCGCTTGCGCAACGGTACGCCGGCAGCGCCTCGGTGATCGCGGTATCGGTGGGCGGCAGCGGTTCAGGCTGGCTGGCCGAGCGCGCCATGCATGCCAGCGAGGTGCGGTTAAATCCACGCGGCATCTCGATCGATGTGGATGGCAGCTTCGGCAAGCTCAACCTGGAAACCCAGCTCATGGGCCGGTTCAATGCGGAAAATTCTCTGGTGGTGATGGCTTGTCTTTTGTCTCTTGGCGTGCAGCTGAACGATGCGGCCGCTGCACTCGCCGCGTGCAAGCCTGCGCCAGGCAGGATGGAAGTGGTGCAGGCGCAGGCTCGCAACAAGCCGATCGTGGTGGTCGACTACGCGCACACGCCCGATGCGCTCTCCAAGGCTTTGAGCGCGGCGCGCGAGCATTGCCAGGGCGCACTATGGTGTGTATTCGGTTGCGGCGGCGACCGCGATGTCGGCAAGCGGCCCGTCATGGGTGCCATCGCCGATGAGCTCGCCGATCAAATCATTGTCACCGACGACAATCCGCGCTCCGAAGATCCGCGAGCCATCACGGATGGCATCTTGAGCGGAATGAAGTCGAGCCGTGCACGGGTCATTCACGAACGTGGCGAAGCCATCGGCGCGGCACTCAAGGAAGCACAAGCGGCCGATCTAGTGCTGATCGCCGGCAAAGGTCATGAGGATTACCAGATCTACGGACAGACGCGGCGCTCGTTCAGTGATCGCAGTGAAGCGCTGCGCTATCTGGGAGCCGCGGCATGAAGCGTACGTTAAGCGAAGCGGCGCGAGTGGTGGGCGGCAGGCTGGTGGGCGAGGATCGCCCCTACGGCTGCGTATCCACCGATAGCCGCACATTGAAACCCGGGGCGCTGTTCGTCGGGTTGCGCGGCCCGAATTTCGACGGCACCGCGTTCGTTCAGGCCGCGGCCGCGCAGGGCGCGATCGGCGCCCTGGTCGAACGCGAGACCCCGAGTGCCTTGCCGCAGGTGGTGGTGGCCGATGCACTGGTGGCGCTGCAAGAGCTGGCCCGAGCCTGGCGCGCCGACTTCACGTTGCCGCTGGTCGCCGTGGCCGGCAGCAATGGCAAGACCACGGCAAAGGAAATGACCGCAGCCATATTGGCGCGCATGGGCCTTTGCATGGCCACCCGCGGAAATCTAAACAATCACATCGGCGTCCCCATCACGCTCATGCGCCTGGAGTCCTCGCATCGCAGTGCCGTGATCGAGATGGGCGCCAACCGAGTCGGCGATGTCGCCGAGCTGATGCGCCTCGCGCAGCCTTCGGTCGGCCTCATCACCAATGCCGGCGCCGAACATCTGGAAGGCTTCGGGGATCTCGACGGCGTGGCGAAGGGTGAGGGCGAAACGGTATCGCGTCTTAGGCCGGAAGGCACCGCGATTATCAATGCCGACGATGCTTACGCCGCTTATTGGCGCGGCGTGTCGGGTGCGAAGCGCGTCGTGACATTCGGTGTGCGCAACCGCGCCGATTTTACCGCGAAGGATGTTTTTCAAGGCATCGAGCGCGGGGAGTTCGCCACGCGCTTCACCTTGATGTCGCCCTTGGGCGAAAGCCCGATCACGTTGAAGGCGGGGGGCGCGCACAATGTCGTCAATGCCTTGGCGGCGGCGGCGGCCGCCAGCGCTGCCGGTGCAACACTGCCGGACATCGCCTCAGGACTGGCCGATTTTCGCGCCGTCTCCGGCCGCCTGCAACTCAAGGCCGGTGCGCGCGACAGCTGGATCATCGACGATTCGTACAATGCCAACCCCAGCTCCGTGCGCGCCGCTTTGGAAGTGCTGCGAGCGCTCACCGGCGCGACCTGGCTGGTGCTCGGCGACATGGCCGAACTTGGGCCAGCCAGCCCAGACAGTCACGCACAGATTGGCGCTTTCGCGCGCGAGTGCGGCATCAAACGGCTGTTCGCGCTGGGCTCCTTGAGTTCCAGAGCGGTGGAAACTTTCGGCTCGGGCGGGGAATGGTTCGCGGACGTCGATTCGCTCACCCGCAGATTGCAGTCAGAGTTGAGCGCGGGTGTGACCGTGCTCATCAAGGGCTCGCGCGTCAATCGACTGGAGCGCGTCGTGCAAGCGCTGACGCTCAGCGGTGCCGCTTCTGGCACCAAGACTTCAAGTCCCATGATGAGAGCGAGCTAGCCATGCTGCTTTTCCTCACCGAATACTTGGCGAAATTCTACAGCGGCTTTCACGTGTTCCAGTATCTCACGCTGCGCGGAATTCTCGCCGCCGTGACCGCGCTATCAACGGCGTTGCTCATCGGGCCGCACATGATTTCCTTGCTGAGCCGTTATCAAATCGGCCAAGTGGTGCGTACCGACGGGCCGAAAACTCATTTCCAAAAAGCCGGTACGCCCACCATGGGCGGGGGCTTGATCTTGGTGGCCATGGCGGTTAGCACGCTGCTGTGGGCCGACCTCTCCGTGCGATTCATCTGGGTACTGCTCGGAACCACGCTGGCGTTCGGCTTGATCGGCTTTTATGACGACTATCTGAAGCTGGTGGTCGGAAACTCAAAAGGCTTGGCCGCCCGCTTCAAGTACCTGTGGCAATCGATCGCGGGGCTCACCATCGCGCTCGTGCTGTACAGCATGCACCAATCACCGACCGAAACTTCGCTGTACTTGCCTTTTTTCAAAAGCGTGGCGGTTCCGATGTCGGGGCTGGCCTTCGTGATATTCGCCTACTGCGTCATCGTCGGCAGCAGCAACGCGGTGAATTTGACCGACGGTTTGGATGGCCTGGCCATCATGCCGGCGGTGATGGTGGCGGCGGCGCTCGGCGTTTTCGCCTATGTCACGGGCAATGTGAAGTTCGCGACGTATTTGCAAATTCCCTACATCAGAGATGTGGGTGAAGTGCTGATTTTCAGTGCGAGTTTGGTGGGCGCGGGTTTGGGATTTCTTTGGTTCAATTCCTACCCTGCGCAAGTCTTCATGGGCGATGTCGGCGCACTGGCGGTTGGCGCCTCGCTCGGCACCATCGCCGTCATCGTGCGCCAAGAATTGGTGCTGTTCGTCATGGGCGGTGTGTTCGTACTCGAGACGGTCTCGGTGATGCTGCAGGTTGCATCCTTCAAGCTGACGGGCAAGCGGATATTTCGCATGGCGCCCATTCACCACCATTTCGAATTGAAGGGATGGGCCGAGCCGAAAGTCATCGTGCGTTTCTGGATCATTAGCTTCGTGCTGGTGTTGGCGGGTCTTGCAACCTTGAAGATCCGATGATCAACAGCGTCGTGGTCGGCTTGGGTAAAACGGGCGCTTCCTGCGTGCGCTTCCTCGCCAAGCGCGGTGACCGGGTGAGCGCCACCGATACTCGGCTGGCACCGCCGGGGCTTGCGCAATTGGGCGAGATGGCATCATCGGTGCAGTTGCGGTTGGGCGGATTCGACCTGTCGTTGCTCGAGGGCGCATCGCAAGTGCTGATGTCGCCGGGCGTGTCCCTGGATGAGCCCATCGCGCGGGCTGCCCGCGCCCGCGGTATCGACGTGTTGGGAGACGTGGAGCTGTTCGCTCGCGAAGTGCAGGCACCGGTGATCGGCGTTACCGGCACCAACGGCAAGAGCACGGTCACGAGTTTGGTGGCTTGCATGGCCGCGGCGGCCGGGCGGCGCGTACTGGCCGGTGGAAACTTAGGCGAACCGGCGCTGGATCTTCTGGAACAACCGGCCCCGGATCTGTACGTGCTCGAGTTGTCGAGTTTTCAACTGGAAACCACCTCCTCCTTGAGCTTGCAGGCGGCCGTAGTCCTCAATGTGACGGCAGATCATCTTGACCGCTACCCCTCGGTGGCTGCCTATGCACACGCCAAGGAGCGAATTTTTTCCAGGGCATCGACTGTGGTCCTCAACGCGGACGATCCTTGGGTGGCGGCGATGCGCGGCCAGTCATCAACGAATGTTTCGCGCGTGACGTTCTCGATTGAGCGCGACGACACTGATTTCTCGCTGATTCGCGGCGGCGGCCAAATCTTCTTAGCGGGCCATGGCGAGAAATTGCTCGATGTGGCACGCATGAAGATCGCTGGCCTGCATAACGCGGCCAATGCACTCGCGGCGCTGGCGTTGGGCGAGGCGGTGGGATTGCCGAGATCCGCCATGCTCCAAGCCCTGGAGAGCTTCCCGGGCCTGCCACATCGCTCAGCTTGGGTGGCCGACATCGGCGGCGTGCGCTATATCGATGATTCCAAAGGCACCAATGTCGGCGCGACCATTGCGGCGGTGTCCGGCATGGCAGGCCCGTTGGTCATGATCGCGGGGGGTGAGGGCAAGGGCCAAGACTTCACGCCCTTGGCCAAGGCGCTGCACGGCAAAGTGCGCGAAGCGGTGCTGATCGGCAAGGATGCGCCGGCCATCGCGGCCGCGCTCGACGGGGTGTGCCGCACCGAAACAGTTTCCTCGATGGAAGCCGCGGTAAGCCAGGCCCACCGGATTGCGCTCGCAGGCGATACCGTCCTGCTCTCGCCAGCCTGCGCGAGCCTCGACATGTTCCGCGATTACGGCCATCGCGGCGATGTGTTCGCCGCAGCCGTGCACAGGCTCAAGGCCGCAACGCCATGAGTACCGCCACCATGTCCTATGGAATGCGGGCGCGAGAGCGCATGCCTTTCGCCTGGGATTCCGTCACGTTGGGGCTGGTGGCGGCATTGACGCTGGTGGGCCTGGTCATGGTCACCTCCGCATCGATGTCGATCGCTGCGCGCAGCATGGGTGATCCCTTTTACTTTCTCGAGCGGCAGTTCATTTTTACCCTGGCCGGCCTGCTGCTTGCCTGGATGGTCACGCGCGTGCCGACGGAGCTGTGGGACAAATACAGTTTGGCGCTGCTGCTGCTGGGGCTCTTGCTGCTCACTCTGGTGCTGATCCCGGGCTTGGGGGCTCGGGTCAATGGCGCACGGCGCTGGCTGCGAATCGGCGTGTTGAACTTCCAAGTATCCGAATTGGCCAAGGTGCTGGTGCTGACGTGGGTATGCAGCTATTGCGTGCGCAAGCGCGCCGAGCTCGAGACCACGCTGCCCGGGTTGCTCAAACCCTTCGCTCTCTTATCCGTAACGGCGCTTTTGTTGCTCATCGAGCCGGATTTCGGCGCCGCCACCGTCTTGTTCGCCACCGGATTCGCGGTGCTGTTCATCGCCGGGGCGCGGCTGCGCTACGTGATATCGCTGGTGTCGGCAGCGGCCGTGGCCTTCGCACTGCTGGCGCTCACCTCCTCTTATCGCCTGAAGCGGCTGTTGATTTTTCTGCATCCCTTCGATGATCCGTTCAACGGCGGGTTTCAACTGACTCAATCGCTGATCGCGATCGGTCGCGGTTCCTGGTTCGGCGTGGGTTTGGGCAGCAGCGTGCAGAAATTGTTCTACCTGCCGGAAGCGCATACCGACTTCGTGTTCGCGGTGCTTGCCGAAGAATTGGGCCTGGTGGGTGTGACGGGTGTGATTGCGCTGTTTGTCGCGCTGGTGTGGCGGGCGTTTCACATTTCGCGCATGGCGGCGCAGGCGGGAATGCGTTTCCAAGCCTACCTCGCGGTCGGCTTCGGCATCTGGTTGGGCCTTCAAGCCTGCGTGAACATCGGCGTCAACATGGGCGTGCTACCGACCAAAGGGTTGACCTTGCCGCTCCTGAGCTACGGACGCAGCAGCCTGCTCGTGAGCCTCGCGTGGCTCGGTGTGCTACTGCGCATCTATCACGAAGTGAAGTGCAACTCGCGTTCCGCGGTGACGCGGGTACCGGGAGGGAGCCGATGAGCGCACATCTCGGCGCTCCTGTGCTCATCATGGCCGGCGGCACAGGCGGTCATGTATTTCCCGCGCTCGCGGTGGCCAAGGTACTGCGTGAGCGCGGCGTCGCGGTCGTGTGGCTGGGTGTCCCCGGCAGCATGGAGTCGCGTCTCGTGCCTGCGCAGGGGTTCCCAATCGAGTGGGTGCGCGTGGCCGGGATCCGCGGCAAGGGCGTCTTGGCCTGGGCGTTGGCGCCGCTGCGCATCGCCGGCGCAGTGGCTCAAGCCATCGGAGTACTGCGACGCGTACGCCCGCGCTCGGTGTTGGGCGCAGGCGGCTATGTGAGCGGTCCCGGCGGCATCGCCGCTTGGCTGATGCGCATTCCCTTGCTCATCCATGAGCAGAACGCCATTGCGGGCATGACCAATCGCTGGTTGGCGCGCTTGGCAATGCAAGTGCTGGAAGCCTTCCCCGGAAGCTTCGCACCTGAAGTGAATGCCAGCACCATCGGCAACCCGGTACGCGCCGATATAGCGGCGCTCGCACCGCCGGCACAACGCTTCGCGGGCCGTGACCAAAGGGCGCGCTTGTTGGTATTCGGCGGCAGCCAGGGCGCACAGCGCTTGAACGCGGTGCTGCCGCAAGCGCTTGCCCGCCTTCCCTTGCAGATTCGCCCGCAGATCCTGCACCAGACGGGCGAGCGCGGACTGGAATCGACCCGCGCCGCGTATGCGCAAGCGCAGGTCGAAGCGGACGTGTTGCCCTTCATCGATGACATGGCGAAAACCTACTCCTGGGCGGACCTGGCGGTGTGCCGTGCCGGCGCGATGACGGTGGCGGAACTGCAAGCGGCGGGCTTGGGTGCCATTTTCGTGCCGCTCGCCGTGGCCACCGACGACCATCAAACCAAAAACGCGGCCATCATGGTCAACATCGGAGCGGCGCGCATCATCCAGGAGCGCGATCTGACGGTGGAGAGCTTGAGCGAGATCTTAAGCGAGCTTCTCCCCGACCGCGCGCAACTGCTCAAGATGGCCGAAGCAGCTCGCGGTGCGCGCATCACGGATGCCGCGACGCGCCTTGCGGACCTGTGCATCGCCGCGGGTGCGCACGCATGACCGAGGACACGCGCATGCGCGATCGGATGCGGCGCATTAACCGCATTCACTTGGTCGGCATCGGCGGCAGCGGCATGGGCGGCATCGCCGAGGTGTTGCTCAACCTGGGCTACGAAGTGCAAGGCTCCGACCTCAAAGGCAACGCGGTTACCGACCGCTTGGTGCGGCTGGGCGCAACGATTTTCATCGGCCACGACGAGAAATACTTAGGCGATGCAGATGTCGTCGTGGTGTCGAGCGCCGTCAGCCAGTCGAACCCAGAAGTCGCGGCGGCGCTGGCCAAGCGCATTCCTGTCGTGGCGCGTGCGGAAATGTTGGGCGAGCTGATGCGCTTTCGTTATTCGATTGCGGTTGCCGGTACGCACGGCAAGACCACCACCACGAGTTTGGTGGCGAGCGTGTTGGCCGAAGCCGGGCTCGATCCCACCTTCGTCATCGGCGGCCGTCTGAAGAGCGCCGACAGCAACGCGCGCTTGGGCGCCGGCCGGTATCTGGTGGCCGAAGCGGACGAGAGCGATGCCTCGTTCATGCATCTGCAGCCGATGATCGCCATCGTCACCAACATCGACAACGATCATCTGGCGACGCATGACGGGGATTTTGCGCGTCTCAAACAAAGCTTCGTCGACTTCCTGCACAACTTGCCCTTCTACGGGCTGGCTGTGCTGTGCGCCGACGATGAACATGTGAGCAGCATCGTTTCAGCCGTCGGCCGCCCTTACCTCACGTATGGTTTTGCGGAAGGCGCGGACATCCGCGCGGTGAAGGTGCAGCGTTTGGGGCTGCAATCCCGCTATGAGGTGTTGCGCACGGGCCGTGCGCCTTTGACGGTGACCGTCAATTTGCCCGGCCGCCACAATGTGCTCAATTCGCTGGCGGCGGTCGCAGTCGCCACCGAACTGGACATCGCCGATGAAGCCGTCGAGCGCGCCTTGCTCAATTTCCAGGGCATCGATCGGCGTCTGCAGCAACTCGGCGAAATACAGTTTCCCGGCGGCCGTGCACTGATCGTCGATGACTACGGCCATCATCCGACGGAAGTGGCCGCGACGCTGGAGGCGGCGCGCCAGGGTTGGCCAAAACGGCGCTTGGTGCTGGTGTTCCAGCCGCATCGATATACGCGCACGCGGGATTTGCTAGACGATTTTGGGCGCACGTTAAGCGAGTGCGATGTGCTTTTGGTCACCGAAGTCTATGCCGCGGGCGAAGCGCCGATCGCCGGTGCCGACGGGCGCGCCATTTGCCGAGCGGTTCGCAGCCGCGGCCTGGTCGAACCGGTATTCGTGGAGAGCGTCGATGATCTGGCCGAGTCGCTGCGCGCCGTGTTGCACGATGGCGATGTGGTGTTGACCATGGGCGCCGGCAATCTCGGCACCGTCGCTCAAGAGTTGAAAAACCGCTTCGCGGCAGGAGCTGCGGCATGAATGCGCAGCACGTCCCGGGGGTTCGCGCACCAATCGAATTGGCGCCGGAATTCAGCGCCCGTGTGCTGCACGACGTGCCCATGGCCAAACATACCTCCTGGCATGCAGGGGGACCTGCAGATTATTTCTTCGCCCCGCGCGACATCATGGATCTAGCCTCCTTCCTGCGTCAGCTGCCCGCCGAAATGCCGGTGATGTGGGTTGGCTTGGGAAGCAATCTTCTGGTGCGCGACGGCGGGATCCGCGGCGCGGTGGTGTCAACGCACGGCGCTTTGGGAGCGCTCGAACGGCACAGCGCCACGCGCATCCGTGCGGAGGCGGGCGTGCCTTGCGCTCGCATTGCCAAGCAGTGCGTGAAATGGGGTATGGGTCCGGCGGAGTTCTTTGCCGGCATCCCCGGAACCTTAGGCGGCGCACTGGCGATGAACGCGGGTGCCTGGGGCGGAGAGACCTGGCGGCACGTGATGGAAGTGGAGGTGCTCGATCGGCGCGGAATGCGCCACACGCGCACGCCGGCGGATTATGAGATCGGCTATCGGCACGTAAAGGGGCCGGAAGATGAGTGGTTTATCGGCGCCCGCCTGGAGTTTGAGCGCAGGCCCGGCGTCAGCGGCAATGCCATCCGCGAGCTTCTGGATAAACGCCGAGAAACGCAGCCCATCGGCGAGTGGAGTTGCGGATCGGTTTTCACCAATCCCCCGGGCGATCACGCGGCGCGATTGATCGAAAGCGCGGGACTCAAAGGCTTTCGCATCGGCGATGCCTCGGTTTCGCAAAAACATGCCAACTTCATCATCAATCACGGCGCTGCGCGAGCGGCTGACATCGAGGCGTTGATCGTGCACATCCAACAGACGGTTGCCGCCGCGCACGACGTTCGCTTGCACACGGAAGTGCGCATCGTCGGAGAGCCGGCATGAGCCTGCTGGTGAGCGCGATGGCGCGGCGGGCGAAGCTGCCTACGGACTTCGGCAAGACGGCGGTGCTGCTCGGCGGCGATTCGAGCGAGCGCGAAATTTCGCTTCTGAGCGGCCATGCGGTGTTGGCCGCGCTTAAGCGGCGCGGCGTCGATGTGCATGCATTTGATCCCAAGGAGCAGGACGTTGCCGCACTGGTCAGCCAGAAATTCGATCGCGCCTTCAATATTTTGCACGGCCCCGGCGGTGAGGACGGTCTGATCCAAGGCGCACTCGAATGGCTCGGTGTGCCTTATACGGGCAGCGGCGTGCTGGCGTCCGCCTTGACCATGGACAAGCTCAAAACCAAGCGTGTGGTGGTCGGCGCGCGATTGACGGCACCCGCCTACACGGTGCTGACGAGCACGGCGGATCTGCAGCGCGCGCTGCACGAGGTGGGCCTGCCCATGATGGTAAAGCCGGCCTCGCAAGGTTCGAGCGTCGGCATGAGCAAAGTAAAGACCGCCGGGGAATTGCCGCGCGCCTTCGAGGAGGCGCACGCCATCGACCCCGTGGTATTTGCGGAGGCCTTCGTCAGCGGCGATGAGTACACCGTCTCGGTGCTGCAGGGCGAGGCGCTGCCGTCGATCCGCATCGTGCCCGCGACGGAGTTTTACGACTACCAGGCCAAATATTTCCGCAATGACACGCAGTACCACTGCCCGAGCGGCCTAAATCCAAGCGAGGAGTCGGAGCTCAAGGCGGCGGCGCTCGCCACCTTCAAGGTGACCGATTGCTTCGGCTGGGGGCGGGTGGATTTCATGCGCGACGCGGCGAGCAAGAAATTCTTCTTTATCGAGATCAACACCACGCCGGGCATGACCGATCACAGCCTGGTACCCATGGCCGCGCGCCAGGCCGGCATCGATTTCGATGAGCTGGTATGGCGAGTGCTTGAAACCAGTTTCGCGCGGGAGCGCAAATGAGCCTGACCCTGGCGATGCGCCGCAATCGATTCAAGAGCAACGCCAAGGCTGACGAGCCTCACTGGCGGTGGCCTGCATTCTTGGCCAATTGGCGAGTGTATCTGCGCCGCGTGGCGTTGCTGTTGGCGCTGGGGGGCGCCTTGAGCGCGCTTACCTGGGCGCTGGATCGGCCGGTGCGCGTGATTGCCATCGACGGCAGCTTTCAGCGCGTCTCTCCGGGACAAATTGAAAAAGCGGTGGCGCCCTTCGCCAATCAAGGATTCATGTCCGCAGACCTCGCCGACATTCAGAACGCGGTCGAATCGCTGCCCTGGGTGGATCACGCGCGCATCGCGCGCCGCTGGCCCAATAGCTTGCGCGTCAGCGTCACCGAACAAACGCCCGCCGCCCGCTGGGGCGAGTCGGGCCTGCTCAACACCCGAGGAGAACTGTTCGTGCGCAGCGCAACGCACGTGCCCGCGGAATTGCCGCATTTGAGCGGCCCCGAAGGAACTGAGTCGCAAGTGGCAAAGCGATATCTCGCGTTGCAAGGGCGCATGCTCGAAGCCGGCATGCGCATCGCCGCACTGCGCCTCGATGAGCGCGGCGCGTGGGAAATGGATCTCGACAGCGCAGTGACGGTGCGCTTAGGCAGACGCGATGTCGATGAGCGCATCGAGCGCTTCATCCGCACCGCCTCGCAAGTCATTTCGCATCGCTTGACTGAAATCAACTACGTGGACATGCGGTATTCCAATGGCTTCGCCATCGGCTGGCGCAATGCGGGCGCGCCGGCATTGTCGCCGGGCAAACATCCAGACGACGACGCTTAAAAGGAATTTTTCAAAACACATGGCAAAGCGTTCTGATCGCAATTTACTGGTGGGGCTCGATATCGGCACCAGCAAGGTCGTGGCCATCGTCGGCGAGATCAAGGCCGACGGGGCGCTGGAGATCATCGGCATCGGCAGCCACCCTTCGCGCGGCTTGAAGAAAGGCGTGGTGGTGAATATCGAATCCACCGTGCAATCCATCCAGCGCGCGGTCGAGGAGGCTGAACTGATGGCGGGCTGCGAAATCCATTCGGTGTACGCCGGCATCGCCGGCAGCCATGTGCGCAGCCTCAATTCGCACGGCATCGTGGCCATCAAGGACAAAGAAGTCGTGCAGGGCGATGTGGAACGGGTCATCGATGCCGCCAAGGCGGTGGCCATTCCGGCGGATCAAAAGATCCTGCACGTGCTGCCGCAGGAATACGTCATCGATTCGCAGGAGGGTATCCGCGATCCCATCGGCATGTCGGGCGTGCGCTTGGAAGCCAAGGTCCACATCGTCACCGGCGCCGACAGCGCCGCGCAGAATATCGTCAAGTGCGTGCAGCGCTGCGGCTTGGCCGTCGATGATATTGTCTTGGAGCAGCTTGCGTCGAGCTATGCCGTGCTCACCGAAGATGAGAAGGATCTCGGTGTTTGTGTGGTCGATATCGGCGGCGGCACCACGGATATGGCGGTATTCGGCGGCGGCGCGATCCGCCACACCGCCGTCATTCCGATCGCGGGCGATCAAATCACCAACGATATCGCCGTGTCCATGCGCACGCCCACGCAGTACGCCGAGGACATCAAGATCAAATACGCCTGCGCCTTGTCGCAGCTCGCGAACCCCGACGAGACGATCGAAGTGCCGAGCGTCGGCGATCGGCCGCCGCGCCGCCTGGCGCGCCAAACCCTCGCCGAGATCGTCGAGCCGCGCTACGAGGAACTGTTCGGCCTGATCCGCGATGAGCTGCGCCGCGCAGGACTCGAGGAGCAAGTGGCCACCGGCATCGTGCTCACCGGCGGCAGCGCAAAAATGGAAGGCGCCATCGAGCTTGCGGAGGAAGTGTTTCACATGCCGGTGCGTTTGGGCATTCCGCAATACGTCACCGGATTGTCCGAGGTGGTGAGCAATCCGATTCACGCGACGGGCGTCGGATTGTTGCTGTATGCGAAGAGCAATTTGGATGGGCAGCGTACCGAAGCGCCGCTGCTAGCGGGCGGCATGAAGAGTTTGCTGGAACGAATGAAGGCTTGGTTTCAAGGTAATTTCTGATCAAAAACGACGAGGAGAATTGGAATGTTCGAACTCATGGATTCTTATAGTCAAAGCGCCATCATCAAGGTGCTCGGCGTGGGCGGCGGCGGCGGCAATGCGGTCTCACACATGGTCCAAGCCGGTCTTGAAGGCGTGGACTTCATCTGCATCAACACCGATGCACAGGCGCTGAAGCACTCCAAAGTGCGCACCGCCTTGCAGATCGGCTGCAACATCACCAAGGGATTGGGCGCCGGCGCCGATCCGGAAGTGGGCCGGCAGGCGGCCATGGAAGATCGCGATCGCATCATCGAGCTGATCGAGGGGTGCGACATGCTGTTCATCACGGCGGGCATGGGCGGGGGCACGGGCACGGGTGCCGCGCCGGTAGTCGCGCAAGTCGCCAAGGAGCTTGGCATTCTCACCGTCGCGGTGGTGACCAAGCCGTTCGAAATGGAAGGCAACAAGCGCTCGCGCGTCGCGGATCAAGGCATGCTGGAACTGTCCAAGTACGTGGATTCGCTCATCACGATTCCAAATCAAAAACTGCTGTCGGTGCTGGGCAGCTCCACCACGCTGCTGGATGCCTTTAAGGCTGCGAACACCGTGCTGCAAGGAGCCGTGCAGGGCATCGCGGAGCTCATCACGCGCCCCGGTCTGATCAACGTCGACTTCGCGGACGTCCGCACAGTGATGTCGGAAACCGGAATGGCGATGATGGGTTCGGGCACCGCCTCGGGCGATGATCGTGCCCGTGAAGCGGCCGAAGCGGCCATTTCCAGCCCCTTACTCGAGGACATCAACCTGTCGGGAGCGCAAGGCATTCTGGTCAATGTCACGGCGGGCACGGACTTGTCCATCGGTGAATTCCAAGAAGTGGGCAACGTCATCAAACAGTTCGCCTCGGATGATGCGACCGTGGTGGTGGGTACGGTGATCGATCCAGAGATGGCCAGCCAGATCCGCGTCACCGTGGTGGCCACCGGTTTAGGCAAACCTGTTGCGCGGGCCGCACCGCAACCCGCCGCCGTCTCGCATCATGCACCGCCGCTCTCCATGCGGGTGATTCGCCACAAATCCCCGATGGCGCCCACCGACTACGCCATGTTGGACAAGCCAACCGTGCAGCGGCAGCGCGCTGTAGGAGATGGGCTGCGTGCCGAAGTCGATTCGGAGGATTTGCTTGATATTCCGGCCTTTTTGCGACGGCAAGCGGATTAATCAAGGTTAAGTTCGACAATCCAATTTGGCGCCCTGCGGGTGAATCCCTAAGGGCGCCGGTTTGGTCGAGAAGTGTGAAGAACGCGAACTTACACGCGCACAGCGCAGTCGCAACCTTTTGAAGTCAACGTTATGCGAATTTCGAGTTCAGAGTAGGGCGCCCCCTGTGGTACCTTTGGCACATAACATAGTCCCGGTCTCACTTAATGTTGAACCAACGAACACTGAAAAATTCGATTCGCGCCACCGGGGTGGGCCTGCACACGGGTAAGAAAGTGCTTATGACTTTAAGGCCCGCCTTGCCCGATACCGGCATCGTGTTTCGCCGCACCGATTTGGGATCTCCCGTCGACATCCGCGCGCATGCCGAGAATGTCGGCGATACCATGATGGGCACCACGCTGCAGCGCGGCGAGGTTAAAGTTTCCACCGTGGAACACTTGCTCTCCGCGCTCGCGGGATTGGGCATCGACAATGCACTGGTGGAAGTGAGCGCCGGCGAAGTCCCCATCATGGACGGCAGCGCGGGACCCTTCGTGTTCTTACTGCAATCTGCCGGTATCGAAGAACAAAGGGCGCCGAAGCGTTTCATTCGTATCTTGGAAAAACTCCAGGTCGAGGACGGCGACAAATGGGCGCGCTTCGATCCGTACGATGGCTTCAAGGTGAATTTCGAAATCGAATTCAATCACCCAACGTTTAAGAAGCACTCTCAAGTGGCTTCGATGGATTTCTCAACCACGTCATTCTTGCGCGAAATCAGCCGGGCGCGGACTTTTGGCTTCATGCGAGATCTGGAAAGCTTGCGCGCACGCAACCTCGCCCTCGGCGGCAACATGGATAATGCCATCGTGCTGGACGATTACCGCGTGCTCAATGAAGACGGCTTGCGCTACGAAGATGAGTTCGTGAAGCACAAGATACTCGACGCCATCGGCGATCTTTACCTGCTGGGCCATAGCTTGATCGGCGAGTTCAGCGGCTTCAAGTCAGGCCACGCCTTGAACAACAAGCTTCTGCGGGCACTCATCGCCAGACAGAGCGCATGGCAGGAAGTCACGTTTGAAAGCTTGGCAGATGCGCCGATCTCGTATGTCGCGGCTGCCGCGGCCCGCGCTTAAGGCCTACCCTTACGCGGGCGGCACCACCCTGATTCTAACGGTAAGGATTTCAAATCCGGCGGATTTGGAGAGGCGTTTTTTCATGATGTCGGTGGAATATCGCAAGCGCGAGGCCCAAACCGCTCCGGAGACCCCGATGGTAAGGCGCCCCTGTTCGACCCCCGCGCTGACCACTGCTTGGGCGAGGCGGGGCGGCAGAGCGGCGCGAACGTGGGTTAAGACTTGGGAGCGTTCCGCAACGCGTTCTTTCAACTGTGAAAGTCGCTTGCCACCTCTTGCCAGTAACTCGCTGAGACTCTTAGAATTTTGCATTGCAGCGGAAGTTTGGTGCCCTGAATGAAGTGGAGAAACCGTGCGGAAATCCTTGTTTTAAGACAGTTATCTGCATAGTCTACTAACACGCTCGGGGCATAATCGTGTTCCCGAGGTAACATAAGCCGTTGGAAGAATAATCCGTATGAACGTCATATTCGTCGGCCGCAGGTCGGGTCGAGTGAAACAATTTGACCTGCGGCATCCCGTGATTATGTCCGCTGCGCTGCTGTTGGTGCTGGGAATCGTGGGAACCGCATTCTCCGTCGGCGTCGGTTTAGGGGCGCGGCAGGTGGGCGGTAACCCGCTCGATCAGCTAGGCAATTGGTCTGCAGAACTGCTGCATCAGAAAGCCCAAATCGAAGACACTAAACGGGTCTTGCAGGAAAAAGTGAACGCCCTCGCCCTGCGAGTCGGGCAAATGAACGCCAATGTGATCCGCCTGGATGCCCTGGGCAAGCGCTTGACGCGTATGGCCAATCTGGACGATGGCGAGTTCGATTTCGGCCACCCTCCGGCCATAGGCGGGGCCGAGAACGGCACCGATGGGCAACCCGCGCAGATCCCCAGTCTCACCGCGATGATGGACGACTTGCAGTCGCAGCTCTCGAGCCGCGAGCAGCAGCTGGGCGTGCTGGAAAACATGATTTTGAGCCGCGAACTCAGTAAGCAGGTCTATCCCGAGGGGCGCCCTGTCCAAGAAGGCTGGATCTCCTCGTACTTCGGGCGTCGCGCCGATCCTTTTACCGGTTATTCGGCAATGCACAAAGGGCTGGATTTCGCCGGTCCCGAAGGCTCAAAAATCATGACGGTTGCGGCCGGCCTTGTCACCTACGCCGGCGAGCGGACTGGATTTGGCCAAATGGTCGAAATCAACCACGGCAACGGGTTAGCAACGCGCTATTGCCACAACGAAAAAATGCTGGTCAAGCAGGGCGACATGGTACGCAAGGGCCAAGACGTCGCGCTCATGGGCTCCACCGGGCATTCGACCGGGCCGCATGTGCATTTTGAAGTGCTGAAGAATGGCGTCCAGGTCGATCCGGTTCGCTTTATCGGCGAGGAACGTTAGGCCTTAAAGACACGGCGCCCGGCGAACCGCGCTTTATCTGGGCAAAGCCCTTGAAAAGGGCTGCCGGCGAAACGATTTCCAGCTCTCCCGGTCTATCCGTACAATACCCAGTTTTCTTGAAGGACTCCTAAAGCGTGTGGAAGCTTCTGACGCAAGTATTTGGCAGCCGCAATCAGCGCCTCGTTAAGGAGCTGAGCCGCACGGTCGCGGCCATCAATGCCTTAGAGCCCAGCGTCAGCGCCCTGAAGGATGAGGATTTCCCGTCAAAAACGCGGGAACTGAAAGCCCGCTTCACCGCCGGCACGCCGCTCGAGGCCCTGATTCCCGAAGCGTTTGCCCTGGTGCGCGAATCTTCGCGACGCAAGCTGGGAATGCGACACTTCGATGTGCAGCTCATCGGCGGCTTGGCGTTGAACGCGGGCAAGATCTCCGAAATGCGCACGGGCGAGGGCAAGACGCTGATGTCGACGTTGCCTGCGTACCTGAACGCTCTCACGGGCGAGGGCGTGCATGTCGTGACGGTCAATGAATACCTGGCGCAACGCGACTCCGAATGGATGGGCCCGGTGTTCCGGTTCTTAGGGCTGGAAGTGGGCGTGATCAAGAACGCCCAGTCGCCCGATGAGAAACGGGCGGCGTATGCCTGCGACATCACCTACGGCACCAACAACGAGTTCGGATTCGATTATTTGCGCGACAACCTCGCGTTTCGTCTCGAAGACCGCGTGCAGCGCAAGCTGTCCTTTGCCATCGTCGATGAAGTCGATTCCATCCTGATCGACGAGGCGCGCACGCCTCTGATTATTTCCGGTCCGGCCGAAGAGAGCACTGAGCTCTACATCAAGATCAACGCGTTGATTCCGCGGCTGGTGAAGCAGAAAGAAGAGAACGGCCCCGGCGATTATGCGGTCGATGAGAAGACCAAGCAGGCGACCTTGACCGAAGAGGGTCACGAGAAAGTCGAGCAAATGATGGCCGAGCTCGGGCTGTTGCGCGAAGGCGAGAGCCTTTACGATGCGACCAACATTCGGCTGATGCACCACTTGAATGCGGCGCTGCGTGCTCACTCGCTGTACAAGCGCGATGTCGAGTACATCGTGCGCCAAGGCGAGGTCATCATCGTCGATGAGTTCACGGGCCGCACCATGCAGGGCCGGCGCTGGTCCGACGGCCTGCACCAGGCGGTCGAGGCCAAGGAAGGCGTCAAGGTGCGGGAGGAAAATCAAACCGTCGCCTCGATCACGTTCCAGAACTACTTCCGGCTGTATTCGAAACTGTCGGGCATGACCGGAACCGCCGACACCGAGGCGTTCGAATTCCAGCAGATTTATGGGCTGGAAGTGGTCGTCATCCCGACCCACAAGCCCATGATCCGCAAAGACAAGTCGGATCTCGTATTTCTCTCCGAGCAGGATAAATTTCAGGCCATCCTCGAGGATATCCAGGACTGCGTGAAGCGCGAGCAGCCGGTGCTCGTGGGCACCACCTCGATCGAGGCCTCCGAACGCATTGCCAAGCTGTTGCAAACGGCGAAGATCCCGCATGAGGTGCTGAACGCCAAACAGCACGAGCGCGAGGCGCACATTGTCGCGGAGGCCGGGCGCCCCGGCGCGATCACCATCGCCACCAACATGGCCGGCCGCGGCACCGATATCGTGCTCGGCGGCAGCCCGCAGACGCAGATCGATGCCATCGACAATCCCAATGAGGCCGACTTGAAGGGGATCCACGCCGCATGGCGCGAACGCCATGAGCAAGTGATCACTGCCGGCGGTTTGCACATCATCGGCACCGAGCGGCACGAATCGCGGCGCATCGATAACCAGCTGCGCGGCCGTTCCGGCCGCCAAGGCGATCCGGGATCGAGCCGTTTTTATTTGTCGCTGGAAGATAATTTGATGCGGATCTTCGGCGATCCGACGCGCATGAAGGCCCTCATGACGCGGGTCGGCATGAAAGCCGGCGAAGCGATCGAGAGCGGCATGCTGACCCGCCAGATCGAGCGCGCACAGCGCCGGGTGGAGCAGCACAACTTCGATGCGCGCAAGCAATTGCTCGAATATGACGATGTGGCGAACGATCAGCGCCGCGTGATTTATCAGCAGCGCACCGACTTGATGGGTGCGGAGAATGTGGCCGAAGCGATCAAGGGCATCCGCGAAGACGTCGTTACGCAATTGGTCGACCAGTATGTGCCGGCCGGTGCTCCCGAAGAGCAATGGGATTCGAAGGGGTTGGCGCAAGCCATCGAGCGCGATTTTGGGTCCTCGCTGCCTGTGGCCGAATGGGTCAAGGCGGAAGAAGCCGGCGACGGTCAAGACTTGCGCAAAAAAATCGAGGCTGCGCTGGAAGAGGCCTACAACCAGAAAGAGGCCAATGTCGGCCCTCAAGTGATGCGCTACATCGAAAAGGAAGTGATGCTGCGCACGCTCGATCAACACTGGCGCGAGCATCTGGCGGCCATGGATTACATGCGCCAAGGCATTCATTTGCGCAGCTACGCGCAGAAGAATCCCAAGCAGGAATACAAGCGCGAAGCGTTTGAGCTGTTTTCCGGAATGCTCGATCGCATCAAATTCGACACCGTCACCACGGTGTCGAAAATTCAGGTACGCAGCCAGGCTGAGATCGAGCGCGAAGAGCTGGAACGCCAGCAGCGCCTCGCGCGCGCGTTGCAGGCGCAACATGCCGAGGCGATTTCGCCCATTCAGGCTCCGCCTGGCATGGATGAGTTCGGATCGCACGGGGCGCCCGGCGCGGTGGCGCCCAGCGGCAACATCATGGAATTGGAACCGCGCTCCGCTGCAGAAGCGGTGGCGCCTTTCGTGCGGGCCATGCCCAAAGTAGGTCGCAACGAACCGTGCCCTTGCGGGTCCGGCCGCAAATATAAGCACTGCCACGGCACCCTGCAGCAAGCGAACGGTTGACAGCCGGGCAGCCGCATCCTTTCATCCATGTCGTCGCCGCTGCGGTGACGGATGAGGCGGGCCGAAGACTGATTGCGCAGCGGCCGGCTGGCAAACACTTAGCCGGCGGCTGGGAATTCCCCGGCGGCAAACTCGAACCGGGCGAAGCGCGCCGCACGGGGCTGGCGCGTGAGTTGCGCGAAGAGCTCGGTATTCTTATCGACGCACCCCGCCCCCTGATTCGCGTGCGCCACAGCTACCCTCAAGGCGCGGTGCTGCTGGATATGTGGGTGGTGCACCGATACCGCGGCGAGCCGCGCGGGCTCGATGGCCAAGCCATTCGCTGGTGCACGCAAGACGATCTGGAGGCCGTCGAGCTATTGCCCGCTGATAAGCCGATCGTGGCCGCACTGCGCTTACCTGACAAGCTGACGCAAGCAGCGAGCGAACATTACGCGATCGCAGAAGAGTGCGGCGATGTTGCCGGCGGGCGGCTGCGCGGCGTCTTGTGCGACGGCCTGACCGAGGCGATGGCGGGAAGCGATGCCGGCGCGGACTTTCTGGTGCTGCGCAACGAGCTTTCGCATGCTGAAATTACCTCGATATGCGAGGCAGTGCCCGTTCCCCTGTACGCGCGGAATCTCACGCTCGAGGAGGCTTGGGCGCTCGGAGCGACGGGCGTGAATGGGTTACCGCTTTAAATTCTCGTCGAAGAAGCGCTTGACCATCTTGTACCCGTGGCGCCCATCATTTTGGCGCATCAGTCCGTGCTTGCCGCCGGGGTACACCATGACCTCGAAGGGTTTGCTCAAGTCCTGCAGCTTGCGAAACAGCTTGGTGCTGTTGAGAAAAAGCACGTTGTCATCCGACATGCCATGCATGACCAACAGGTTGCCTATCAGATCCTTGGCATAAGGAAGCGCTGCACTCGCCGCATAGCCGGCCGCATTGTCCTGCGGCCGATCGAGATAGCGCTCGGCGTAATGGGTGTCGTAGAGCGTCCAATCGGTGACGGGTGCGCCGGCGACGCCGGCACGAAAAACATCCGGCGCTCTGAACATCAGGTTTAGCGCCATGTAGCCGCCATAGCTCCAGCCCCGCACCCCCATGCGGGCTGGATCGACGAAACTCTGCGAGCCCAGCCAGCGCGCTCCCAGCACTTGGTCTGCGACCTCCCTCTCGCCCAACTCGTGGTGGATGGGCGCCTGGAATGCCGTGCCGCGAAACGCGCTGCCGCGGTTGTCGAGCGTGAAGACCACGTAACCTGCGCGGGTCAAAATTTGAGTGAACGAGCTGCCTTGCCAGTCATGGATTACGCGCTGCACGCCGGGGCCGCCATACACATCGACGATGGCGGGATAGCGCTTGGCCGGATCGAAATGCAGCGGCTTGAACAGCCGGTAGTAAAGGGTTTGACCATCCGCGGCGCTCAAGGTGCCGAACTCCGGCACGGAGTTATCGGCCATATACGGCGCGTCCGGGTGCTGTGCATCGAGGCGATTCTCGAGCAGCCACGCCTTTAGACTGCCGTCAGCGGCACGCAAGCTCACCTGCGGCGGCTGGGTGCTGCTGGTAGAGGTGTCGATGTAAAAGCGCGCATCGGGCGACATGGCAATGTTGTGCACGCCTTCTTCTTGGGTGATGCGGTGCAGATCATGCGGATCCGAGCTGTCGAGCGAGGCGCTGTAAAGATGCCGCTCAGTGGGGCTTTTTTCAGTGCCGGTGAAGTACACGGTACGCGACTTTTCATCCAGCCCTACGATCGCGCGCTTGCGGAAATCGTCGACCACCCAGGGACCCGCCGTGAGCTGCCGGATCACATGACCCTCGTAGTCGTAGAGATACAAATGGGTGTAGCCGTCACGGGCCGACGCCCAAATGAATTCACGCGATTTCTTGAGGAACGTGAGCTCATCATTCAGATCGATCCAGGTATTGCTGGTTTCGGTCAATACGACGCGGGTCTTGCCCGTATCGATGTCGGCAAACAGCAGATCGAGTTTCCTCTGATTGCGGCTCTCGCGCTGTACCGCGAGGGTCTTGCCGTCGGGCAGCCAATTGATGCGGGCGAGATAAATATCTTGATCCTGACCCAAATCCACCCAGACGACCGCACCCGTGTTGATATCGACGACGCCGAGCCGGATCAGCACATTGGGTCCACCGGTGGTCGGGTAACGCTGCGAGTAGGTCGTGACGTTGTCCGCGGCGATTTCGAAACGCTCGGTCACCTGGATGGGCGATTCGTCCACGCGCGCAAAGGCAATGTGCTTTCCGTCCGGCGCCCACCAGTAGCCAGTGCTGCGGTCCATTTCTTCTTGGGCGACGAACTCAGCCATGCCGTTCTTGATGGTCCCGCCGCCATCGCTGGTGAGCGCTTTTTCTTGTTTGGCGGCAAGGTCATAGCTGTAAAGATTTTGCTCGCGCACGTACGCGACATGGCCGCCCGCCGGGGAGACCGTCGCGTCCGTCGCGAAGCCGCGGGTGTCGATAAATTCCACCGCGGGTTTGGTCTTAGGTTTGGTTTTTGCAAGCGGGTAGTAATAAAGCTTGCCGCTTAACGGGAACAGCACGGCATCGCCGGACGCTGAGAAGGTGTATTCCAAGATGCCGGACAGGGCCGCGGTTCTTTGCCGTTCGCGGCGCGCCAGTTCCTCATCGGAGAGCTTTTCTTGTTTAGGCGCAAGTTCCCGGGAGTCGACCAGCACTCGGGCCTTCCCGTCGCGGATGTGGTATTCCCACAGATCGAGACGGTTTTTGTCGTCCGCTTTGCCTTTAAGGTATGTGACGCGCGACCCGTCGGGCGAGATTTTCAAACCCACTACGGTCGGCCCCGCCAAGGCCGGAGCATCGAACAGACGATCGATGGTGAGTTCCGCGGCGTTAGCCCCTGTTGCCACCGCGCAGGCAACCAATGCCGGGGCCAGATATCGGCCGGAGTTACGAGAGTCCGTCATAGTGCCCTTATTCGTTGAAATAATAGCGGGAGTTGAAAAGTATTACAGCCGCGTGAGCTTGTAGCAAACTTCGTGCAATTCCTTAAGACCGCGCGCCATCAGCCGGGGCTCGAGTTCCAGGACTTGGTGGCGGGCCAGTTGCCTGATTGAATGATGCGGCGCGTAGAGTTTTTCGATCGCATCGGCTGTCACCGGGAAAGGCGGGCCGCTCATTTGGGCTGCCGGATATTCGACCGCGATCAGTAAAGTGCCGGTGCCTGGCGCGGTCAGAGCGGTCATGTGATCCACGTAAGAGGCTCGCAAGTCCGGGCTCCAGGAGATCAGCGATCCGCGGTCGTAGATCGCGGACACGGTCCCCAGCAGCGCAGGCGTGAGTTTGAAGAAATCACCGCAGAACAGCGTGAATCCTTGAGCCTCGTAAAGGTCGAAATCGCCCACGGAGCGCCGTTTGGCGGGAATGCCATGCTCCATGCAGAATGCTTCCAGCGCAACGGGCGAGAGCTCCACCCCGATCACCTCGTGCCCCTTCTCTCGCAACCAAAGCAGATCCAAGCTCTTGCCACACAGGGGAACGAACACGCGGCTCCGGGGCGCAACTTGGAGCGCCGGCCAATAGGTTGTGAGGTGCCGATCGACCCGGGATTGGTGGAAGCCAATCTGTGCCGCGCGCCAGCGGTCCAACCAAAACTCAGGTTGCACGTGGAATACCCAGTCCTAGAATTCCTCGGGAGAATCTGGATGCAACTGATCTAGCGCGGCTCCGGGTTCGTCCGGGATTTTGTGCTGCTCGCTCAGCCACGCACCCAAATCGATCAGCCGGCACCGATCGCTGCAGAATGGCCGGTATTGAGAGGCCGGCGACCATTCCACATCGCGCCGGCAAGTGGGACATTTGACTATCGCCGCCATGAAGCGCCGAACGCAACGTTAGGAGCAGCAGGTCAGGAGAAACGGCACGTCCACCTCGATGTGCACGGGACGCGCGGTGGCATCCAGCCAGTTCAAAAAGCGGATTGTGATGCGATGCTGATTGCCGCTGATCTCCGGGAACAAGTCGGTGTCCGAGGGCAGGGTGATGCGCACGAGCTGACACGGATTCTCGCGATCGAACTGCAGCTGGAAGATTCCGCCGGCGGCCATTTCCGATTTTCGCTTGGCATTTTGACGCGTCAACCAAAGGAGCTCCGCAATGCCGTCGCAAAGCGGCCGGATCAAGGCCATCCAGCTGTCGAACTCAGCGGCGCGAACTTCGCCAGGGCGGTTCAACCAATAAGAGTAATCCGGCAGGTCGAAATCGCACGTGCCGCCCGGAATTGCGCTGCGGTGTTTCACCGCGCTCAAGAACTCCGAATCGCGCAGCGGGGCCATGAAATTGCCGCCGATGGCGGACAGGTCATTGCGCAGCTTGACTAGGTTCGACATCAGCGACTTGAGGCGCGCCGGATCCACGCCCGTTTTCGTCTGGTATTCCTTGAGCACGTTCACTTGCCGCTCAAGCTCCTTCAGCACGTCGCTGCGTGAGTCGCCGCGCGCCGTGATGGCGAGAATCTCGAGCAGACTCGACACCGCGGCCCGCGAGCTCCAGGGGCTCGCCAATTCGCTGTGATAGGTGGCTTGGGTGTAGAGAAACTCGAGGCGCAGGAAGGTGCGCATGCGCTCGTTCAGCGGCTGCTCATAAACAATGGGCGCCGCCTCAGGTTCTATTTCTGGAGAAATGTCAGGATACGAGTTCATGCCCCTATTGTGAGCCAACCCAAGGCCCACGGTAAACCTTGGTTTTAGATTAAATCTTTGGGAACGGCCGGCGTTTCGGCCAGATGTAAATATTTCTTATG